>NZ_JARBDB010000047.1:0-565399 GCF_036577605.1 Paenibacillus sp. GYB004
GAAAAACTATCCGTTTTCCCTACCTATGCTTTGTGCACTAGGTTGTTTTCCTGTTATTTACAGATTGTATTCTACTGATGAACTACTCAGTTCTAAGATTATGGGCTTTCGAAATTCAGGTTTAATATAAGTATTAACATTTAACTTCATTACTTCTGGAAAACGTTAAGAATATTCCTTTCTCGGCCGGGGCGGTGGACAAACATAGCTGTACATATAAGTACGGGTACCAGATGTGCGCGTTTGCATAATTCGGCCGCGTTGGCGCGGGAGATCACCAGCCGCACGAGATCGATGTCGATGGAAGACCATATCGCCAGATTGAACCGTTACCTGATGGGATGGATCGGCTATTTTCGATTGGCTTCAGCAAAGTCGTATTGCGAACAGTTCGATCGCAGGCTGCTGCACATGTGCCTATGGAAGCAGTGGAAGCGAGTCCGCACACGGATTCGGCACTGTGAGCGCTCGGCGTGCCCGAATGGACATGCCTGGTGAAGGCCAACACCCTCAGTGGAGCGTAGGAAATGTCCCGGAACACAAACAACGCCCTTCCGACCTCTATTGGGAGGCGAAAGGGCTGAAAAGTCTACTTCCACGTTACTTGGAGCTTTGTTAACCTTCTGGAATCGCCGTATGCAGACCCGCATGTACGGTGGCGTGAGAGCTCGGGGGCTTGCCGTCACCTGCTACTCGACTGGTAGGTCCGTGGCCAGTTGCCCCTATCAACCCGATTAATCCGGTTCAACCGCGAGATTCAAGAAGTTACCCTGCTTGATCGTTCTTGCTTTCATCCACGGCTGGGAATATGCGGCCAAGGAATAGGGGGTGGACAGATTGGATGCAACGACCTGATTCCCCATATACGTCAACGTTTTTAACGAAGTCGAATCGGCGGATACGATTCCGTCACGAACGGCCGGTTGGTTATTGATCGTAATTTGATTGCCCTGTATGTTGATATATTCGGCCCGCAACAGTAAGAACGGATATTGCGTTACCTGATCGACAAACATCTGATTGCCGGAAATATCCACCTTGACGTTGCGTGGAGTCCCCGAACGAGGCGACAGACGGACCAAATATGCGACTCTGCTGGCACGAATGACGTTGTTCCGAATCTGGATCGTGCCGTTGGCAAAATCGAAATAGCATTGGATCGCGAAAGCGTCGTCCTGATCGATTCCAAAATCTGTAAACAAATTACCTTCAATTACAAAATTGAAAAAGTCGTTGGCCAACGGGGTAGGGTTCGATACGCCGAAGCTGATCCCGCTGATGGAATTGTACGGAGAAGCCAGTCCGACCGTAGCACGCTTCATTCCGGAGATTACATTCCCCTTGATCAAAACGTTGCCGGTTCTTCTGCCCTCGGTATAAATCCCGTACAGGCGGTTCCCGTGGCACAGGTTCCCTTCGATCACCGCATTTACGCCTGCATGAAGATCTATGCCCTTCCGGTAATTGAAGCACGCTCTGTTGCCGATGACCTGGATATGCCGTGGAGATTCCGCTTTGGCGCCTGCACAACCGTATCCGGTTGCTCCATCCGGAACGGAGCCGTTGTAATTCAAGTCGCAGTCTGTGATGCTAATGTATTCGACATTGCCGTACCAGATGCCGGCCACTCTGTTGTGATGCAGATGGCATTGGTGGACTGTGATCCGCTGACCGTAAACCGACGAATTCCCCGTCATTACTTCGATGCCGCTGGCGTTAAACCCGTGGATCTCCACGTTGTGAATGAGCACGTCAAAGCATAGGCTGAATTTCAGTCCGTTGACGAGTCCCTTATAACTGTCGCCGGCTTCCGGGAAAAACGTGCCGGTATATTGCAATTGCATATCGCGCACCTGGATGTCGCGGATTCCGTTCCGGAAGACGAACAAACTGGCCGTCTGCATTGTGTCAGTGTCCGTCTGCTCGTAGGTGTAGACAATCTTGGAATCGAAGCCCTGTCCAAGCAGAACAGTATGATCCGCATTGACCTCGATGCGGCTCGTGATGCGGTATGTACCTTTCGGGAAAACAACTGTTCCTCCCTGCGAAAGCGAGGAAATCGCGGCCTGTACCGCGGTCGTGTCGTCGGCGACTCCGTCGCCTGCCGCGCCGAACCGTTTCACGTCGGCAAAAGGATCGGGCCAGGTGGAAAACGGGGGCCCCGGATTGCTTTTAGCCGCAGGGGTTTCGTTGACTCTGCCGTCAAGTAGGCCGTAGACGTTGTCTGAAACGCCGGATTGGCCGAATGCCCCGAGCGGTGGTAGGATCGCTGTGCTTGCGGCTGCAGCCCCGGTGAGGCCGATCGACTGGAGCAGTCTCCGACGAGAAATCAGGCCGGGATTGGTTTTGTGAGTCTCAGAATCCGACCCCCAGTTGCCATGTTTGTTGGACATCAAATAGCACCTCCGATAGCGCTTTCATAATTCAACAATATAGTAGCATCCTGTATTTTACCTGTCAATAATGCAAAGGAGTGAGTTTCTGCGGGTAGCTATCCATATATCCGTCATTAATTAGAATGGGAGCTTTGGCTCAGACAACTGTTGGAAAACGGAGAACGGGGTCACTTTCAGATGAAGCATTAGAAAGCCAATATCGGAGTTTGGAAGCTGGGCATAATCCACTCTTGCGGTCAAAAACCACTCTTGAAAAAGGCATCATCATTTGTATAAATTGCATAAATCTTTGTGGAAAAATAGCGTGTGCATATTGCCGAAGCTACTGCTCCAGTAATTAGTAACTTTTTATCTGTGGACGCACAGACATACTCATTAATCCTATCACATCGTTCAAGGAGCTGTCACCCGCATAACGGTCAAAGACGAGAATGGTGCGCCCGTCTGGAATGCTGAGGTGATGGTGGGTGACGGCACCCTGGTTGGAATAACGAACGCACAAGGCGAGTTGGAAACGAGTGCACTGACTGTCGATGTAAATCAGTACGAGCTTCAAGCGGCGAAGGGAACTTTCTTTAGCCCGGTTATGAAATTTAAAGTATCAAAACATGCGGGAACACCGACCCCATACAATATTAGCGTTACGATGGGGGAGGACACGACGACTTCCCGTGCCTTCACATGGCATACGGACCCAGGTACGAGTGAAACTGTTGTCGAGGTTGCTAAAAACCCGATTTCACGGATTTTAACCAGATCATCCCTGGAGCCAGAAAACAGAAGACTATTTGGCATATTTTAATCACCCGCATAATGGTGTTGACAGTCTTCTGGGTAGTAACTTTTCTTTTTATAAATAAATTTTAATTTATATAGAACGCAATTAATAAACAAACAATGCTACACCCATCGCCAAATCGGGTAAAGAAAGGTAACAACGAAGACGAGGTGGCGATAGAAATGAAGACCGAAGAAATCAAGCGATTGAATGAAGTCTGGAAAGAGGGGCCTCGCCTGGGCAACCACCAAAGCTCACGGAAGAGCAACGCCATCAATTGGCTGCTATGCTGGAGCAACAGCAGCCAGCCGATGTGGGCTTTGAAGCGCGCTATACCTGGACGCTGCCGCTAGTGGCGGAGTGGATCAAGCGGGAGTTTGGCGTTACCATGAGTGTGCGCGGCATAAGCGCGATGCGCGATCAACTACGAAACGGGTAAGGTCCATCACCGGGAAGAAGAAAAAGCCGACGTAGCGGCCTTCATTGAGGTTTTATTAGAAGCAGCCCATGATACCGATAAAGGGCAAAAGGAGAAAATTAGAAAAATCACTATACGCTTATCGTTACAGGCGAAGATAGCAGCTTTAGTGCAACTGAGAGGATAAATATATTGGATATTTAGAGGGTTTCTAATAACCGCTTTTTTTGTTTGCATTGTATATCCTTGGCATAAGCTCCCGTCTCACAAACTGGCTCATACCCGCTAGAACCAAGGTTACCGTTAACCCGAGGAAATGAATCGGGCCCATCCACTCACATTGGTTTCCTTTACGCACGATTAGTTTTCACGGCGACATCTAATCGGTCAAACCCTATATTGCGGGTGGGGGAGAATGTTGTGCTGGCACGATTGATACTGCAGCCTACCCGGAAAGAGAAGGCTTATGGTCAGCCTTCTCTTTCTTGATAAGGACTTTATCGCAGTTCTGTTAATTCCAGATCATCTACCCAGGCTGGTCCGTTTGCCTGCTGGTCCATCTTGAAGTATATCCATATTGTGCTCGTTTTGCGGCTGGCGGTGAAATCGACGCTTGCCTTCGTCCAGTCGCTGTTGTGTTCTGATTGGGTCCAAGTGTACGTGACGGTCGTTCCGTTCGCATCGACTTCCCTGACGCCCAGTGCGACTGAACCAGCAGTCGAGTCGTTTTTCATCCAGCCGGTCAATCTGTACCGATGTCCGGGGATCACTGGAATCTCATTCGCGACATTGTTGTTGATAACATTGAACGTATTGTTCGCATCCGGGTTCAAGCGGGCTGAAGCCTGACCGTTGCGAGCCGTCTCCTTATCCCATACGCCGGCGCGCAAACTCCATCCGTCAGGCTGGTTAGCTCCCGGGACCTGCTTTTCGAACCCCGGGTTGTAGATCGGATTCGGATCGATGGTGACGCTCAGTGCCGCCGTCGCGTAGACCGCCCCTTCCATCCTTGCTTCAATCTGCGCGGAGTATACGCCTTTTGTCACTGTAGCCGGGACAATTATGCCACCTTGCACGATCTTCGTCTCAAGCGGGGCGAGCTTCACGGCAGGAGCAAGATCGACAGCAAGACCACCCTCTGTTACCGACGGCACCAGTTCCACATTCAACGTTCGGGACGTATTGTTAACCAATTCCACCGTAAACGGGTGCGTTCCGGCTTTATGGAGTTCCATATGATCGGGATTCGCCTTTGCAGCGAGCAGCGGAAAGACCTGAACCATGTTCGTTTGTTCTGCTTCCAGTGACATCGCCTTATGCTCGTATACCGCTCTAACGTTCACCGGATATACCCCGGCTTGCATAGAGGCAGGGACGGTGAGCCGCTCGGTCAATGTGAAGCTTTGTCCGCTGTCAAGCTTGCCTATATCTTTACGGATCGCGGCTGTTTGCCACTCCTCCGGCGGATTGACGGTGACTCGGACGCCTTGTAATGCTTTGTCGCCAGTGTTACGGACGGTATAGGTCACCTCCAGATCATCGCCGGCTATCAACTGCTGGGAGCCTGTCTGAACTTCAATCCGAACAGCGGACTGAGCTATCGGCATCACCCGTTCGCGCACGTAATCGATGGATGCGAGCAGCAGCTCGTGCTTTCCCTCCAGCGTGTCGCCGTTCTGCTGTTCGACCCAATGTTCCAGATGAGACAGTTTCCTTAAACTGTTTGTTGCCCGGTCCATCACTTGTTTGACTTCGGGGTACGGTTGCCCGAATTCCCCGCTCAGCTTCTGCAATTCGCCAAGCAAGTGGCTGTTCTGCGCCTGCCAATGTTGATCCTGGATAAGGGTTTGCGACGCCTGCCAACGACTGATTGCTTCGTGCACTCCATTGACAAATGGGGTGATGCGATATACCACCGTTTGCTCTGGTCCGAGATGCGCGGTCAACTCCGGACCCCAATTGTTAAACTGCGCGGGTGGCGCCCCATACAGCAGCTCCACATCATTGCCGGCCTGATCGAGCGGAATGACCACACCCCGGTCTTCTTTCGTCGTATTGATGGCCACGACAAACTGGTCGGATCCTTTCTGCCAAACTCCCCACTGAATCGAACCTTCCACGCTCTCGCGAACCTTGTTGCCCTTTGTCACGAGTTCGCCAATCAGCGCCAATTCATCCTTAAATATAATGAGCCCGGGCCACAGTTCAGATTCTTTAAGCTTCCATCCCGGATCGTTTATGGAATAGTAGCCGAGACCTTTGCTGCCGGCCAGAAAAGCTTGATAGGCCATGTTGCGAACCTGGTCGACCGTAGGGAGGATGTCGTAGACCGTGTCAGGGAGACGGAACGTTTGCAGTACCGTCCATACCGGTTTTACATTTTTTACGGCGTCGATAGCGTCCCGCACTCCGTCGCCTACGTCTGAGATCGGCTGCATATTGGAGAGGTTATATGGATAGACGTCGGTGACCAAAAGATCAGTCGCTTGACCAGTAGAGTGGTAAGCGCCAGGCTCAGCCTCCACCATATAGGTTGGATGATCCGGGTCGATCGAACGAATCAGCTTGTATGCATCCAGCAGTTCTTGCTGGGGAATGTTGTTTGTGGTCGGTTCATCCATAATCATATACCCGAGCAAGGCCGGATGATTCTTTATGATAGGCACAGTCTTGCGGATGGCTTCAAAGTTTTCCTTTACTTTCATGTCGGTGTACAGCGTCACCAATACTTTCAACCCGTAGGCGTGCGCCGCATCCAGCGAGGCGCGGCTGCCTTGCACGGTATTGACGCCGATTTCTTTCAAATACGGATAATCCGTTACACCAGCATGGTAAGCAATAACCGGGAAGAACGGTTCGCCGTCTACAAGTACAGGGCCGTTGTGCGGCAGCGTCGTGGGACGCTCCCAACGATAGATCGTCTTCTCCCGTTGATCCAGTGTCTGTCCCGCGGCATCTTTCAGCGTCGCCTCCACCCGGTAAGGCTGCTGTAGTTCCAAGATCTGAGGATTGAATACGACGCTCAAGTCGGGGACGGCGGCTGCTCCTTCCTGGCTGAATACCGACTCGCCTGTCGATTCTCGGATAACGGAAATATCCGCTTTCTTTCCGTTGAATGTGCCATCCTGCGGCATCAGCACGACATCAATTCGCCCGTCAGACAGGTCGGAGTAGTAATACGTATGGTCGGTGTCCACTATCATCTGCCGCTTGTTTTTCGACTGAACAACGGAGGTGTCGTCAAAGTATACATTTCCGGTACCGTACAGCCGCAAGTAGACGACCATATACTGCGAGCCGGGGGGGGCTTCCGATTCCAAGGTTATTTGATGCCATTGGCCGTCCATTTTCGATGTATCCGCATAGACAGGAAAACCCTTTATGAAGTTGTCGCCCGTTGACTCGGCACCTTTGAAATATTCGATTTTATAACCGACCATTCCTTTGACGTCAGCTGATTTGAACCAGGATTCAATCTGATAGGTGACTCCCTCTTCCACCGGAATTTTCTGGGCAATCCAGGGCTTGTTTGTCGTATTTGTCTGGATGGACACGCCGTAGCTTCCCGTACGGGCCGCCTCGGGGATTGTTCGGATCGCTCCGCCCCAATCGCCGCCGATTGCGGACCAACTCGCAGCCGCTTGGCCGCTTGTGTTCTCAAAGCCGGGGTTCTTCAGCAAATTCCCTGTGGCGGAATCAGCTGAAGCGGTGGTCGGAGAACCGGTCCAAACAGCTAACGAAAAGCATAACGCTAAAAGTGGCGCATGGAATTGTTTAGGTGGCTTCATCAATCAGTTCCTTTCATGGCTATGGCTTGCGCTGCATCGCGCAAGATTCCGATTGTTTTTGTATTTCATAAACAAACACGTTGCTTTTAGAGATAAATGCGCTTTCAAATTACGGATGCGGGCGTTGCGATGGCCCGGGTCAGCCGGCGGGGCATCCGTCTCGAAATCAGGCTGGTTCAAGGCTGTCGATCCGCTCATTTCCGACTTGATCGACAGCCTCGTAATGCAACCAGGGTTCGTTGTGAATCCGTTGTCCCTCGAGCATGGGACGGAATTGCCTATCTGCGCTTCTCTTCGATTTGTTTGTTCGAGCTTTCTTCGGCTTCGCGGAATGCTGTATTAATGTCTTTTGTGCCTCGGAAGTAGTTTGGCAGCAGTTCTTTGTAGATAACGGTTTTGACGATGTCGTCGTATTTGGTCGTACGGAACGGCTTTCCGACTTTGTCCTGGAAGAAGGCGGCGAGGTTTTTGCCTTCGACTCCTTCCAGATCTTTGCCGTACTGGCTTGCTGCCGCCTGGCTGTCGATGATCGGTACCATGCCTCGCCGGGATTTCAAGATCTGAACCTCTTCCGACAGCATGTAGGCGATGACCCGGAACGTTTCGTCCATATGTTTGCCGTTTGGAGGAATGCCGTAGAAAGGCGAGATCATCTGCGTTCCCTCGCTGGTGTTGCCCGTAAAGGTCGGCAAGGAAACAACATCCCAGTCGAGTCCGTTTTTTGCCGCTTCCGGAAGCGTGGCGAGCATGTTTGGACCGGAATACATGGCGACGTCTTGCGCTTTCTCAAACGTTCCTCCGTTTTCGTTGCCAGGGATGAGCAGGAAGCCGCCCATCGTTTCAACCCATCTTCTCCAGCCAAGACTGTCGAGCAACGATTTGAAGGTATTCGGATCGATTAGCGGCTGCATGAGCTGGTTTTTCCAGGTCAGATTTTGATGTTGGAACTGAAATCCTTTATATTTGACCGTTCCGTCCGTGCGGGTCACTTTTTTGGCCAGGTCGTATACCTCATCCCAAGTCATCCCGTCCTTCGGGTATGGAACGCCGAATTTGTTGAAAATGTTTTTGTTGAAATAGAGCACGTTGGTGCTTAACGTATACGGGATGAATAAAGTCTCTCCCTTGTCGGAGTATGCCTGGATCGACTCTTTTACATTGGGCAAAAACCGGTTCATATCGAACCCGTGCTTCTGGATAAACGGGTTCAGGTCCGTCAGCAGGTCGTGATCCCGGAAATTCCATAACGTTCCGATCGTATAGGAGATCAGATCGGGGATATTCCCGGAAGCAGCCAGATGCTCCGGTTTTAAATTTGCGCTTGCGAGTACCGGTTTGACCGTAATATGCGGAAACTTTTTTTGGATAATCGAAGCTTCCAACTCCATGACCGCCGGCTTCAAATCGGTATAGTAGGTCAACGTGAACGGCTTGGGCGGTTCTTCCCGCTCGCCTTGAACATTTTCCGGATTGCGGCCGTCGCTGCATGCGGTAGTGAGAAGCAGAATTGCGAGCGCTGAAAGCGTATATGTTTTAACCATGCATAGCCCCCGTTTTTATTCGAATTTCCTGTTCGAAACAGCACGTTTGAATCGTAGTGATCGGATCGGTCAAAGATTTCTGGTTGGGTACATCCCTTGGTTCTCCTCTTCTGCGACGAGCTCTGTCGCTTTATATTGAAAAGCGCTTTCAAGTTGATTATACTGATATCGCAAAAGGAGGAAATATATTAATTTATAAAAAAATATACTCTTTTACTGTTGCGCCAGAAAGTTTATTTTCACTAAAGCGTTAGGGAGTTCCGGGTCGATGAGGGTTCCGGAATAGAGCCTGGAAATCGCCGATTCATCTGTTGGAAATGGGGGAAAGCGGACATGACTCTTGCCTATCCAATTTCGTTGGCAGGCACATTTCACTGGAAAGAGAAGCCGAGATTTATTCTCAGCATGGAGCGTGGAGTCGCATGGACCATGATCGCGGTTGAAGAAGGATCGTTTCGATACCGAATCGGCGGCTCTCAAGGGGAAGGCCGTCCTGGCGATATCGTATTGTGCCCGCCGCATTTTGAATTCCATCGGGAGATGCTGACGCCGTTATCATTTTTCTATATCCATTTTTTTTATCGGGAGCAGGAGAGCGGGGAGGAAGAAGGACTGATCCGTCTGCTGGATCATTTATTCGGCTACAGGTTTACAACACCGGAGCAGGATCGGCTGTACAACAACTACCGGCATCTGCTCAGCTTCTTTAAAAGCAGCAATCGGGCTTCTGGAAGAGGAGTAACCCACTTCGTCAATGACGTGTGGATGCTGTTCTGCGTCGAAATGGAATCGTTGGCGCGGTACAAGGAGATCGTTCACGACCCGCTTATGAAGGAGGCGAAGGACTGGATCGACCGGAACGCTCACCGTCCACTTCGCCTGCAGGATGTTGCCGACTTGTTCCATATGCAGCCGGGTCAGTTCACCATACGATTTCAGACCGTCTTCGGTCAGCTTCCTTCCCGCTACCTGTTCTCTGTCCGGATGGAAAGAGCGAAGATGCTGCTGACCCAGACTGACTATACGATCGATCATATCGCCCGCCTCATCGGCTACGATAATGGGTATTACTTCAGTCGGGTGTTTACGAAATATTTGAAAATGAACCCGTCCAAATTTCGCAAAATCCATTCCATTTTGTTGTGAGGAAGGATTTTGCTTCGCCATCGTCCAGGAAGGTAGCCGTTATCTCAAATCTCGTTGTAAACAAGCCGCCGCGGTAAACCGATAGGCGGCGGCCCGTTTTTTTTAACGTTAAAGACAATCATGCCGCTATGCGGCACCGCTGATCACCCTGGCGGATGCCGAGATCGGTTCACGTATGAGTTGAAGAAGTTACTGGATACGATCCCGGTGTTGGAAAACGAACCGCAGAGCAGATCCTAGCGGAAATCGGAACCGATATGTGCTTGTATCACTTAAAGAACGGTATGTCC
This sequence comes from Paenibacillus sp. GYB004, assembly GCF_036577605.1. Classification (NCBI taxonomy): domain Bacteria; kingdom Bacillati; phylum Bacillota; class Bacilli; order Caryophanales; family Paenibacillaceae; genus Paenibacillus; species Paenibacillus sp. GYB004. The sequence continues at coordinate 10,358 of NZ_JARBDB010000047.1, forward strand.
GCTTGGGGCCGGGCCGCCAACACGTCCTCCAATCCCGTACAGCAGGCGTCCAGATCGGTGACGCCCGCCCAATACAGTTTCAGCTCGCTGCGCACCCGTTTCAGCGTATGGGCCGAAAGCCGCAAGTCGGAATGAAGACGGAAACTGCGAATAATTTCCCGGTACAGCATAAATCTCGAAGGTTCGTTAGCCGGTGCAGGGTGGTTTGGAGCCAAACCGCGCTCGGCTGCTTTTTTGAGAGCCGGGATGCTGAGCGTCCAGCGACGGATGAGACTTTGGTAGTCCAATGAGATCAGCTCGCTAATCAGGTGCCTGGCCGCCTCCTTCTGTGCCGATTTGGCGGATACTGCCAATCCGACGACGATATTGAGCGTATGGTTGGTCCGCAGCGCTGGCAGCGGAGCGATATCGAAGCTGAACGGGGCATCCTTCAACAAATTCAAACCGAAATAGGTCGTCATAATCATCGATATTTTACCGCCCCGAAACAGCTCTTCCGCTTCTCCGTCGCTTTGGGACAAAAGTGAGGTTATGCCTTGCTCATTCAAAATGTCCCGGCTCATCCGAACCGCTTCCCTCATCCCGGGACCGGAGAAATCGACTTGTCCGGCCTCTCCCTCGGCAGCGGATTCTCCGCTTTGCAGCAGAAAGATTGGCCAACGGTTGTCAGACAGTGCATGATAGTAGAAGCCGACCCGTTTATGCTTCCTGGAGATTTCCGCTGCAATGCGCAACAGGTCGCTCCAAGTCCAACTGCTGTCCGGCTCGGGCAAATCGTATTCAGCGAAGTGTTCTTTATTGTAGCCGAGTACGACGGGTGAAAAGGCGAAGGGCAAAGCGTGCAGCAACCCGTCGACACGGAACGCCGGAAGCAGAAACGGATATATATCCTCGGAAGTTTCCAGCGGTTCGAGAAGTTCCTTCAGCCGGCCGGATTCATTGAGCTCCCCGAAGCTGAGCGGGTTGAACATGGCAATGTCGATTAGACCCGATTCCAAATAATGATGCATCAAATGAAGATCGTCAAACTTGAACGGGATCGGGATCAATTCCACGCCGATATCCGGATGCCGCTGCCTGTACTGTTTTACAAGTTCGGATAAAGCGGCCTGCCTCCACATGGAAGGATAGTAGCCCAGACGAAGCACGACGGCCGGCTTTGGTTCAGGCCGACTCACTTTATTGCCGATCCTCGGAACCTTTAACACATAGCCCTGCTCGACAAGCAGGTCCAGTCCTTTCCTGACCGAATGTTTGCTGATCTCGTACCGTTCCGCCAACTCCACCTCCGAAGGCAGAAAATCGCCGTCATTCAGCTTTCCGCAAGCAATTTGTTCCCGGATACCGGAGATCATGCCGTCCAGTTTCGATCTCAGTTCAGATTGCCTCATTTTCCGGCTCATTCCGGTACCTCCTCATTCTCTGATATGTATCTGATTGAAATATGTTCTATCCGATATTTACAATCATAAGCTCAATTATAAATAAAAACAGATTCATTGTCACTTGTTTTCATTTGCCTTCACTTACCTTCACGTCTGAATCATTCAGTTCAGCAAAATCGTGGCGACAACGTCTAATTTCTTTGTTGACAACGAAGATTTAATACCGATATAATTCAATCAGATTCGTATCAATAACGAACAATTAGTATATAGTATCTGAATCTGATTCGTTTGTGATATGAATATCTGTGGAACGATGCAGGAGACATTGAAACATGCTTACGAGAATTACAAGACAGTGCCGGAACTCTCGATGGGCAGGGTAATCCGGTACGACGATACGAACCAATGAGGAGAGCATTCCGATGAATCGAATCACTATGGAACCGGTTGAAATTATAAGGCCAGCCGTCTCTCGGACCGGGACGCTTGAGGAATTGGGAGTTCCTGTACATAACTCCACTTCCCACGCCGCCGCTTTCGCGAAATCGGGAGAAGGCCGCACGACCATGTACTTGTCGCTGGACGGCTCGCAAGGTGAAGATGCCCGGCTTGGCATCGTAGATCTGGACGAGGAACGGCTGATCGAGGCGATTCGCCTCCCGGATGCGATGGGCGGATTTACGATGACCGTCGCCAACGATCGCAGCGTATATGTCGCTTCACATAATAAAGGGAACGTGTACCGGTATACTCCGGAAGACGGAAAACTCGATACGCTGGGGAAGCCGACTCCCGAAACGACGTTTGGGTACTCTCTGATTCCGGTAGGAGACGACTCGGTGTTTGGAGGGACGTACCCGGGAGCGGCATTTTACGAATACAGACCCGGTCGGGGCTTCAAGATCCATGGCCCGCATCCGTTTGAGCCGGGCGAGCATTATGTGCGTAGTCTAGCACATTGGCCGGAAGCCGGGGTCACTTATGTTGGAATTGGCTCTCATCCGCGTCTGAAACGTTATGAGCATGCAACCGGTCAGATCCGGGAGCTGCTGCCGGAAACATATAGGAACGATGAGTTCGTATACGATCTGAATATCGAGGGGGGAAGCTTGTTCGTCCGGCTGAATCCGTCCAACCGGATGCTCGTGTACCGCTTGGCTTCCGACAGCCGCGGCCTGATAGCGGAAGAACTGGTGAGGGAAGTGCCGAACGTCGGCAGCCTCGGCGTGTCCGAGGAGTATGACGGCTCGATTTATTACGTCTCCTCGGCTGGCTCGCTTCACCGTTATGATATCCGGACCGGAGAAGCGGTATCTCTCGGAATCGATACGACTATAGCTCCTTTTAAACTGAGCTTCGTGCAATTGGCGGATCAGGCGTCTTTCCCCGGACGGACCTTGATCGGAGTAGGCTGCCGAATGGGGAAAACCCGTCTGTTCAAATACAACCCGGCAAAGGGGACGATCCGTATAACCGATTTGGACATCCCGGGTGTGCCGACGAATGTGCAATGCGTCGTCGCGGGCCTCGACGGTCAGATCTATGCAGGTGCTTTTCTGGTAGGAGGAACCTCCGTATACGATCCGTCCACCGGACTTTTTACCGAGCATAAAGGAGTCGGACAGATTGAAAATATGGTCGAGGTCGGCGGCAAGATGTACTTCAGCGTGTATCCGTATGCCAAGCTGTTTGAGTACGACCCGACTCAGCCATGGACGATGGCAAACGGCGGAAGCAATCCCCGTTTATTGTTCAACTTGTCCGCGGAGGAGCAGGACCGGCCGTACGGTCTGACTGCGGGCGGCGGAGTGCTGTACATCGGTACCATATGCGGCTATGGCAAGCTGGGAGGCGCGATCACCGTCTTCGATCCGCGTTCCGGCACGCGCAAAGTGTATCGCAATCCGCTCCCCGATCTCAGTATCGTATCGCTTGTCCATCGCGGCGGCAAGCTGTACGGAGGAACGAATGTATGGGGAGGGCTCGGCATCAAACCTGCCCGTACCGAAGCGGAATTGCTCGTCTTTGATACATGCTCGGAGGAAGCGAGAGGAATACCGATGCCGGTACCCGGATTGAAAGCGATTACGGCGCTGACGTTCGGAACCGACGGATTGCTGTGGAGCATGGCGGAAGGCTACGTGTTCGCCTTCGACCCGGTGGAAGAGAGCTATGTGTATTTGGCGCATTTATTTCCGGACATTCTGTACGGCGAGCATTCGATATGGAGAGACGCTTCTCTGCAATTTGCCCGAGACGGCGCTCTTTACGGTACGGTGAAGGGGAAATATTTATTTCGTTACGAACCGGGAACCGCATCCTTGGAGACGCTCGTGGAAGATGGAGCGCGTTTTCTGGCCGAGGACCGCGAGGGGCGGCTTTATTTCTCGGACGGGAAGACGAGGCTCCGGCGGTACACGCTATTGGACTGATGAAAAAAAGAAGCTTCTTCTACTATGAACAGAAAGGAGAACTTCCTTAATGTATCGTTCCAAAACGATGGGTACCTGCTTATTTGTCTTTCTGTTGGCCCTCGGTACAACGGTGTCACCTCCGAAGCCTGTTGAAGCCCATGTCATTTCGGGCGTCTACGAAATGCTCGGGACTCCGCTCAAGCGGGTCGTTGGCGTCGGAGGCGCGCCATTTGACGGTCCTGACGGAACGCCTTACATCAGTATCTCTGTGAACGGTTCTCCGGCCCAATTCGTCTCCATTCACGCGCTTACGCTTCAGGTGGACAAAGTGATCGAAATTCCCGGAACGTCGAGCGCTCCCTCTATGATAACCGGCACTGACGGCAACGTATATATCGGGACGACCGGCTCTGCCGAATTGTTCCGCTACGTACCAGGTACCGACAAATTGGTATCGCTCGGAAAGCCGATCGCGGGAGAGACGTACCTATACGGCTTGGCGAACGGTCCGGGCGGAAAACTTTACGGAGGCACTTATCCGGGCGGCAAAATGTTCGAGTACGATCACGCAACCGGCAACTATCGCAATTTCGGCACGCTCGTACCGGGCGAGAAATATATACGGGCGGCTGTCTATGATGCTGAACGCGGGCTGTTCTACGTCGGAACGGGAACAAGCAACAAGTTGGTCGAATTCGATCCGGTCACCGGTGCCGTATCCGTCAACTGGATGCCCGCGTCCTTGTCGATCGAGGAATATCCGAACCGGATCGATCTGATCGGAGGCAAACTGTTTATCCAACTGAACAAAACATCCAAGCTGGTTGTGATGGATAAACTGACTAAGGCAGTCGAGTATGAGCGTTCTGGCGTATCGGCCGACGTTATTCCGTCGCCGGACGGAACGAAGGCGTATCTGTTTACACCTGGCGACGCATACGTGCACGAGTACGATTTTTCTTCGAAGCAGACTGCACTTGTCTTCCGGTTCGGCAAATATAACGGCTGGAAATCCGCAAGAATGATCCAAACCGGAACTCCTCAGACGCCGACCTATACTTTATCCGCTTGGGCGGGCTATAATGCCGCGGTAACGTACGATTTTGCGGCCTCCAAGCAGCGCGGTCAAACGATCGACGTACCGGGACAGCCGATCGAGATCCGTTCGATCGCGGGAGGTCAGGACGGAAAGATATATGCCTCAGGCACTCAGGGCGGGGTTGGCATCTATAATCCGACAGCCGGCGTCATGGAGCCTGCTTCGCTCGGAATTAGCCAAGCAGAAAGTATTACGGCTATCGGGGATGTGCTTTATTTCGGGATATATCCTCAAGCGCGTTTGGCGATGTTCGACACATCAAGCCCGCCGGGAACCGGTAATCCTTCCGAAATCGCGAAGCTGCCGTCCGACAGCTTGCAGGACCGACCGTTTGGTATGATTGGGGTCAAGGAGCTCGGCAAGGTTTTCATGGGGACCGTCCCTCAATATGGCCAATTGGGTGGCGCATTCGCCGTCTACGATCTGCCCACGAAAGCGCTTCAAACCTACCGGAACCTGGTACAGGACCAAAGCATCGTGACACTGGCCTATAAGGACGGAAAAGTGTATGGGGGCACATCGGTATGGGGCGCTTACGGCGCGCACGCTCCGACGACGGCGGAAGGCAAGCTGTTCGTGTGGGATGCGGCCGCCGGACGGAAGGAGTCGGAAATCGTCCCCGTTCCCGGGAAGAAGGCGGTAACGTCGTTGATTGTCGGTCCGGACGGCAACATATGGGGATTTAATGAAGGAATACTGTTTATTTATAATGCCGACTCCCGGACTGTAACGGAAACGCACGAGATCGTGCCGATCCGTTATGCAGGTACGTTATGGACGGACGCGTTCATGGCTGTAGGCAAGGACGGCAACGTATACGGAACGGCGCGCGGGACGTTTTTCCGTATCGACGGCAGGACGAAGCGAGTAACGATTCTGGATAATGCTCGCCAATTTTCCAACCTTACGGCAGGGGGGGACGGAGATCTGTACATGCGCTCGGGAATCGAAGGTAAAAGGCACGAGCTATGGAGGTATACGAATCCGGATCTTGCTCTGGCACGAATGAACGAACAAATCGAAGCGGCGGCGGAAGGAAGCCTGGGGCAGCCACTCTACGAGCAGATCGGTAACGGGGTGCGGCAAGCAATACGTCACTGGCAGGCCGGTCGCAGGGATCAAGCCGACACGTTTTGAACAAGACCGCAGATGCTTTAAAACGCGACAGCAAATGTGCGAGCGAGCCGGCACGCCGTGTACTCGGTGCGGGATTAAACGAAATCATACAGCTAATACAAGGAACGTTGGGGAGTTTATACAAAACGAAAGGGTGAAAGATGTGAACAACAAAAGGGAGTTATTAGCCGTCTGGCTTATCTTGACGTTTGTTCTCGTTCTGGTCGGGTGCGAAGCGGGAGGAAAAAGCGAAAAGGGTAAAAATTCGGATTCGTTGCAGCCGGCGGCTGATAAACCGAAGGAGCCGGTAACGCTTACGTTTTATAACCCGAACTCGGGCGATTTGAAAGAAGACTGGATGGCGCAATACGGAAATGCCATACAAAAAAAATTCCCCCATATCACGGTCAATTATGTGCAATCCCCGGATACTAATCCGGCAGGCCATCTCGCCAATATGATTTCGGCACAGGAGCCAATCGACGTAATCCTCAATGCGGACACGAATCATTATCGGCTGATCACACCTTTCAAGTTCGAATATGATATGACGGAATTGGTCAAGAAGCACAACTTCGATTTAAACCGATTGGAGCAAAGCACGGTTGATGCGGTGAGGGCCCTTTCGAAGGGCGGGCTTTACGCGTTACCATTTAAAATGAATGTTCTTTCTCTCATGTACAACAAAGATCTGTTCGATAAATTCGGCGTGCCGTATCCGAAGGACGGGATGACGTGGGATGAAACGTATGAACTGGCCAAGACGATGACCAGAAAGGAAGGGGAGACGCAATATAGAGGCTTCCTTACCCAATCTTACAATATCGCTTGGATGAATCAGATGTCGCTCGGCTTTGCCGATCCGAAGTCAGATAAGCCGTTGTTATACAGCGACGACCGCTGGGGGCAGTTTGTACGGAACTTTAATCGGTTCTATGAGATTCCGGGAAACGCACTTGCGGAAACGAATTTCCGCGGGGTCAGCAACGCTTTTCTGGTCAATAAAGTCGCCGCCATGTACGCCTACACGATCCCTACCACGAAGCAGGACGTGAACTGGGATATGGTTTCGCTGCCGGAGTTCAGCCATCTCCGAGGAGTAGGCTCGCAAGCGATGCTGACGCTTGCTTATGTAACGAGCATTAGCAAGCATAAGGACGATGCCTTCGAGGCCATCGCCTATATGACGAGCGATGAGTACCAGATGAACATTTCCAAGCAGGCGCTCGGTCTTCCGGTCGTAAAGACGCCAGCGGTCAAGGACGCCTTCGGCATCGACAATCCGAACCTGCAAGGGAAAAACCTGAAATCACTGACGAGTAACAAACCGGCCGCACCGTTCCAGCAATCGGCTTATCAAGCGATTACGAATAACCAGCTCGAAAAAATATGGTACCAACTGGGCAAAGGTCAAATGGATGTGAACACGGCGTTGCGTACCGCGTCGGAAATGGCCGAGAAAGAAATTGCGAATTTGAAATCAAGCGGGCAGTAATTGCATTCAAAAACGTTGGACTTCAAGCCGACACCACTAACAGCGGATGCGAACCGTTCTGCTTGGATAGACATTAAGGCTTACGAGATAGCGGGTTGTTTTACGGAATTGAGGGAGATGCGAGAAAAGAAAACGCGCCGAAAGGGGCGTTTTTTTACGTTTGAAGCGCTTGAACCCAAGCTTTTCGTAAAAAATGAATCCTTTTGGCCCCATTCAAAGTAATATAAGTTATAATACAAAAACATGAATTTGCAGAGGAGGCTCATATGGGGATTTTGTCACGATTTAAAGATATTATGGCGAGCAACATCAACGCCTTGTTGGAGAAGTCGGAAGATCCGGAAAAAGCGGTGGATGCGTTCATGCGTCAAGCGCACATCGACCTGGGTCAGGTCAAGGCGGAGACGGCTTCGGTGCTGGCTGACGAGAGAAGGGCGAAGCGTACGCTCGACGAGTGTATGGACGAAATCGCCAAGCTGCAGCGTTACGCCGAGAAGGCCGTGGAAGCCGGCAGCGATGCCGACGCCAGAAAGTTTCTGGAGAAAAAGGCGCCGCTCGTCGAGAAATCGGCCCGGCTGCAAGTTTCATACGACTTGGCGGCTGCGAACGCGGCAAGCATGAAGCAGATGAAGGACAAACTCGAATCCGACATCAGCGGGCTGGAACAGCGTCGTCTCCAATTAAAGACGAGAATGGCCGCGGCCAAAGCGCAGCAAAAGGTGAATGAAGCAGGGTCGCCGGTAAAAGGCCGCAACGATTCGGTATTCGATAAGCTGGAAGATCAGGTCAACAGCGCGTACTATGAAGCTATGGCGATTGCCGAGCTCCGAGGGGAGAAGAAGGAAGATATCGACGAGCTGTTCGCCGAGTTCGAGAAACAGACGGGCACAAGCACGAAGGCGGAAGAGGAACGGGCCGTCATCAAGGAGAATAAAAAGCCGAACGAGTAACAGCTCTTCGCGCATGAGGTGAACAGATGCAGGTAATCGACTACAAGTGCCCTAACTGCGGCAGCGGCATGGTGTATGACAGCGAATCCGGGATGTTGTCCTGTCACAGCTGCGGCCGGCAAGACAATATTGAGACGCTGCCCGATCCTCTTGCTTCGGTGAATCCGACGTTTGCCGGAGACGAGGCCCAAGAATATCACTGCAACAGCTGCGGCGCCGTCATCTTGACGGAAGCGGAGACGGCCGCTACGACATGCAGCTTTTGCGGCTCCGGCGTCGTGCTTGGCGACCGGTTAACCGGCAAGCTCGCTCCGGCCCAGGTCATTCCGTTTGCGATCAGCAAGGAAGAAGCGATGACCACGTTCCGGAAATGGTGCCGAAACGGGCTGCTGACGCCGAAAGGGTTTATGACGGCGGATCGGATCAAAGGGATCACCGGCATTTATGTGCCGTTTTGGCTGTACGATTTGAATAATCAAATCGAGGTCCGGGCGAAAGCGACCAAAGTAAAAAGCTATACCCGAGGCGACTACCATATTACGGAAACGTCGCATTTCGACGTGTACCGGAACATCCGGCTGAATTACGTGAAAGTGCCGATCGACGCCGCGGCGAAAATGAATGACGAGCTGATGGATAAATTGGAGCCGTTCCCGTACAATCAGCTGAAATCGTTTAAAACGCCGTATCTTGCCGGTTATATTGCGGAAAAGTACAGCTATACCGATAAGGAGCTGTTCCCGCGGGTTAAAGAAAAAATCAGTTCTTATATCGATGCTTACATACAGTCCACGATGAGCGGATATTCGAGCGTGAACTATACGAACAAGCAGATCGATACCCGGTCGGTCCGTGCCGACTATGTGCTGCTTCCGGTATGGGTTGTCCATTACGATTACAACAAGCTGGAGCATACGTTTGCGATGAACGGGCAGACCGGCAAAGTCGTCGGCAAGCCGCCGATCAGCAAGGCGAAAGTGACCGCCTGGTTTGCCGGCATATCCGGGATTTCTCTGCTGTCCCTGAAGCTGATCTCCTGGTCGATGGGAGGGGGATTCTGGTGAACAGGAATAAAGCGTCAGCGTTCGTCCTGATGTTCCTCGCCTTGTTCGCGGCGTTTGCTCTGGTGGCGGTACCGGGCGAAGCGGCCGCGCAGGTTCAGAAGCAATTGATCTATGACGAAGCCGGGCTGCTGAACCCGGAACAAATCGGCAAACTGACGGAGCTGGCGAGCGTATACGGAGCCGAGAGAGAGACCGACTTTCTGATCGTCACCTCCAAAAACGCTGAAAACGGCGACGTAAAGAAGATGACGCAGAACTTTTACGATCAGCATGCGCCCGGTTACGACAAGCCTCACGGCAATGCAGCCATTTTGATGCTGGATATGCGCAATCGCGAAGTGTATCTGGCCGGTTTTTATAAAGCGAAGGAATATTTGGACGACGGCCGGCTGACGAAAATACGCACCAAGATTACCCCGGATTTGACGAGCGGCGATTATGAGCTTGCTTTCGAGACGTTTATAAAGACAGCTCATCACTATATGGGATACCAGCCGGGCGTGAATCCGGACAACATCTTGTTTCAGTTCTGGTTTCAGTTGACGGTGTCGCTTGTTCTGGCGGGAATCATCGTGGGGATGATGGCTTATCATTCAGGCGGCCGCATTACCGTAACCCGGCAAACGTATGAGGATGCCGGCACCTCGGCTATTCTGGATAAAAACGACCGGTACCTCCATACGACGACAACGAGACAGAAAATCGAGAAGAAAAGCGGCGGCTCGGGCGGAGGCGGAGGCGGTGGAACTACCGGAGGCGGCCATTCGCATAGCGGTAGCAGAGGATCATTTTAACTTGAAGGAGATGGAACGGCGATGGTGTTTTTTAGCAACCAGTTTGCAAATGTGGTGGAATGGGAAGAGTTTCGCGAGGATATGATTTTCTGGAAGTGGAGCAACCGGGAAATCAAAAAGGGCAGCAAGCTGATCATACGTCCCGGTCAAGACGCGATCTTCCTTCATAACGGCAAAATCGAAGGAATCTTCGAAGATGAAGGGGAGTACAACGTCGCTTCGCAGATCATCCCTTTTCTGTCGACTTTAAAAGGGTTCAAGTTCGGCTTTAACAGCGGGATGCGGGTGGAAGTGCTGTTCGTCAATACGAAGGAATTTACCGTGAAATGGGGGACGCAAAATCCGGTAATGATCCCGACTCCCCAGCTTCCGGGCGGCATGCCGATTCGCGCCAACGGCACGTTTAACTTTAAAGTAAACGACTATGTGACGCTAATCGATAAGGTGGCCGGGGTCAAAAACAGCTATCTCGTGGAAGATGTCAAAATCCGGATCACATCCGTACTGGACCAGCTGCTGATGAAGTGGATCAGCCGGGAAGGCAAAGATATGTTCAACCTGCAGGCAAATGCGTTCGATATTGCCAAGGGCATCCGCGAAGATCTGGATATGCAGGTGTTGGATATCGGCATGACGATCACGGGTTTTAACGTGATGAGCTTTAATTATCCGAAAGAAATTCAGGATATGATTGCGAAGACGGCTTCCCACGAGATGGTCGGCAATTTGCAAAAATATCAGCAGATTTCCATGACGGACGGCATCGCCTCGGGCAACGTGAAAGGCGGAGGAGCCGCTGCGGATATGGCCGGTATGATGATGGGCATGAACATGGCGAATGAAATGATGAAAAATATGAATCAAAACCAGAAGCCGCAGACAGGGGGGAATTCTGCTCCCTCTTCTTCCGGAAGCGGCCAAAAGCCGAACTTCTGTCCGAACTGCGGCACGAAAAACGAAGGGGCGAACTTCTGCGGCAATTGCGGCCAGAAGCTGGCGTAAGAGAGGCGGCTGCGACAGAAAAGAGGCTAGCCCAACAGGCATTGTTCGAATTTTCAGCCCTGCTTCGAACCGATTTTCTTGAGAAGAAGGACCTCATTCTCCGCGTCTATCGTGGAATGTGAGGTCCTTTCGGTTTGGAAACAGGGAGGTTCTCCTGACGTGTCGGCCGCGGGAAACAGATATCGGAAGTGTTACTTCCGGGTTGAATTCGGAAGCTGCAGTTTTGCCTTGTAAAACGTTTAATGCAGTAAAACTATTAAAAACTTGAAGGTTCCCACCGATAATATAAAAAAAGGAAAGATAGGTGGGAAATGGTTTGGAGCGACTTAGAGAAATTTTTAGTAACTTTAGGAGAACAGCATTTTGTCGTTTTATGGACGACGTCCTCAAACTGATTTTAATCATTTATTCGTTTGGAATTATTGGATTTGCGGATTTTGATGCAGCAAAGGAAATTGTAATTGCCAAAATCGTAATTGCGGTGTTAATGGTCTTGTTTTATTTTATCAAGTATTTTCATTATACTAGAGTTTTTATTATGGGCTTCGCAGCACAGCTTATGCTGCATCACATACTTACCCAACGACCGGACTTATCCACAGCAGCGGCAGCTGAAATCATCAAGTTCGTTCTTGTTGTGGCAACGGATCTTTTTGCTCTTGTCCTTTTTTGTTCTGTGCTGATGTCAGTTAAAGTTTTTTATCCTTTGAGTAAATTCGTTTTTTATTCCATAATTGCTTTACTAACCCTTTTATTTCATTTTTCGCTGGAAAGCTTCGATTGCCTGGACCTCGTTTCGACATTCGAAGAGTATAAGGCATGTAAGAAAGACTATGGCTATCTTGAAGCGTTCAGCGTTAGTACATTGAATATTTTTGTGATCTACATTTCGGTTTTTGAAGCACTATCGAATGTCGCGGTATTTTTAGCGAGGGAAAAAAAGCGAGAACCGAACGGTTCTGCCGATCACGGCTGAATGCGAAAAGACCGTCTGGAGCCATTTCGCGGGCTTCAAACGGTCTTTTGCGTCTTTAAAAGTTAAATCATCTTGGCAGTCTTGCCTATGGAAAGGGCTTTTTACGTCTTGTCTCCATGCCGGCTGGCGAGCGCGCCATGTTCTACACCCCCTGCTGCTGGAGCAGGTGATGGTAGAAGCCTTGGTGCCGGACAAGCTGCTCGTGCGTACCGCTCTCGACAATGGCGCCTTGGTCAAGCACGACGATCAGATCCGCATGGCGGATCGTGCTCAGCCGGTGTGCGATGATTAGCGTCGTGCGGCCTCGCAGCATCTCGCCCATATTGTGCTGAATGATTCGCTCCGATTCCGTATCGAGAGCGCTTGTCGCTTCGTCGAAGACGAGAATCCGCGGATTGCGGACGAGGGCGCGCGCGATGACGATCCGCTGGCGCTGACCGCCTGACAGCCGGATGCCGCCTTCGCCGACAATCGTCTCGTAGCCGAGCGGCAAAGCTTCGATGAACTCATGCGCCCCCGCCAGCCGGGCAGCCCGCTCGATATCTTCATAGTCGACTTCCTCGCCGCTCATGGCGATATTTTCCCGCACCGAGCCGCGAAACAGCACCGTTTCCTGCTGAACGACGCCGATCTGCTTGCGGATGGAAGCGGCGTGCACGTCTCGCAGCGGATAACCGTCGACATAGATAGCTCCGCCCGACGGCTCCAGAAGCTTGAGCAGCAGCTGGGCAATCGTCGATTTTCCCGAGCCGCTCCGCCCGACAAGCGCGACCGTTTGTCCGGGTTTCAGCTCCAGGTCGAGGTTTTGCAGCACCATCTTCCCGCCCCGGTAGTACCGGAACGATACGTTATCGAAACGAACGTGGCCTTGAATGGACGGAAGCAATCGCATGTTGTCCGGCTGCGGGTGTTCGGGGGTCGCTTCATACACATCGTTCAGCCGTTCCATCGAGATGCGCGCTTCCGCAAGCTCCCCGAACCGCTGCGAGATCATTTCCAAAGCGAACATAAAGGAAGTGAACAGAACGGTGTACGCCACCAGAGCGCCAACACTCAACTGATCTTCCAAGACGAACATGGAGCCGAAATACAGCAGCGCCACATGACTTAACGAGCGAAGGCCCGATCCGGCCGCTTTGGCGGCGGCCTCCAGGCGGTTGCCCTGGAGCCGCAGTACAAACAAGCTTCCCAGCTTGTTCATCAGCTTTCCGCGAATGGTCCGTTCCATCGATAATCCTTTGACGGTCGCGATCGCGTGCACCGCCTCCACAATCTGCGTCTGGGATTCGCCTTCGGCGATGAGCTGTTTGCGGAGATTGCGGCGAATTTTGGGCAGAAGATAAGCGTAGAGACCGATGTACAGCGGCAAAAATACAAAGGAGAGGATGGCCAGACCGATATGGTAATACGCCATCAATGCTCCGTATACCAGCAAGGTCAACAGATCCAGCAGCAGCTCGATCGCATGGTCCGTCATCAATCGGCGAATCTTTTCGTTCTCTTGCACGCGTGTCAGGATGTCGCCCGACGTCCGTTTCGTGAAATAGGAATAAGGAAGCCGGAAGAGTTGCCGGTAAAAGCTGTCCAGCATCGCGCGATCGATCGCAAATGCAAGCCGTCCGATCAAGATCTGACGGATGGCGATGCCGGCGGTATTCAAGCAGACAAGCGCCAGCATAGCTGCCGCAAAAATATGAAGCAGCGGCCAATTGTCCGCCTGTAACACCCGGTCAAAGATTTGCTGTGTGACAACCGGAAAGGTGAGGAACACCAGCTCGATCGCTGCGGATAACCCCAATGCAGATACGAGCAGCTTCCGGGAAGGGGAAGCATAGCCGAGATAGCGTTTCCACAACATCTCCTTGTCGTTCAGCGGTGTGAGCGGCCCGGCGGGCTGCACGTCGATAACGAAGCCGGTCCAATGCTTGCCGAAGGTGTCCGAAGAGACGGTGTTGAGGTAGCCCAGAGCCGGATCGGCTACAATGAGGCTGCGCTCGTTTACTTCGTAAACGACGATATAATGGTTGCCGTCCCAATGTGCGATGAACGGAGTCGTCAGCTCATGCAGGAGACTGGCAGACGTATGCAGTCCTTTGGCCGAGAAACCGATCGATTCCAACGTTTCGATCAACCCGAGCATGGATGTTCCTTCCGCGCCTATGTTGCAGCGTTCGCGCATCCGGTTGATGCTTGCGCGTAATCCGTAATACCGGCAGATCATCGTAAGACACGAAGGTCCGCAATCCATCTCGCTTTGCTGCATAAGCACCGGATATTTCATCCGGTTTGACCACCATTTCCACGGTTTACCGGTTAATCCGGCGAAAGGCTCGGACAGATCGTCCGACGGATCGGCCCCGCTCGGGAGTGCCGTCCCGGGTTTGGCCTTCTCCGGATTATCGATCATCGTCATCGCTTGCGTCGTATAGTGGGAAGAAATCGAACGTATCGCTTCCAGGATGACCGGGTGTTTGAGGATCAGCTCGTCAAATTCCGTTTTCGCAAGGCGGAAAACGGTTACGGCCTCGGCAGCCCGGATCGTCGCTTTGCGCGCTTCGCCCGTCAACAAGGCAAGCTCTCCGAAAAAATCCCCGGGGTACAGCCGGTTGACAATTGTCGCCTCCGGCCCTTTCTCGACTAGTGCAGACCCGCTCTTCATTATATAGAAGGCGTCTCCGGCTTCCCCTTCGAGAACGAGGCAGGCTTCGGGCTCGTAATGGCGGACCTCCAGCCGGTCCAGCAGCGAACGAAGCGTTGCATGGTCGATATGAGAAAGGACCGTATTGCTTTTCAGGAACGTACGGATGATGTCCGAGGAAATATATTGCCTGAAATAGTTGTCGATGGCGGGGTGCCGGGCAACCATCTGCTGGAACGGACGGCGGTCGAGCCGCAGCACCTCCAGCGGGGTGGAGGCGCGAATCGTAACGGGCGGGGCCGTCTCGGAGCCCAGCAGACGTTGTTCGCCGAAATGCTCCCCGGGCTGCAGCAAGCCCAGATTCGTTTCTTTGCCTGCAATGTTCGTTCCGATTTTTCTCGCATTGCCGGTTACTATTAGATAGAAGGCTTCCGGAGGATGGTCCCGTTCCAGAATCGTTTCCCCCATCGCGAAGGTTTCCAACTGAAATTGGCCCGCAAGCACCTGCTTCTCTTCGTCTGTAAATACATCGAACAGCGGGTGTCGATTCAAAACTTGAATACCGTTTTCGTTCACGTGCCCCATCCCTCACCCAAGCTCCATACGTCTTCATGAATATCGAGCGTACGCTCATAGGAATCCAGCTTATATTGAAAAAGCTGTTCCCGTATTTGGCCTGCCACCGTCTCGTTAAGCTCCCCGGGATAGATCGCTTCCACCCAAAAAAGGCTGTACCCGTGTCTATGCTCGAACGGGCCAAGCAGCGCTCCTGCGGAAGCGTTAAATACGGCCGCTGCCGTTTCCGGTTCCAAGTCTTCCCGGCTTACGAAACCGGCGTAACCTCCGGATTTGGCTGTGGACGCTTCCGAAGAATACTCGCGCGCAAGCGAGTGAAAATCGGCGCCCTCCTCCACGCGGAACCGAAGCTCCTGGGCTGCTCCGTACCCGCTCGTCACAATCGTGGAAATCTCGGCACGGTCGTATGTGTGGCCGACCTCCAGGAAGCGCCGCCGGACTTCATCCTCATCTACGGTATGCCGGACCAAAGCTTCCCGAAGCACTTGCGGCTTCAGCAGAGAGAGCAGGTCGTCCAACGTCATCCCCCGAAGCTCCAGCCATTCGGTTGCCTGAGCCGCCGTATATAACCCGTTCGAACGGCGGAACCGGTTAACTGCCGTTTGCAGTTCGGTACGGTCAGCCGTCAGCCCTAACGTTTCGGCCCAGCATTCGATAATCAGATCGTGCTTGCAGCGGCCGATCTCCGCCAGTGACGGATCGATTCGCAGCCGCTGGAGAAGCTGTTTCAAGCTCATGGTTTTATGATGGATGCGGAGTGCTGTTAAGGGTGCTGTAGTCAACGTTTCATTCCTCGTTTGTTCGTTCGTTCTGAGAGTATTCTAGCACGCAGAGCCGTATGAAGGCGATTTCTTTATTTTTCTGGACTTTAACGGAACTTAAACTTGCCGTTGTATAATACACCCATCACGAGGAGGGAGGTATTGGAAATGACTGAACAAAAAAACAAGCAGCCCGGCGAAGCAGAATCCGTCGAGCTTACCGATTTGTCGCAGGAAATGTCCGAGCAGCAGCTCAAGGACGTGAAGGGCGGAGACTTGAAAGTAAGCTCAAGACCGATCGTGAAGAAAGTGACGATTCGCCCGTAAGTGGAATATTTTCAACAGAATCAGGTCAGCAGGGCAAAAGAAGCCCCGAGCCGTATGTTGCATACAGCTGTGGGGCTTTTTCGTTTATCCGCTTCAAGGCGGCTGGATCGTTGACCCGTTTAGAATCATCCGCATCGGTCAGGGCTCGACGCCAAATTTGTAGCCGAAACCGCGGATCGTCACGATGTATCGGGGATGAGCCGGGTCTTTTTCAATTTTTTTGCGGAGATTATGGATATGGACCATGACGGTCCGGTCGTCGCTGGTGCCGTCCCAGCCCCATATGGTCTCGTAGAGCTGATTAACGCTGAACACTTGTCTGGGATGCTCCAGCAGATGCAGCAGCAGTTGAAGCTCCTTCGCCGGGATCGATACCGGCTTGTTGTCGACGAACACCTCCAGCCGCTTTTTGCGGATGGTAAGCCATCCGTCCTTCCAGATGTCGTCCGCTAGGCCGCCGGGTTTCCCTCCGGTCGAGCGCTGGCGGCGCAGCCCGGCCTGTACGCGGGCAACGAGCACCTCCGGTTCGAACGGCTTCGTTACATAATCGTCCCCGCCTAGATTTAATCCGGCCACGATATCCCGCGGCTCTTTTTTGCTTGTTATAAAAATAATCGGCAAGTCCGAGCGGTCGCGAACCGTCTGCACGAGCTTCATACCGTCCATACCCGGCAGCATGATATCTGTAATAAGCATATCGTAGGGCGTGCGCTGGAACAGATTCAGCCCTTGCTCCGCATTCGCGGCGATGTCGATTCGGAATCCTTCTTTACGCAAATAAAGGGCTACCAGCTCGCAGATATCGGGATCGTCTTCAATCAGCAGAATCGTCGTCTCCATCGTATCCTCCTTCGGCATAAGCTTCGGCGCCGGCCTTCGAAGCGCAGGCATGGGCGGGGAGCGTGATATAGAAGTCGCTTCCTTCGCCGATTATGCTCTTGACGCCGATCTCTCCTTGATGCCGCGCCACGATTTCCTTGCAGATCGCCAGTCCGAGACCGCTTCCGGCCTTCGTTTGGTGAATGCCGGGGACCCGGTAGCGGCGTTTGAAAATATGGGGCAGCGCCTCCTCCGGAATGCCTATGCCCGAATCGGCCACATGGATGACGACGACAAGCCCGTGATCCGGATCGGCGGCAGGCGCGAATTCGGTCCACACTCGAATGCGGCCGTCGTCCGGTGTGTATTTCACCGCATTGGAGATCAAATTGGCGAATACCCGTTCGAACCGGAACAGGTCCAGAACCGCGAGCGGCTCCTGACCGGGGGGAAGCGGGAGATCCGGTTCTTCCCATATCAAACGAACTCCCTGCGCGCTTGCTTCGGCTGCATACCGGTGACTCCATTGGCGCAATAACGGCAGTAGCGGCACTTCCACAAATTGAAACTGAGTTTCTCCGGTATTCAATTGGCTTAACTCAAGGACGTTGTCGATCAGCTTCTCCAGCATCAGACTGCGTTCGTAGATGCGACCGGCGTATGCAGGAGCTTCCTCCTGCGGGATGACCGCCGTATGAATCGCTTTGGAGAACCCTCTTATAGCGGTGATGGGAGTCGACAAATCGTGGTAAACTTCCGCCAGCAGCGCGCTGCGTACGTTTTCGATCCGGCTCAGTTCCCGGTTGCCTTGCTCCAGTTGCAGATTTAAGGACTGCAGATCGGAGGTTCGCTGCCGGATCGTTTCTTCCTGCGATTCGATCACCTTGTTCAGCTCGACCGACAACAGTTCCGACCGGGTGATGGCCCTTGTGAACAGCAGCGATAAGTTCAACAGCTGGGTCAGCAAAAAAAACAGCAAGCCGAACGAAACTAGCCCCCCGAACGGTACGAGACCGGTATAGTACATCATTTCGTGGATAACGGAGGCGAAAAAGCCTAAAAAGCCGATGACGTTCGTTCGTGATCCGGTTCTATGGCGAAGGGCGGCACGAATATAAACGTACATCACATACAGAAAAACGGGAAGCAGCAAAACGATCACGTAGGGCAGCATGAAATGGGTATACACCCGCGCTGGCGTAATGAGTACAAACAACCCGAATACAGCCAAGGCGGTTGCAAAAAAACGGAACAGGCGCACCATCGCTTCCTGCGGATACTGCTGATTTACAAAGGCGGCCAAGCTGAGAATGGTGGCGATTTCCGACAAGTACTCCAACTTGACTCCCCATTCCCAGGATAAGCCCGGGAACAGCACGTAGACAAACGATTCGCCCAGCAGGGAAGACCTCGTACAGATGGCCAGACAGATTACGCCAAACCATAAGGCGGACCGGTCCTGCTTGCGGAACAAGTAGAGGAACACCGAGAACACCGTCATGACCAGCAGACATCCGGTCAAAAACGCCCATATCATAACCCGGTTGCGATGCAGCGAAGCAATCTTCTCCGCCTCCCCCAATTCGATGGGCTCCCAGATGCCTCCCGTGCGCTGAGCATAGTTGGAAACCTGAATGACAAGTTCGTTGTCGCCGGGCCGCGGCGCAAAGGAATACACCTTCGGATGGCTTCTCGGGATCATGCTTGCTGAATCCGTGCCGACTGTCCCATTGCCGTCCAGATGCTCGCCGTTGATCCAGAGCCGGTATGCCGAAGCGATATTCGGGACATAAAGCCCAAGCGGCCGGCCGCCCGTCTCGCCGGATATAACGAACTTCATCCGATAGGTCGCATAGCCTTCGTTAGACAAAGCTTGTCCGTCAATCGCGTACGATTTCCACTCCGCCGGCACGGAAACGGTCAGCGGCTGTTCAGGCAATCCCCCTGCAAAGTCGCCGGGTTCCAGCAGGCGGTTCCAGTAAAACTCCCAAGGTCCGCTCAAAGCGACGATCCCGTCTTCGCTCGGGTGCCATTGCTGCAGGTTTTGTGTATCCGTCGAAGCGGCCGTCTCAATCGCGACTGTGGCCGTAGTCGTTACCGATAGCGGTGCCTGACACCAAATGAACAGCATTAAAAACAAGGAAACGGCGAATTTCATGAGGGTATCTCCTGATCTGGGTTTGTGTGCGTCATAATGGTTTTGTCGGATGACGGGGAAGTGGAGATTATGATTTGGATTTATGGGTAATTGGAATCAGACAAGAACAACGACACAACGTATTATCGGAGAATCTGCGGGGGATTTCAAGAAAAAGTTTGATGAAGGGGACAAGAGGGGGCAGTAGCGTCGAGAATGGCTTTGAAGCGGTTTATCGAATATGATAAGAGAATACCAGAAAGGACGGAGTGACCCACTTGCCCATGAAGCATAAGTCTAATCGGCTGATCGCCGAAAAATCGCCATACCTGCTCCAGCACGCGTACAACCCGGTAAAATGGTACCCTTGGTGTGAAGAAGCTTTCGAGATCGCAAGGCGCGACAACAAGCCTGTTTTCTTATCCATCGGCTATTCAACTTGCCATTGGTGTCACGTCATGGAGCAAGAATCGTTCGAAGACGAAGAAGTCGCTTCGATCCTGAACGAGCATTACATAGCAGTCAAAGTAGACCGCGAGGAGAGGCCCGATGTCGATCACTTGTACATGTCCGTTTGTCAGGCGATGACCGGGCAGGGCGGGTGGCCGTTGACGGTGATCATGACGCCGGACAAGAAACCGTTTTTTGCCGGGACGTATTACCCCAAAAACCGCAAGTACAACCGGTACGGTCTGATGGATCTGCTGCCGCAGCTTGCGGACAAGTGGCGGGAGGATCGCACCCGGGTGGAGGAGATCGGGGAGCAGATCGTTGAGGAGACGAAAGCGCGGATGCTTTCCAATTTGCAGGGCGAGTTGAACGAGCAGACGCTGGACAAGGCGTTCCAGCATTATACGCAGACGTTCGACGAGACGTATGGCGGGTTCGGCACCGCTCCGAAATTCCCGGCTGCTCATAACTTGTCGCTGCTGCTGCGGTATTACAAGCGGACGGGCGAGAAGCGGGCGCTCGACATGGTCGTGAAGACGCTCGACGCGATGCACCGCGGCGGGATGTACGATCACATCGGCTACGGATTTGCCCGTTACTCGACGGACGAGCGCTGGCTGGTCCCGCACTTTGAGAAAATGCTGTACGACAACGCGCTCCTGGCGATCGCTTACCTGGAAGCGTACCAAGTGACCGGCAACCGCCGGTACGCCGAGGTCGCAGAGCAGATTTTTACGTATGTGCTGCGGGATATGACCGATTCGGAGGGCGGTTTTTATTCCGCGGAGGATGCCGATTCGGAAGGGCGCGAGGGCAAGTTTTACGTGTGGAAGCCGGAGGAGATCGCTGAAGTGCTCGGTGCCGAAGACGGGGAGTTGTTTTGCGAGCTGTTCGATATTACGGCCGAGGGCAACTTTGAAGGAGCGAATAGTCCCAATTGGATTACGCAAATGCCGGATTCGTTCGCACACCGGAAAAACATCGGCGTCTCCGACCTGGAAGGCCGGGTGGACGAATGGCGGCGCAAGCTGTTCGACCATCGCGAGAAGCGGATTCATCCGCACAAGGACGATAAAATATTGACGTCCTGGAACGGACTGATGATTGCGGCGCTAGCAAAGGGGGCCAAGGCACTGAACCGCCCGGCTTACCGGGATGCCGCGCAAAAAGCCGAGTCGTTCTTAGGGTCCAAGCTCCGCCGGGAAGACGGAAGGCTGCTGGCGAGGTACAGAGACGGGGAAGCGGCTTATCCGGGTTATGTCGACGATTATGCGTTTCTGATCTGGGGGCTCCTCGAGCTGTATGAAGCGACGTTCGACCCGGATTACTTGCACAAAGCTTCGGGGCTCGCCCACGACATGCTGGAGCTGTTCGGGGACCGGGAGAAGGGCGGGTTGTTTTTCTACGGGCACGACGCCGAGCAGTTGCTCATGCGAATGAAGGAAACGTACGACGGCGCGATGCCGTCCGGCAACTCCGTCGCCGCCTACAGTTTGCAGCGCTTGTCCAAATACGTCTACGACGCCGTCCTGTCTCAAAAAGCCGACGAGCTGCTGCAGACGTTCGCCGGAGCGGCCGACCGTTACCCGGGCGGACATTCGATGCTGCTGACCGCCCTGGACTTTGCGGCAGCCCCTCCGATGGAGATCGTCATTGCCGGCGATCCGGCGCGGGACGATACGAAGCGGATGCTGGAAGCGGTACAGAAGCCGTTTTTGCCACATGCGATCATCATTCTTATCCCGGACGGAGAGGATGGTGAGCGAGTGAGGGCGGCGATCCCGCTCGTTGCGGACAAAAGGGCGCTTGGCGGCCGGGCTACGGCTTACGTGTGCGAAGGCTTTTCTTGCCAATCCCCGACAGGCGATCTGGAGGAGCTGGAAGCTTCGCTGGACGGAGTCGCGGAAGACTGGTAACCGCCTGACGTCTAACAGCTGAACGACCCGACCTAAGTTTCTCTGCGGTTAGGTAAGCTTAATCAATACTCTACATGATACAAAAATCCGCTCTGCACGCTGATAACAGCACGCGGAGCGGATCTCTTTTACTTCTGCCCATCGTCTCCCGAAGCCAGATCCATCCCCATCAAAATGCCCACGATCGTCACGCCCTGGGGGTTCTTCATGCGTTTGAACCCGTACGGGGCAAAGCCGAGCTTGTCATAAAACAAGATTGCGCGAGGGTTCGTATGATGGCAGACGAGCAGCAGCCTCGGCACGTTCAATTCATCTCGCGCTTTGTCGATCATCGTGCGGATGAGGCAGCCCGCCGCCTCGGTACCCCGGTGCTCCGCCGCTACGATGACGTTGCCGAGATGGCAGTGACGGCCTTCCTCCCAGCCGTAAAAGTTGGCGAATCCAACAATAACGCCGTCAATCGTGACGACGGTCGGCCGCCAGCGCATTCTCACGGCCGCATCGAGCTGCTCCGGAGTAAGCGGGTAAGCCGCGGAAGGGAACATGAAAAACAGCTCTTCTTCGGTTTGCGGTAACGAACAGATTGCCGGATAATCGGCAGGCACTGCGGGTCTGCAACTGTACATGGTTCATACCTCCATGCCCCGCTCGGGGGTATTTGTATTGAGTATATATCGGGCGCACCCGGCAAGTACGCCAAAAGTGCAGTCAAACAATGCCAAAAATTGCAGCGGGGAAAAGGGGCTGCGTCAAAAGTCGCTTGCGATTTTGGCGCTGCTTCAACTCGGTAGTCCTCGATAAAAAGAACCTCAGCTTCCACGTAACAATGGAATTTGAGGTTCTTTCGATTGGAAATGGGGACACGCCCTATCGTGCAGGCACTTTTGGATGATCCCCATAGCTGAATTGCGGTACGCGTGCCTCTTTTTTATTTTTGCGGCAAAATCGCATTCCAGACATCGGTCGTCTCGTACCCCAATCGCCAGGCGGCCACTCCGGCGAGATCGTACTTTTTGGCGATCTCTACGCGGGCTTTGACGGTTTCTTCGTTTTCCAGCCAAAATACGTATTTGTATTCACCTTCGGTATATTCAACCTTATACTGGCCGAATTGCGAGTCCCAAACGGACACGGCTTTTTTGGATTCGATGAGAGCGGGCAGATCTTTCATATAGATGGCACGATTGCTCTCGAGCGCTCCGGTAGCGGAGTTGATTTTCCATTCTCTCACATAAAACGGAATGCCCATCATCAGCTTATCCCGCGGAATCCCGTATTCGAGAAACTCCTTCACACCTTCCTCGACCCAGGCGAGTCCCGCTACGGAGCCCGGCTTGTCGCTGCCGGAGTAATGATGGTCGTAGGTCATTGTAATGATGTAATCGACGATGCTTCCAAGCTTCTCGTGGTCGAAGGCGGTTTGATGGTTCCATTTGACGCTGCCTCGGGGCAAGTCGATCGAGATTTTTAATCCTTTGGCGTGAGCCGCAGCCGTAAGCGATTCGATAAAGGCTGTGAAAGCTTTGCGGTCTTTGCCGGACAAATTCTCGAAATCGACGTTGATCCCATCCACGCCCAAATCGGAGGAGCGGCCCACAAGAGCGGCAATGAACTTCTGCTGGGCGGCCGGATTCGCAAGAAATTGGGTCGTCAGCGTCGAATTAAACTGATTGGCTACGAGCGGATGGACTTCATGGCCTTGACTTTTCAGCCAGGCGACGCTTTCCTTGTTCGACATATCTTTCAAGTTCCCGTCCGCATCCTCCAGTTGGAACCAGGTCGGAGAATCGACATCGAGTCCTGCGGTCGTCTGCACTTGCTTCTTGATCGTGTCGGCAGCCGAGGAGCCGTTCCAGCCCCAGAACAGCAGCTTGCGGAAATTGTTCCAGATGCGGTCCCCATGGTACGTCCGGATCGAAATGTTTTTGTACCACTGCGCATATTGGAGCGCTTCGCCGATCGTCTTGAATTCCGCAACCTTCTCGTTGCTTTGATAGACTTGATAGTATGGATAATTATTCCAAATTTCTTTGCCGTCCGTCTTAATGGAAATATGTAAAAACCATTGGGCATAATAAATCGCATCGTTGATGCTGACGAATTCGTTGATCAGATTATTGCCTTGGTACACTTTGTATTTGCTTTCGTTCGAATAGACGGTTTTTTTGCCGTTCGAGTTGTCGACGACGATCGAGTTGGACCATTTCAACGATTCGTTCACGGCGTCTTCCAAATAAGCAAACTTCCATTCTTCCTTCGTTTGCCCCTTCTGGTACACTTGGTAAACGGCGGCTCCTTCTCTGGCTTTCTGCTTGTCGGCGGCCGAGAGGTTGTCCCATACCCATTGGTTCGTCTCCAGATCGATGACGTGAGCGTTCAAGTAATACGTCGCTTCCTTGATCGCATCGTTCAAATTGGCGAACTCCCAAGTGTCGAGCGTAATCCCGCCCTGGTACAGCCGGTAGCGCGGGTAGTTGTTCCACACCCAGCCGGTGGACTGCATATCGCGGATCGACGCGTGGCCGTAATACTGGGCAACGGCTTTGGCCTGCTCCAGCGTAGCGAACTCCCAACCGGGGAGCGATACGTCATACTGATAAAGTTTGTAACGCGGGTACGTGTGGTGGACCCAGTTCCTCGTCTCGATTTCCTCGACGTAGCTGTGGGTGAACCAGTTGGCGTAAGCGATCGCTTGCTTCAGATCGGAAAACTCGGATAATGCGGCTTCGTTCTGATACACGCGGTACTTCGTCGTCTTGTTCGGGGCGGCGCCGGCCGTAAAAGGAGCAGCCAGCATAAAAACCGACACGAGCAAGGCGGCAATCCATCTTTTCCCTGTCATCTCTCGACCTCTTTCTCTAGCAATCTCGCACTATATCAGACGCCGCAAAACGGAAATAGTTGCGAGATTTCAAAAAAGAAGAGAAAGCGCGAAAAACGCCCCGATGAATCGGGGCGTCAACCACTTCAGCCGGCTGGCGGCTACTCTTTAATTCTGCAGAACATTTCGTCTTCTACGTCGAGCTCCAGATCACTGCGGAATACGCGGCGGTCGAAATGGCTGAGCATGTACCGCTCGATCGCTTCCAGCATATTCGCTTCGACGATATATTGGGAACGGCCGTCAATCGTAACCTCAGCGGAAAATCCGAGACTCTCGTCCCATTCCAGCTGAACGTTAACTTGCGCCGGTTGAACGCCTTTGCGTTCGGCCATATGCGTACAGATCGCGTTAATGATCTCTTGTTCGTTTAATATCATTCTTGGAATCTCTTCTTCGTTTTGTTACGGTCGCGGAAGTACACGTACACGTAACGGATCAGTACGATCAGCGCGACGATCGCCATCACGTTAATCAACAGTCCGAGAATATTGCCGAGGAAGCCCATGCCTCCGAACAATCCGCCGAACAGCATGCCGGCCAGACCGCCGATCATCAAGCCTTTCATAAAGCCGCCGCCGCCGAAGAGGCCGGGTTTTGCAGCTCCTGTGGTAGCAGGGGTAGTCGGATTCGTCGTCGATTTGCCCGGATCGGTCTTCGTCGCATTGTCGGTCGGCGAATACGATTTGTTGCCGGACTTATAACCGCCGACTTTCGGTTTGGCATCTACCGACTCCACGCCGCTGAATGCTACGAACAGCAGGCTAGCCATCAGTACCAGCATCCATTTTTTCATTGTAATTACCCTCCTGTGGAAAGCGTATAAAATTTGCACTGCGTTATGTACTACGAATAGCCTGGGCATCGGTTTCGCTTTTTATTAACTTTTTTTAATGTTTTTTAAATATTTTTTTCGGCGGAGCCGCCGGGAGGAAGGATGCCGGATGAAGATCTGCCGATTGTCGAGTTCAAAACCGTCGTGATATAATATAGGGATGGAATCCAACTTAGAAGTGAGAGGCGGTGGCCGGCGTGTATCCCGAAGCTTACGTCGAATACCTGATTCATTTCCATGCGGATCGCGACTTGTTCGAGTGTCACGAAATATTGGAGGAATACTGGAAGGAACACCCTCACGATCCGAAAAGCAAAACCTGGGTCGGGCTTATCCAAGTGGCTGTTGCGCTGTACCACCACAGGCGGGGCAACCGGAGAGGCGCCGTGAAGATGTTGGCGGCGTCGCTGCTCAATACGGATGATCGTCATCTGCAGTCGCTGGGGATCGATGCGCCGGCATTTCGCGATCAAGTGGGGCGCAGGCTGGAGGGATTATCCTCGGATGATGCGATTCCTTTCACCGATATGGATTTGCCGCTTACGGACGACGCTTTACTCGCATTGTGCGAGAACGTATGCAGGGAGCGGGGACTCGTCTGGAGGCAGCCGAGCGATTCGGCCAACCGTTATCTGATTCACAAACATACGCTGCGTGACCGGAGCGACGTGATCGAAGCCAGGCAAAGGGAGGCTGAACGGAGACGGAACGCAGCCATTCAAGCGGAAGGGTGAGTGGATGAACGCCAGGCTGGAACAGCAAATCCGGTTCATACTGGAGATTGACAAGCTGAAGCAGATTTACCGCAAAAGCCGCATTATCGGCAAGGAGCGGTTCGAGAACGACGCGGAGCATACGTGGCATCTGGCGATGATGGCGATGATGCTGCATGAGCATGCGAACGAACCGAAACCGGACTTGCTGAAATCTTTGAAAATGCTATTGATTCACGATCTCGTAGAAATAGACGCCGGAGACACGTTCGCCTACGACGAAAAAGGGCTCGAAGGCAAATATGACCGTGAAATGGCGGCGGCGCAGCGCATATTCGGCCTTCTGCCGGACGACCAGAGGCAGGAATGCATCGCGTTATGGGAAGAGTTCGAAGCGAGGGAGACGAGCGAGTCGAGATTCGCATCCGCCGTCGACCGGCTGCAGCCGATGCTGCTTAATTTCGAGAATGAAGGACAGTCGTGGAACGAGCATGGCATCACAAGCGACCGGGTGCTGGCCAGAAACCGTCAGATCGGCGAAGGAGCTTCGGAGCTGTGGAGTTATGCCGAGCGACTGGTCGCCGAAGCTGTCGAAAAAGGTTTTATTGCAAAGTAAGCTGCAGCCCTTTGCAGCGCGAAACTCATACTGACACAGGAAGGACTATTGCGATGAAAAGACTGCTGGATCAAATTATTGAATTCAACCGTTCCTTTGTGGAGCAAAATATGTTCGAACCATATATGACTTCTAAATTTCCCGATAAAAAATTCGTCGTGCTGACGTGTATGGATACCCGGCTGATCGAGCTGCTTCATGCCAGCATGAACATCAAGAACGGCGACGTCAAAATGATTAAATCCGCAGGCGGAGTCGTATCGACCGCTTTCGGCGGCATTATGCGCAGTATTATTGTTGCGATCTACGAGCTCGGCGCGGAGGAAGTGCTCGTCATCGGCCATTACGATTGCGGGATGAGCAACTTAAATCCACAGCGGATGAAGCAGAAGTTTCTGGAGAGAGGCATCGAGGAGAGAACGCTCGAAATTTTGGAGAACTCCGGCCTTCATATCGAAAGATGGCTTCGCGGCTTCGAAGACGTTAGCGAGAGCATTAAAAGCAGCGTCAGCCTGATCCGCAACCATCCGCTAGTGCCGAAAATTCCGGTCCATGGCCTGGTGATCGATCCGAAAACCGGCAAGCTGGACGTCGTCGACGCCGGCTACGAGCTGACTGAACAGCCGAAATGAAAAAAGAAAGAGGCTTCCGGTAGTACAGCACGACTCCGGTTAGCCTCTTTTTTGCTGTGGCATTGCCGCTGCGGGTTAGGAACGGTTTGCCGCGGACGTGCGGCGGTCGATCACTTTCATGGACGGATTGTATGTTTGTGCGCTGCTTTTTAATATAAAGTCTCTGGCGTCGCCGCGCTTGTCGACAAGCAGCCGTTCTTCGAAATACACCTCGTGCCGAGGGTCGTAAAAGATCGTAAACACATTGCTGCGCGCCAGCATGTCGTCCTCCTCCGGACTGTCGACGAGCCACAGAGCGGCTACCCCGTTAACGGCGCATCCGCAGCCTTCCGTATCGTAGGCAAGCTTGATCGCGCCTGCCGCGCTTTTGGCAAAATACGTATCGCGTATATGAGCGGCGGCTTCATCGGTAAAATGGATGTTCATCTTGTTCCCCTCCCAAGTTCGGTGCCATATGACCGTTTATTATACCATACAGGGGACCGGGCCCCAAAGTTGATTCCTTTATCTTGAACAAGTATGATGAAACCATCCGTACTTAATTCCGAAGGAGGCACGATTCGCAGATGAGTGTAACTGAACCGCTGGCGGACAAGCTGAAGTCGTTTCGAAGCTATGTCAGGAAAATGAAAAGTTACGGCGAAGCGCTGGATGTGATGTATTGGGATTTGCGCACCGGCGCGCCCAAAAAAGGTGTCGGAGTCCGTTCCGAGGCGATCGGAGAGCTGTCCGCTGAAATGTTCAAAATGTCCGTATCGGACGAGATGGGGCGTTACATAGAAGAACTGATGGAGCCCGGCGTATTCGGGCAGCTGGATGAGCTGAACCGCAAGCTCGTCGAGGAGTGCAAGAAAGAATACGACCGCAGCAAGAAAATTCCGGCCGACAAGTACCAGGCGTACGTCGTGCTGACTTCCCAAGCGGAGTCGGTATGGGAAGAGGCGAAAGAAAAGTCGGATTTCGCCATGTTCCAGCCTTACCTGGAAAAAATCGTGGCCGCCAATCTGGAGTTTATCGAGCTGTGGGGCTATGAGGGACATAAGTACAATACGCTGCTCGACATGTACGAGCCGGGCATGACGGTCGAGAAGCTGGACCCGCTGTTTGCGGGGCTCCGGGAGAAGCTCGTACCGCTTGTGGCGGATATTCAGAAGTCTGCGGACGTTCCCGATACTTCCTTCTTGAAGCAGTCGTTCGACGTCGAGCAGCAGAAGAAGTTCAGCCGGTACATCCTGGGAGAACTCGGCTATGATTTCGATGCGGGTCGTCTGGACGAGAGCGTACACCCGTTTGCCACCGGGTTGAACCCCGGGGACGTGCGGATTACGACCCGGTACTTGACCGACGATGTCACGAGCGCGCTGTTCGGCACGATCCACGAATGCGGCCATGCCCTTTACGAGCAGAACATATCGGAGGACTTGATCGGAACGACGTTATGCACCGGCACCTCGATGGGGATTCACGAATCGCAGTCGCGGTTTTGGGAAAATATGATCGGGCGCAGCCGGTCGTTCTGGAACCGGTATTTGCCGGAGCTGAAGGCGCTGTACCCGGACCGTCTCGGAGAGGTTACGGGGGAATCGTTTTATCGCGGAATCAATGTCGTGCAGCCTTCGCTGATCCGGATCGAGGCCGACGAGCTGACCTACAACCTGCATATTATGATCCGTTATGAGATCGAGAAGAAGCTGTTCGACGGCTCGCTCGCCGTCGCCGATTTGCCGGCCTATTGGAACGAGAAGTACAAGGAATATCTCGGCGTTACGCCTGGTAACGACGGGGAAGGCGTTCTTCAGGACGTCCACTGGTCCGGCGGCAGCTTCGGTTATTTTCCTTCTTACTCGCTGGGCAACCTGTACTCCGCGCAGATCCGTCATACGATGGAGAAGGCGCTGGGCGATCTGGACGATCTGGTTGCCAAGGGCGAATTCGCCGCGATCAAAAACTGGCTTATCGACAACATTTACCGTTACGGCAAGCTGCTCACACCGGATGAGATCATCACCCGGGTTACGGGGGAACCGCTGAATCCGGACTACCTGGTCGATTATTTGCAGACGAAATATAAAGAAATATACAAGCTGTAGCCGATCGGATTGTTACGAAGGTTTACAGATCAAGTGCCGGTATCCGTATAGGATAACCGGCTTTTTTGCGTGGTTCTTCACGCCAAGTGATACAGCTTGAGGCCGGCGCTACGTAAGGTTCGGGAATTTGGCGTCGCCAGCCGCTTTCGGGTGTCGGGTATACCCGTAACTTTATTAACCCTCGGCTAGGCGGCTGCATATGATGATGGCATCAAACCGATGTGAAGGAGGATTGTCCCATGAGCAAAACGTTAAGGTGTCTCCTGATCGCGATCGTGGCCGCCGTTCCCGTGCTGCTGGCCGCCTGCTCGGGCTCCGGAGGCGACCAGACGAAGATTCGGATCGGGGAAGTGACCCGTTCGATCTTTTACGCGCCTCAGTACGTGGCGCTGAGTCAAGGTTTTTTCAAGGAAGAGGGGCTCGATGTCGAGCTGACGACGACCGCAGGCGGAGATAAGACGATGACGGCGCTGCTGTCCGGCACGATTGATGTGGCGCTGGTCGGGTCGGAGACGTCGATTTACGTGTATCAGCAAGGAGCCGACGATCCGGTCGTGAATTTCGCGCAAGTGACCCAGACGGACGGGACGTTTCTCGTATCGCGCAAAAAAATCGACAAGTTCGACTGGTCCATGCTGAAGGGGAGTACGTTTCTCGGCCAACGAAAAGGCGGCATGCCGCAAATGGCTGGAGAATTTACGCTGAAGAAAAAAGGGATCGATCCGCAAAAAGATTTGAAGCTGATCCAAAACGTCGATTTCGCCAACATTCCGGCCGCGTTCTCGTCCGGCACCGGCGACTACGTGCAAATGTTCGAGCCGCAGGCGGCCGTCATCGAGAAGGAAGGCAAAGGGTTCGTCATCGCTTCGTTCGGGGTGGAGAGCGGGCAGCTTCCTTACACGGTCTACATGACGAAGAAAAGCTTCCTGACCAAAAACGCGAAAACGATCCAGAAGTTTACGAACGCCGTCTACCGGGCGCAGCGATGGGTAGCCGACAAATCGGTCGATGAAATCGCCCAGGCGGTCACTCCGTATTTCACCGATACCGATAAAGAAATCGTCAAAGCGGTCGTGAAGCGGTACAAGGAGCAGCAATCGTTCGCCACCGATCCGATCGTCGACGAGAAGGAATGGAACAATCTGCAGGACGTCATGCAGTCGGCCGGAGAACTGAAACAGCGCGCCGATTACAAGACGCTGGTGGATAATACGTTTGCCGCGATGGCGATCGAGTCCGCCAAAAAGTGACGCCGGAGGTAGGTGACTGCAAGTGACGGACAAGAAACCTGCGGTCGTTCTGAACGATGTGACTCACGTTTATGTATCGGACAAAGGCGCATCCTTGGCGGTCGACCGGGTCGGCCTCTCGCTGGCGCAAGGAGAATTCGTCAGTCTGGTCGGCCCGAGCGGCTGCGGCAAGACGACCCTGCTCTCCATCATAGCCGGGCTGATCGAGCCGACGGCGGGCGTTGTGCAGCTGTTCGGTCAGCCCGTGGACGGCCCTTCATCGAAGGTGGGTTATATGCTGCAGCACGATTATTTGTTTCCTTGGCGGACGATACTCGACAATGCCTGCATCGGCCTGGAACTGCAAGGGAAAGTGACGGACGAACACAAAAAAAACGTAACCCGCATGCTCGGGGAGATGGGGCTTGCCGATGTCGTCAGCCGTTATCCCCATCAGCTGTCCGGGGGGATGCGGCAGCGGGCCGCACTGGTAAGAACACTGGCAACTTCGCCCGACATTATGCTGCTTGACGAGCCGTTCTCCGCCCTCGATTACCAGACGAAGCTCCAGCTGGAGCAGCTCGTGCTGGATACGCTGCGCGCCAGACGCAAGTCGGCCATACTCGTAACGCACGATATCACGGAAGCGATCGCGATGAGCGACCGGGTTATCGTGCTCGATCACAGTCCGGGACGGGTTCGGCGGGAGATGAGCATTCCCGGTCCGATTCGCGAAGCCAGTCCGATGAAAGCAAGGGAGCTGCCGGGATTTCATTCGCTGTTTAACGAAATATGGAACGAATTCGAAGAGATGGAAGCAAGGAGGGTGACGTAAATGACCCCTCGACACGGGCAAACGGCGGATACCGGCGAGACGTCCGGCCTGCCGGAAATCATTTACAAGCAGCACCGCAGCCGGAACCGGCGCAGAAGCGTTGCCGTGATTACGACCCAGATCGCCATCCTGGTCATTTTTATCGGCTTGTGGGAGCTGGCCGGACGGTTCAAATGGATCGATGTGCTGCTGTTCAGCTACCCGAGCAAAATCGCCACCCTGCTTGCGGATAAGATCGCCGACGGCACGCTGCTGCCGCATGTGTGGACGACGGTGCTGGAAACCGGAATCGGCTTCGTGCTAGGCACGCTGATCGGAACGGGGGTAGCTACCTTGATCTGGTGGTCGCCATTTCTGGCGCGTGTGCTCGACCCTTACATCGTCGTAGCGAACAGCATGCCGAAGGTGGCGCTCGGCCCTTTGTTCATCGTCGGACTCGGACCGAATATGATGTCGATCATCGCCATTACGCTGGCGGTTACCGTCATTATTACGACGCTGGTCGTCTATTCCAGCTTCAAGGAAGTGGACGCGAATTATGTAAAGGTGGTAAGGATGTTCGGAGGCTCGAGAGCCGCGTCGTACCGGAAAGTTATTTTGCCGGCATCCTTTCCTACGATTGTATCCACCTTAAAGGTGAATGTTGGTCTGGCCTGGATTGGCGTCATCGTCGGCGAGTTTCTCGTCTCCAAGGAAGGGCTCGGCTACTTGATTATTTACGGCTTCCAGGTATTCAACTTTACGCTTGTGCTCGGAAGCCTGGTGATCATTGCGATTGTCGCAACCGTCATGTATCAGATCGTGGCGTACTTCGAAGCGAGGATGAACCGGAAGTGAGAGGGAGTGAGGCTGCGCGAAGCCGCTCCCTTTTTTCGTGCGGAAAAAACCGGATTTTCTGCGGAATCCGTTGACAACCTCGGCAGGAATCGATAAATTAGTCGTAAGCCTGGATCATATGGTCCAACCAACAGGAGCCGAGTGCTAAGTGAAGGAGAGCGCGTCTTGGAAATACCGGAGAAAGTAAACTTGTCGCAAGTGGTAACGGAGAGAATCAAAACTCACATTTTGGAGGAAGGGCTGAAGGAGGGGGACAAGCTGCCCTCGGAGAAACAGCTGATCGAATCGCTGCGGGTGAGCCGGACTGTCGTACGGGAAGCTCTGAAATCGCTGGAGACCGTCGGATTGATCAAAATCAAGCCCGGTGACGGCATCTATGTGGATGGAGCGTCGCTGAAGCCCGTGCTGGATCAGGTCAGCTTCCGCTGGAAACGGGAAGACCGGATCATCAAGGAGCTGCTGCAAACACGCCGGATTTTGGAGCTGGGCGCAGTAGAGCTGGCCATCGAGCTGTACGATCTGAGACTGATCGGCGAGATGGATATATGGATTCGCGAGATGGAGGCCAGAATTAAAAAAGGCGAGCTTCCGATCGAGGAGGATCTGCAGTTCCACCGGGCTTTGTTCCGCTCGACGGGCAACGAGACGTATTGCGAATTTAGCGAAGTGCTGAACAACTTCTTTATCAAAATCCGCGAAAGCCATTTCGGCAACGTAGAGGATACGAAAAAATCGCTCGAGGAGCACCGCAACATTGTGCGGTATATTCGGGAAAAAAACACGGAGAGCGCCAAGGCGGAGATGGAGCGACATCTGGTGCCGCTTAAGAAGTACGTCGGAGGCTAAGGAGAGGAAGAATACCGGAAAGGAGCGGGCAGCCGCTCTTTTTTTGTTGAGCGTGCCCAGAGGTATGCATCTTCTAGCCGGTGAAAATCCGGTCGCGGGTCACGTCACTGGCACACCTCATCACACCGGGATTCCTGCAAGAAACGTGGAGGATGATGAACCGGAAAGGCGCAAGCGGAGTAGATGGAGCAACAACGGCACAATTCGAAGCGAATCTGAACGAGAGAACAGAGGAACTATGGTTACGGCTTAGGCAGAATCGTTACCAAGCTCCACCCGTAAGGCGAGTGGAGATCCCAAAAGGAAATGGGAAGACACGCCCACTGGGCATTCCAACCGTTGAAGACCGTTTGGTACAACGAGCGGTAACAAGAATCGTCGAAGCCATCTATGAACAAGATTTTCTGGGCCTGTCCTACGGGTTTCCGGGAAGAAATCCGCATATGGCGCTTCAAGCGCTCCGAACTTGCATCGTAACCAAGTTCCGAAAGGAATCTTTGGCTTAATCTATCATTCTTTAAGATTTGGAAGGATCATCGACGTGTGGCAGGAGGTGGCTTGCACCGCTGTCCTGTCAGAAGGTGACTGTGAATTAGACTAAATTATAACAGGCTTGTTGAAGAAATGCAGATAAAGAGGTACAGTAACAGGGGGCTAATCTCCCTGTTTTTTGTTGACTGGATGTACTAAAGGATGTCAGGTTGCACTGTTGCAGTAGTAATTGTACAGTAGATACATATTCGATTTCGAAAAAAGTTAGTCGTTTGTTAAATTTATGACGTTTCAATGAGGAAAATTACATCAGTTATACAGCATACTGCTTTACAGTGAACCTTATTTCGATTAGATTTTAAATTAATAAGCTATGTAGCAAGGTTGACCTATCATGTGTTCAAGAAAGGTAGTGCACAAATGGACCAAAGCGATAAATCGAGCCGTAAAAAGTTCCGCTCACGGTTGACGAATATGATTGAACGGTTACGGAATGACATTCTGAGCGGAGTATATAAGCCTGGCGATTTTCTTCCGTCCGAGATGGATCTCGTCAAGCAATACGAACTGAGCAACAAATCCGTGCGAAAAGGACTTGACGAGCTGGTAGCCGAAGGGCTGGTCGTCAAAGTGAACAGAGTCGGCAGCAAAGTAACGGAGAGAGGTGAACGATCCACTGTCGTTACGCTGGGAGTCAGCTCCTCCATCGAATATGATATCGTATTGGCCAAGCTGCTGGAAGATTTCAATACGATGCATCCTCATCTTAGCGTGAAGATCGTCACCATTAACAAGACAGATTATGCGAGTCAGATCAAGAACTATTTGGAAAACGGACTGATCGACGTATTTACCTTGAACAGTCTTCATTTTCAAGAGTTGGCGGAAAGTGGAGCTTTGGAGCTCCTGGAGCCGATTGAAACGGATCTGGAGATATACCCGTTTCTGAACGACGTTTTTTGCCATGAAACGATTCCTTATGCCAAGCCGATTGTGTTCTCGCCGATTGTCCTTGCGTATAATCGCGCGCATTTTCGGGAAGCAGGCGTACCTGAGCCGGACGGAGGCTGGACGTGGGAGGACGCATTGAAACATGCTGAAACGTTATCCCTTGTTAAAGGGAGACATGGGATCTATTTTATTATGGTTTCCGATCTGCGTTGGCCCGTGTTTCTTATGCAAAGCGGAGAGTCATTCAGGCGTGGTCCAGATGGAAGGTACGATATTGCCGGAAGCAAACTTCTGGAAAGTATCAAGCTATCCAAGAAAATTATAAAAGCCCAAAACAATTATTTAGGATTTTTGATTGAGGATAATAAAGATATAACCGATATGTTCCGTCAAGGGAAAGTATCCATGATGCTGGCCAGCTACATGTCGCTGAACGAGTTCAAGGATACGAGTCTCGATTATGATATTTCGCCGGCCCCGTTTATGAATGCGCCGCATACGATGCTGCATGCTATCGGCACGGCTCTCCGCAAAACGGATAAAGAAAATGTGGCGGCCCGATTGTTGCTCGAATACATGTCGTCGCAAAGAGCGCAACGGATCATTCGCAAATGGACGGTCAGTATCCCCGCTATCCGGTCTTTGAATGAAGTTCCCGTAGAACAACCGGATCCGATTAATCGCCCCCCTCGATATTCCCTGTTTCGCGAAATCTTATTTTCTTATCAGTCACAAAGCAGGCTGGGCTTATCCGCAAAATCGTTTAAAACGCTGGGGAGACTACTAAAAAGATATTGGTCGGATTTGATTGACGATGACGAGTTGTGCGCGAGAGTAAAAGAGGAGCTTGTTGACTAGGAGCAGAGGGGGCCCCCCCTCTTTTTTGCTGTACAAAAAAACAACAAAACAGTGAAAATGAAAAATTCTACTGTATATAAGGAGAATTAACGTGTTGACTAATATACTGGAAGTGTTTACAATGAACGTATAAGTAAAGTAGAAGTACAGTTGAATTAAGTTAATTTTGGATCTTGATTTTAATTGTACATCAGCTTGATTGTAGGGGGTGCCGCAACAAAGATTCATTGCGAATATGTGCTTCTGATTATGGGGATTAATGCTAATGCGAAAACACCTACACTTCTTGAGGAGGGTCCACATGAAAAGTTATATGAAAACGGCATTAACCGTATGTGCAACTACAGCCATTGCTCTTTCCCTTGCTGCTTGCGGCAGCTCGAAACCCGAAAATGAGGCGGGGACTACCACGCCGCCTGCGGGATCGTCTGATTCGTCCAATGTTTATGCGGAGAACGGTCTGCCGAAAGATCAGAAAGTGACGCTTAAAGTCGGTTACTTTGAAGGCGGCATGGGTCGTGAATGGTTTGATTACGCTGTCAAAACGTTTCAGGAGAAATATCCGAACGTTAAGCTGGATGTGACTTCTTCTCCTTCTATTGCTCAAGTCGTGCAAACGAAAATGGCGGCACAGGATGACGAGGATATGTTCGATTTATACTCGGGCGGTATTCCCGGAGGGATCGGAAATTACGTTGCGGCCGGAAAATTTGCATCCCAGGAAGATATTTGGGATCGAAAGCCTGCCGATGGCAATGGCAAAACGTTAAAAGAGCTCTTCTATGAAGGAGCATACGAGTCCGTTCCGCGAATTGCGGGGGAAACGTACTCGTTCCCGATTGCTGGAAGCGGTTCAGGCTTAATGTTCAACAAAACTTTGTTCGAGCAAAAAGGTTGGAACCAGAACCCGAAAACATGGAGCGAGTTTTTGAAGCTATGCGAGGATATCAAAGCATCCGGCATCATTCCTATTACTTTCCCTGGTATGTACCCGGATTATATTACGAATGGCTTCAGTGTCGTCAAATTGTTTGAACTGGCTGACTCAAAGGGAACGCTGCCAGCTATCATGGACAATTACAATAATTTTAAACTACCCTACTACCTTGCTCCGGAAAACGTAGAGCGCTGGAATCGGGTATACGACATGGGTAAGAAAGGCTACTTCCCGGAAGGGCTTGCGGCGCTTAACCATACGCAATCGCAAATGCAGGTTTTGCAAGGGAAAGCAGCCATGGTGTCGACAGGGACATGGGTAGAGAATGAAATGAAGTCTTCGGCTCCTGCAGATTTCAAATGGGGCTACATGGCGGTACCGTTCGTTGATTCCCCGGACCAAGCGAAATGGGTGCAATTTACGCCGGGATCAGGCTTTAGCATTTGGGCGGCGAAGCCGGAGCTGAACATAAAATGGTCGAAAGAATTTGTTGTCCACTTATGGAATCTCGACGTGCAAGCCCAGATCGCGGAAAAGGGCGGTATGATTCCGCTCAGAGCGGACTACACGAAGGATCCGGCTCGTATGGCGAAGATCCAAGGAGTGAATAAGTCGTTCATGGAATATGTGGATGCCAACAAGGTCAAAATGCACTCCGCTTATTTCAACGTGGCATTGACAGATCCGGCATACCAGAAGTCGACCAAGCTTGTTACCGAAACAGTTACACAAATCGCTACGGGCAAGAAAGATCCGCTGCCAATGCTTCAGGAAGCCGAGAATTTTATGAAGACAGCAATTGAAGCGCAGAAAAAGTAGATAGTCATGAAAGGGGGGAAACCCCCTTTTCTTTAAGAGGAAAGAAATAGTTTTCAGCTACACTGAAAACTTTCTGCTCGCAAGTAAAGCTACCTCTTACGCAGGGTCATTCACTGTGGAAATGGCTTCAATTCGAAGCTTTTCTTACTCAAGAAGGGAGCGCTGTTCACATCATGATTCAAGCGCATACGGACTCCACCCGACCGAAACGAACCGAATTGCTGCAAAATGCGAAATTCCAGAAGACGATGTTCCTTATCCTTGCAATTGTGCCTACATTCGGCGGTTACTTGCTGTTTGGGCTTTATCCGAACTTGATGTCCGTATACTATTCATTGCTGGACTGGAATGGGATCAACGAACCGAAATTTATCGGCTTGCAAAACTTTGTTAGCATGTTCCAAGACAAATACGTATGGAGAGCACTTCTCCATAACTTGTTTTACATGGCGACTGTACCGCTGCTAGTCATCTCCATCTCGGTGTTTCTTGCCTATTTGCTGACCAACAAAAAATATAAGGGAACTCCCTTTTTGAAGGTACTATTTTTCTTTCCGAACGTATTGCCCACGGTTGTCGTCGCTTTGATTTGGGCGTTTGTATACGACGGCAGCTTCGGGATGTTAAACGAACTGCTCAAATTAATTGGAATCGACATGAACGGCTTTTATTGGCTGGGGGATACGAGGACAGCACTCGCAGCGATCGTGCCGCCGTACGTATGGGCGGGGGTCGGGCTTTACGTCATCATTTTTATAAATGCGATGACGACGGTACCGAAGTCTCTGTACGAGAGCGCCGTGCTGGAAGGCGCGGGAAGCATGACCAGGCTGTTCCGCATTACACTGCCTCTTATGGCGCCTATCATTCGCGTTAGCGCAATCTTTCTCGTGCTCGGGGCGATAAAAAGCGTAGATATGGTTCTTATCATGACCCGAGGGGGACCTTCCGGCTCCACCGATGTAATCGGACTATACATGTTCAATATGGCGTTTGGCGAAGATGTCCGCAACTACGGCTATGCTTCCGCTATCGGCATGTTCCTGTTTGTCATTCTCGTCAGTGCGAAGCTGGCGATAGACAAGCTGTTGCCGAACCGCAGCTACGAATATTAAAAGGAGGCGGACCATGCTAGAACGGCGATCTTTAATGGATGTGGTCTGGTGGATTGTACTCGCCGCCTGGTCGCTGACCATCCTGTTTCCAATTGGTTGGGTATTATTTGAATCACTGAAAACGAACCAAGAGTTTTTCCAAAATATATGGTCTATACCGGAAGTGCTGAAGTGGAGCAACTATAAGGATGCATGGGTCAAATATAAGCTCGGGAACGCCATGCTTAACACGCTCTATTACGTCGGAGTGAGCCTTGTGGTCGGCACATTCCTTACGGCTTTGAACGCCTATGCGCTTACGCGTATGGAATTCAAAGGCCGGAAGCTCATTTGGAGCGTAATCATGCTGTCCCTGTTTTTGCCGGGGATCAACGCGCTTATCCCTCAATACATTCTTATGCGCGATCTGGGTTTGACCAACAGCTTGACCGGGCTTATCCTCATGGACGTTCTTGGGGAAAGTGTATTCTTCCTCATGCTGCTCGGCGGATTTATGCAGTCCCTGCCGATGGAACTGGAAGAAAGTGCGAAAATTGACGGAGCCTCGATTTTTAAAACATTCGTGCGCATTATTTTCCCGCTTGCTATGCCCGGCATCATGACGGTGGCTATATTCAAGTTTATCGGGCTGTACAACAATTTTCTTACGCCTTTCATCTATCTATCCGACGATGATAAGTACACGATCGGTGTAAACATTTATCAAGCTAACATGCGGATGCAATATACGAACGACTGGGTGATGATGTTTGCAGGCGTCATCATTACAATGATTCCTTCCGTAATCATATTCATCTTCTTCCAGAGATGGATTGTTGAAGGGGCAACTATGGGGTCGGTCAAAGGTTAGCGCACAGGAGGGAATATTTATGCTTAGCGGGGATGCGCAGCAATACACGGAGCGATCCAACCGGTTCATGAACATGGCGGCGCAAGCCGCCCGCAGCTGGTATAACTCTGAGGGGGAATGGATTGCCGACACCTTGCCGGCGGACACGAGAGAAAGGTTTTGGCTGGCTGGGCCGTTGTATGCGGCTGGGGAAGCTTCACTAGCCGACGCGATTATTCTAAAAGGAGAAGTAGCCCAGTACGGCGAGATTAGCTTCAACATCTTCGAAACGAATATCGCAGCCAGCTTGCTTGTCGCCCATCGCAGTGACATGTCGGCCGAAGTCCGTTTAAAACTTGAGCGGCTTGTTCGGGACGGGTTTTCTTTCAAGCCGGGAAACCGGCAGCCGGATTTCCAGTTTCACGGTTACAATGACAATATGCCCGCAAAGGCCTCTGCCGGTTTGATCCTGGGCGGAGAGCTGCTCGGATGCCGGGAAGCCGTTGAATATGGACTTTGGAACCTGCGGCAGTACAAAGCATCGCTGGTAAGGAACGGGATCAATAGCGAATTTAACTCTCCCACCTATACCGGGCTGACGATCCGTGCGATAAGTGAAATCGCCGAATACGCCCGCGATGAGGAAGCGCGAAGTGTGGCGCTTGGGATAGAAGAACGGCTATGGCTCGACTTAGCCGCGCGTTTCCATCCGGAGATGGGGGTGCTGTCGGGTCCGTACTCACGGGCCTATACGGTGGATAGCGCCGCTCACGCCAGCACTATATCCTGCTTGTTGTGGTTCTGCCTAGGTGACCGGGTTCATCCGTCGCCGATGGCCTTGTTTGATTTGCCGGATGATCTTGTTCTCCATCATATGGGGGATGTGCCGTTTAACGTTGCTCAGTTCAGCTGGTTTGCAACCGGTACGTATCATATCCCGGATCAAGCTTACCGCATGTTCGCCTCCAAGTCTTATCCATTCCGTGCGGTTGCAACCTGCGAGCTTGGAGCTAGCGCCGGTACCGACTTTCTGGCGCGTTCGAGCCGAATTGAAACGATGCTGTTTCCCGACTTTACGTTAGGCACGTCCAGCAGCCCTCATGGGAGCATTACTCAGAATCATAGCTACTTTGTCACTTTTAAACGGCAAGAAACGATCCGATCGTTTCGTGATATCGGCACGGTGTTTACCAAATTTGCAATAGATGGGGAAGTTCCCGGAACGGTGTCCCATATGATGGACAAAGGACAAGTATACGCGAACAAAGGTGAAGTTGACATCCTGTCTTCCTGTGCCAACACGTTCACCATTCAGTCCGGATCTACGGCTATGGTGCTTACCCATCCTCACCCTACGCTTGATGCGGATGGCATTGAGAAGCCGATATCCGAATTGAGCGAGCTGATTATCGTTTCGACACACGGCGGAGATGTGGAAGAGCTGATTGTAGGAGGGGTTCCCAGGAAGACGTGGTCCGGGACTGTAGAGCGCGGACAATGGATTGTTTGCCGCATCGGGAAAATGTTGGCGGGCTTCCGTCCGATGGCCTATACCCGTTCGGATGGTCCGGTGTCGATTACACTGGAGTCCAATGGAAACTACAACTATATCCGCATCGGATTTTATAAAGGGGAGCCGCGACACTTCTCCCGCGACGAAATGCGGCTCATCTTCGGCGGTTTCGTAGCCGAACATGCAAGCGTGTCGGAATATTGTTCCTTGGCCGCCTTCGCGGAAGAGCTTGAGCCGGGGCGATTTACCGACTATTACTGGACGACGCGCCGGGCGCGATACGTTCGTCCTGCGGGCAGCTCCAGACAGATGCTCGAGCTGGAAACTTCCTGGAGTCCCGGGAGCATGACGCCCCGTTACGCTACGATTAACGGACGCCGGGTAGAGCAGCCGATTGTAGAGATTGATGGTTTGAATGCCGATGAGCTGCCGTTTATGAGCGAACCTTTCGCTCCGATCCCGCCTTTTTTCCCATGGAAGGATTTTTCGACTGTGTGGGCGGATGATCCGTATGCCATTGGGGATCGGGAAGAGTGAGAGGGGGACAACGATATGAACAATAACGATTTCGTAGCTTATTTGCAGCCGGCGCCTAACGGGTTCCGTCCTTTCGAATGGCGTGACGTTACCGGCCGGATTACGGACATCAAGGTCGATACCCATTCCCTTCATCTAAGAACCGTATTGCCTCCGGGTCTGTACCATTGTCGTCTGGAGATGAAAAACGACTCGTTTGATATGAAGACGGCGAATGTGCCGATGGTGCAGGTCCCCTCGGGCAAGCTGGAGTCCGTAGGTCCATGGGATCTGGATCACTTGAACCATGTGATGGCCATGCCGATGGCCAGAACTTATGTGAATGGCAAGCTGGTAGGCGGCTTATGGTTCGATATGCCCGGACCGGTAGAGATGGAACATAGCCGGTTAAGAGCCGAATTCGGCTTCGAAGCCGGGATCGGCGAGACAGAATTAAAGCTTGAGTTTGTAGAACGGGACCGCGATCGGATCGATT
Source organism: Paenibacillus sp. GYB004 (assembly GCF_036577605.1). NCBI lineage: Bacteria > Bacillati > Bacillota > Bacilli > Caryophanales > Paenibacillaceae > Paenibacillus > Paenibacillus sp. GYB004. Next base: position 52,320 of record NZ_JARBDB010000047.1, read on the forward strand.
GGCAGCGGATCAAATTTCTCGAAATTCGCAAGGACAACCGCTCCTTCCGCGAGCTTCCGCCTCTCGAAACGAGCCGTCCCCGTGTATATCTGAATTCAAAGGATGTCGACAGTGCTCGCGAGCGTCTAGCGGACAATCCGGAATTCAACAGGATCGTCGAGCGGATCCTAAGGGGCGGTATATCGGGCGAAGTCGAATTCGATCTTGTTTGTTTGGCGTATTTACTTACAAAGAATGGTGAAATCGGAAAAACGATTAAACAGACGATTGTCGAAGTGTGCAGTCTCCCAACTTGGTCTCGCAAAGAGGACCCGCTAGTGATGGGAGGAGACAACGACCGCGGAATCTCCCTGAAATTATACATGACTGCGCTCGCCTGGGATTGGTGCTTGGACGTATTTGACGCACACGAGCGGGAAGTCATCAAAAATAAAGTCGGCACCTACTTGCAAAAGCTGTTTGATTTCACCGTGCTGCAGCGGGCGTATATGGGCTGTCCGTCGCCAGAGCCTCATTCGCTTGGCACATGGAACGGCGTGGCGATCGCCTGCATGGCATTTTATGACGATCTTCCGGAAGCCCGCAAGGTGCTGCCTTTTTTTCACGGTCTGTTTTGCGACAGCCTGCGCTTGTTCCCGAAAGACGGCAAGAACGTATGGGTGACCTACTTTCCGTTTCATTTGGTCCGCTATTTGGCGGCGGCGCACACCTTTGGCGGGTTACGCCCGGAGCTTCGCGAAAGCTCTTTCCTGGACCGCCTCGGGAATGCCATGCTCGCTTGCTTCCATGCGCCCAACAGCCAAGAACTGCAGCGAGGATTGCGCACGCGGGAGCATCGTTATATTACAGCGTTTTTGAATCATTTTCATCCTACGCCGGGAATCCAATCGATCTACGAGAGGTTTGTCGAGCAGGAACGACAAACCGCCGGCGATGTCGTATGGACGTTGTTCGATCTTCTGTACGCGCCTCGGAACGCAGAAAACCCGGCAACCTTTCCGCATGCTCCGTTTTTTGCAAAAGATATCGGCATGATTTCTTTTGCTTCCCACGGACAAGCGGCGATTACCGGCGCGCTCTACGCGGGTTTAAAAGCGGGACGTTCTGTCAGCTTCCATATCATGCCGCATAATCGCGAATTCGTCCCGTCTCTGGGAGGACTTCAGCTCAGCTCAGAGGGCAGTCCGGTATTGGTCGATATTTCTTCCTATGGCTTGGACGGCTCGCTGAGCAATGCGATGTGTTTCGAGGACGGCGGTATCTATACGCAAGGGCAGTACCTTAACGGGAATGTAGGACCGGAGCATAGCTCCTATATACGTCGCGCCCTGTTAACCGACCGATTCGTCTACGCTCATGCCATCATCACCGACGAATTGCATCCGAAGCATCAGGTGAGAAATGCGGAGCGGATTGTGATCGTAGATTTGCTTACGGGAGCGTTGGTCGTATCCGATTCGTTCGCGAGTGAGCGGCCTCTCCGCTTTGCGACGCACTTGCACTGCTCCGGTTCAGTGACGGAATTAGGGGACGGCCAGTATCGACTGACGGGCGGGCAAGCGAACTTGATCGCAGGCATTAAAGACGGCGACAAAGGTTTGAGCGACGACGAGAAGGGTGAGATCGTCGTAACTATTTTGAACGGCATGGAGGAGCGGGCGGTCCGGATCGAGGAGCCGGCGTGGCATCCGACTTATATTTATGGCTTGAATGGCATGGCAGACGAGCAGGATATCAAATATGGCCGATTCCCGCGTTACAAGCGCTGGAGGCTCGAATATGAATCGCAGGTAAAGCAAGGCGCTTTTCTTCTCGCGTTGACCAGTAAACCAGGTGAAATATCGGCGCAAGAAAACGAGATCCATTTTTCAGAAAACGTTTCTCTCGTGTTTGGAATCAACGAGCCGATACAGATTTTTGACGTTGCAGCGGAGGCAGAAGCGATTATTGCCGACAAAACCAACCGACGCTTGGCCTTGCTTGGTGTTTGCACCCTCGTCAAGGGGGAAGCGGCGATTGCATTCGAGGTCCCTGTAGATATGGAATTGGAGATTACCGGCGATGGATTCCACGGGACGATATATGCCCCATCGAGTCATTGCCTTCAATCTGCTGAAGGGGTCAGCGTCAGCGAATGGGAATATGCCCCATACAATACCCGTAGTCACAGTCCTTGGAAGGCTAACATTCAGCTAGGCCGCTGACGAGGCGTAAAGACGAATCAATCGGGATAGGTTGAATAGTTACTACAAGGGAGAGAACCTATATTGCGTACATTTAGAGCCGGTGTAATCGGCTGTGGAAGCGCGGGGAAAGTTCACACGGAATGTGTGAAGCAAATTGAAGGATACGATATGGTCGCCTACTGTGACATCTCGGAAAGTAATGCGATTTCCCTTCTGAACCAGTATGGCGGCGAATACGCAACCAGTGATGTCGAACGTTTTTTTGCTGATGATTCGCTGGATGTCATCTATGTTGCGACGCTGCATGATACGCATGCTGAATATTGTGTCCGGGCTCTGCTATCCGGAAAGCACGTTATGGTCGAGAAGCCGCTAGCTTTGACGGTTGAAGACTGTGCTCGTATCGGGAAAGCGGTGAAGGAATCCGGCAAAAAGTTGATGGCGGCTTTCAAGCTGCGCTATTATGAGATGGTCATAAAGGCAAAAGAGCTGATCCCCGAGCCGATTATGGTATCGATGCAGCTAATGGACAACCGGTGGGAGGATCATATTTGGGCGAATGATCCGGTTAAGGGTGGAGGAAACATCCTGTCGCAAGGATGCCATGCCGCTGATATTCTTCGGTTTGTTGTCGGCGGCGACCCTGTCGAAACGTATGCGACGGGAGGCAACTACTACCAAGCGAACGGGATTGCCGACAATATCTCCGCCGTATTCCGGTTCGACAACGGCGTTGCGGGCAATTTGATCGTGGGTGACGCCAACTCTCCATCGTATACAAGCAAATTTTTTATGCAATTGTTCGCCGAGGGCAAATCGGTTACGATATCGGATCGACTCACGACTTTGACATACGACGTGGACGGGGAGAAGCCCCGTGTGTTCCACAGCACCGAAGCCGGGATGCTGGAAGAAAACAAAGCCATGCTTCAGTGCCTGCAGGAGGATTCGGAGCCGCCGATCAACCATATTGATGGCTTGTATGCGTCGATGATGCTTTTACAATCGATTCAATCGCTGAAGAGCGGTAAACCCGAGCCGGTTCGTTCCCTGGTTGAACAATTAAATCATCATTAAGCATACCAAGGCGAAGGATGCGATGCTGCCGTGGCTAATTATGTGAAAATCAGTTGCTTGACTGCGCCGCCATGTCCGGTTGAGGCTAACGATGGAGACGCAACGATCGTTGCCAAAGTTATAGATTATTGGCGTGTTCAATTGGAGCAGGTTTTGCCGGATCGTCCGGATATGATCGTGCTGCCGGAAATGTGCGATGCGCCTGGCAACACCGCGTTTACCGCCTCCCGCAACCAATCGTATTATCGCCACAGGAAGGAACAAATACGCGATTTTTTCGCAGAGGTTGCCAGCAATCATCATTGTTATATCGCGTATTCGGCCGTTCGCGAAATACCGGACGGTTCTTTCCGCAATTCTATCCAGATGATCGATCGCGGAGGAAACGTCATAGGGGTTTACGACAAAAATCATGTTTTAATTGAAGAGAATACCGAACACGGTACGTTGTACGGCAACGAGGCGCCAATTATCCAAACCGACTTTGGTCGGGTTGCATGTGTGATTTGCTTTGATCTGAATTTTGACGAGCTTCGGTTGAAATATGTGAATGCGAAGCCGGATCTCCTCCTATTCAGTTCCCTTTTTCATGGCGGATTCATGCAGCAATATTGGGCGTACTCATGCCGTGCGTTCCTGGCTAGCTCCGTCTTTCCGACTACGCCCAGCCAGATTATATCCCCGGTCGGCGAAATAATCGGTTCGAGCACGAACTATTACTCTTTTGTAACGCGGACCGTCAATCTGGATTGCGCAGTTATTCACATCGACCACAACGGGAAGCACTTCAACGACATTAAGAAAAAGTATGGCAGCAAGGTAAAAATTGACGATCCGGGGAAGCTCGGCTCGGTGCTGCTCTCAAGTGAAACCGATGAATTTACGGCGCAAGATATTATTGCGGAGTTCGGGCTAGAGCTCTTGGACGAGTATCTGGACCGATCGCGGAGCCATAAAAAGTTCCATAATAAAGCACAACCGTCGTAACTAGTACAGTAAGTCCCGCTAAGCGGCCATTACTTGGGGGAGAAGGGGCTGGGGGCCAGTCCTTTACTCTGCTAATGATATTATATTATTTCGGTAAGCCGTAAAAAGCCGCCGTCTCCTATAATCTTCATATATGAATATTATTAATTATTTGTGGAAAAGGCGGGCCGGAGATGGGACAAACACGTAAAGTTTTGCTAATAGGTGCAAACGGTTTTGGCAAACAGCATTTGAACGAGCTCATCCGTCAGCAGGATGAAGGGGTATTGGAGCTTGCTGCGGTAAGTGATTTGCGGTTGTCGGAAGAAGCGGCTGCAGTTGTCGGCGAGCGAGGCATTCGTTTTTATACGGATTATCGGGAAATGTTGGCTAAGGAAAAGGACGCAAGCTTCGTCGTTATTTCAACGCCGATACAACTGCATGCTCGGATGGGAATTGAAGCGATGGAAGCAGGGTATCATGTTTTGCTCGAAAAGCCTCCGGCTGCAGTTATACAGGATGCCCAGAGGATTGCCGATATGGCGAAGAAATGCGGTAAGCTGTGCGCGGTTAACTTTTTCACTCCGTCAAGACGAGCACTTTCCATGTTGACGGGTATCGCCTCGTCCGGCGAGATCGGGGAAGTGAAGGCTATCAAAGGCATCTCGCTGCTCCATCGGTCCGCTTCCTACTTTACAAGGACACCATGGGCGGGGAAATTATCGGTGCAAGGCGTTACGGTGCTTGACGGTACGTTTCACAATCCCGCGGCGCACTTGTTCTACAGCATGATTAATATATCCGAACGTTTGTCCGAGCAGGCTGGCCGGTCAGGGAACTTGACATCGGTAACAGCCGAGTTGTATCGCGCCAACCCAATCGAAAGCGACGATACTTCATGCGTGAGGCTCGTGACAGAAGGCGGTCTCAGTTTGCACCTATACATTACCGTATGTGCCCGTCAAGGGCAAACGCAGCCGCAGCGTATTCGTCTGGAAGGCTCCGAAGGCGCTGTAGAATGGAGCTACGACAATAAAGTGACATTGTGGAAAGGAGCCGACTCCGTCGTCTACGATTGCCATGACGAAAATTTCATGGCGATGCGTTACCGGAACTTGATCGATGTGATGGGAGGGCGCGAGCAGAAACTCGACGTCTCCATCGAGTCGGCAATCCGATTTACGGTTGCAGCGAACGGCGCTTTCGAATCGTCAGGCGTCGTTCATAGTATCCCGCAGATGCATACTCGATCGGATATGAACCAGGGAAAGTCCGCGCTTTACGTGGAAGGAATCGAACAGACATTACTCGCTGCATTCCGCGAAGGGAAGCTGCTCTCGGAGCTCGGAGATGTACCATGGGCGAAACGAACAGAATCGTTCGGGCTGTCCGGGTACAGCAGCTTTCCGCAGCGGTTCAACCTTGGGCAAAAAGCGTCTACCCAATGAATTTTCCAAGTTGAATTGTGAAAATATTCACTAAATCAAACCAACTTTCGACTGGATCCGTTTCCTGGCCTTTGAAAATCGGTTCCATTCACAATCAAGAGGTGTATACGATGAGATTTTATTTAATTGGCGCCGGCGTCATCAGCAAAACACATGCAGATACTATACGAAAAATAGCGGCTGAAGAGACAGTCGAGATTAAAGTCGCTGATCCTAACCCTCAGGCGCTCGCAGGTTTTGCAGAAAAATATCCAGAAGCGAAAACTTATTCGGACGCAAAAGAGATGCTGGAAGAAAAAGCTCGGGAAGATGATATCGTCATCGTCTGCACACCGCCTTCAACACATTTCTCGTTATCTTTGCTCGCCCTGAAATCCGGTCGGAACGCGCTGTGCGAAAAGCCGTTTGTCATGACGCTGGAACAATCGGAACAATTGCTTGAAGCGGCGAAGGAGAACCATCGTCTAGTCGGCTGCTGCAGCGTCAGGTTTATCGGTACGCCTAAGACGGAAGAGGTCCGGAAGTATATCGAATCCGGCCAGCTGGGTGAAGTTTATAAGGTCACTTTTGTATTCCGCAATCAAAGAGGCCGTCCAGGTGTGGAATATCAACCGGAAAGTCGTTGGTTCCTTGATCGCTCCAAAGCCGGAGGCGGCATCCTGATGGACTGGGGACCATATGATATCTCGGTGCTGAACGATCTATTCAAGCCAACTTCGGTCGAAGTATCCGCAGCGTGGATGAGTAAACCCGTAACCGAGGTCGATCCTGTCGACGTTGTATACGACGTCGAGGGCCACGTCGGAGCGATGCTGAAGTATAAGCTTGAAGGCAGCAAACAATTATGGGTGCAATACGAGCGTGCAGCTTGCACGCACGGAGAAGCATATCGCCACGTCGAGATTGAAGGGACGCTCGGGGCTATTAAGTGGTCGCCCTATTTCGATTCCGACGAGGTTCTATATAAGTCTGACAGCAACGGGCAAGTTGCCGAGAATGCGCAGAGTCTGCCGAATACCGGCAATTTTGGTTTTATGGACAACCCGGTGTACTTTTTCTACAAGCGGGTGACGGGGCAGCCATCGCCGGCAGTAGTAAACGAGCAGGCGGTATTCAACTTCTCTTGTATGCAGGCGATCTATGATTGTGCGGATTCCGGACTACCGCAGCAGATTATCAGAAAGGTGTAAAGAGAAGGGAGACTGGGATCATAATGAAGATAAAAGGATTTTCCACGAATATGTACGGTTGGCAGGACCAATACTGGCAGCAGGGCAAAGATGCTCCCTGGGAGGAGCTATTCCGGAAGTGCCGAGAGAGTGGTATCGATGCCGTCGAGCTCGACCCGACAACAGAAGTGCTGAAGTTAGCTAAAGCCCAAAGCTTGTCTGTATCCGGTGCGTATGTCGGGCTACTGCTGCACGAACCGTTCGAAGCACTTCGAGTGGAAGAAAGCGTACTTCCTCTCGCAACAAGGGTTGCAGAAGCTGGTGGCGTCGATCTCGTCATCAATGCCAATCCCAAGGGAGGCTGGAGCAATCCGGAGCCAAAGACGGAAGAGGAGTTCAAACGTCAGGGCGACAATCTGTCACGTATCGCTGATGCCGTCGCGCCGCTCGGACTAAAGGTCAGCATGCATAACCACACGGCGGAACGACATAACGCGGACGGTGATCTTCGCTCCGTCATTGATTATGCATCGCCTGAAGTCGGCTTGTGCATAGATACGGGATGGGCTTATGTGGCGGGTCACGATCCGATTGAATATATTCGGCAGTATCCGGAAAAACTCTACGCTTTCCACTTAAGAAACATGGGAGGGGCACTTCCGACGGAGGATTTGCTGGAAGGCGACATTGATATGCGCGCACTCATCCATGAACTTGCCCACTGCGGTTACGATGGCTGGTTGACATTCGAGCTGCTGCATCACAAAGATATATCTCCCAAGCGGACGATGATTGAGGACGTACGTCGTTCTGTCGATTATTTGAAGAAGTTGATTGCGGAGACAGCCAACTAAAGCATTTTTTTTAAAAACGAAGGCCGCTGAATGGATCAGCGGCCTTTTCTTTCTAAAAAGTTCCGTAGTAAAATTAGAAAATAAGCAACCTATTATCATCATTGATAGTTATAGCGCGTTTGCTCGGAAACTTTTGTCTTCTTCTAAAGAGAATCAGCTTACTCTTCCAAACTCAAGAGGAATTGTAAAGGGGCACTCATATTAATTAAACTTGGCATGTAAAAGTAGTTAGACTTAAAGTGAGGTTAGATTATTACAGAACTTACAATTATTTTTAGCAAGGTCAGATGAAACGGTCACTGAGACAGTAAAATGAACTGATGTAATAAGGCTGTGATAACCCATTTTTAAGCAGTCTTCACATGGTTGTAAGGTATAAGAGCATTGACGAACCAATTATGGTTAGCAATTTCTTTCTCAGCAACTTTCATATTACGGGAACTGCCTTCACTTATTTTTATAAAAAATCCCGAAGTCTACTAGAAGAACACGAAGACTTGCCAATCATCGTGAAATAAAAAAGGGGGAGAGCAGTAATAAACTAGCTCTCCCTTTACTTTTGAACATCGTGTTCAGGTGTTATCACCTTGTCGATAGTAAGTCCCAAGGAGTGACCTATGAATAACAAATATTATTGCCCATGTTGCGGTTATAAAACTTTAGAATTTGAGCCACCTGGTTCGTACGATATATGCGAAATTTGCTTTTGGGAAGATGATATCGTCCAATTCAATGACCCTGAATATGATGGAAGAGCGAATGTTGAATCCCTTAGGCAGTATCAAAGACAATTTATTAACCCCTCCTAAATAAAGCGAAGCTAATAGTAATTAGCCTTGGGAGGGGTTTTTGTTTTATTAAAATGACTGATCTCTGGACGTTGTACGAGGCCGACAAACGCATTTGGGTTTTAGTCCACATACGTTAAAAGCTTATTCTTTTCAGTTTAAAGTTCTGACCCGTCAGGAGAAGCTGTTGAATGCATAAGCGGAGGAGCTGTGGGTGCAGTTGGGGTTCAGCATGGGGGTACTGCCGTCAGAGCAGAATAAGCACGTTTCATGTGGGCCAGGGGTAAACCCTGCGCCCTTTTATTGTCTTACGCAAGAAATTTTGGGGCAATACTGTTTCATTCCATCCCAAGTACCCCATAAGTAACCTTTACATGCTTGGGGTTGTCTCGGACGTATTTCAATTCGTTGCTTATTCAACTTGCGGCTTACCCCCATATAGATAATTTATATCCAGAGATGGGGTTTATTATCCGGCTGTTGGGCTTAGAGGCTGTTTACGATTTGGGAAAAATTATCATGTTAGTAAGTGAGTTCAGGGGACAGTCTAATTAGCGAAACCCATAAGAAAGGAGGGCCAGCAGCAATGAAGAAACTGTTTATGACAATAGTTTTAGCGTTTAGCTTACTTCTCTCCATTCCTGCATTTTCAATGGATACAAGTAAGGAAACAGCGATAGCTACAAATACTTCGATGAACGATGCACTCACTGCAAACAATGCAACCAATGGTCACAATAATACGACTCGAGCTTACGCGACAAGTGGTAATCGTACAAATTGGGGATGGTTGGGGTTATTGGGTCTGTTCGGATTGGCGGGTTTAAGAAACAGATCAAGAGATCCTCAGAAATAAATAAGTTATTAGAAGGAGATGTTACATGGGGATTTTAAACGGTAATCCAAAAGACCAGCCACTACATTATGGAGAAGTGTTTGATATTTGGTCGTTTTCAATGAAAGCGAAAGGTAGTATTTCTGTTTATCGTGCGTATCAGTATCATGCCGGTGATAAAGATTTGAAGAAAATTTTGGGCGATTTGATTAACCAGGCGGAGTTGGAGTCGGAGGAATGTGATCAAATTCTGATTCACAATGGAATCGCCTCATCTCCAACTCTTCCAGCAAGACCAGAAGCAAAACTTGAAGATATTCCTGTAGGCGCAAGACTTACAGATCCAGAAATAGCAGCTTTGGTTTCTGCAGATACCGCCGCAAGCATGGTTATTTGTAGCCAAATCATGGGCAAATCTATTCGGGAAGACATTGGAGCATTATTTGGCAAATACCATATGACAAAAGCTGCTATAGGGTTAAAAATTCTTGAAATGAATAAAGAAAAAGGATGGCTTGTTCCTCCTCCCCTTCATGTTAAACGGCCTGAGTTGGTTGAGGCGTAAGAGCAACATAAATCCCCGCTGGCTTTGGCTGGCGGGGACTTTGTTCTTTAAACTAACTAACTCACTCGGTTGCATTTGTTGAAGGCCGGAAAAAGTACGGATGTTGTCGTGGCTATAGGTATGATCACCTGTAATAAAGCTCTTATGTAAAAGGCCTAAGCAACAATTAGGTTATTGCATACATTAGCTACTACAACAGGAGTTTGCGAAAGGAAGTTATCCGGATGCGAAGGAAATAATCTATACCACCCACATGTTAATGATACTCACCTATGGAGCCTATTGATAACACTATAACTTTGACTTAGTAACAAGAATACATTTTTAAAAAGAAAAGAACACCTTTCTGATAGATTCATATACTGAATTCAGAAAGGAGTTGATGAAACATGGGAGCAGCCGATTTTTGTTTAGTTACGATTACACTGGCCTCTATAGTCCAAACCGTTCCACCACTTCCACCTGTCACAATTCCGGTAGGGGTCAATTTGATAACAGCCGTACCATTTCCCGAGGTTGGAGGCAATGTCACCATTGATCTCTTGCCCATACTAGGGGTCGACCTTGATATTACGGTCCCTTGTCCGAGTGTCACGACTCAAGCTGTTGTAATTACCCCGGTATTAACTGCAAACCTCGTTATTACCGTAACTGAAGCGCCGTAATGAGAAAAAGTCCCCCGCTGTTTGTTAATGGGGGACTTCTTTTTTATACCGTCATCGATTTCTCATTAGCCTAAGCATCCCTCAATTGTAATGCATACTCTAACAGCAGGGGATTGGGAATGGATCCCTTGCTCCCAAGACTAGAGTACTCGATGAGTACTCTAGTTCACTCCATCTTTCTCTTTGAACGAGGGGCCACCCACCCTTCGTTCTTATATTTGAAAAAAGACCAGCCTATGAAGACTGGTAAAGGTACTATCTCCTAAAGAGGACTCACAAAGTTAGATTATTTATTTGGGCGTAAATTGTTCTGTTATTCAAATGGTGGATGCTTCTTTACTTTCTGCCGGTCTTCTTCCTCCCGTTTTTAGCTCTACGGTAATGGACCTCCAAGACCGTCAACCCTCCTACAAACAAACCACATATGACCAATGCAATTATCAAATACAGCTGCTGGCTGTGCAAAGCACATCAAGGTGCGCAGTATAGTAACATCGGCCGCTTAGCTTAGAGCTATGAACTCTCAGAGGGAGGGGCTCTAGGCTCCCACCTAAGCCGATTACCTTTAAATTACTTTAATCTCATGCAAATCTTCCATAGCGCAATCAAGCCAAAAAGCGATTGGGTATGAAAAGTGCCTCTTGCCTGAAATGACCTGAGATAAGAAACCTTGGGAAATTCCAAGACGACGAACAAAGTCTGCTTGTGTCCAATTCTTGACTGCCAAAAGCTCTGGTAATCGGCTCCTCCCGATCTGGAGGGTTATCGTTCACCTCTGAATTAAAATCGAAGCACTACATGAAAAGATCATACACATCGATCGCTAAATCGTAAACAACGGGAGGATATTCGAGTTGATGGAAAACGCGAATGATGATGAATTAATTAAGGAGTGCGAGCAAAAGGCGGGTTCATTAAATTGTGAAATCGTTAAAAATTGGAAGTGATTGGAAATCTGCTGCCGAATAGATATCACTGTATAACATTTGATATTGAAGAACTGTATTATGAAAAATCTAAATTAGTCATCACGTCATCATATGCAATAGATAAACGAACTCAAGAAGAGAGAAGCTGCCGGCCGTTACGATCGATCGGAGCTTCTCTTTTTTAATTATTAATGACCGCATTTTGACCGCGAAACATATACTTGGATGCAGTCGCATAAGCTTGAGCTACGGGATATTTGCTGGTGAACAGAGGGTTTTCCGAATTATTTAAATTCGAATACACTCATTTTATCAACATTGGCCTATGTCCTGCATACACTTTTAATGAATGATTTGTCATGGAGGAGGTTTGCAGGATGTCGATAGCACATAGAGATATGAATTGCAGAGAAATCATTACGAAAGCTGTATGCGGCAAAGGTCGTAAGTTTTCGCAAGTGACGCATACCGTAACTCCGCCACACAATCCGTCGAGTATTCTTGGCGCCTGGGTCATTAACCACGAGTATGAGGCGGTTAGAGGCAACGACGGGATCGAGGTGGTAGGTACTTACGATATCAACATTTGGTATTCTTACGACAAAAACAAGAGCACAGACGTAGCGAAAGAGACAATCTCTTACGTCGAGTTAGTACCGCTGTCGTATCTTGATCCGAAACATAGGGCTTCTACGGTGGAGGTCGCTGCGGTCGCAACGCAAGACCCGAACTGTGTGGAAGCGGGCGTTTCGTCCTCCGGTAACGGTGTCGTTATCCGGGTGGAGCGGGAGTTCCAGGTGGAGATGATCGCTGAGACGAAGGTGTGCGTCTCCGTGTGCCCGGGCGGCTGCGACGACCTCGATAAAGAAGTCGAGTTCGCCAGCCACGATGAGAGCGATTATGAGGATCTCGATCCGGATTTGCTCGACGACGACGTGAATTAATACTTACGTTATACTATGCGGGAGAGGACGTTTCGCCAGGGGGCATCCGCCCTCTTTTTTATCGGGAACGTAAGATTAGGCTTGGCTCGTACTTTAGCTCCCGCACCGGAGCAGAGAGAAGCTCCGATCTGCTAAAGATGGGGGAAATGAGGTGGCCGGATGGACGTCTTGTTCACCGAAGCGGAGCGGCTGGGACTGAACGGCAGAGAGGCGGTGGAGGCGGCGCGGAATCCGCGGCTGTTGATCTCTCTGCCGGGTCTGCTCGGCTACTCGGACTTATCGACAACCGGAACGATGCGGGCCGTCACCCGCCGTTACCGGTTTTGTCTGTTTCATCTGGAGACGATAGCGGCCTACCGTTCCGTTACCAGCGACGTGTTTACGGCCGAAGGGCTGCAGCCTGTATCCGGGTCGCGGTTCGCGAGGGGATTTCTGCCGCCTACATACGAGAGAGAATGGGAACCCGCCGTCCATGAAGACAGACTCGACAAAAGGCTGAAACGGGCCGAGAAAGCGGCAGGCCGGATTTTGTATATGCTGGGGCTGGATTACGGCGTCGTTGACATCGGGATCGGTGCGGACGGCAAGCCGGTTCTGCTCGGAGTCGAGCCGTATCCCGAGCTGGAGCAATCTGCCGCATTGGCGTTCGGTGTGGCGCTGGCGAAATATCGCGAAGGAAGGGCGGAGGAAAGCGGAAGAAGCCTTGACGCCACTTTGGGGGCGGACCCGGAATTTCTGCTTACGAACGCTGAAGGCCAAGTTGTGCCGGCATCCGCGTATCTTCCGAGACGGGGACTTGCCGGATGCGATCATGTGCGGATCGGGGAGCGGCTGCTGTATCCGCTTGCCGAGCTGAGGCCTGAGCCCAGCCCCGACCCGGGAAAGCTGTTCGCTTCGATCCGCAAAGCGCTGTACCATGCAGCCGAACATATCCCCGATCGGCCGGGGATGCGATGGCTGGCCGGAGGAATGCCTGCCAGAGGCTTTGCTCTGGGCGGTCATATCCATCTGAGCGGCCTGTGGCTGAACAGCTCGCTGCTGCGTGTACTGGATAATTACTTGGCGCTGCCGCTTATGCTGATCGAAGACGGGCGTTCGCAGGCAAGGCGTCCCCGGTACGGCGCGCCGGGGGATGTCCGCCGCCAGCCGCACGGAGGATTCGAATACCGGACGCTTCCCAGCTGGCTCGTCACCCCGGGTATCACGAAGGGCGTGCTGGGGCTCGCTGCGCTGCTCTCTTCTTCTTATCGCGAGCTTCATCAGAGGCCGCTGCGGAACTTCGAGCTGCTCCGGGCCTATTACGAGGGCGACAAACCAAAGCTGGCGGTCGCGGTGAAGCCGCTCATCGACGAACTGCACGAACTTGCCGGTTACCGGCGGTATGAGCAGATGGTGTCCCCGTTCTTACGAATGGTCCATCTGGGAATAAGCTGGGACGAGTCCCGCGATATCCGGATGGGCTGGAAAATAGGCCCGTGGAAGGAGCGCTGACGAGCGGAAGGATAAATTTTTTTTGGAAACAACTTTATAAGATGTTCATACGATTCAATTCTTTCTGGGAAAGAACCTTTATAACGTTGCACTATAAAATTCTTCCTAAGGCTGCAAAACAAGGAGAAAGCCGCGATTTATGATATAATAGTTTGATAGAGAAGAGACGTTAGCGGCATCCGTTGGCGCATCAATCGCGGTTGGGGGATGGACATGACCAAATATACACCGATGATCGAGCAATATTTATCGATCAAGGCGCAGGCGGAGGACGCTTTTTTGTTGTTCCGCCTGGGTGATTTTTACGAGATGTTTTTCGAGGATGCGATCAAAGCTTCGCAAGAGCTGGAGATAACGCTGACCGGCAGGGAAGGCGGCATGGAGGAGCGCATACCGATGTGCGGCGTTCCGTACCATTCGGCGGAATCGTACATAACCCGGCTGATCGAGAAAGGATATAAGGTTGCGATTTGCGAGCAGGTCGAGAATCCTGCGGAAGCGAAAGGCCCCGTCCGCCGGGAGATCGTACGGATCGTGACTCCGGGCACCGTCATGGACGGTAAGACGCTGGGAGAGACGAAAAACAACTTCCTCGTCTGCGTCACCTCCGCGGACGATCAATATGGGCTCGCCGCCTGTGACCTGTCGACCGGCGAGCTGTTCGTGACGAAAACCGAAGATACGCTGGAGCAGCTCGTCGACGAGATTAACGTCTATGCTCCGTCCGAGCTGATCGGACAGCCGGAGTTGCTGGACAAGCTGCAAAGCTCGATGTCCGGCTGGCTGACCACCAAGCTGTTCACCGCCAGATCCGGCATGGACGAAGAACTGTTCGAGAGCCAGTTTCCCGAGGAGGAGCGGCGTGCGATTCCGTCTGTATGCCGGGATGCGGCTTCGTTGCTGCTCTCCTATCTGAACGAGACGCAGAAGCGCTCCCTATCCCATATTACGCATATCGAGGCGTACGACCGCCAGCAGCATATGACGATGGACCCGTTCACCAGACGCAACCTGGAGCTTACCGAGACGGTCCGCGAGCGGTCCAAAAAAGGTTCGCTGCTGTGGCTTCTGGACCGGACCGTCACTTCCATGGGCGCGAGGCTGCTCCGAAGATGGATCGACAAACCGCTTACGAGCCGGGATGCGATCGAGCAGCGGCTTGAAGCCGTCGACTGTTTGTACAACGGGCTAATCGTCCGGGAGGAACTGCGGCAGCAGCTCAAGGAAGTGTACGATCTGCAAAGGCTGGTCGGGCGTATCTCATACGGCAGCGCCAACGTGCGCGATCTGCTTGCGCTGAAGCTGTCACTGATGCAGGTGCCGGCGGTCAGGCAGCTCTGTATCTCCTCGGGGTCGGCGACGCTCCGGACGCTCGGGGAAACGATGGATGACTGCGGCGATATCCTGCAGTGGATCGCAGACGCGATCGCCGAGGAGCCGCCGGTATCGGTCCGCGAAGGCGGATTGATCAAGGCCGGCTTCCACGGTCGGCTCGATCAGCTCCGGGAAGCGAGCACGAACGGCAAGAAGTGGATCGCCGAACTGGAGCGCCAGGAGCGCGAAGCGACCGGCATCCGTTCGCTGAAGATTGGCTACAACAAAATATTCGGTTATTATATCGAAGTGACGCGCAGCAACCTCGGGTCGCTGCCGGAGAACCGCTACGAGCGCAAGCAGACGCTGGCCAATGCGGAGCGGTTCGTGACTCCGGAGCTGAAGGAGAAAGAAGCGCTTATTCTCGAAGCCGAGGAGAAGATGGTCGATCTCGAGTACGACCTGTTCATCGAGCTGCGGAACAAGCTGGCCGGCGAGGTCAAACGTCTGCAACTGCTGGCCGAGACGATCGCCACCGCGGACGTGCTCCAGTCGTTTGCGGCGGTAAGCGCCGCTTACCGCTACCGCAAGCCGGAATTGTCCGGCCAATATGAGTTGAACGTCGAAGGCGGACGTCATCCTGTCGTGGAAGCGATATTGAAGGACGGCTCGTTTATTGCCAACGATACCCAGATGGCGGCGGACGACGGCCGCGTGCTGCTGATCACCGGACCGAATATGGCGGGGAAGAGCACGTACATGCGCCAAGTGGCGATGATCTGCATCATGGCGCAGATCGGCTGCTTCGTCCCGGCGGAACGTGCCGTCGTGCCGATTGTCGACCGCATCTTCACCCGAATCGGCGCTGCGGACGACCTCGTCGGCGGACAGAGCACGTTCATGGTCGAGATGATGGATATCCGGACGATGACCGCCAAGGCAACCTCGCACAGTCTCGTCATTATCGACGAGCTGGGCAGAGGCACGTCAACCGCCGAAGGGATGGCGATCGCGCAGGCGGTCATCGAATATTTGCACGACCGGATCGGCTGCAAGACGCTCGTATCAACTCATTTTCACGAGCTGGCTCACCTGGAGGAGACGATGCCCGCGCTCCGCAACCATTGCATGGCCGTCAAGGAAAGCGGGCAGGACGTTACGTTTTTACGCAAAATGATCCGCGGAGCGGCAAGCACGAGCTATGGGATTTACTGCGCGCGGGTCGCCGGGCTTCCGGACTCGATTATCGACCGGGCCTACGACTTGCTGAACCGGTTCGAGGCGATCTCCTCGGTCCTGCAAAGTCCCGGCGAAGCGGCGGCCTCTGTCGAGGAAGCGCTGCGGCTGAACGAGACGAAGCCGTCAGTACCGCCATCCGCCGCTGTGCAAGCGGAGCTTCCGCAACCGGACAGGGTGATGGAAGCTTCGCCTATCGTTCAGCTCAGTCTGTTCGGTGAAGGCGAGAAGTCGGACAAGCCCGGGAGCAAGACGAAGACCAAGTCGGAGCTTGCCGCCGAGAAGCTGGTCGAGCAGTTGAAGTCAGCCGATCTGATTAACATGACGCCTCTTCAGGCGATGAATTTCCTGTACGAACTAAAGCAGAAAGCATCTGCAGACCTAAAATAAAGAGGAGGGCTCCATATGAAAAAAGCCCCGGTATCCGGCTTCTTGAAACGACTGCCCGCATGGAGCGCTTCCCTCGCTCTGTTCGGCGCCCTGATGTTCCCTGCCGCCGTTTCGGCGGAACAGGCGACGAAGGAGCAATATAAGGAAGTGTATCAGCTGATCAATCAGCTGCACATCAACGGTTCGTCCGTCAAAGAATCGGAGGGAGGTTCGATCGACGAGCTGATCGGTTCGCTGAACGATCCTTACACCGATTTTTTCGATGAGAAGGAATGGAACTCGTTCAACAATTCCATCCAGCTCAATTACCCCGGGATCGGCATGCGGCTCGGCCACGATGAAGGCGGCTATATCGCCGTTCAAATTTTCGAAGGATCGCCGGCCGAAAAAGCCGGGATGAAGCGCGGAGACTATATCGTAGCCGTAGCGGACAAGCAGACGGCGGACATGACGCTTAATGAGGTTACCGAACTCGTCCGCGGGCCGAAAGGAACGGAAGTGTCGATTACGGTCCGACGCGGCGGCGAGGAGCTGAATCTGAAACCGAAGCGGGGGCAGATCCACCTTCCGGTCGTTGACGGCGGCATGATGGAAGGCCAGATCGGTTATTTGAACATTGACAGCTTCTCGGAAGATGCCGACGAATTGTTCGCTCTGATGCTCTCCGACCTGAAATACCGGAAAATCAAAGGACTTGTCGTCGATTTGCGCGACAACCCGGGCGGATATTTGGAAACGGCGAAACATATCGCCGAGCAGTTTATCCCGGAAGGGGTCCTGATCCATACCCGCGATCGTGACGATATCGATGAGCCTCTGGAGATCCTGAACGGCAAAACGGTAGAATTCCCGGTTGTAATTCTCGTCAATGAAAATAGCGCCAGCGCATCCGAGGTGTTGACGGCCGCTATGCAGGATTATCACAAAGCAACGGCTGTGGGCACCAAAACTTACGGGAAAGGCAGCGTACAGGGGCTGTACCCGCTCGAATCCGGCGGCGTGCTGAAGCTGACGATCCAGGAATATTTGTCACCGAAAAAACGGACGGTCAACAATGTCGGGCTGTCGCCGGATGTGAACACGGAAGGTTACGTCCCGCAGCTTTTGATCGGTCTTCATACGGCCGGACTTAAGGAGCTTCGCTTGGAAGTGTTCCGGCACACCTACAAGGTGAACGGCTTGGAATTTTTCGATGTCGGTTTGCCCCGCCTGAAGCTGGACGACAAAGATTATTTGCCGGCCCGGGTATTGGCGGCCTTCGCAGGCAAACCGCTGGAGTGGAACGATACCGCAGCGGGAGTCGATATCGGTGCCGGAGCGGAACGTATCCTGTTCGACGCGAATTCGGGCTTCCGCATTGTAGAAGGTACCGGATTTATCGAGCTGGCCAAGTTTAAGGAGAAGTTCCCCGGAATCGAATGGACGAGCGATGCGGAGAAAACGGTGCTGACCACGAAAGGAAACGGGGTTTAATGGGAAAAATTAAAGTGCTGGACGAGCATGTGGCAAACCAGATCGCGGCGGGCGAAGTAATCGAACGTCCGTCGTCGATCGTGAAGGAGCTCGTCGAAAACTCGCTTGATGCGGGGAGCACCCGAATAGATGTGACGGTGGAAGAGGGCGGCCTGCAGCTGATTCGCGTAACCGACAACGGGTCGGGCATCGCTACGGAAGATTGCGAGGCCGCTTTCTTCCGTCATGCGACGAGCAAAATCGAGAGCGGCAAAGATTTGTTCCATATCCGCACGTTAGGGTTCCGCGGAGAGGCGCTGCCGAGTATCGCCGCTGTCTCCAAGGTGGAGTGCGTCAGCGCTGCGGAGACGGGCGGACTCGGACGCAAGCTGATTATCGAGGGCGGTTCCATCAAGGCGTTTCAGGAGACGGCCGCTTCCCGCGGCACCGATATGACCGTCAGGGAGCTGTTCTACAACACGCCGGCGCGGCTGAAATATATGAAGACGATCCAGACGGAGCTCGGGCATATATCCGATTATATGTACCGCCTGGCGATGGCGCATCCCCATGTCGCGTTCAGCGTGAAGCATAACGGCAATTTGCTGCTGCAGACGCTGGGCAACGGTGATCTGCTGCAGGTAATGGCCGCTGTATACGGAACGTCGACGGCCAAGGCGCTGCTTCCCGTCCAGGGGGAGAACGCCGACTATACGCTGAAGGGATACGTCAGCCGTCCCGATGTCACGCGTTCGAACAGACAAGGGATGACGATTGTAATGAACGGCCGCACGATCCGTAATTACGCGGTGTCGGGCGCCGTGATGAGCGCCTATCACACGCTGCTGCCGATCAACCGGTATCCGATCGCGGCGCTGCATATCGGTATGGACCCGTCGCTGGTCGACGTAAACGTCCATCCGGCCAAGCTGGAGGTCCGGTTCAGCAAGGAGCAGGAGCTCGTCCGGTTTATCGAAGATCAGATTCGGAGTATACTAAGAGGTCAGGTTCTTATCCCGCAAGCCTCCAGACCGACGCCGAAGGCGGCTGTCGTCCAGGAGCGGATGGAACTGTACCGGAGCGCCCCGGCTCCGGACGCGCTGGCGGATCATCCGCTTCCGGAGCCGCCTCCTCCTCCTCGCATTCCGGATGAGCGCGACACTGTGTCGGAAACGTTTCAAGCTCCGGAGCAATTACCGGTGGGCGCGGCGCGGCCCGATTCGGAGCCGAGGGAGACGGCGAGGTCGGCGCCTCCTGTCGAGAAGGAGCCGTATTCGGGCGCTGCGAAGGAGTTTCGAGAGCCGGTACGCCAGCCGGTTAACCCGTATTCGCAGAAACAAGCCGGTTCCCGCGAGCCGGCCTATCCCGTGCAGCCGAAAAGCGGTCTCTCTTACGACAAGCTGGTGGACATCCTCCCGGCGAAGGAGGATGCCGCGGAAACGATACCCGCCGCTCCGCAATTTCCGAGACTGGACCCGATCGGCCAGATGCACGGCACCTACATAGTGGCGCAGCACGAGAACGGCTTGTATCTGATCGACCAGCATGCGGCCCATGAGCGAATCAATTACGAGTTTTATTACGAGAAATTCGGCAAGCCGGCCGAAGCGAGCCAGCAGCTGCTCGTGCCGATTACGCTGGAGTTTACGTCCGCCGAAGCGGACGTCATCCGGGATAAGCTGCCGGTACTCGAACAGGTGGGCGTCTATCTCGAATCGTTCGGAGGGGGCACGTTTCTGGTCAGAGCGCTTCCCTACTGGTTTCCTGCCGGAGAAGAAAAGGCTCTGGTGGAGGAGATGACCGAATGGCTGCTGGCCGAGAAAAAATCGGTCGAGCTCACCAAGCTGCGCGAGAAGGCGGCGATTATGTGTTCCTGCAAAGCTTCGATCAAGGCGAACCAATCGCTCAGCACGACCGAGATCGAAGCGCTGCTCGACAGGCTGGCTGCTTGCCGCAACCCGTATACGTGCCCGCACGGCCGTCCGATCGTGGTCAGCTTCTCCACCTATGAGCTGGAAAAAATGTTTAAGCGGGTGATGTGATGCTGGTTACGACTTCCTACTCCCCTTCGCCCGATGCGGAAGCGCGTGCGAAGCGGCTGGCTGCGGAGCTCGGCGTCCGTTACGTTCCGAGAGGCACATCCTCTGTACGCAGATTGGGCGAACGTTACCGCGATTCTCACTTTATGCTCGTCTCCGAGCGGGAGCTGCATTATTACGGAGACGGGGACGCTCCGCTTTTCTTCCATCCGTCCCTTTCGTTTGTCCGTGTGAAAAGGCTGATGAACGGGGAGAACGACGGACTGATTGAGATAACGGGAGCAAAGCCCGGAGACCGGATTCTCGATTGTACCGCGGGACTCGGTGCGGACTCGATCGTATTCTCGTATGTGGCCGGCCCCGATGGAAGCGTGACGGCGGTCGAGAGCGAGCCCGCCTTGTATACGATCGTCAAGGAAGGGCTCGCCTCCTACGAGACGCATCTGGAGCCTTTTAACGAGGCGATGCGAAGGGTGCGGATGAAGCTGGGACATCATCTGGACGTGCTCCGGATGATGCCTGACGACAGCTTCGACATCGTTTACTTCGATCCGATGTTCCGCCAGCCGGTTGAACAGTCGAGCGGCATCGGCCCGCTTCGCCAGGCCGCCAATCACGAGCCGTTGACGGAGGAAGCGATCCGCGAAGCCGTCCGCGTCGCCCGCCGAAGCGTCGTGCTGAAGGAGCACCGCGACAGCGGGGAATTCGAGCGGCTCGGATTCCAGCAGCCTTCGCGCACCCGAACGAAAATTGCATATGGAGTGATTCACCCTTGACGGAAACGGAAAAGAAACCGGCGCTGCTCGTTCTCGTCGGACCGACGGCAGTCGGCAAAACGAAGCTGAGTCTGGAGCTGGCCGGCCGCTTCGGCTGCGAGATTATATCCGGAGACTCGATGCAGGTATACCGGGGGATGGATATCGGAACGGCCAAAGCGACGGAGGAGGAGCGCTCGCTCGTTCCCCATCATATGATCGATATTCATGATCCGGATTATCCGTTTTCAGTCGCGGAGTTTCAGGAGCGGAGCCGGGCTTTGATTGAAGAGATAAGCAGCCGGGGCAAGCTTCCCTTCATTGTCGGAGGAACGGGGCTTTACGTCGAATCGGTATGTTACGATTATCAGTTCAGCGAGGGCGGCTCGGACGAGGACTATCGCCGCGAGCTGAACGAATACGCGGACAGCCATGGGGAAGAGGCGCTGCACGACAAGCTGAAAGCGATCGATCCTCCGTCCGCGCAGCGCATTCATTCCAACGACCGCAGGCGCACGATCCGGGCGCTTGAAGTGTACCGTCTGACCGGAATCCCGCAATCCGAACATTTGGCCCGACAAAAAAAGCAATCTCCTTACGAACTATGTATCGTCGGGCTGACGATGGAGCGCGATCTGCTGTACGAGAGAATCGAGCAGCGGATCGATCTGATGATGGAGCAGGGGCTGGTCCGGGAAGTGGCGTCGCTTCTGGACAAAGGGTATTCGACCGATCTCGTATCGATGCAGGGTCTCGGCTATAAGGAAATTGCCGGATATGTGACCGGGCAGTACGAGCTGCCGATGGCCGTAGAGCTGCTGAAGCGGAATACGCGGCGGTTTGCAAAGCGCCAGCTATCCTGGTTCCGGCATATGAAGGACATACGCTGGGTCGACGTGACGGAGCCAAATATTTCTGCGCATTTGCAAATAATTAGTGATATAATAGCAGGAAAGTTTCCACCCGATCCAGAATAAGTAGGGAGCAATCCGAATAATTCCGGCATACGTCCGTGGAATTTTATGATTCGAAACGATTAGGGGGTACTCTTTTCATGAACAAGTCGATCAATATTCAGGATACGTTCCTGAACCAGCTTCGCAAAGAGAGCATTGCAGTCACCGTCTATTTGACGAACGGCTTCCAAATTCGCGGATACATCAAGGCATTTGACAACTTCACGATCATTATCGACAGCGAAGGCCGCCAGCAGATGGTGTACAAGCATGCGATCTCGACTTTCACGCCGCAGCGTCCGGTTTCGCTTATGCCTCAGGAGCCCGCCGCCGAGTCTTGATCGTGTGAAAGCCCGCTTCCTGCGGGGTGAAGACGTACGGATGAAACTTTTTGCGCCTCCGTTACGTTTAATAAATGAACAAGTAAAGAAGCAGAGCAACCCCATCCGGGTTGTTCTTTTGCTTCAATCGGGTAAGGAGGGAGTCGGACGATGAGCGCAACACGGAACTCCAACGCCAATCAGCCGAAAAAACAACCGAAAAAAAGAAAGGCGAAAAAGAAGTTTCGTCCGAAAAAGCTGCTTGTCTGGTTTTTGATTACGTGCGCGCTTGGCGCTTTTTGCGCGATGGCGGGATATATCGTAATCATGCTGAACGGGGAAAAATACTATGAGGAAAACAAAGATAAGATGGTGATGGCCGACGCAGCCATCGTGTACGACAGGGACAATCAGGAAGTGACGACGCTTGCCAGGGAAAACCGCGAGCTGGTGACGATGAGCGAAGTTCCGGAGAAGCTCGCACAGGCGTTTATCGCTACCGAGGACAAACGGTTTACCGAGCACAAAGGGATCGACTTTTGGTCGATCGGCCGTGCACTATACAAGGACGTTATGCACCGCAGCCTCGTTGAAGGCGGCAGCACGATTACGCAGCAGCTGGCCAAAAACATGTTTTTGGACGCTGACAAGACGATATTCCGCAAAGCGAATGAAGCGGCAATCGCGCTGGCGCTTGAGCGGAAAATGAGCAAAGAAGATATTTTGGAAGCCTATATGAACCGGATCTATTTCGGCAATCGGGCTTACGGCGTCAAGGCGGCAGCGAAGCTGTATTTCGGCAAATCGGACCTGACATCGCTCCAAGTATGGGAAATGGCCACCTTGGCGGCGATCCCGAAGGCGCCGTCGTATTATAATCCGATCAGCGATCCGGAACGTTCCAAAGAAAGACGCGGCGTCGTTCTGCAGCTGATGAAGGACCAGGGCTACATTACCGAGGAAGAACGGGCGAATGCGGCCGCAGTCGTATACGACTACAAGCCTCCGACCAAGAGCAACCAATACGCCGCCTTTATCGATTACGTCGTTAACGAAGCGGTCGAGAAAACCGGTAAAACCGAGGATGAGCTGCTGCGCGGAGGATACAAAATCTATACGACGATGGATCAGACCGCGCAGAAGGCGATGGAGCAGGCTTACGCCAACGACAAGCTGTTCCAGGCCGACGGTCCGAAGCAGCAGATGCAAAGCGCGATGGTCATCGTCGATCATAAGACAGGCGGTATTATCGGGATGATCGGCGGCCGAGACTACAAGACCAAGGATATGAACCGGGCGGTCCGTCCGCGGGCGCCGGGCTCGTCGTTCAAGCCGATTACCGTGTTTGCTCCAGCGATGGAGTACGACTTCAACAAGTACAATCCGTATACGATGCTGAAGGACGAGAAGATGTCGTTCGGCGGTTATTCCCCATCCAACTGGGATAACGTGTACTTGGGACAAATGAGTATGAAGCAAACGATCCAGAAGTCCGGCAACGTCGCCAGCGTATGGCTGCTCAACGAGATCGGCGTGAAGCGAGGGATGGACTTTTCCAAAAAGATCGGAATCCCGCTTGACGAATCGAAAGACCGGAATCTCGCGATCGCTCTCGGCGGATTGACCAAGGGAGCTACTCCGCTCCAGATGGCTGCGGCTTACGGCGCGTTTGCCAACAACGGCCAACTGAACGAAAGCCATTCGGTGTTGAAAATCGAACGTGCAGGCTCGGAGGTTTACACGTACAAGCCGGCGAAGCCGGAACAAGTGATGAGCGCGAGAACCGCATGGTATATGACCG
This sequence comes from Paenibacillus sp. GYB004, assembly GCF_036577605.1. Classification (NCBI taxonomy): domain Bacteria; kingdom Bacillati; phylum Bacillota; class Bacilli; order Caryophanales; family Paenibacillaceae; genus Paenibacillus; species Paenibacillus sp. GYB004. Next base: position 76,500 of record NZ_JARBDB010000047.1, read on the forward strand.
AGATGCTCAAAAACGCCGTAGATAACGGCACGGGAGCCAGCGCCAAAATGAACCGGGCGGTAGCTGGCAAGACGGGCACAACCCAGCTGGATTTGAAAGGGCTGGAGAAATATAACCGCGACGTCTGGTTCGCAGGGTATACGCCGGAATGGTCGGCGGCGATCTGGATGGGCTTCGATACGACCGACACGCAGCATTACGTGAAGGACGGCAGCGCACGGCCCGCTATTTTGTTCAAGGAAGTTATGACCAAGGCGCTTGCGAACCACAAACCGTCGCAATTCGTAAAGCCGAAGGGCATCGAGGATATCAGCGCACCGCCGCCAACTGTCAGCGATCTGGCCGGCACCTACATCAAGGAAGAACAAACCGTCAAGCTGACCTGGTCTCCGGTCCAAGGCGACAATATCGTATATAAAGTGTTCCGCAAAGGAACGAAGGACAGCGAGCCGAAGCTGCTGGCCAGCTCGGCGACGCCGGAGCTGCGCGATATGGCGATTCCGGGCGACAAGTACGAGTATTACGTAGTTCCGTACAACTCGGCAACGAGCATAGAAGCGGAGAAGTCCAATGTCGTTACGGTCGAGATTCCGGCCGGCGGCAATCAGGGCCCCGGCGAGGGGAACGGGAATAACAACGGCAACAATGGCGGAAACGGAAATACTAACGGCAACAACAATGGCAGTAATAACGGAAGCAACAATAGCAATAACAACGGAAGTGGAAATACCGGTGGAAACAATACCGGAAACAACACGGGTAACAACACCGGCAATGGTAATGGAGGCAACACGGGCAACAATACTGGTAACAACACAGGAAACAATACCGGAAATAACACTGGAAATAACACTGGAAATAACACGGGTAACAACACCGGCAACGGTACTGGAAGCAATACGGGGAACAATACCGGGAACAACACCGGAAGCAATCCCGGGGATTCAAATCCAGGAACCGGAACCGGGACCGGTGGTACAGGCACGAGCAGCGGCGGCACTTCCACAGGGGGAACTGAAACGGGTGGTTCAACCGGCGGCAGCAACACCCCGACAGGCTCCACCGGTACAGGAGGCGGAAGTACGCAGCAGCCGATTCCAAATCCGAATCAAGTTCCTAATCAGACCCGATAGACGGTATCGGGTACGATCCGATTAACCGGTTTTATCCTAACCCTATTAAATCGGCGAGAAGCACATGCCGCTGTGAACGGTGTGTAAGAACGGTGTGTAAGAACAAAAACTCTAACGGACACAGCGGTCGTTATTACGGTGAATTTCGATCCAATTGATTTTTAACGGACATGAATGCAACTATTTGGTGAGAAATGTTACTTTTAGAGGTGGTTCGTAGTGAATAAGTGCTGTGGTGACCGTTACATTTAAAAAAACAGTTTTTTCAGCGAAATAGCCTCCACTATGTCCGTTAGAGTATGGTTTAGCTTACATTCCGGGTTCATCTTCATTTTAATGCGGAGAAGAAAAAAACATTCTGATCTCTTAAGAATAGCTTTTAAACGAAGCCTTTACCACGCTAATCGATCCTGCGTAAGAGGCAGCTTTTCTTGGTTCAGAATGTTTGGATTCACTTATTCACTTCAATGCTCTATCGCTTTAGATAACTTAAACATTCTGGCGACAAAAAAACCGGCAGGGCAGTTCCCCTTGCCGGCCATTTTTGTGCCATTTAAGCCAATATGGAATCGATCTTTGCCAATTCCTCGTCGCTGAAGCCCAGGCGATTTAATGCCGCGACATTTTCTTCGATCTGGGATACCCGGCTGGCGCCGATCAGGGCGGAAGTTACTTTGCCTCTTCGAAGCACCCAAGCCAGCGCCATTTGCGCAAGCGTCTGGCCGCGTCCTTCGGCAATCTCGTTCAGAGCGCGTATTTTCGCAATTTTGTCGTCGGTCACATCTTTGGATTTCAGAAATCCGGTCACTTTGGCCGCGCGCGAATCTTCAGGAATTCCCGAAATGTACCGGCTCGTAAGCAGCCCTTGGGCGAGCGGGCAAAAGGCGATCGTGCCTGCCCCTGTTTCGTCCAGCACGTCCTGCAAACCGTTTTCGATCCAACGGTTCAGCATTGAATAGGAAGGCTGGTGAATCAGCAGCGGCGTGCCGAGCTGCTTCAAAATTTCGGCGGCACGGGCCGTTTGCTCCGCATTGTACGAAGAAATCCCGACATACAGCGCTTTGCCTTGACGCACCACGTGATCGAGCGCCATCATCGTTTCCTCCAGCGGAGTGTCCGGATCAGGACGATGCGAGTAAAAAATATCGACGTAATCGACGCCCATCCGCTTCAGACTCTGATCGAGGCTGGAAACTAGATATTTCCGCGAACCCCAGTCCCCGTATGGCCCCGGCCACATATGATAGCCCGCTTTCGTCGAGATGACCAGTTCGTCGCGATAACCGGCAAAATCCGTTTTGAGAATCCGGCCGAAATTTTCTTCCGCGCTTCCCGGAGGTGGACCGTAGTTATTGGCCAAGTCAAAATGCGTAATTCCGAGATCGAACGAACGGCGAAGCATCGCCCTCATGTTCTCCAAATAATCGACTCCGCCGAAGTTGTGCCACAGCCCGAGCGAGATTGCCGGCAGCTTCAGTCCGGAACGTCCGCACCTGTTGTATACCATCGATTCGTACCGGTCGCTTGCAGGAGTGTAGGTCATTGTTGTTGTCACGCCTCCTCTATGTAGAGATCCTCGCTATTACCTCTTCATCATAACGGTTTCGTCCATCCTGCTGCAACAACGGATCTCGGTACGCCGATTTTCAGGCGCGTATTCGATTCGCTTCCATCTTCAAGTAGGATTCCGGAGCTCCTTTGTCGAAGTAAGTCAGGATCGATTCGGCAATATCAACCATACAGGTGACGACATGCAGAGACTGGTTTCCTTATTCGCCGCACAGCCGTTCAAAAGCTTTCAGGTGCGTATGTTCCTTTATTTGATTATAATCGGATCTGTTCCGGTTTGTATTGCCTTAACGTTTTTTTACGTCCAGTCGGTGGAGCGTACCGAAGCGGAATGGAAAGCGGCGGTATCGGCCAAGCATGACCGGGTCACGCGCCAGCTGGAGAAAGAAATGCGGGAGCTCGAATATGTATATAGATCGCTCCTGGAAACCCCTGGGTTGGAACTGTGGCTCAAATCCGGCAAGTCCGGCTTGGAAGAGGAAGACGCCGCGATGCGCAGAGTGAAGGAATCGATCGTACATTCAGCCTCGTACCGGCTGGAGTACCGGAAACATATAATTGATTTTTGCTTTGCGATCGAAGGGGGCAGCTCGTTCTGCGCGGCCGGCAGCCCGCTGGACTACGAATCACGCGCTTCGAAGATGCCGGTTAACCGCTCCGACTTTTTCGTACGCGAAGAAGGCCGCAACCGGATGTCCTGGGTCGGTCCCTTGTACGGTTCGGACTATTATGTGGACGGATCCATTCGAATTCTGGCGGATATGACCCGCATACTCGACGAGATGCGCGGCGACAGCGTCTTGTCCAATCTGGCGCTGTGGGATCCGGATACCGGCTCCGTGCTGTTCGAGAGCGGAACCCGGCAGCCCGGTAAGGAGCAAAGCACGTCCTTGTTTCTTTCGGAGAAAGACGCTTTCTTGAGAGCGGGACCGGACGTGATCGTCTCCCAGAGGCCGTTATCGGTACCGGGACAGACGTGGATGAGTTATGTTGAAGTCCCGAATATGGACGGAATGGCGCTCAGATCAACGATGCGCAACACGGTGATCGTCTTTTTCGCTATCGTTCTCGCGGTGTCTATCGTCAGCTCCTTATTATTCTCCGCTTTGTTCTCCCGCCCACTGCACTCGCTGCGCCGGCTTATGAAACGTGCCGAATCGGGTGATCTGAAGGCGTACTGGACTTCCGGCAGCGTGCGTGAGATCGACGAACTGGGCAACAGCTACAACCAGATGCTGAATCGTCTGGAGGAGACGATCAAGCAGGCGAAGCTGGAGGAGTCGCTTAAGAAAGAAGCGGAGATCGAAGCGCTGCAGTATCAGCTGAATCCGCATTTTTTGTACAATACGCTGAATACGATCAAATGGGTGGCCAAAATCCATAAAACGCCGCAAATATCCGACGCGGTCAGCGCGCTCGTTCGTCTGCTGCAGGCGAGCCTCGGCAAGAAGGGCGATTTTCTTACGCTGAAGGAAGAGATTGCGCTGCTGCGCGACTATATGGCGATCCAGTCGTTCCGCTACGGCGATCTGGTGAAGCTGAACCTCGATGTCGATCCGCTCGCCTCCGTCTGTCTCGTGCCGAAGCTGATGCTTCAGCCGCTGGTCGAAAATGCGCTCATTCACGGACTTGCGAACAGTCCCCGCGAAGGGGAGATTACGATCCGGGCCTGGCTCGACCGCGATATGCTGCTGTGTCAGGTACAGGATAACGGCATAGGGATAGCCGAGCCGGACGGGGTTGTGAATCCGCAGCATAACCCAACGAGCAGCAAGGAACGAATGAGCGGCATCGGCTTGCGCAATATCCGGGAGCGAATTAAGCTGTACTACGGGCCGGATTACAAGATGCATGTGTTCAGCAAGCCGAATGTGGGGACTACCGTCCGTTTGTCTTTGCCTATTCACCGAAATGAGGAGTCCTGATTATGAATGTGTTGATCGTCGACGATGAGCCGATTATCCGGATCGGCTTGCGGACGCTGGTCGACTGGGAGGAGCACGGCTTCCATCTGGTCGGCGAAGCCTCCGACGGCATAGAGGCGCTGGAATGTTTCCGCAAGGAACAGATCGATATTGTAATAACGGATATTCGGATGCCGCGAATGGACGGCCTTGCGCTGATGCGCGAAGTGAAGGAATTGCAGGAAGACGTAGGGCTTCTCGTCCTCAGCTGCCTCGACGATTTCTCGCTCGTGAAGGAAGCGATGAAGCTCGGCGCCCAGGACTATATCCTGAAGCCGACGATGGAGCCGGACGGGCTGGTCGACATTCTCCAGTCGGTGCGCGCCAAGCTGGATGAAGAGCGCCATACGAAGCGGGTTATCGCGGAATGGCAGGAGCAGCTCAAGCAGTCGAAAGCGTATCGTCTCGCCGATTGGCTGCGTCAATACGTGCAGGCCGGCGTGGGCGAGGCAAGACTGGAGGCCGAGCTGTTTCAGCGGGGGGCGGGGACGTTCAGCATCTGGGTCGAGACCGATTCCGTCTTTCGCCCTTCCTTGGAGGAGTGGACGATCCCGCACAGTAAGGCCGTATTGAAATGGAGCGACAAAGTATGGATCGTGATGGGCGGCACCGACCGGAGCTTGTCCGAGAAGGAACGTCATGAATGGATGTTCGGATGCGCGCAAAGCGTATATACGAAACTGAAGGAGGCCGCTCCGCCGCAAGCGAATTGGTTTGTCGGGCTTGGCCCGGTGATCCCGAAGGCGCAAGATTTCGTTAACGCGCTCGCGGTTCACCGCCGGCAAGGGCACCGGTACTTTTATGGAGAAGCCGGACCGCTGATCGTTGACGATTTTCCCGCTGCGGAAGAAACGCCGCTGCCCGTTCAGGAGCGAAACGACTTTTTGCGGGCCGTATCGAGCGGGAACAAAGAAGCCGCCTGCCATTGGATCGAGATGATTGCCGAGTCCATCCGGCGTCATAAGCCGAACGTCGCCAAGCTTCAAAGCTTCGTATGCGATATGCTGGGTTTGGCGGCCGGCTTCGCCAGACAGCAGTCCCGGCAAAGCGAAGACGAGCCCGAATCCGTCTCGCTGGAGCAGATCCGCTCCATCCCGCGGGCCGACTTGCTGTGCTCGTTCATGGTCGAGGAAGCGGTACAGCTGTGGGGAAGGCCGTTCGGCGGTGAGCGCTCCAAAGCGTCGAACAATCCGTTTATCAAAAAAGCCGTCCAGTTCATGCGCGAGCAATACCGGCGCAACATCGGAACCGTCGATATCGCCGATCACGTGAAGCTGAGCCGCAGCTATCTCAGCGATTTGTTCAGCAAGGAGATGGGGGAGTCGCTGACTGAGACGTTAACCCGGATCCGTATCGAGGAAGCGAAGAAAAAGCTGCTTTCCGGCGAGATGAAAGTGTACGAAATTGCCGAAGCGGTCGGCTTCTCCGACCCGAAATCGTTTGCGAAGACGTTTAAAAGGCTTGTCGGCTGTACGCCGAAAGAGTTCGAGGCGACGCACAAATAGACACCTATAGGGTGTCTATTTTCAGGACGCCGCGAAGCTTTCACTGGCATCCTGCGATATCGGGGCCGCGCAACGCAGCCGGCCTTTTTGCGTATAACCTACATAATCAATGCGGATGGAAAGGGGAAACCGATGGATCATGTGCACGGCTCGTACAACCTTTTTCTGGTCGCGTTATCTTATATTATCGCTGTAACTGCATCTTATTCGGCTCTTGATCTGGCCGGAAGGATCGTCACCTCGAGAGGGAAGGCTCGCTCGATCTGGCTTGGGTGCGGAGCGGTATCGATGGGACTTGGCATCTGGTCCATGCATTTTGTCGGCATGCTCGCTTTTTCCTTGCCGATGGACGTATCGTATAAGTTCGGGCCGTTTGTTATGTCGGTTCTGCTCGCTATAGCCGTTTCCAGTGTAGCGTTGCATACGGTCAGCGGAACCGTCTTCGGCGCCAAGCAGCTGGTGGCCGCCTCGGCTCTGATGGCCGCGGGAATATCGGGGATGCATTACATCGGGATGGCCGCGATGACGGTTCAAATCACCTACAACCCGATGCTCGTCGCCCTGTCGGTCGCGATCGCGATCGCCGCTTCGCTTGCAGCCTTATGGCTGCTGTACGTTTTTCGCAAAAACCAGTCCCGTTACGTAGTCCTGTACAAGCTCGGCTGCGGCACTATAATGGGCGCGGCTATTGCGGGCATGCATTACACAGGGATGGCGGCGGCTACTTTCCGATCCGGCGACGGTCCGACCGGCGGGGGGATGCGGATTGAGCCCGGTATGCTCGCTTTGATTATCTCGGCAGGCATTTTACTTACTCTTGGCTTCACGCTGTTCAGCGTCTATGTGAACAAGCGGCTCTCGCAAAAAGATTCGGCGATCAAACAGCATGAACGGTGGTACCGGTCGCTGTACGAAAATAATTCGGACGGGATTATATCGATCGATACGCAGGGAAAGATTATCAGCTTCAACCCGGCGGCTTCGATCCTTACCGGATTTACCGAGGCGGGATACAAAGATGCGCCCATCGCGTCGCTCGGCAGCGGAATCGCCGGGGGCCTCTCGGCAGATTCGAGTTATGAAACGACCTTCGTACGAAACGATAACAGCCGCGTGGAGCTGAGCGTGAATCCCGTTCCCGTCGAGATCGACGGAGAAGCGGCAGGCACCCATCTGTTAATCAAAGATATAACCGAAGAGAAACGTTCCAAAGAGATGATCCATTATCTGGCCTATCATGACGAGCTGACCGGGCTGCCGAACCGGCGAAAGTTCAACCAGCTGTTAGCGGAAGCGATCGAGGACGGGGAGAGGCGGGGTAGCCGGTTTTCGGTTATGATTCTCGATATCGACCGGTTCAAGCTCATTAACGATTCGCTCGGCCATACTTACGGCGATATGTTCCTGAAAGAAGTAAGCGAGCGGCTGCTCCTTAGCGCGGAAGGGTTCGACGTATCAATCGCCAGAATGGGCGGTGACGAATTTACGATTCTGTGCCGCAGCGGTCAGGAATATAGCGGAGATACGGCGCGGCTTGCGGATCGGATCATCCAGTCGGTGCAAGTTCCTTACCGGATCAAGGACAACGATTATTATGTAACCGCGAGTATCGGAATCGCGTCCTATCCGGATCACGGCCTAATGTCCGAGAACTTGCTCCGCAACGCGGATACGGCCATGTATGAAGTGAAAAAACACGGAAAAAACGGCTATCGTTATTATTCACGCGAACTGGATTCCGGGTTGGCGGAGAAAATGGAGCTCGAAGCGGATCTGAGAAAAGCGTTGGAGCGGGACGAATTGATCCTTCACTACCAGCCGCAGTTCGACACGTCCGACCGGAGCATGATCGGAATCGAAGCGTTGGTCCGCTGGAATCATCCTGCCAGAGGATTGCTGTACCCGAAAACGTTTATCCCGCTCGCCGAAGAGACCGGACTGATCTATGATCTCGGAACGTGGGTGCTGCGCGAAGCGTGCCGGCAAATGAAGGATTGGCACGATGGAGGAGGGCCGCGGATTCCGGTATCCGTCAATCTGTCCTCGCTGCAGTTTCACCAGAACAACCTGGTCGGTTATGTGACCCGCATTCTCGAAGAAACGGGGTTGGCGCCGGAATATTTGGTGCTGGAAATTACGGAGAGCATGATGATGGACCCGGCCACTTCGAAGGCGATCCTGGACGATCTGGCCCGGCTCGGTATCCGGATCAGTCTGGACGATTTCGGCACAGGCTACAGCTCGCTAAGCTACTTGAGGCAGTTTCCGATTCATAAGCTGAAGATCGACAGGTCGTTTATTGCCGACATCACGATGAACGACAACGATAAAGCGATCGTCGAGACGATTATCTCGATGGCCCGCCATCTGAACATGAACGTTATCGCGGAAGGGATCGAGACGGAGGACCAGTTGGAAATATTAAAAGCGAACGCCTGCAAGGAAATCCAGGGCTACTATTTCAGCAGACCGCTTCCGCCGGACGAAGTGGAGAAGAGGTTTTGGACGCCGATCCAAGCTTAAACAAGGAGGACTGCCATGAAAGCGGCGATACTGACCGACATTCACGGCAACAGCCCGGCTCTCGAAGCGGCGCTTGGGCACATCGACGCAGCCGGCGATTTCGACCGGATCTACTGCCTCGGCGATCTGATCGGGATCGGTCCCGATACGAACGAAGTGCTGGAGCAACTGACGGCGCGTAACGACATGTTTTGTATCACCGGCAATCATGAGCAGGCGGTGCTGCGTATCATTCGGGGCGACGGATGTTTGCCGGGGCACGAGCAAGCATTTGCCCATCATGAGTGGATCGCACGACGGCTGGATTCCAAGTTTGTCCCGTATCTCAGCCAGTTGCCGCTTCAGGAGGAGGTGCGGCATGATGGACGCCGAATCTTGTTGACGCATTACCATCTCGGGAACGACGGCCAATATGCGGTGATCGACCCTGACCCGGACGGCGTCAAGCTCGATAAGCTGTACGGAGATAGCGGCTATGATCTCGTCTGCTTCGGTCACCATCACCCTGTTCATTTGTTTAGAACAGTCCGCAGACAGTACATGAATCCGGGAGCCCTCGGCTGCAGCGATACGCCGGTCGCCCGATACGGCGTCGTCACGGTTCGGGACGGGGAGGTCGCGATCGAGCTGGAGGAAGCGCCATACGATAACAGTTTGTTTTTGCGATCCTACTCCTCGCTGAACGTTCCAGACGGGCCGTTTATTCTGAGAGCTTTCCATGGAAACCAGCATTTACGGCTGTAGACCGAGGCGGGAGCGGGAGAAGGGGCGTAGCAAGCACAATAACCCGGAGCGCTGTAAAGAACCTGCAGCTGACTGGCCATAAAAGATGGACCGCGTCCGTAAGGAACGCAGTTTGTTAAGGTTTCAGAGCAAGGTAAAGTCGCAAGTGTGGTTAAGCTTAAATGCGTTGCTTCGAATAAGCGAATAGCGAATTTCTGTACGAAAAAAAAAGCTATCTGATACGCCGGGTCAAGGCCTCGGGACAAAGTTCGCTTAAGAAGTTTTCTTAAGCGGTTCAGCAAGTTTCGCAGATTGGTGAATCGTGAATCATGAATCGTGACTGCCCGGCCCTATGCTTGTGGGCAGGTGAGAAGGAACGGGGCGGAATGGGATGGGGCAACCGACCGCCGTTTTGCAAGGAATAAGAGTGGTTTGCGAGCCTGTCGATTCATTATGGACAACCAAGTGGAAAGGGAAAAGATTACCTTCTGGCGAGTTTTGTTTGGAATCCCCTACCTTACAATCCTTATTCAATCAAGGGATTCCGGACAACCTGTTTGAGTAGAAGAAGGTAACTTTTCACTTGGAACGGCCTGCTAACACTTCTACACAATGAATCGACAGCCTCGTTTGCAGTCTTTATTTTGTCCAACACCGGTTCGACTGACGAAATAAGAACGGTTTGAAGCTGCTAAAATCGGCGAAAAGGGTGTAGACACCATCCGTTGATTGAAATAAGGGGTGCAAACCGCCTCTATGTCGCTTCGTTTTGTGAAATCGCCGGAGGGTACTAAAGACCCTTATCGGGGGCGGCCGAACTCCATCATGGATCAAACGAGCGAAGGCCGAAAGGCCGAAAGGCTGAAAGGCTGAAAGGCCGAGAGGGTAGACGGTCAAGCCGGAACGGGGCCACGAACTCATCAAGCCCCGCTCTTCAAACCCAACTCTCAAGCCCAACTCATCAAGCCCCGCTCATCATCCATCCCTCCTCAAGCACCGCTCTTCAAGCCCCGCTCCACAAGCCCCGCTCCACAAGCCCCGCTCTTCAAGCGCTGCACGCCGCTGGAGTGTGCCGTATACGGAGCGGCGGCCCCTAGGCGGCTCCCGTTTTCAGGCAAATCGAACAAATCGCCCCCCATTTCCAACAAAAAGTTCCTTTTATGTTCGGATGAATACGTTTACAGTATGTACATCAAGGTAATTTGACGTTTCATGCATTCGGCCAGCAGCGCTAAGTGGGGGGATATAGATGGAGACGATTCGCAAGACCGACATCGCGCTGTACGATTCAACCCAGGGCAGCGAACCGATTCTGAAGGCGGTCGGCATCAAGCGGGTGTTCGGGCGCGGTCCAAGCGCGGTCCACGCGCTGAAGGGCGCCAACCTGTCGATTCCGTACGGCCGGCTCGTTGCGCTGAAGGGGCGGTCCGGCTCGGGTAAAACGACGCTGATCAACTTGCTCGGGGCTCTGGATGTGCCCACGGAAGGCGCGATTTACTTCGGCGGTCAGGAGATTACGACACTCGGTGAGAAAAAGCGCAACGAGCTGCGGCGCGTACAGATGGGCTTCATTTTCCAGTCGTTTGCGCTTATGCCGCTTATGTCCGCCTACGAAAACGTGGAGTTCGGCCTTCGGATCGCCGGCACGCCGACGAAACATCATCGGGAAATGGCGGAGCGGGCGCTCGAAAGCGTGGGGCTCAAATCCAGAATGAGTCACCGTCCCTTCGAGATGTCAGGCGGGGAGCAGCAGCGGACCGCTATTGCGAGAGCGATTGCGCACCGTCCCAAGCTGTTGCTCGCTGACGAGCCTACAGCCGAGTTGGACAGCAAGATGGGGCTGCAGATCATTAAAATCTTCAAGGATCTCGTACAGATGGAAGGGATGACGATCGTCATCACTACGCACGATCCTGCCATTATGGAAATCGTCGATCAAGTTTACGCATTGGAGGATGGGCAAATTGTCGATCAGGGGTAAAGCTTACGCTCGCCGCGTTATGGTCTCCGTACTCGTCGTCGCCGCATGTGCCGGCTGCTCCCTCGTACCGGCGGAGGAGGAACCGTTGAAGCCGCCGCTGGTGAAGCCGGTCAAAGAAAATTATGAGATCGTCGAAGTGAAAAGCGGTACGATTATTAAACGAATTTCCGGTGTGGCGACAGTCGAATCTACGAACGTTAAAAATCATGAGTTTAAAGGCGTATCCGGTAAAATCCAGGAAGTGCTCGTACTCAACAACACGCCGGTCAAAAAGGGCGATCCGCTCATCGTGCTCGATCCGGGCGACTCGGCCATCGTGCTGAAGGAGAAAGAGCGCGATTACGAGCAGGCGGTGTACAACCTGGAACAAGCCAAGCAAACCCAGGATACGAACAAGATGAAAATCCGGCTCATGGAGCTGAATATAGCGGAGCTGCGGCTGAGCGACGCGAGGAAAGCCGTGGAAGGGAAGACGCTGCGCGCCGAGATGGACGGGATGATCACGTTCGTCGATCCGGCCAAGCCGGGCGATTCGGTGCAAGCGAACAAAACGTATGTCATCATCTCCGATCCGAACTCGGTAAGGCTCGCCTATACGTCGGGCAATACGTCCGATATGCTCGAGGTACAGGCCGGTGTGTCGGTAGAGGTAACGATCAAAGGCAAAAAGCTGGAAGGAAAAGTCGTCCAATCGCCGTCCAATACGCCGGCTACCGACAACAAGCAGTTGGCCGAACGGTATTCGAAAACGATATTTATTCAGGTTCAGGACCATCCGCCGGAGTTAACGCTGGGGGCCAATGCGGATATCAACATCGTAACGAGGCAAAAGGATAACGTGCTGATCATTCCTCCGCGCGCGTTGTCGCAATATTTGGGCCGTAATTTCGTCAAGGTGCTCGAAGGCGACAGCATCAAAGAGGTGGACGTCGAGAAAGGGCTGGAAACGACCAGCGGCATCGAGATCGTCAAGGGCATTAGAGAAGGGCAGAAGCTTATCCTGCAATAGCATACAGGAGCCGTTGCGCTCTAGCGCCGATATGAAGCGCCCCCTCGGAAGGAGGATCCGTTTTCGTGGCCATACTTGTTATGATTTTTCGCAAAATGCTCAAGAACAAATGGCTGGAGCTCAGCCTGCTGTTCGGGCTCGTGCTGTCCGTGGCGCTGGTCAGCAGCATGCCGATCTACACCGAGGCGATCTTGCAGCGGATGCTTGTGAAGGAACTGGAAAATTATCAGATGAGCTCCGGCGCCTATCCGGTCACCCATCGCACCGGTCTGTACTTGACGGACGACGATCCGCAGAAAAACGGGGAAAGCACGCGTCAGGTGGATGCGTTTATGGAATCGGTCAAAAACCGGTTCTCCCTGCCGATTCTCGAGCAGGTGACAGAGCGCGGCACGGATACGTTCTCGTTCAAGCCGATCGATACGGAACGGGTCGATCCCGAGGTCCGGCGGAATGCGGATCTGGTCGCCTTCTCCAATCTGGACCAGCATATCAAGCTGGTGGACGGTGTGATGCCGGCCAAGGAGCCGGTAAACGGCGTATACGAGGTTCTCGTCGTGGAGAGCGCCCTGACCCAACTGAAAATGGTGCTCGGCAACGAGTTTATTATTGCCGACGAGCGGATCAAGAAGCCGATCACCGTCAAGCCGGTCGGTATTATTAATCCGAAGGACGAGCACGACCTGTTCTGGTACACATCGGTCGAAAGCTACAGCCGATCGTTCCTGATGGATTTCGAGCTGTTCGAGAAGACGATCACGAATAGCAGCGAAACCGATATCTCGATGCGCTCCGGCTTCTGGTTTTTTGCGTTCGACTATTCGAGAATGAATATGCAGTCGATCGAATCGTTCATCCGTACGCACAACCGGATCGAGGGATATGTGACGAACACGTTCAACAGCCAATCGATCAAGGCGCCGGCGCTGAGCGTCATCTCGAAATATTTGGACCGCCAGGAGCAGCTGCGCGTCATGCTGTGGTCGCTGAACGTTCCGGTTATGATCATGCTCGGGTTTTACCTGTTCATGGTATCGAACCTGATCGTAGATCGGCAGAAGACGGAGATTGCGGTATTGCGCAGCCGGGGCGCAAGCCGCCTTCAAGTGCTGCTCAGCTACGTGATCGAAGGGATTTTGCTCGGAGTCGTCGCCTACATTATCGGTCCTTATGTGGGAATGCTGATCACCAAGCTGCTCGGAGCGTCCAACGGCTTCCTGGAGTTTGTCCAGAGGTCCGCCCTGATTGTGGAGCTGAACGCGACCGCCTATAAATATGCTTTATACGCCGTTATGTTCTCCCTGATCATGACGCTGATTCCGGCGTTTCTCGCCACCCGTACTTCCATCGTCGGACATAAGCAGCAGATGGCGCGGATGACGAAGCTGAGCTTCTGGCACAAATATTTTCTCGATATCGTCCTGCTCGGAATATCGATCTACGGACTGCAATCGTTTAAACGGCGGATGAGCGATCTGCAGTCGCTCGGACTCGACTCGGCCAGTTTCAAGGTTGATCCGCTGCTGTTTCTCGTTCCGGCGCTGTTTACGTTAGGGCTCGGCTTGCTGCTGCTGCGGATCTACCCGCTATTCATCCGGCTCGTTTACTGGATCGGACGCAGGGTGTGGCCGCCTTCGCTGTACTCGACGCTGATTCAGGTCGGCCGTTCAAGCACCCAGTACAACTTCCTGATGGTCTTCCTGATGGTGACGCTTGCGACCGGCTTGTTCAGCGCCAGCGCCGCCCGCACGATGAACAGCAATACGCTGGAGAAGGTGCGGTACAAAAACGGTACCGACGTCATCATGAACATCAAGTGGGAGAACGATGCGCCTCCGCCTTCGATGGGCGGCATGGAGGAAGCCGGCGGGGAGGAAGCTGCGGATACGTCCGCCCTGCCGATCACCGGGCCAAAACGGATTCAGTATACGGAGCCGCCGTTCCAGGTATTTACGGAGCTTCCGGGCGTGGAGAACGCCGCCAAAGTGTTCGTCAAGGACGATGCCAACGTGCAGATCGGGAAATCGACGTCGCGCATTAAGCTGATGGGCGTCGATACCGACGAGTTCGGCAAAACCGCCTACTTGAAAGACCGGCTGCTGGAGCATCATTTTTACGATTATCTCAACTTGATATCGACGGAGCCTTCCGCCGTCCTGGTGTCCCGCTCGATGGCCCAGGAAGCCGGCGTCAAGGAAGGGGACTCGATCTACATCGGCTGGAACAACGTGACGTATAAGCCGTTCACCGTATATGGCATTATCGATTTCTGGCCGACGTTCAACCCGAACCCGCAGCAGCCGGCATCCGCCAATAAGAAACCGGAGCTGCCCAAGCTCGTCGTCGGGCATCTGAGCTATATTCAGAGTACGATCGCGCTGGAGCCTTATCAGGTATGGATCGACTTGAAGGATGAGCCGAATGCGAGAACGGTATTTAACGAGGCGATCAACGAGAAGGAAATACCGGTTGAGAATATTATCGATACCGGTTACGAGCTGACCCAGGCCAAAAACGATCCGTTTCAGATGGCGATTAACGGCGTCATGACTTTAGGTTTTCTGATCAGCGTCGTCATCAGCTTTTTCGGCTTCCTGCTATATTGGGTTCTGTCGCTCAATGGCCGGGTGCTGCAATACGGCATATTGCGGGCAATGGGGATCTCGTTCATGCAGCTGATCGGCATGCTCATTACGGAGCAGGTGCTTACTTCAGGAGCGGCTTTCCTGCTCGGAGCCGGCATCGGGAACGTCACCAGCGTTCTGTTCGTGCCGCTGTTCCAGCTTTCGTTTAATCCGGCGACGCAGGTTCCGCCGTTCCAGGTTTTGTTCGATCCGTCCGACTCGATCAGGCTGTATATGATCGTAACGGGCATGATCATCATCGGACTTGTCATCTTGGGCCATCTTCTCTCTCGAATCAAAATTCATCAGGCCGTCAAGCTGGGGGAGGATTAATCGATGATTCATTGCGAGAATCTGGTCAAAATATTCAAGGTGGCCGATCTGGAAGTCGTCGCCTTGCAAGGTCTCGATCTGCATGTCGAGCCCGGCGAGCTGATGGCGATTATCGGCAACAGCGGAAGCGGGAAATCGACGCTGCTTAATATGCTGGGCGGTCTCGACCGCCCGTCTGCGGGCAATCTTGTCGTCGACGGCAAAGATCTGTTGAAATTTACCGAGAAGGATATCGTCAAGTACAAACGCGAGACGGTAGGTTTCGTCTGGCAAAACAACGCCCGGAACTTGATCCCTTATCTGACGGCGCTGGAAAACGTCGAACTGCCGATCTTGCTGCAGGGCCGCAGACGCCGGCTGAGGGCGCTGGAGCTGCTGGAAGCGGTAGGGCTGGGGCATCGGACCAAAAACAAGCTGAACCAGCTGTCAGGCGGCGAACAGCAGCGGGTTGCGATCGCGATCGCACTGGCCAACCATCCTCGCCTATTGCTCGCCGACGAACCGACAGGTTCGCTCGATACGAAGATGTCGAACCAGATTCTGGATCTGTTCCGCGAGCTGAACCGGTCGCTCGGTCTGACCGTTGTTATCGTCACCCACGACCCGCTTCTCGCCAAGAAGGTCGATCGCGTCGTAGCGATCCGCGACGGCAAAACGTCCTCGGAATTTATCCGAAGCCGCTCTTACGCGGATGAGCTCGCCGAGCTGGAACAGGGGATGGCGGTCGAGGAGGAGACGCATGTGGAATACGCGATATTGGATAAGGCGGGACGGCTGCAAATCCCGTCAAATTATTTGGAAGCGGTCGGCGTCAAAAATTCGAACAAGATGGTCGTAACGTTGGAGGACGGGAAAATCGTCCTGCTGCCCCCGCAAAACGAGACGGTCTCGAAATGACCGGCTGATCGAAACCGTTAAAACCCCGTCCGTGCGGGGTTTTTTCGCGATTTGGCGAGTTGTGCGGCTGCGTCAAAAGGCGGCGGGCAATTCCCGATTTGATACAAGTTAGGCACCAGTGGTATAATTTGGGGCGAGAAAAGGCTAACCAAGGAGTGGGACACATGTGGGGTAAACCGGTTAAACCGCTTAGAATGATGGTAATCGTTGGTGCGCTTGCGCTTACGATCGCCGGATGCGGGGAGAAGCCCGCAAGCAACGCGGGAGAAGGAGCGGCCGAAGGGGCCAAAAGCTGGAGCTCGCCGCCGCCGATGACGATTAAATCCGATAAGAAGTATGAAGCCGTCATCGATACGACAGAAGGCAAAATCACGGTCAGTCTGTTCAACGACACGGCGCCCAAGACGGTGAACAGCTTCGTTTTTTTGTCCAAGGAAAAGTTTTACGATAACGTCATCTTTCATCGCGTCATTAAAGGCTTCATGATCCAGACCGGCGACCCGACGGGAACCGGAAGGGGCGGTCCGGGCTACAAGCTGGAGGACGAGCTGAAGACGACCCGCAAGTATGAGCCGGGAATCGTTGCGATGGCGAATTCAGGACGCAACACCGCCGGCAGTCAGTTTTTTATATGTTCCGGCTCTTCCTGCTCCAATCTGAATCAGAAGCCCGATTACACCATCATCGGACAAGTGACGTCCGGAATGGATGTTGTCACGAAAATCTCCGAGGTACCAGTCAAGCTCGGTGCGGATGGCGATATGAGCTCGCCCATCAAGGAAGTTAAAATCAATACCATCGAAATCAGCGAGAAATAAATCGGGTACGGCGGCGCGCGGACCGGGTGAAGCTGATGGGAACGTCGCGCCGGCCCTGTACTCCCGGGAGAGGGTGGGATTCCATTGATTCGAAAATACGCGGATCGAACCGATTGGGGGAGAATCGTAGAGAAGCAAGTTACGGTCGTATCGAAAAGAACGATCGGATTTTCGGGTACGGTCACCTTATGTGAGATGCTGAAAGTAAAAGCTCCGCTGTATAAGCGGTACAGCCCGGAGCAGCCGGAGATATGCATTGCCTCGGACGGCTACAAATGGCTGCAGCATTTTCCCGAATACGCCCATTACACGTTGTCCTCGATGTACGATCAGGAGGATCGTGTCGTACAATGGTATGTCGACATCTGCAAATGTCAGGGCGTCACCGATTCCGGAATTCCCTGGTATGACGACTTGTATCTGAATATCGTCATTTTGCCGGACGGGCAGCTGTACGTGCTTCACCAGGAACGTCTGGAGGAAGCTCTTGAGCGCGGGGAGCTGAACGAGAACGACTACGAGCTGGCCTGGAATACATGCAATCAGGTGGTCGAGGAGTACCGCAACGGTTCGTTTGACCTTCTTTTGCTGGCGGATATGCATTTGCAGGAGCTTAACGAAGAATCCTAATAGTGCGAGTTGAATTCCATATTCGATGCCGAGCAGGCTTCCTGATTTGCTTCGTGATCAAAATTGGGCTTTTTGAACAACCTCTAATAGTGCGAGTTCAAAGAGGCCGGTTTTCAGCACCGAGAAGATGGGATGAAGCTAGGAAATGAGGAGCGGAGCGTAGTGACAGCTACGTGAGCACCGGAAGTTCCGGCTGAATTCCATATTCGATGCCGAGCAGGCTTCCTGATTTGCTTCGTGATCAAAATTGGGCTTTTTGAACTACCTCTATAGGAACATAAGCAAGCGAGGAACGAGAATGGACAAAATATGCTTAGGATTTCACGGATTTACAGGCGGGCCGTTCGAGCTGGAGCCGCTTGCCATGCATCTGAGGTCGGCCGGATATACGTGCGTGCTGCCCACCTTGCCGGGTCACGACGATCCGGATCAGCTTCGGCGGATTAGCTGGATCGACTGGATCGAAGCCGCAGACAAAGAAGCGGGGATCATTGCCGGACAGCACGGGGAATTCGATCTGATCGGATTTTCGATGGGCGGCATCCTCGCCGCCCACATCGCGAACCGGTATCCGGTCCGCAGACTCGTCCTGCTTAACGCAGCGGCTATCTATGTAAGTCCGCGGCGATTTCTGCAGGAGGTGGCGGGCGCGTTCCGGGATCAGGAATGGCAGCGGCTCGTCAAGATCAAGCAAACGCCGCTGAATGCGACGCTGCAATTTATGCGGGTGGTCCGTTCGGCCAAGCCGATGTGGGCAGGCATCCAGGTGCCGACGCTGATCGCCCAGAGCGGAAAAGATCCGGTCATTCATCCGCATAGCGCGCTCGTGCTTGCCGACAAAATTCCAGGGCCGAAGCAGGTCCGGATCTTTCCCGAATCCAAGCATTTGATCTGTCTCGACCAGGAAGCGGATAGTCTGTTTAACACCGTGGAGCAATTTTTGTCCGAATAAAGGAGCGCCGTCACGGGTGATGGCGCTCTCTGCTTGTATCCAAGTAGGCCGACTCACACGGGCGGCGATGAATCAGGGGGGAAGTGCATGAACCGGCTTACCGGCGCGGTCTCCTTCAGCGGGGAAAAGCGCAAACGCAAACGTTACCGGCTATTCCGAACGATCGTATTGGCGCTGATCGCCATAGGAATCCTATGGGTCGTGTATGTGCAGTGGCTGATCCATAACGTTCAAAGCCGCGCTCCCGTCCAGACGGCGGATGTGGCGATCGTGCTTGGAGCCGCTTTGTGGAACGACCGGCCGAGCCCGGCGCTGCGCGAACGTCTGGATCAGGCTTACCGCTTGTACGAAACGAAGCAGGTGAGCCGGATCATCGTCTCAGGCGGTCTGGGTGCGAACGGATCTACGATTACCGAAGCGGAAGGGATGCGTCGGTATTTGACTGAACGCGGCGTGCCGCCGGAAGCGGTATACGAGGAAGGAGAATCGACCAGCACTTACGAGAACCTCCGGTTCAGTAAGCGAATTATGGATCGGGAAGGCTGGAGCGTTCCGGTGATCGTCACTCATGAATACCATGGCGCGCGGGCGATGGATATCGCCCGCTACGTCGGAATTCGGGAAGCATCAGTTTCGCTGACGAAGTCCAACGTCATGTGGATGCCATGGCACAAAGCGAGGGAGACGCTTGCTTACACGAAATGGATCGCGGACAAATGGCTGATGCGGCCGGTGGACTGATTCAGGCGGTATAGCGGAGCTTTAATTCATTTTTGGAGATCGCGACGATTTTCGGTTCCAGCAGCGCCGTTTTTTCTTTTAGACGATCCTTGCCGTTCGGATGCACTACATAGAGCAGGAGTCGCAAATACGTACGGGTAACCCGGGCGAATAGTCCGTTCGGCAGATCGATGACGGTGAATCCGAGCTGTCTGGACCCTCTGTGGATCATGGTGATCGCGTACAGCCCTTTGACGTCCCGGTACAACGGATCGGTCAGCATGAGCTTTCCGATCTCCGGCATGAGCAGCCTCGTCTGCCGGATCAACTGGGTGGCCAACTGGACCGGGCTGCGTGAATGAAGACCGAGCTGGTACAGCGTGTAATTATCGAGATGCAGCTCAGCGACCCGGTCCCCTTTTCGAATCTGTTCCCCGTCAGGAAGCGCGATCGCCTGCCTGCCCTGGTATTCGCGGATGCGAATTTTGAGCAGAGGGTTCATCGAATCGATCGGTTTGACACGAAACAATTTGACGAAGCACCATTCCCATCCCATCCAGATCGAGACCAGCACCCGCTTGAAAATCCCTAATCTGTACTCTGCCGATTCCTCAAGAAGTTCGTCCACACGCACGGGAATCAGTCCTTTCTGCAGCATTCCGGCGATCACTTCGTCCAGCGCTGTCAGCATATAGGCGGGGGCGTCAGGATCAGCTCCGAACGTCTGCCCGCTGTCATGCAAGAGGATGACCGATCCTTCGCGAATTCGGGTTTCCAGTCTGGACTTCAGCTTCTCGCGGGCGATCCGGCTCCGCCAGTCTTTGGGCATAACCGACCATAAGACGATGTTATAAGATTTCAGGGTAAATAAGTCGAAGACGTTCAATATGCCCCACGGCGGCCGGTAATAAGCGGGTTTGGAGCCCGTAATCGAAGAAACGATATCGGCCGACCGTTCCACCTGATGCCGCCGTACCGACCAGGGGCTCATCAGCCAATTGGACTTGTGGCTGTAGTTGTGTATGCCGATCTGGTGGCCTTCCCTATGGATGCGCCCGATCAGATCGGGGTGCCGCTCCGCCTTGGCGCCAAGGACGAAAAACGTCGCTTTCACGTCATGTTTTTTTAGAAGATCCAGGAGAAGAGGCGTGTATTCCGGGTCGGGACCGTCGTCGAAGGTCAGCGCGATCCGGTTGCCGGCCGATCCCTTGCGGAATACACCGATCGAGAATATTCGCGTCACCACCCAAGGAACGAGCGTGTATACGACAACAAGCAGAGTGAAAGACAATAAGAGACGTTCCTTCATGGAAATCCTCCTCGCTATTCAATCCGTCTAACCAAGCTTCCCAATCCGGTGCCAAGCTGCAGTTCAACGGGAATGGATGACCTTCCGCGCCTTGCAAGCAGCGCTTTTACGTGAAGTCTACCATACCCGAATTGCGAGGCCAAGTGAAAAAATACCGAAAAAACTACTCTTTATTGTATGCAGTTGACACGTTTGGATGTAAAAGAAATTTTGGATGGGGACACGCACTTCGATCATAGGACAACTTCTAATCCTGTACATTATAGGCAGGGGTAATTCCGGCTGTTACACGCTGGTTTTCCCGACACGGGCGAATCGATCCAAGCCTGCACCACCGAAGGAAAGAGGTGAATCCGATGAGCAGTCGAGTCGTGAGCGGTGCCGCCAAATCGTCCAGACAAATCAATGTCGTGCTCCGAACGCCGGAACCTGCGGCCGTCCATGAGCAGGAGCAGCCGGCCGGCGGGAAGCCGGTGCCTTCACAAGGGCCGTTCGCGGAGATGCTGAAGGAACTGGACCAGTTGGTCGGTTTGGACAACGTAAAGGAACTGGTGTTCGAAATTTATGCGTTGCTGCAAATCGGGCAATACCGGGCGGAAGCGGGACTTGCTGCCAGCCAGCAGGTGTACCATATGATATTCAAAGGAAATCCGGGAACAGGCAAGACGACAGTCGCACGAATTGTCGCCAAGCTGTTCCAGTCGATGGGACTGCTGCAGAAAGGCCATCTGATCGAAGTAGAGCGGGCCGATCTGGTCGGCGAATACATTGGACACACGGCGCTTAAGACGCGCGATCTGGTCAAGAAGGCGATGGGCGGCATTTTGTTTATTGACGAAGCGTACAGTCTGGCGCGGGGCGGCGAGAAAGATTTCGGCAAAGAAGCGATCGATACGCTGGTCAAAGCGATGGAGGACCACAAGAACCAGTTTGTGCTCATTTTGGCCGGTTATTCGGAAGAGATGGATTTTTTTCTCGCCCAAAATCCGGGATTGCCTTCGAGGTTCCCGATCGCGATCGATTTCCCCGATTATTCTATCGACCAATTGGTGCAAATTGCCGAGCTAATGGGGAAGGAACGGGAGTATACGCTTATTCCGGCAAGCATCATGAAGCTGAGGCAGATGCTGATCGCCGAGAAAAACAACTGCTTGTCCGCCTTCAGCAACGCCCGTTACGTGCGCAATGTGATGGAAAAGTCGATGCGTCATCAAGCGGTCCGGCTGCTCGGCCAGTATCAAAATAGTTCGCCGGGGCGTCAGGAACTGATGACGATTAAACCCGAGGATATGCGGACTGAGCCGCGTGCGGGACTTGGACTGTAAAAACCCGGCGCGTACGCGACGGCAAGCCGAAGGAAATGTGTAAAAGGAGCCGCAGGCTGCGGCTTTTTTCGGTTTGAAGCTACGCTGTCGGTGAAGTTCCGCTATAATGGAGGGATAGGAGTCCATATCCTTATAGAGCTAAATAGCGGATGGAGGCATACTGAACGATGATTCGAGCCATTGTGTTTGATTTTGACGGAGTTATTCTGGACACGGAAACCAATGAATTCAGGGCATACCAGGACGTGTATCGGCAGCATGGGGCGGAGCTCCCGCTTGAGGTATGGTCCAGCGTCATCGGAACGGACATGACGGACGTATTCGATCCGTACAAATATTTGGAAGACCAGACTGGGAAGCCGGTTGACCGCGACGCGTTCAGCCGGATGCGCAGAGAGCTGTTTCTGCAGCGGATGGAGACGGAGCAGCTTCGGCCTGGCGTCATATCGGTGCTGGATCAGGCTGCACGGCTCGGGCTTTCGGTCGGGCTGGCTTCCAGCTCGAGCCGGAGCTGGGTGACCGGGTACTTAACGAAGTTCGGGTTGCTGGACCGTTTCTCGTGCATTCGAACCAAGGACGACGTGTTGAAAGTGAAGCCGGACCCGGAGCTGTATGTACAGGCCGTCGGATGTCTCGGAGTCCAGCCCGGGGAAGCGATCGCGTTCGAGGATTCGGCTAACGGCGCACTAGCTGCCCACCGGGCGGGACTGCACTGCGTAATCGTGCCGAATCCGGTCACGGAGGCGCTGCTGTTCGGCGAGCACCGGAAACGTCTGACGACGATGGAGGGGCTTGATCTGGCCGAGCTAATCTCCGAGCTGCCGGCGGTCTAGCGAATGCGGCGGTTCGGCCTTTGTTCCGGTAGAACCGGCGGCTCGCATGCCGGGCCGAAACGAGAGATTTGCGACACTTTTTACCCTGAATCGACAGGCATTTGTACCGCTTACTTTCTAGTTTCAAAAAAAGGTAAGGTATGGTATATTAAATTTCGAGTACAACCAACGTCACATTCGTTATCATCTCGATGGCAAACTTGCCGAAAGGCAGGGACGCAAAGCTTCAGGTCTAACGCTCCACGCTCGATGAGCCATGACAGCTGGGCTGCCGACAACGTTCGCTTCAGCGATAAGTATTGCTGTGATCGGCCGTCCCTGTTTAGGGGCGGCTTTATATATGGCGGGCTTCTCCGCAGCAGTTCGTTTGCAGGATTCGAATATGCAGTTGAAAGGGAAGAACCCTATGCAGCGTATGGATTTAATACGGGCGTGCCTCCAATCCGTGTACCGAAGCGAGAAGTGGTTGTTCGTCGCGCTCGCACTGGTCGTCAGCGTCTGCGCGATTCTGTTTAGTGAGCCGGATGCCGCAAGCGTAGCGGCCTCGTGTACATTTGCCGGCTTTCTGCTAGCCTCCGTCATTTTTCGGGGGAAGCCGCCCGTTTTTTATGTGCTGACGGGGCTTGCTTTGTTCGTATACGCTGCAGCCTTGCAGCTTGACGTATGGTATGCCGAATTGTTCATCGCTTACCCGCTGTTGCTTATGTACGCTCTCCTAATGCCCAATCCCCTGTATATGCTAGTGGCCGCGCTTGCGGTTGGCCTCCATCTGTATACCGTCACCGACGACTCGGAACCATTCGCGCGGATCGCCCACCTGGTTTTTTTCTCGTTTATTGCTCTGGCCAACATTCTCCTCGCCTCTTATATTAAACATCTGGAGCAGGAACGAAACGAGTACCGCCACCTGAGCGGAATCGATTCGCTGACCGGCCTTGCTTCGCTGCAACAGACGCTGCAATTTGGTCAAAGACTGCTGGACGACGGCAGGACGGTCCGGGTGCTGCTGATCGATCTGAATTTTTTCAAGCAAATCAACGACACCTACGGCCACATGATCGGGAACCGCGTCATTATGCTTGTCGCCGACTACCTGCGGGAGATGATTCGTGATGTAAACGGTATCGCCGGGAGGCTGGGCGGGGACGAGTTTGTCGTCATCGTCGAGGATGCTCCCCGGTTTGAGAATATGCGGCAAAAGCTGCTGGACGAGCTGAACGGCAAGTCGTTTATCCCCGACGACGGGCTGCCTCCGGTATCGTTGTCCTTTTCGGTCGGCGTAGCGGTATCGTCAACCGAAGAGACGGTACATATCGAGGAACTGCTGCACGGTGCCGATCTGAATATGTATGAATATAAGCTGCAGCATAAGCTGCCGGCTTATCTCGGCAAAACGGCCGACCTGATCGAGCATAATCCGGCGCCGATCTGTACGTTCGACCGTAAAGGCAAGCTGCTGGCGATTAATCCCGCCGTCTCCGGGCTGCTCGGATATTCCGCCCAGGAGTTGACCAGACGCCAGTTCGTCGGGCTCATACATCCTCAGGACCGATTGAAAGCGTTGACATCTTTTCAGGAAGCGATGGAAGGCAACTCCGTGCATCTGGAGCTGAGGCTCATACATAGAGAAGGCTATACGGTCGAAGTGGACGTGACGAACATACCGATTATCGCCGATCTTCAAATCGTCGGCATATACGGAGTGGCCAAAGATGTTACGGACCGCAAAAAATCCGAAGAGCTGCTGCGCAACTCCGACCGTCTCGCGGTGATGGGGCAATTGGCCGCAGGTTTGGCGCACGAGATTCGCAACCCGCTTACTGCGCTGAAAGGGTTTATTCAGCTGCTGCAATCGTCCCCGAAGGAGAACAAGTCGTATTATCCGATCATGTTGACGGAGCTAGACCGGATCAATTTGATCCTTAATGAATTTTTGCTGCTATCCAAGCCGCGTCAGACGCTTTTTGGGGATACTGATATTCGGGTAGTCATTCGTCATGTGGTGACGCTGCTCGATACGCAAGCGATCCTCAACAAGGTGCGGATCGTCATCGTGGAGAAGGAGGATCTCCCGGTCATCCGCTGCGATGAGAACCAGATGAAGCAAGTGTTCGTCAATGTGCTGAAAAATGCGATCGAAGCGATGCCGGACGGCGGCGAAGTGACCGTTACGACGTTATTGTCCGAGCAGGACGTTGTCGTACGCGTGCAGGACGAAGGCGACGGCATATCGGATGAGCTGATCTCGCGGATCGGACAACCCTTTTTCACGACCAAAGATAAAGGAACGGGGCTTGGCCTGATGGTGTGCAATAACATTATGGAGAACCACGGTGGAAGGTTGACGATCCGAAGCGTTCCGGGCAAAGGGACTACGGTGGAAGTCGAGCTCCCGATCCGGGAAGGTGCGGCGCAGGAAGACCGGCTGGTCCGAGTATAGCCTTTCATTTTCCTATATGAAAGGTACTGGAGAAGTATGGTACAATAATACAATTGAGGGTCTGTGAAGGAGTGTTGGCATGAAACCACCGGTTCACGAAGTAGCCGGCGAAGCTTTGGATAAAGCGATCGTAGTCAGTCTGGTGCTGAAGGGGGACCGGTTATCCGACGACAGAGTCCAGCATTCGCTGGAAGAGCTCATCCGTCTGGCCGACAGCGCCGGAGTCGAAGTGCTTCATTCGGTCGTACAATCGAAGGACTCGATCGATTCGAAATGGTTTATCGGCAAAGGGAAAGCGGAGGAAGTGCGCGATCTTGCCGTGCAGCTCGGAGCCAATACGGCGATTTTCGACCAGGAGCTTTCCGGGGCGCAAGTCCGCAATCTCGAGCATGCGCTGGACCTGAAGATTATCGACCGCACTCAACTGATTCTCGATATATTCGCGCAGCGGGCGAAAACCCGCGAAGGCTTCCTCCAAGTGGAGCTGGCGCAGCTCAGCTACTTGCTGCCCCGGCTGTCCGGACACGGAGTGAATTTGTCGCGTCTTGGCGGGGGCATCGGTACGCGAGGTCCCGGGGAAACGAAGCTGGAGATGGACCGGCGGCATATTCGCAACCGGATCAGCGAGCTGCGCCATTCGCTCCAGGAAGTGAAACGGCATCGGGAACTGCACCGCGAGCGGAGGAAAAAAACCGGCGTGTACCAGGTGGCGCTGGTCGGATATACGAATGCGGGAAAATCGACCCTGCTGAACCGGATGACGTCGGCGGACGTATACGCCGAGAATCAGCTGTTCGCCACGCTGGACCCAACGTCCAGAGCGCTCCGGTTGCCCGGCGGGCAGGAAGTCGTGCTGACCGATACGGTCGGTTTTATCCAAAATCTCCCGCATGACCTGGTCGCTGCGTTCCGTGCGACGCTGGAGGAAGTTAATGAGGCCGATCTGATCCTGCACGTGGTCGACAGCGCAAGCGAGATGAGGGAAAGGCAAATGGCCGTTGTCGACGAAGTGCTGCTCGAGCTTGGAGCTCAAGGGAAACCGCGCATTACCGTGTTCAATAAAATCGATATGGCGACGGATGGAAGCGGCGGGCTGCTAAGCGCAGACGGCGATTCGTTGAAGGTGTCCGCGTTCTCGGCGACGGATCTGGAGCTGCTGAAGCTCTCGATTCAGGAGAAACTGATGGGCGGGACGAAGCGGTTTCTAATTCCTGCCGCCCGGGGCGACCTGATCTCGCTCGTCTACAGGCTTGGCGATGTGCTGGAGCAGGAAATCGAAGGGGACGACATCCGCTTTGACGTGCGTGTGAAGCAAACCGAATTCGAGAAACAAGGATATATGCTTCAGGCCTTTATAGCGCAGGAAGCGATACAGCTAGAGGGAGAGAGCTACTGAACATGAACGTACCAGACAAAATCGGCGCGCTGATGGAGGAAGCCGAAGCGCTTGCGGAGCCGAAGCTGAAACAGATCGACAAGCGGGTCGACCACAACCAATGGAAAGTGATCCGCGCTTTCCAGAAACATAAAGTAAGCGATTATCATTTCGCAGGCTCGACCGGTTACGGCTATAACGACCGGGGGCGCGAAGTGCTGGATCTCGTATATGCCGATGTGTTCGGAGCGGAGGCGGGCCTAGTCCGGCCTCACTTCGTCTCCGGCACGCATACGATCGGCACGGCGCTGTTCGGCCTGCTGCGTCCCGGCGACTTGCTGCTGTATATGACCGGCAAGCCGTACGATACGCTGCATAAAGTGATCGGCAAGCCGGGAGACGGGACCGGATCGCTGCAGGACTGGGGAGTGCGCTATGACGAAGTGGCGCTGTCCCCGGACGGGATGCCGGACTGGAACCGGCTCGCGGACAAGCTGAGGACGGACCCGCCCAAGGTGGTCGGCATCCAGCGTTCACGGGGGTACGACTGGCGACCGTCCTATACGGTCGCCCAAATCGCCGAGATGGTGAGGTTCGTCAAAGAGCTTGTTCCTTCTGCGATCATATTCGTTGACAACTGCTACGGAGAATTTACGGAGGAAGCCGAACCGACCGAAGTCGGGGTCGATCTGATGGCCGGCTCGCTGATCAAAAATCCGGGCGGGGGAATCGCTCCGACCGGCGGATATATTGTCGGCAAAAAGGAGTTAGTGGAGTTGGCGGCGTACCGGCTCACAGCTCCCGGGATCGGCGGCGAGGTCGGAGCGATGCTTGGGGTGACGAGAGACTTTTTCCAAGGCCTATTCCTCGCGCCGCATCTTGTCGGACAAGCTCTCAAGGGGAGCGTATTCGCATCCGCGATGTTCGAGCGGCTCGGCTTCGACACCCATCCGCGTTGGAACGACGAGCGGACCGATCTCATACAGGCGATCCGTTTCACGTCGGCGGACCATCTGATCGCATTCGTTCAAGGCATTCAGAAAGCGGCGGCGGTCGACTCCCATGTCGTCCCCGAAGCTTGGGAGATGCCCGGCTATGAACACCCCGTCATTATGGCGGCGGGAACGTTCATCCAGGGAGGCAGTCTGGAGCTTTCCGCAGACGCGCCGATCCGTTCGCCGTACATTGCATACATGCAGGGCGGACTCACTTATGCCCATGTCAAGTGGGGCGTCGTGATGGCCCTTTCCAATATGATGAATAAAGGATTGTTGTAATTAAACCTTACACGCATTGACATGTTTATGTTCGATATGTACAATGAACTTATATCCTTTACATGTCGGAGTGGTGTACAATGAGCGACGAAATTCGCCGCAACATGGCTTTATTCGCAATCGGAAGCGTCATGAAACTGACCGATTTGACTGCGCGCCAAATACGCTACTACGAGCAGCATGAGCTGATCGTTCCGGCCAGGACGGACGGGAATCAACGTTTATTTTCATTCAACGACGTTGAACGTCTGCTCCAGATTAAGGCGCTGATCGAGAAGGGCGTCAACATCGCGGGTATTAAGCAAGTGCTTAATCCGGTGAATAAGGACTCCGAAGAGGCGACGGTCATCACGGACGAGACGCAGGTAAAACGCAAGGAGCTGTCCGATTCCCAACTGCACAAAATGTTGAAACAGGATCTGTTGACCGGCAACCGCCGCGGCAAGGTTTCCCTCATCCAAGGGGAGCTGTCCCGTTTTTTTACTAAATAAAGGAGGAATTATTCCGTGTCTCAAACGCATTATACGAAGGAAGATATTTTACGCATCGCCAAGGAAGAAAACGTCCGCTTTATCCGTCTTCAATTCACTGACTTGCTCGGCACGATCAAAAACGTCGAGATTCCGCGCAGTCAGTTGGAGAAAGCGCTCGACAATAAAATGATGTTCGACGGTTCCTCGATCGAAGGCTACGTGCGGATCGAGGAGTCCGATATGTATTTGTATCCGGATCTGAATACGTGGGTTATTTTCCCTTGGGTCACGGAAGATCGCGTTGCCCGTCTCATCTGCGACGTGTACTTGCCTGACGGACGGCCGTTCCCGGGCGATCCGCGCGGCATTCTGAAGCGTGCGCTGGAAGAGGCTTCCGAGATGGGGTACACGGCGATGAACGTGGGGCCTGAGCCGGAGTTTTTCCTGTTCAAGACCGATGAAAAAGGCAATCCGACGATGGAGTTGAACGACCAGGGCGGTTACTTCGATCTGGCGCCTACCGACCTTGGCGAGAACTGCCGCCGCGAGATCGTTCTGACGCTGGAGGAAATGGGCTTCGAGATCGAAGCATCGCACCATGAAGTGGCGCCGGGTCAGCACGAGATCGACTTTAAATATGCAGACGCGGTTAAAGCGGCCGACCAGATCCAGACGTTCAAGCTCGTCGTCAAGACGATCGCCCGCCAGCACGGACTGCATGCTACCTTTATGCCGAAGCCTCTGTTCGGGGTGAACGGTTCCGGTATGCATTGCCACCAATCGTTGTTCCAAGGCAGCGAGAACGCGTTCTACGACGAGAGCGACAAGCTCGGCCTCAGCACTACGGCTCGTCACTACATGGCCGGCGTGCTGAAGCATGCCCGCGCCTTCGCGGCGATTACGAACCCGACGGTCAACTCGTACAAGCGGCTCGTACCGGGTTACGAAGCGCCTTGTTACGTCGCATGGTCGGCGAGCAACCGCAGCCCGATGATCCGGATTCCGGCTTCCCGCGGACTGAGCACACGCGTAGAGGTGCGTAACCCGGACCCTGCGGCGAATCCATACCTGGCTTTGGCCGTTATGTTGAAAGCAGGTCTTGACGGAGTGAAGAACAAAACTCCGCTGCCGGCTCCGACCGACCGCAACATTTATGTCATGTCCGAAGAAGAGCGCGAAGAACAAGGAATCCCGAGCTTGCCGTCCGATCTGCACGAGGCGATCGTCGAGCTGATGAATAACGAAGTGATTTGCGAAGCTTTGGGCGAGCATGCGCTCACTCACTTTATCGAGCTGAAAGAAATCGAGTGGGATATGTACCGCACCCAGATTCATTCCTGGGAACGCGATCAGTATATGACGTTGTATTAATCGTAAAATCCCCGCATGGCGTAATGGCCGGCGGGGATTTTTTTGGGTTGCGGCCGTCGGACCGGCAGCTCGGCGAAAAATTTGCGTTATGCACTCACGCGGGATTCAGGAGCACCGGAACCGGAAAATGTCCAGGATGATGCCGATCGGAATACGGATCGTAATAAACACCCGGTTTACACCGCTATAGATGCGCAAGCGGATCGAGTTGGCCCCGACGCTTACCAAACAGCCGGTAAACGTATTAAATAAGGTCCGCACGACAACAACTCTTCCTACCAGACGCAGGGCGTTTCTTCTAATCCTTCTCTGCCTGGCGGGAGACACCCGTCTGCCCGAATTTATTTGAATCTCCTTAGACATGCCATCTCTCTCCTATCGGTCATTTCTGCGGGGATCGTAACCCGCAACGACAGTTTACGGAGAGAAGCACCGGGGGGGCACGGCGATTGCCCGGCTCGCCGGGGGATAGGGCTCGGGTGAAACAGGGGGGCGGGTCGGATATGCTGTAAAAGTGATCAGGAATACAGTACACAAGCCGATGATCCCATGTTACGATGAACTCTGACGCAACACCTCGCCCGAGTAATCGGAGCCCCTGCGGATGGAGGTAAACGAACGAATGAGTTGGACCGATTCATCGGGAATTAGTACAAAAACCGGGAATGGCTCGGCTACTGCGGGTAATGAAGCGATACGTCCGGGCGGCGGAGCGGCGTTGACAAGCCCTGTGCCCGTTTCTGCAGCCGGCTTGGTTGATTCGAGCGCAGATATCGTGGTGACCAAGAGCGGTGAGCTTTTCCACATCTCAAGCCGCTTTGATGATGCCCATACCATTACGATCGAAACGTCGCGAAGCGGGTCTCGCAACGGCAGCTTTAACTTTATCCGGACTCGAATCGGGTCGGAGATCGTCCATGCCAACCATGACGATATAACGCCTGTCCGTACTTTCAATACGGTAGGGGCGAACCACGGGTATACGTGTGTAGTGAAGGTGTCCATGGCCGGACACGACAAAACGGCGGACGATCTGGGATCGCAATGGACGGATGGGGCGAGAATCTACACGCTGCTGGACGTAAACGGCGATCATCTTACATGGGGGTGCCCGTATACGGTGACGAACGGGATCGTATCCGCTCTGCTTGTCCAACCCGAGCAAGATCTCACTCCTGTATGCGGTGCGGTCCATACACAGCCGGTGAACGTTAACGTCCTTGTACCGGGGGCTCAGCTCTATCCGTCCATTAACAACATAAAGGTGCAATATATGCTGGACGGCAAGGAAATCACGGAGGACGGGATGTATTCCGGTACGGTTCTGAAGGTGCACGAATCCTATCACATTATGGACTACAGGGCGATCATAGATTTCGCGCAATCCCATCCGGGAGTGAGTTATGCGAACGATTCGGTAGCGGGGGCTGTTCGGCTCTCGATCGTGTATACGTTCAGGAAGGGCGGCCGCTGTCATATCTCGCATAACTTCAAGGCTTTGCAGAAGCTGCAAGTCATGGACTGCGGCTTTCTGCAGTCGATGCCGATGAGTTTGTCCGGTCATACGCTCAGCCGTTATATGCCGGATGTGAAGAGCAAAAGCGGGCAGGATTTTCAAAATATAGTGGATATGACCGGTTACAGTATGAATCTCGTATATGGCCCATCCGATTATATAGACCCGGCCAAGCCTCCCAACCGATATGTCGACTGGCTGCGGGACGGCAGCGGGCTGGGAAAGGTGGGTTTTACAATGGGATATATCGTCGACAAAACGAACAGCAAAAACGCCGATCGGGCGGCTCAAACATCGAGAGGCTGGGATATGCGCAGCACGAGGAAAAGCTATCCGATCGCGATGAGCGGACTGATCTTAAATGCCGGGGACTACAAAACGTTCATGGGGTACCGGAATTACTTGTCGCCGGTTGAGGTGGGGAAAGCCACCAATCTAAGCGTAGTTCAAGACGACAAAGATACATATGTGTACATCGATTACCATGTCCCCGTTACCGGAGCGAATCTCAAGCTCCCCGAACATATCGGGAAAACCGTATCTGTAATCGATCACGTAAACTTTACGCTTCAAAACGATATAGTAGACAGCGACGGCATCACCTTCAGTATTACTGCTGGCCATGGCTATGCGATCTTGAAAGTACACTGATCCCCGCTACCCCGAGCGAACCGGTCGGGGGATCTGGCTGCGGCCGGACAGTGCACGTATCACGAATACAAGGTGCGTAAGACAGCTGTCAGTGCGATTAGACAGCCAGAGCCCTGACCGGATATCCGGCAGGGCTCTCTTGGCGTACGGTTTATGGCTCGTCCCGTAAGAGGGACGAGCCAACATGAGACTAATGAATGTCGCGGAACAATCCGATTACTTTCCCCAGAATTGTTACGTTGCGGAGACGAATCGGGTCCATAGACGGATTCTCCGGCTGGAGCCGAATATGGTCGCGCTCCTTGTAAAACGTCTTGACGGTCGCTTCGTCATCTTCGGTCATGGCGACGACGATATCGCCGTTGTTCGCGGTCGGCTGCTGCTTAACGATAACGTAGTCGTTATGGTGAATGCCGGCTTCGATCATACTTTCTCCGACGACGCGAAGCATGAATACGCTGTGGTCGCCGACGAAATGACTCGGAAGCGGGAAATATTCTTCGATGTTCTCGGTTGCCGTAATCGGCATACCAGCCGTTACTTTGCCGACTACCGGTACACGCGCTATCGAGAAGGAAAATACGGAAGCGGATTCGTCATGGGCGCTGAGCACCTCGATCGCTCTAGGCTTGGTCGGGTCTCTGCGGATGTAACCTTTCTTCTCGAGCCGGTCCAAATGACCGTGTACGGTAGAGCTGGACGCAAGCCCGACGGCTTCGCCGATTTCCCTTACGGAAGGCGGGTAGCCTTTATCGCGTACTTCGTTCTTGATAAATTCCAGTATCGCTTGTTGGCGATTGGAAACCTTGCTCACGATCATCACTCCCATTACGGACATTTTATATGGGTAAATTATACCACAGAACTCGAGTTCGTACAAACATAAGTTCGAGTATGGGTCTTGGAGAATTCAACCATCCGGTCGCATGTCGTTCTGATGTATATAAAGTATTCGTTTGTAGTGTACATGATATCGTTGACTCCTATATTGGGCCATTTTATAATGAAATCAAGAAAAATATAACAATTATAGCAATCTGTAATGTATATTTCTGTAATTGTTATATACATCAGGGTCGATCGCCGAAGGAGAGGATGTGTTCCGGATGGGATAAGACGGATGTAAGGGAGATATACGGTGCAGCAAAGGAGGACCGGTGATTGAAGAAAAAACCGACGCATGAGCAATTTCAGAAACAGCTGGATCATATGGTACAGACGCTTCGAGCAGACATTCTGGAAGGAAAGTATGCAACCGGCGACTACCTGCCCTCGGAGCTTGTGCAGGCGAAGATGTTCAGATTAAGCAACAAGTCGGTTCGCAAAGGGCTGGACATACTGAATGCAGAAGGCTGGATCGAGAAGATCCCGCGGGTTGGCAGCCGGGTGCTGGCGAAGCGGGAGACGGTTCGTTTGACCGTCGGGATTAACCGTACGGATGAGGTCAATATGAAATTATCCGGACTCGCCGAGCTTTTTTGTAAGCGCTATCCTTGGATCGAGCTTGAGTTTGTGCCGTTTGTATCGGATCTCGGCGGACCGGGCGACCAGCGGAAGCTGGCGGAATTCGATGCGATCGTCATCAACCATCTTCAATTTCAGCGAATGAAAGAGAGCGGTCATCTTCACCTGTTCGCCCCTTTGCCGGAGAAGCGGGAGATCTACCCGTTCCTTTCGGGACTGTTCAAGGACGGCGGGATGCATTATGTGTACCCGATCATCTTTTCCCCGATCGTGCTTTGTTACAATAAGCGGCATTTCCGCGAACGGGGCTTGGCCGAGCCGGACGGCAGCTGGACCTGGGACGACCTGGTCCGTAACGCCATCGAGCTTACGAACGGGAACGGGAGATTCGGATTCGCCTTTTATTTGCTGAATGAAAATCGCTGGCCGCTCTTCTGGCTCCAGGCGGGGGAAGATCTCCGGCAGGAAGGCCGCAGCCCGGAATCGCTCCGGCACTCCCGTCTGATGGACGCGGCGAGACTGTGCAAAAGTATTATCAGCAACCGCGATTTTTTCCCGATGTTCTTATCGGAGAACAACCGGGAGATCAATGCGATGTTTCAGGAAGGCCGGCTGTCGATGGTTATCAACAGTTACATGGGAATGAACGATTGGCAGGAGTCTCCCGGTCTGGAATACGACGTATCTCCGCTTCCTTACATGAACGAGCCGATCACTTTGATGATCTCTCAAGGTGTAGGAGTGCTCAAGCAAACCGGGCATCCGGAGGAAGCGATGCTGCTTGCCGACTTCCTCACGTCGCTGCCGGGCCAGCAGTATATCGGCAGCCACACGCTCAGCATCCCGAGCCACTGGGGAGCGGATTCGTCCCCGAATAAGAAGGCGTTTGCAGTGCCCGGCCGATATTCGATGTACCGGGAAATGATGTTTTCGTACCGGACGCACGCCTCGCTCGGCATCCCGGCGCTGTCGTATTCACATATTTTCAAGCATGTGCGGGCTTATTGGGCCGATCTGATCGACGAGCGCGAGCTGTGCGAGCGTATGGCCGAAGCGTTATCGGAGCGGGAAGAGCATGTTCCCGGGTAAAAGGTACGGGATGACGGAGTTACGATTAGGCGGTGCCGATTAGGCGGCATAACCGGTTAGCGGGCGAATCGGTACATGAGGAAATGGGACTAGTAGCGGCGATCCGGCCTGCTTACGGCAACCGGGAATGAACGGCTTGGGACCAGGCACTCCGTCGGAGCTGGATAACGATCGATTCGAGGAGGGAACAGGGATGGAAGAACGGAACGTAGAACATGCGCGGCCGCCTAAACGGATCTCCAGAAGGAGCTTGCTTGCGGCCCTTGGAGGAGCCGGTGTTGCGGTAGCGGGACAGTCGTTCATCAAGGAGGGAGTTATGGGCGATTCGGTAAATTTGGCCACGTACGGGTTCGGTCCGGATATGGGGAATTTTCCGTTTGCGATGTTCCGCTTCCGTTATGTGGAGAACATAGCCAAGATGAAAAGTGAGACGATGCTCAGAGAGGGGATGATCGTCCGGACTGCCGGGTATTACGAGCCGGGGGACGGCGGCGGCGCGGACTACATCGTCAAGCCGGGCATCCTGCCGGAAGACTTGGGCAGTGTCGTGAATCTGAGCGGAGAGCTGCAGGCGATCCTGCTTGCGGAGGACAGCGTGAACTACAAGCAGTTCGGCGCGGTCGGGGACGGGGTTAACGACGACGGGGTTCAGATCAAGCGGGCGCATGCATATGCGAACGCCCGTGATTTGCCCGTACAGAACCTGACAGGCGAGTACTGGATCAAAGCGACAAATGATATTATCGTGCAGACGAATGCAAACTGGGGTCACACAAAGTTTCATATCGACGAAGGGATGAACTCCAAATCAAATCCCCGGTTCCGGGTGACGAGCCGCAAAAGCACGGTGAATATCCAGTTCGACGCGGCGGAGAAAGCTTCATTTCTAGACAAAATGAAGCCTGGCACGACATTTGTCCCGGAGCTGGCTCCCTATAAGAACTCTCTTGTGTTCATTACCGACAGCAACGACAAAATCGGTGTGAGACAAGGATACAATCACAATGGCTGGAACAAAGAAGAGTTTTTCTATGTCGAGGAGCACGGGCGGCTGATCGGGGACATTGCCTGGACCTTCAACAATTATACGAGCCTGGTCGCATACCCGTGCGACGATAACTACCTGATCCTCGACGGAGGCACCTTTTACATGTCGGGCAACAGTCCCGGGGCGGGCGGCGCTTATTTGCACAACGGAATTATGGTCCGGCGCAGCC
Source organism: Paenibacillus sp. GYB004 (assembly GCF_036577605.1). Taxonomy (NCBI): domain Bacteria; kingdom Bacillati; phylum Bacillota; class Bacilli; order Caryophanales; family Paenibacillaceae; genus Paenibacillus; species Paenibacillus sp. GYB004. Next base: position 112,221 of record NZ_JARBDB010000047.1, read on the forward strand.
GTACGATCATCCGCAACCAGTGGGTCGGGCTGGAGGAGGGGGCGAGCGATACGTCGCTTGATCCGCGAATCGGATTTTATTATTTCAACTATGTGTTCGACGTTACGCTGGAGAACGTGAGACTCATTCCGTGGGAGCAGGACCGCGAAGGGACGGATCGCGACGTGCCCGCCGGCACGTACGGGATCGGCGGAGCGAGGGTGCTGAACGCGACGTTCCGCAACGTCACGTCTGAAGGCGGGATGGTTCATTGGGGCGTTTTCGGCACGAACCTGTTCAAAAATTTCAGCATCGAAGGCTGCCGCCTGAACCGGGTGGACGTTCATTTCCACTGCTGGAACTTGTACGTGAAAGACTCGGAGATCGGGTATCGCGGTTTTACGCTGACCGGCGGCGGAGATTTGTTTATCGAGAATACGAAACGGTTCGGCAGCCGGTTCATCGATTTTCGCGTCGATTATGGCGCCAAGTGGGATGGCAGCATCCGGCTCACCAAGTGCAGGCTGATCGTCACGAACGGACCGGCGGAAGCGGTCGCGCTCCATTGCGTTCCGGCCAACTTCAATTATAAATATCCGATCGGATACGGCCGCTCGATTAAGATCGAAGACTTCGTGTTCGACTATACCGGCATTCCGAACCCGACCGGCATATGCCGGATTATGAAAATTGCCGCTTTCTCCAAAATATCGTCCACCTCCGAAAGGCTGTTTTTCCCGCAATCGATCGAGTTCAGAGACGTGACCGTCGTCGGCCGGGAGAAGGGCGTCCGTATGCTGGAGATTCCGAATCCGCTCAGCTTCCATCTGGGCAAGCCGGGCGGATACGACGCGAGCCGTGTCACCCCGAACTGCCGCATGTCGTTTGTTAATATTCAGTCGGAGAAAGTTCCGGCTCAAACCTCACAGTCGACGACCCATGTCAACTTTTTGTTAAACGCGCTCGCGACCGCCGCCTATGAGGACTCGTACGCGCTGTATCCGAAGCTCGAATTTGTGAACTGCGGAGATTTCTTCGGCCACTTTAAAGGCAGCGTCGCGGACGTGTCCTTCAGCGGGTGCACCGTCAATTGTCTGGATGCTTATGAAGGCGGCCGGATGCGGGGGCGGATCGTGTTCGACAACTGCCATCTGAAGGCCGACGCTGTCGACGACGGCAAATTGCTGTATTCGACGTCGGTTGACCACGGCGTCTCCTTTCTTAATTGTACGATTCACGCGCCCGTTCTGGACGGAACGAGCCGGCCGGACCTGGTGGCGCGGTACGATTTTATCGATGTGAACCATAAGCTGCTGCACAACCATCTGAACACGGCGCTGTCGAAAGAAATCATCGATTATTACGCAGGGATCGGAACACCGATCGCCCCTGAATTTTACGCGATGCTGAAAAGCCATCATGTCTCGGAAAGCACGCTGATGGCAAGACGCAGAGGACCGACGGCGAGCCGTCCGGTTCCGGCAGCGTTCCAGAACGAGCCCGGCTTCGCCTATTTCGACGAAAGCTTGAACCGGATCGTCGTCTGGGACGGAACGCGCTGGATCAAGGCGGATAAAGAGAAGCGAACGCTCCACTATTATTTCGGTCAGCTGGCTACAGCGAGCCCGGGCGCTGCCTTCCAGAGAGAGGGGGGACATCCTTCCCAGACGTACGTTTTGCCCGGCGACGGCAAGCTGCTGCGATACATCGTCTTGTTTCATTCGTCTAGTGCGGCCGGCTCGTTCGTATTTGAGGTATGGAAAAACGGGGCGCTCTGGATGGGCGGCCTGGCCAGTCCTTCTCCGGCGCTGAAGCCGGGCGCGGTCCTGTTCGCTCCGGATACGGCGTTCGAGGAAGGAGATACTATCGGAATCCGCCTGAACGGCGTTTCGCCGGGATTGCCGGCGGACGCGTATGCGACCATCGATCTGTTCGCGGAATACGAGGAATAGGGGAACGAAGTGCGAACATGAACTACGAACACTTGTTCGAAATTCTTGTTGACACGAATGTGTGTTCGTGTTAATTTAAGAACAGAACAAATGTTTGGGGGTCATTTCGATGATGTCGTCAACCACTTTCCACCGTACTGTGCTGCACCAAGGTTCTTATAAATCGATCTGGGCAAATCCGGACAGCGATGCGAACAAGAAGAAAGCATCCTCCGGCACCCGGTTGCGCATGGCTGCCGCCGCGCTTGTTATGCTTGCTTGCTTCGGTCTCGGAGCGTTATTCCTGGAATGGCCTGGCCACAATGAAGTGCAGGCTGCCGCCATTCAGATTAAGGAAGAAGTCACCGTCGTACCGGGAGATACCTTGTGGTCGATCGCCAGTCAGCACGTCCGGCAAGGGGAAGACATCCGCGATTATATACGGAAAGTGAAGACGGCGAACGGGATGACCACATCGACGCTGATTCCCGGCCAAGTTCTTCAATTGCCGCAGTAACGATGCCGGGCTTTGTTCTGTTCGTATACTATGAGTTATGGCTGTCCGGCTGGTATTCCGGCCCAACGACTGTTTACGCTTCATGCTTCTCCCCTAATATCCAATCGATCTATTACGCCCGGAGCTGCACGCTCCGGGTTATTTGCCGTTTCGTCCCGGTTTTCTTGACAACCGTATCCTGCGCATGTCAAAGTAAGAGATAACCGACACGAGGAGGACGAACACGCGTATGGTAACCGAACAAATGATCGCCCGCATTAATGAACTGGCGAAAAAGGCGAACACCGTCGGACTGACCGAAAACGAAGTCCAGGAACGCGCCGAGCTGCGCAAGCGTTATATCGAAGCGTTTAAGACATCGCTTCGGGCGCAGCTCGATTCGATTGAATTCGTTGATGGGGATCAACCGAACGAAACCGATAAAAAGCGTCATTAGAACGGAGGATTCAGTCATGTCCCGGAAGTGGGAGCGGATGGTAGAGAAAAACAGCAAACAACTGAATCAGCGGCGGAAGAAGACGGGCGCTCAGCCTATCTCGGTAGCGGCGGCCCAGGAGCAGATGGACGTGTTCAAAGGAAGAAGCTGGTTTTTGCCGGCGCTTCTTGTCGCCTGCTCCCTGTTCTTCGCCGTAGTTTCCTCCACGTTGGCCGAGACGCAATCTTTTTATTGGATAACGGTACTCGGGTATTTGGTGCTGGGCGTTATGTACTTTTTGCGCAGACCTTATGTGAAGGTAGGCAGAAACAAACTGTCTACACGCCGGCTCGGCATCGAGAAGTTTTTCGGAGCGGACGAGATCGAGGAGATCTCCGTTCAGCGCGGCAGCATCGCGATCCAGATGAAAGGAAAGAAAACGAGATGGGTGCTGTCCAAGTTCCAAAGTTTGTACGACATACCGGCGCTGTCGGCCCGGCTTAAAAAGTTTGCGGAGACTAACGGCATATCTTATAAAGAAGAAGCGGCTTAAGCGATATACAGGGGAGAGAGCACATGTGGGGATCAAAGCGGTATTGTTTGATTTGGACGACACATTATTGTGGGACGACCGGAGCGTCAAGGAAGCGTTCCAGGCGACGTGCGAAGCGGCGGCCAACGTACACCCGGTAGATCCGGCCCGTCTGGAGGAAGAGGTCCGGAAGTGCGCTCGCGCTTTATACGAATCGTACGAAACGTTTCCGTTCACGAAACGAATCGGGATCAACCCGTTTGAAGGGTTATGGGCCAACTTCACCGAAGGCGAACAAGAACAATTCCGCAAGCTGGAGCAGCTCGCTCCTTCATACCGGGCGGCCGCCTGGACAGGCGGTCTGAAGTCGCTCGGAATTGACGACCCGGAATTCGGCTGCAAGCTCGGGGACAAGTTCGCCGAGGAGAGAAGAGCGCGACCGATCGTATACGAAGAGACGTTCGCCTATCTCGATGAGCTGAAAGGCAAGTACAAGCTGCTGCTGCTCACGAACGGTTCTCCCGACCTGCAGAAGGAGAAGCTCGCCGGGGTGCCGGAGCTCGCAGGCTATTTCGATCATATCGTCATTTCCGGGGCGTTCGGCGAAGGCAAGCCGGCCGCTTCGATCTTCCATCATGCGATGGAACGGCTGGGGATTCGTCCGGAAGAAGGCATCATGGTCGGCGACAAGCTGACTACGGACATTTTGGGAGCGAACGGGGTCGGCATGAAGTCGGTCTGGATCAACCGCCATCATGTGGAGCGTAACGACGACATCATTCCTGCTTACGAGATCGACAGCCTGTACGGCATCCGCAACGTACTGGAGGAACTGCGCGGCTGATCCGTCGCCGGCATATGCATAAGCGCAATAGACAGGCCCGTTGCTTTCTCGCAAGAGAGCGGCGGGTTCCTTTGTGATAGGATGGGCCATAAAGAACGGCGGATTTCGTACATTTCGGATAAGCACTTTAATTCCGATAAGAAACCTATGGATATATCTCTTCCGAAAACGTGCGGCATCTGGTAGACTATCAGGTATGTACGGTACAGATAAGGAGTGGGCGTATGCACAAACAAGCTTTGGCGGAACGGCTCAAGCATAAAATATTAATACTGGACGGCGCGATGGGGACGATGCTGCAGCAGGAAAACTTGACCGCGGACGATTTCGGCGGGGAAGAGTTGGAAGGCTGCAACGAGATATTGTCGGTTACACGTCCGGATGTTATCTCCAAAATTCACGAAGCGTATCTGGAAGCGGGCGCGGACATTTTGGAAACGAACACGTTCGGCACGACGAGCGTCGTCCTGGCCGAGTACGACATTCCCGAGCGTTCGCGCGAGCTCAATCTCGCGGCTGCGAAGCTGGCGGTGGAAGCGGCCAATAAATATTCGACGCCGGAGTGGCCGCGGTATGTGGCAGGTGCGATGGGTCCGACGACGAAGACGTTGTCCGTTACCGGCGGCGTTACGTTCGAAGGTTTGATAGAAAGCTATTACGAGCAGGCGGTTGCGCTTATTGAAGCGGGTGTGGACGCCCTGCTGCTGGAGACGTCACAGGATACGCTGAACGTAAAGGCGGGCAGCATCGGGATTCGCCAAGCGTTCGAAACGACGGGCATTGAGCTGCCGATTATGATCTCCGGTACGATCGAGCCGATGGGAACGACGCTGGCCGGTCAAAATATCGAGTCGTTTTACATCTCGCTCGAGCACCTGAATCCGGTATCGGTTGGTCTGAACTGCGCCACGGGACCGGAATTTATGAAGGACCATATCCGGACGCTGTCGGGGATTGCGGGCACGGCGGTAAGCTGTTACCCGAACGCCGGCTTGCCGGACGAGAACGGGCATTACCATGAGTCGCCGGCTTCGCTGGCGAAGAAGCTTGGCGATTTTGCGGAGCAGGGCTGGATCAATATCGCCGGCGGCTGCTGCGGAACGACGCCGGACCATATCCGGGCGATCGCCGAGACGATGAGCGCCATCCAACCGCGCACCACGTACGGCAATCATCCGGCGGCTGTCTCCGGCATCGAGACGGTATACCTGGAAGACGAAAATCGGCCGATCATGGTCGGGGAGCGCACGAACATTTCCGGATCGCGGAAGTTCAAACGTTTAATAAAAGAAGGCAAGTTCGAGGAAGGCTCCGAAATCGCTCGCGCCCAGGTGAAAAACGGGGCGCACGTCATCGACATCAACTTGCAGGATACGGATATCGACGAAGCGTATGCGATGGAGAACTTCCTGCAGTTCGTCGTGAAGAAAGTTAAAGCTCCGCTTATGATCGATTCGACTTACGATCATATCATCGAGCTGGGTCTCAAGTATTCGCAAGGTAAGGCAATCATCAATTCGATTAACCTGGAGGATGGGGAGTCGAAGTTCCAAAGCATCGTTCCTCTCATTCATAAGTACGGGGCAGCCGTCGTTATGATCCTGATCGACGAGCGCGGTCAGGCCGTAACCCGGCAGGCCAAGCTGGAAGTGGCGGATCGCGCTTTCGATCTGTTGACGAACCGTTACGGGCTGAAGCCTCACGATATTATTTTCGACCCGAACATGTTTCCGGTCGGTTCCGGGGACCCGCAGTATATCGGTTCTGCCGTGGAGACGATTGAAGGCATCAAGCTGATTAAGGAGAAGTACCCCGAATGTAAGACGATTCTCGGATTGAGCAATATTTCGTTCGGTCTTCCGGATGCAGGACGCGAAGTGCTTAATGCCGTTTATTTGTACCATTGTACGAAAGCCGGTCTCGACTATGCGATCGTCAACACCGAGAAGCTCGAGAGATACGCTTCGATTCCCGAGGAAGAGCGGCGCCTGGCGGAAAATCTGATCTACAATACGACTGATGAGACGCTGGCGGAGTTTGTCGCGCATTTCCGGGAGAAAAAGGTGGAGAAAAGCGAAAAAATCTCCAACCTGTCGCTGGAAGAACGTCTCGGCTCTTACGTGGTGGAAGGAACGAAGGAAGGTCTGATCCCCGATCTGGAGGAAGCGCTGAAGAAGTATGCGCCGCTTGAGATCATTAACGGACCGCTGATGAAAGGGATGGAAGAGGTCGGCCGTTTGTTTAACAACAACGAGCTGATCGTCGCGGAAGTGCTGCAGAGCGCCGAGGTGATGAAAGCGTCCGTCGCTTACCTGGAACAATTCATGGAGCGTTCCGAGAGCGCGGTGAAAGGAAAGATTTTGCTCGCCACGGTCAAGGGCGACGTGCACGACATCGGCAAAAACCTCGTGGAGATTATCCTCTCGAACAACGGCTACCAGATCATTAACCTCGGGATCAAGGTACCGCCCGAGCAGTTGATCGAAGCGTACCGGAGAGAGAAGCCGGACGCGATCGGACTTTCGGGGCTGCTCGTCAAATCGGCGCAGCAGATGGTCATTACGGCTCAGGACCTTCGCGCGGCGGGCATCGAGGTGCCGATTCTGGTCGGAGGAGCGGCGCTGACCCGCAAGTTCACGAAGACGCGGATCGCACCGGAGTACGACGGCGTGGTGCTGTACGCGAAGGACGCGATGGACGGTCTCGATATCGCCAACAAGCTGAGCGATACCGAGCAGCGCCAGAAGCTGATTCAGGAGCTGCGGGACAGCATGGATTCGGTCGTGATGGAGTCGGGGAAAGCGGCGGAAGACGTCAAGCTGACTCGCGCTGCGAAATCGTCTGTGTCGCAGGATGTGCCGGTATACATTCCGCCGGATCTCGACCGGCACGTACTGCGGGATTATCCGATCGACTATATTTACCCGTATGTGAATATGCAGACACTGCTCGGCCACCATCTGGGACTCCGCGGCAAGGTGGAGAAGCTGCTGGAGGAGAAAAATCCGAAAGCGGTGCAGCTGAAGGCGACGGTTGACGAGCTGTTCGCGGAAGCGAAGGCGGACGGTCTCATTACGGCGAACGGAATGTACCGGTTTTTCCCGGCCCAATCCGAGGGCAACGATATTCTGATCTACGATCCGGCGGATACGAGCGTCGTACTGCACCGGTTCTCGTTCCCGCGCCAGGAGGTGGAGCCGTACTTGTGTCTGGCGGACTTCCTGAAGCCGGTCTCGAGCGGCACGATGGACTACGTCGGCTTCCTCGTCGTTACAGCGGGCCAAGGCATCCGGGCGAGAGCGGAAGAGATGAAGGAGAAAGGCGACTATTTGCGCTCGCATGCGCTGCAGTCGTTTGCGATCGAGCTGGCGGAAGGCTTCGCCGAGCGTCTTCATCATATGATGCGTGATATGTGGGGCTATCCGGATTCGCCGGAGCTGACGATGCAGCAGCGTTGGGGAGCGAGATACCAGGGAATCCGCGTCTCGTTCGGTTATCCGGCATGTCCGAATCTGGAAGATCAGGAGCCTCTGTTCCGTCTGATGAATCCGGCGGATATCGGCGTGGAATTAACCGAAGGCTGCATGATGGAGCCGGAAGCGTCCGTTTCCGCAATGGTGTTCGCCCATCCGGAGGCGCGTTACTTTAACGTAGATAAGGCTTAAGCCGCATCCGTCGGGAAGCGCTGCTTTCAGAAACAAATCCAAATAAAAAGCCCGGCGCTTTCTGGTAAGAAAGCGCCGGGCTTTTTTGGCGTGCCGGTACAAAAGCGGTTCGCCGGTTCGAAATGAACGGTGCAAGGCCGGAAGTTGTACGGCGTTAATTGTTAAGCGGATTAAGCTTTTTGGAAGGCAGGGTCTTCGAACGGATGCGCGATCCAGCCTTCGGTTTCGATAAAGAGGCGGACGGCGACGATTTTGCGGTTATCCATAAGCGTGAAGAAGTGGGGCTTGTTCTCCGGAACGGAGATGACGTCGCCGGCTTCCAACTCAACGTCGAAGTAACCGACATCGTCCGTGCCTTTAATGATAAAGATCCCTTTACCCGCCGTAATCGCGCGAACTTCGTCCTCTGTATGCGTATGCACCTGCTCGAACTTTTTCAGCAGCTCTTCGAGGTTCGGCGTAGCGTCGGACAGGGCGACGATATCCCAGGTCCGGTAACCGCGGCGCCCAGCCAGATCGCGAATTTCAGAGTCGAACGTGCTTAGGATTTGCTGCTTTTCTTCGTCGGAGAGGACGAATTTCTCCTGCAGCTCGGCAGGGAGCTTGCCTGGATTCCAGTGCTCGTAAAGCACCTCTTGCTTCTCCAGAAACGATTTCACATTTTGTTCGCCCTGGATGCGTTCATTCGTATTGCGGATGCGAATCTCTGCCATCGGTCTCCCTCTTTCCATCAGATGATTGCTTATTATTACAGTATTATATTCGAAATTGGGCGCCGTGTCGATGGACGGGGACAATTTAATTCTTAAATTCCGATAAGAAAACATGAGAATTAGTTCCCTTTCGAAAACAGGCCGTTTCTGGTAGACTAACAGATACGGATACACGACAACGCTTCGAATCCGGCGGAATGCTGCCCGCCGTGAAGTTACATAAAGATGCAGATAAAGCCGGAAACGCCCATCTCCAAGGGGGGAATTTTTGTCCACCCGGAGGAGTCGTCTTCGATGCAGACCAAGTGCAACCGGCGGAAGGAGAAGTATGGAGCTATATTTTTTAGGTACTGGGGCGGGCATGCCCTCCAAAGAACGCAACGTCACCTCCATCGCGTTAACGCTCTACGACGAGCGGGGGACGATGTGGCTGTTCGACTGCGGCGAAGGGACGCAGCACCAGATGCTGCGCTCTCCGCTCAAGGCGAGCCGGCTGGAGTTCATATTCATTACCCATCTTCACGGGGACCATATTTACGGTTTGCCGGGGCTGCTGACCAGCCGGTCGAATCAGGGCGGCACGACGCCGCTCGTCCTGTTCGGTCCGCCGGGACTGGAGTCGCTTCTTGAGCCGGTACTCCGGCTTAGTCAGGCCCGGTTGTCCTACGAACTTACCTATCGCGAGATTCACGAGGGAACGGTCTATGAAGACGACCGGTTCGAGATCGGCTGCGAGCTGCTGGATCACCGGATCGACAGCTACGGTTACCGGATTGTCGAGAAGGACAAGCAGGGCAAACTAGACGCTTCCAGACTGAAGGAGCTGGGCGTGCCGGCGGGACCGTTGTACGGTCGGATCAAGCGGGGAGAGACGGTGGAGCTGCCGGACGGGACGATAGTGGACGGAGCTGCGTGCATCGGGGCGCCGATTCCGGGCAAGAAAATCGCAATTCTCGGAGATACCCGGCGCTGCGAAGCTGCGGTTCGGCTCGCGGCCGGGGCCGACGTGCTGGTCCATGAAGCGACATTTGATGCGACGCTTGACGAATTGGCCCAGACGTATTATCATTCTACCGCCAAGGATGCGGCCTTAACGGCGGCGAGCGCCGGGGTGAAATCGCTGATTTTGACCCACATCAGCTCGCGCTACCAGGAAGACGAGGCGGTCCGGCTGCTGGAGGATGCCCGGGAGCATTTCGGCGAGACGTACATCGCCCGCGACCATTGGAGTTATACGATTGGGTAGAGCGCGGTCTACGGGGCAGCTCAAGGAGAAAAAAGCCCGATTCAGCCTGGCGCTGAAAAGGGCTTAACTCACTATTCATTCGTGCTTCGCCGAATATCAGGAGTTCATCTCGTCTTCCATTTCGGATTGGAATCCCGAGATGCTTGCGCGGCGGTTTTCGTTTTTTTGCTCGATGTCCTGTTTTTCAGTAGCGGATATTTCGTCAGCGTGCTCCGCCAAATAATTTTCGGCTTCTTCCAAGTTGCCGATCGTATTTTGCTTCATATTTTGCAGCTTTTCCACATTGTCGGAACGATCGTCCGGTTTGGCCATTCTCAGTCCCTCCTTTCCGGGTGGAATCCATACCCGGATAAGATGCCACTTTTATCAAAAAATATACGTGCGTTCAGCCGGACTGCTATAAGACGGAGAAGTTCCGGGAATGCTTACCAATACGGAGCTGTTATCCCCGTCCCGTCCATAGGCGGGAGCACAGTTTCCATTTCGTCTCATATAATGGGAAGTACGTCAGGTCGAGTTAGGCTCCAGCATAATGTGGGGAGGTATCCTTCATGGAAAAAGTTCATTTCATAGGAATAAAGGGTGCCGGGATGAGCGCGCTCGCGCAAGTTCTGCATGATACCGGATATCCGGTTCAGGGATCCGACGTGGATACCGAATTGTTTACCCAGAAGCCGCTTGAAACCAGGGGCATTCCGATGTACCGGTTTGGTGAAAGCGAATTCGGACAGGGACAGATTCGCGTCATCGCTTCGAATGCGTTTAAGGACGATCATCCGGAAATCGCCAAATGCGGCGAAGCCGGCATACCGGTAGAGCGGTATCATCATTTTCTCGGCGGATGGATTCGCCAGTTTACGAGTGTTGCCGTTACGGGGGCACATGGCAAAACGACTACGACCGGGATGCTCGCCCATACGTTCGGGGGGTTGCAACCGACCTCTTACCTGATCGGAGACGGAACGGGCGCCGGCGTTGCGGACAGCACCTATTTCGTATTCGAGAGCTGCGAATACCGCAGACATTTTCTCGCCTACGAGCCCGACTATGCGATTATTACGAACATCGACTTTGATCATCCGGATTATTTTAGCGGCATGGACGATGTCATTTCGGCCTTTCAGGAGATGGCGGATCGTGTCAAGAAACATTTGGTCGCCTGCGGGGACGACCCGCAAGTGCGCAGAATGGCTAAGCCGAAAGTGCCGGTGCTTTACTACGGATTCGGCGAACATAACGAGCTGCGTGCGGAGCAAGTGCGTGCAGGGGCGGACGGGATGACGTTCGAGGTGTTTATGCACAACAATCCTTTAGGCACCTTTACCGTTTCGGCTTACGGACGGCACAGCGTTCTTAATGCGCTTGCGGTCATCGGCGTCGCTCTCCTCGAGGATTTGAACATCGACCAGGTCAAGACCCGGCTTGCCACATTCGGCGGGGTTAAACGGCGGTTCACCGAGAAGCAGGTCAGGGGCAATGTCGTGATCGACGATTACGCGCATCATCCGACCGAGATTACCGCTACGCTGGATGCGGTAAGAGCCAAGTATCCCGGCAAAAAAGTGGTGTCCGTCTTCCAACCCCATACGTATTCGCGACTGGAAACGTTTATCGACGATTTTGCGAACTCGTTGTCCGGGTCCGACGAAGTATACTTATGCAACATTTTCGGTTCTGCGCGTGAAAACGACGGCGGAGTATCGATCGAGCATCTGATGGAAAAAATCCCGACCTCCCGTCACATTACCGAAACCAATATCGGACAACTGGACGGATACAGCGATTGTGTCCTGCTGTTCATGGGTGCGGGGGATATTCAGAAGTATCAGTCGTGGTATGAAGCCAGATAAGGCAGAAGTATGAATTATTGCACCAAATGCCGCCCTCTATCCCGGATAGAGGGTTTTTGTTATGCCCAAAACCCGGGACTTTCGTGCTATAATGGGTTTTGTTGGGAATGTATTTTGTCGAAAGGGGTTTGGCTTTGAACGACAAAGTTGATTTGCTGGATCAGATGCTGCATATAACGACAGATTTATTTTTTGAGACGGAGTGCAGCCTTCTGCTCGACGATTTGCCGGAGGCGCCTGCAACTATCCTGGATATCGGATGCGGCAACGGTGCTTATTTAGCGAAAATGAAGGAACGTTATCCATCCGCGGATTGTACCGGAGTTGAGCTGGACCGGCCGATGTACATGAAAGCCGCGCTTCGAAACGATCGGGGGATGAATCTGATCCACGGCAGCTATGAGCGGCTGGACGAGCAGAACGCATGGGATCTGATCATGGCCAGACTTGTCATCTTGCATATTGAGGACGTCGGAGGATTTGTGAAATGGGTTTGCAACCGTCTTCATCCTCTTTCGAGAGTTATAATCATCGATTTCGACGACGCCCGGTTTCAAGGAAACGATGGTTTGCCGCTATTCCTCTCGCTGTATAGACAGGCACGGCAGTCTTTACGGGGCCGCAGAACGTTTCTTGAATTGCCGGACGCTCTAAAATTGGAGTTTCAATACGGGGGGCTCGCTGTTACCGGGACGAAACGATATGCGGTCCGGGCGGATTCGTCATCCAAGAAAGCGGCGTTGTACAGCTATATGAAGGTATCGACGGAATATTTGCTTGGCGAGCCCCTATCGGCAGAACGTGCGGACGAGCTGGACGAATGGTTACACGATCCGGATGCGGACATAGAGATTCCGATGTTCGGGATGAGCTTTGCCCGGTCTCCTGTCGAAGGTTCGGGAGCGAAGGAGGTGATTTCATCATGAACTGGTTCACGGATTATGAAGCTGAGTTAAGAGACGTATTCAGGGACGCGGAACAGATGATCGGGGGATTCCCGGCGCCGCTTCATGATCGCGGACTTGCCTATTTATACAAATTTCATCCGTACAAAGAGGGCAGCACCAAAAACTACATCTGTTATTTACTGCCGTTTTGGCTGAAGGAACTGGATCGGGTAAACGAGCGGACGTGCCGCGATATGGCTCTGGCCGGTGTGTTTGTGATGCTGCACTTTTTCGTAGAGGACGATCTGATGGATACGGCTCCTGCCGAATGGAAGGAGCAGCTTGCGTTAGCCCACATGTTCCAGCTTGAGTTTGTGACGATCTACAATCGATCCTTCGCAGCGGATTCTCCGTTCTGGCCGTACTATCGACAATATATGACGGAATGGGCGTCCGGCGTAGCCGTTGAGAGCGGGGCGGACGATTATTTTCTGAATCCCGTCCGGATCGCCCATAAAGCGAGTCCTGTGAAGCTTGCTTCGGCCGGGGTGTTGGTGCAAGCGGGGATGGAGAAGATCGTTCCGCACGTATCGGATGCGGTGGACCGTGTGTTGATTACGCTGCAGATGACTGACGACCGCGCCGACTGGGAGGAAGATTTGCTTCAAGGGGGCGCGAATGGCCTTTTGGCTTACATACGCAGGGAAAAAGGGCTCGGGGAAGACGTAATGCTCGACCGGGAAACGATTTTGTCCTTTCTTCATATTCAGGGCGGACTGACCGGGTATGCGAGGATGGCGGAAGAAAGGCATGGCCGTTTGTTCGATGACGGAGAGACAACAATCCGTCATTTGTCCGACTTTCATCTGTTTTTGGTTTCGGGATTGCAGCGGGAAGCGGCGGAAATGGAGCAAATGAAAAACCGTCTCCTCCAAGGCGGATTTTATTATTGGATGTCGAAGGAATTGACAAAATAGTAGATTTCATAGGACTTTTGTGCTAAATTAGGAAAGTAATACTTACCAAATTTGGGGGGTGATGGTTGATTGTGGTGGCTGATACTATTTTAAGTAAGCAAAATATTCAAAAGGCATGGGAGGAACCGTCGTTCGTGCAACAGCTGCTGAGCGATCCGAAGACGGCGATCCGGGAAGGCCGATGACAATAATCTCTTCTGCCGGGGGATTTTGTCGATATGAGGCAGCGTGTACCTAGTCCAGCTGCCATTCGAGGGTACATATTGGACGTTGGAACGATCGTTAGGTCCATATGATTAAGAGGAATCCGAAGCGCTGGTCTCTTGCGCGTATTTGCAAGGCAGGATATAACAACAAAATCATAAATAAAGGATGGGTTCATATGACGTCTGAAGAACTGTTGAGAAAGCAAATTATCGAGAAAGCATGGGCGGACGATGCCTTCAAACAAAAGCTGTTGGCCAATCCAAAAGCGGCTATTCAAGAAGCGTTCGGAGTGAACGTTCCGGATCAGATCGAGTTGAAAGCGTTTGAGGAATCGTCTACTGAATTTTATCTCGTAATCCCTGCGAACCCGTCCAAAACGGATGATGGCGGCGCCGGATCTAACGCCGCCTGGTAATTTATACGGGATCGGAGGCAGAAGGGAAACGGACGATCGCTTCGGTGCCTGCTCCTTTCTTACTCTGGAACTCGATTTTTCCTTGCATCACTTCAATAATGCGGAAGGTAACCATAAGTCCTAGGCCGGTTCCTTTCGTTTTGCTCGAGAAGTAGGGCTCTCCCAGCCGGGTGAGCTCTTCGTCTTCCATCCCCTGACCATTGTCCCGGACATGAACGATAATCGTCTCGCGTTCCGTACGGGCTTGGATTTCGATTAACCCTTCCCGCTCAAGAGCTTCTATACTATTCTTAATGATATTAACGAACGCTTGCTTAAACTTTGCGGAATTTCCCCGGATGTACAGATGTTCCGGTATATGCAGCCGGATTTCTCCACCTTGAAGATGCGCCATCGGTGCTAAAATCCCCACGATATGCTTGAATTCCTCTGATAAGTTCAACACCTTGATATCATCGAGCTGAGGTTTGGCAAACGTTAAAAAGTCGGTAATGATATCGGAAGCGCGGTCCAACTCGGCCAAAGCCAAATTCATATACGTCTTCTCCGAATTCTCTGCTCTCTTGCTAAGAAGCTGTAGGAAACCGCGGGTGACTTGAAGCGGATTGCGTACTTCGTGAGCGACAGATGCGGCCAGCTCGCTAATGATCTCCATCTTTTCATGCTTTTGCAGCCGGTTGTTGTAAAGCTCGAGTTCCTTCGTATAATTCACGACTCTCTCATGATCCTTGGCAAATTGCCGCGCCAATATAATAATAAAAGCAATGACGAAGCAGACGACGCCCCATTTCCAAAGGAACAACTCGTAGTTTTTGGCGTTTGCATAAAACCAAATCAGCTCGCCGATTCCCGTTGCAGCGAATACGGCAAATCCGGTGGACATAATAACCGCGTCCTTATTTCCTTTGAACGCCCGTATGACGGTGGTGCTGATTAGAATCGTAAACTGAATAAGCATCACGTATCCAAGCAATGTCCCCGTGAAGAAGTAATAGAAGTTAATGTACTGGGCATTCGTTACTTCGTTAATCACCATAAACAGAAGGCAGCAAACGGAGAAAACGGTTAATAACTTGCGGCACCAGGTAAGGAGCGAACGTTTCGGGCTCTCCAGTGCTTTTTCGATAAAAAGAGTGAGCGTAGGCAAGAAAACATACAAAGCCAAATCAAACAAAGCGAGGCTGAGCTGTCCGTATTTCCCTAAAAACGTATAAACAAACGGTGAATACGTCACGATCAGGGCGCCAATTGTCAGGATGACGATCGACAGCGAGAGCCATTTGGACAAAAGCGACTTTTTCAAAATAAGGGAGCATATCAGCATAATGACCGAGAAGAAAACAAGCGACCCGCCCAGCATCATATCAAACAGATCGTTCTTGAAAAATCCCGGGAGCGTCCGTTCATAGTCCGCCAGCTTGATCGTCTGGTGAAGCCCGATCCGGTCGCTGAGCGTTTCCACCAGCACATATACGGTTTCGCCCAGATCGTCCCGGTCAAGCGGCAGCGCCAGCTTGTAAACGTCGTAGGAGTAAGGACGGGAAGACTCGAACAACACCCGGTCTCCGGCATAGATGACGATATGGTGCCCGTACAATTTGTCGATAAAAAGCCCGGGCTGCTTCCAGGCCGCTTGATCCGGCTTGGGGAGGTCGAACTTAATCCAGGCGGCAGAAAATTTGTGCGGGATGTCCGGCACGGGGGTGTCTTTATCGGCGGAAACCCATTGATCCGTTATGCCCGTGGGATCGATGCCGGGGCCGAAGGAAGGGGTAGGTTCCCATCGAAACTGCCACTCCCGAATGTCATGGCTTTCCGTTATCTCTGCTCGAGCTTCGGGAGCTGCTGACAGCAGGGGGAGAATCAGCAAGGCAAGTCCCGTTACAACCAGTTTCCATACGACCTTCATTGATAGCACCTCAAGCCTACATCCATAGTAAAAAACACGTTGTGACTTAATTCGACTTGCTAGAATGGAACACCTTCTAAAATATGACATATTTCGAGAAGAATCAACATATTTTGACCCGCGTGATTTATTCGGACGGTTTTCAGGTGTGTAGGATACAGGGATGAAGGAGGTCTAAGAGGCTTGGGGATACGCAGAGTGTTCATCCGGCATAAAAAGGCACCCCAACAAAGGATGGGGCGCGATGTGTAGGAAGATGATCTTTGTCGGGCATAAAGTCAATCGGAACGGATGTTCATCCGTTCGATTATTGAACCCGGACAGCCGTGCCGCTGACCGCTACCATGAGCATGCCTTCGCGAACCACTTCATAGTCGATATCGATGCTCACAATCGCATTGGCACCGTATCGGGAAGCCATCGAGCGCATTTCCTCAAAAGCCATGTCCCGCGCTTCCTTCAGCTTGCTTTCGTATGCTCCGGAACGTCCGCCGACGATATCGGTAATGCTGGCGAAAATATCGCGCACGATGTTGGCGCCCATAATCGCTTCTCCGGTTACAACCGAAATGTACTCG
The DNA here is from genome assembly GCF_036577605.1 of Paenibacillus sp. GYB004. NCBI lineage: Bacteria > Bacillati > Bacillota > Bacilli > Caryophanales > Paenibacillaceae > Paenibacillus > Paenibacillus sp. GYB004. Next base: position 128,886 of record NZ_JARBDB010000047.1, read on the forward strand.
ACGATTGATTTTCCCTCGATGGAAGGTGTAGTTGTCATAATCATGTGTAAATCCTCCTCGTGTGCGATAGCCTATTCTTATTTATGATATACTTTTCCATGAACTTTAAAAAGGGAAATTTTACGAGGGGCGGATATCGATGAGAGGGCTTGCGATCCTGCTCTCCTTTCATTTTGCCGGTTTTTTGCTGAAGGAACTGCTTCACCTGCCCTTGCCGGCGAATGTAACTGGTCTGATCTTGTTTGTGGCGGCTTTGTTTACCGGTTCTGTGAAGCTGGAGTGGGTGGAGGATACGGCCCAATTTTTGCTTCGTCATATGATGCTGTTTTTCGCTCCTTTTATAGTAGGGACGGTCGTATTCATTAGAGTGATCGGGGAAAATGCGCTGGGAATGGCGCTTAGTCTCGTGATGGGAACGCTGCTCGTTCTGCTCATAACAGGCGCGGTTACGACCTGGCTCTCGGGAAAGGAGGAGCGCGGGTGAGCGGGGACGATTGGTGGAGTAATCCTTTATTTGGAGTCACGGTCACGGTAGTCGCCTACGCGGCCGCCCTTCGGCTGCACGCAGTGAAACGATGGCTGCATCCGTTGTTCGTCTGCTCGGCTGCCTTGATCGTATTGCTTCTGGTAAGCGGCATTCCGTACGAATCTTACCGGGTCGGCGGGGATTTGCTCGTATTTTGTCTCGGTCCGGCGACGGTGGCGCTCGGTGTCCCGATGTACAAACACGCAGCCCTCCTAAAGCGTCAATTTCGCGCAATCGCCGCAGGCGTGATCGCTGGAAGCTTGTGCGGGATGACGAGTAGCGCGTTTTTCATATGGCTGGCCGGAGGGAGCAAGGAGCTGTTACTTACGGCGCTGCCCAAATCGGTCAGTTCGCCGATATCGATTGAAATCGTCAGACTGCTGGGGGGAGTTCCCGAACTGGGTGCGGTGCTGACCGTCTTAACCGGTCTGGTCGGGAGCATGATCGGCCCCGGTTTTCTGAGAGCCGTAGGTATCCGCGGCGATGTGGCTATGGGTACGGCAATCGGCACCGGGTCGCATGGGATCGGGACGGCGAGAATTATTCGGGAATCGGAGCTGCAGGGGAGCGCGGGCGGTTTTGCGATGGGGCTGGCGGGAATCGTAACGTCTTTGCTGGCCATTCCGCTTTACTCGTTCTTGCAGTAATCAGCAAAGCTTGATCCGGTTTTAACGGAAAGCATAAAAACGGGTGACCCGATCCAATCTGTTGGATCAAAAGTCACCCGTTTTTAGTAACGGACGAGAGTCCGCTATTAATGCGTATGCTGTTTCATCGCTTTGTCCAGCCCGTTCCAGCCGAGCAGCGAACAATTATGGCGGGCTCTCAGCTTATGAATGCCCGATAGGGACAAGGCGTCGCCCAGCTCGTCTTCGTCTTCGGGGATCTCGCCGTTTTTGATCATAGCGGTAAACGCTTCGATCAGATGCTGCGCTTCCGCAAACGTTTTGCCCTTTACGAGATCGGTCATCATCGAGCAAGACGCCATGCTGATCGAACAGCCTTCCCCTTCGAATTTAACTTCCTTAATTTTCTGGTTGTCGTCCACCGTCATATACAGCACCATAACATCGCCGCAAGTAGGGTTTTTATATGGGAACTGGATCAAGCCCTCCCCCTCGAGCTTGCCTTTGTTGCGGGGATTTTTATAATGATCCATGACGATTTGTTTGTATAAATTTTCCAGCAAAAGAATTCACCTCACGTTTGGAAAATCGGGATAAGTACAACTCATTCCTTTTATTGTACACCAATTTCGGTTCGTTGAAAACAAGGACGGCGCAAGAGTGACGACTGCCAGCTTCAAAGCCCTCCCGCCCCGGAGGAATCCAAACCTTGGAGCGGCAGCTCCGATACGCATTTGCGCGGATATTCGTCCTGCAGACGAACTCCGGTTTCCTCAAGCTATTTGTATGCTTCATTATCGGATTCATTCGGACTGCCGTGTTAACCGGATTCGAACGGGACTTAGGCTAATGAAGTTTAACCAAAATCGGATGTTTTTGCCCGAAGGGGACAAACTAGGAGATGGGTTACGGATTGCAGCCAGGGGGGGAACCGCTATGCAGCTCAAAAACAGGGACTACGCCGTCATCAGGCAAGCGCTGAAAGTGGCGATGGAGCATGATGACAACCAGCAGGCGTCTTACAGCTACCGGGAAGTGTTGGCGAAGCTTGCGAACGGAAGCGCGGCCGAATATCCGGATGAAGGATACAAAGGCGAATCCGACGAGTTCCGTTTCGATTACGACGATGCCTCGGAGTACTGACTGCTGGCGCAAGAAGCCGGGGAAATGGACGTCCCGGATGAGGAAATAAAAATAATATTTTCCGGGAAAGCGCAGGAAATGACAAGAGCCGATACGATTCTTTTTGCAATAGTCTGAAAATTTAGTCTGGAATGACAAATCGCCGCCGAACAGGCGGTTTTTTGTCGTTCGCTCCCGTTTTTAGCCGGTTAGATGAACGGCGGTCATCCTTCGTGAATCATCGAATCACAGTTGTCATACGAACGTATATTCTGTACAATTAATAATAAAACGTTAAGTGAGGAAATCGTATGAACCGGCTTACCGGTAAAGAGTCCTCTACCGAAGAGAAGATCGACAAAATCAAAAATACGACCGGGCTGATGAGCCAGGTTACGTATGGTATACGATCGAGCTTATATTGGATTACATTTAATGATACAGCAAGCGACAATTAAGAGGTGTACCCTTATGTTAAAAAAGAAGCAGCTTACGCAGCTGATCCAGGATTTAAGGGCAGATGATAATATAGTGAACTGGCACGAAGTCGAGCCCGTAGAAGCAAAGTCAAAACCAATCCCTGACAGCGTAGACCCGAGAATAAAAGCTGCGCTAACCAGGCGGGGGATAGACCAGCTGTATACGCATCAGTATACGGCCTACGAAACCGTACGTAAAAGCGAAAATATTGTAGCCGTAACCCCGACAGCTTCGGGAAAAACGCTCTGTTATAACCTTCCCGTCCTACAAGCGATAGCTGAAGACGACGGCAGCCGCGCCCTTTACTTATTCCCGACGAAAGCCCTGGCGCAAGACCAAAAAAGCGAACTAAACGAAATCATTACCGAAATGGGGATCGACATTAAGAGTTTTACCTACGACGGCGATACTTCCCCAGCAATTAGGCAGCTTGTTAGGACAGTAGGGCATATCGTAATTACTAACCCCGATATGCTGCATGCTGCCATACTTCCGCACCATACGAAGTGGGTAAGCTTGTTTAGTAATCTAAAATATATAGTCATTGACGAATTGCATACGTACAGGGGGGTATTCGGCAGCCATGTAGCAAATGTGATACGAAGGCTCAACAGAATCTGCGAATTTTACGGCAGCAATCCCCTGTTTATTTGTACTTCCGCAACAATTGCGAATCCGAAGGAGCTAGCGGAGCAGTTAACTGGGAAGCCGATGCGGTTAATTGACGACAATGGCGCGCCGAGAGGACGGAAGCACTTTGTTTTTTACAATCCGCCAGTAGTCAATAAAGCGCTAAATATCCGCAAAAGTGCTGTAGTAGCGGTAAATAATCTAGCGAAGGAATTTTTGGCGAATAAAGTACAAACGATCGTTTTTGCCCGAAGCCGGGTAAGAGTCGAGATCATACTAAGTCATTTACAGGAGCTAATTAAAAATGACATTGGATCGAAATCCATAAGGGGTTATCGTGGGGGCTATTTGCCGCAGCAACGGCGCGAAATCGAGAAAGGCTTGAGGAGCGGCGACATTCTTGGAGTCGTAAGTACGAATGCTTTAGAACTCGGCGTAGACATAGGACAGCTGCAAGTCTGCATCATGACAGGTTATCCAGGAAGCGTCGCTAGTACTTGGCAGCAAGCAGGCCGGGCTGGTAGACGGCATGGCGAAGCCCTGGTACTGATGGTAGCCAGCAATACGCCAATAGACCAGTATGTCGTCCAGAATCCCGAATACTTCTTCGACAGATCGCCGGAATCCGCCAGGATCAACCCGGAAAATCTCATCATTCTGGTGGACCATTTACGTTGCGCAGCTTATGAACTTCCGATGAAAAGAGGGGAAGAATTTGGGCCGCTGGAAGTTGCGGATCTTTTAGAATACCTGGTAGAACAAAAGGTGCTGCACCAGGCCGGGGATACGTTTTACTGGGCGAATCAATCGTTCCCGGCTAGCGAAGTAAGCCTGCGTTCGGCAGCGCAGGAAAACGTAGTTATCGTAGACCAGTCAGACGTAGCAAACGTTAAAATTATCGGCGAGATGGACCGCTTTAGCGCTATGACCTTGCTGCATGACGAAGCCATATATTTGCATGAAGGGGTACAATATCAAGTCGAGAAGCTGGACTGGGACCATAAAAAAGCCTATGTACGCGAAGTAGACGTAGAATATTACACCGACGCAAACCTGGCAGTCAAGCTTAAAGTCTTAGATATTGACAGGACGGAAAACAGGCGAGTGGGTTCCATTAACCATGGCGAAGTCCAGGTAAATGCTATGCCGACGATTTTTAAGAAAATTCGGCTGACCACTTTCGAAAATATCGGGTACGGTCCTATCAACTTGCCCGAAGAAGAATTGCATACCAGCGCAACTTGGATCGAATTAAAAGAGGTAGACCCGGCCCTGGGGACGAAAACGCTGGAACAACTGCTGGTGGGAATATCCAACGTATTCAGGCATATCGTCCCGATTCATGTCATGTGTGACCGCAGCGATATTCACGTAGTTTCACAAATTAGGGCCGAACATACGCAACTGCCTACGATTTTCATTTATGACCATTATCCGGGCGGTATCGGATTGGCCGAAGACGTCTACAAGCGGTTCGATGAAATAAAGGCGTCTGCGCGAAATCTGATTCGAAAATGTCCCTGCGAAGATGGCTGCCCGTCGTGTATCGGTACGGAAATAGAAGGCTTTCATGCGAAGCAAAAAAGCATAGAATTGTTGGGGGTAATATGAATAGTCATGGTTGGATGACCCCATTGATAAAAATCCGTTTACGGACTATCTATGACCGATATCAGGAGGTTGGGCTGACGGGCAAGTCGCTGGCCTTGAAGCTGCTCGCCGCGATAAGGGGAGGGAGCTGAATCCGATGAGCTCACTGAAAGACAAGCTTTCCCGGCTAACGAAAAGCAATGAGGCATCCAAGAAGCCGGCCGTTCCGGAGGCGGATGAGCTTGCCGGTGATTCGTCAGTCCGAGTGGGCGCAGGCGTTTTGGCCGAAGCGGGTGCATCCGGTGCCGGAAGCATGGTCAGCACCGATACTGCAGGCGAAGCCGGCCAGCTTGGAAGGTCTTGGGACCGGTTGGGGGCGAAGGCCCATCATAATGAGCGGGGACATTTCGTCATCCGCAGAATCGTATATCCTTTCGATTATCGTCACGGAACCTATTGTCTCGGCGATCTGATCGGCGAGGCGGAGCCGCTCGCTGCGCTGGGAGCTTCCGCATCCAAAACCAAAGGAGGCCGAAGCGGAGTCTCGCGGCGAAGTTCCTCCGTTTCTGCTGATCCGGCACCGGCTGTGTGCGCGAGGCATGACAGACTGTTGTTTCTGGATACGGAAACGACGGGCCTCGGCGTCGGGGCGGGCAACGTCCCGTTTATGGTCGGGATCGGCTATTACGAGCCGGATGGTTTTGTCGTGGAGCAGATGTTCATCCGCAACCCCGCCGAGGAAGCGGCGATGCTGCATCATCTTCGGGAAAAGCTGGCGGAGCGCGACCTGCTCGTCTCGTACAACGGCAAATGCTTCGACTGGCCGATTATTAAAAACCGGTACATCCTGAACCGGCAAAAGGACGGAGCGGTTGACCCGGTTCATTACGACTTTCTGTATCCGTCGAGAAGCCTGTGGCGTAATACGCTGCCCTCGTGCCGTCTCAGTTCGGTGGAGCGCGAACGGCTCGGTCTCAGCCGCATTGATGACGTACCCGGTTCGCTGGCTCCGGCGCTTTACTTTCAATATTTGGCCGAAGGGGACGCGGCGCTGGTCGAAGGCGTATTTGAGCACAACGAGAAGGACGTGCTGACGTTAGCCTGTTTGGCCGTTCATTTTACCCGGCTGCTCGGCGGACAGATTCCGCTGTCACGGATGGAACCGGAGGAGCTGTACCGGCTGGCGCTGTGGCTCGATAAGCTGGGGCGTCCCGGGGAAGCCGAGGAGACGCTGCGGGAGCTGCTCGATCGGGAGTCGGACAACGCCGCCGACTACTGGCTTTCTGCGGCAAGTTTTTATAAGCGGCAGGGAAGATTTGGAGCGGCGGTCTCGCTCTGGGAGCGTTATATCGAGCGCAAGCGCCGTGCGCGGGTTGTAACCCCGGAGCCTTATATCGAGCTGGCGATGTATTTCGAGCATCGGGAGAAAGATTTGGATAAGGCGCTGCATTATGCCGAGCTGGCGCTGGAGCGGTCCCTTGGACGGATGGCGGCCGTCCGCAAGGAAGGGGCTTCGGCGGAGGAAGCGGCAACGATCCGCAAGCGCATCGACCGGCTGAGATTGAAACGGGAAACCGCCGCGCAGCCGGCAAGAACGGCAAAGGCTCCCGCCACCCGGAAAAGCAGGCGTACGGCGGTCCGGACGGTTGAGGTGTGGCAGCAGACTTTGCTGTAAGATGAAAAAGAGGAAGTATGGGAAGGAAATTAAAGGGACCGGAATACAATAAGGGAATGGCAGGAAGGAGCTGATTCTGCGATGAGCCATCGCGAGAATAGCCACGCTTTTTTAATCGATCTGGACGGGACGATGTATGCGGGAGATTCGAGGATCGAGCATGCGGAACCTTTTATCGGGAGACTCCGGGAGCTGAAGCTCCCGTTTCTGTTTGTGACGAACAATTCTTCAAGGACGCCGGAACAAGTGGCCGCGCATTTAATCCGGATGGGGATAGCGGCAAAGCCGGAGGAGATCGTCACTTCCTCACAGGCGACTGCGCATTATATTGCTGTACGTAAACCGGGAGCAAAGGTGTTCGTGATCGGTGAAGCAGGTCTTAAGAGCGCGCTTGAGGGAGCGGGTCTGGAGCTTGTGGAAGATCGGCCCGATTATGTCGTACAGGGGATCGATAGGCAGTTCACTTATGACAAGCTGGCGAGAGCCGTACAGTGTATAATGGATGGAGCCGAATACGTGCTCACGAATCCGGACCGGCTGCTTCCTTCGGATGGCCGGCTCGTTCCCGGAGCGGGCTCGATCGCGGCTTCGATCCAAGGCGCGCTGCAGATCGAACCTGTCGTCATCGGCAAGCCGTATGAGCCGATCATGCGGTTCGCTTTGGAACGGCTGGCCTTTGCAGAGCAAGTATGGGCGGTAGGCGATAACCCGGCGACCGATATTTTGGCCGGTCAAGCGACCGGTCTGCGGACTGCGCTCGTACAGACGGGCATTGCGGCGGCAGACAACGTCGAAGAGCTGCTGGAGCGTTCGGGAGCGGCGCCGGACCTGATCTGCCGCAACCTGGAATCGCTGCTGGAACGGTTGAACTTGCACCCGGAAGGGCAGGCTAGCAAGTAAAACAACCAAAAGAAGGAAATCCAATGCCAGAACTTCCCGAAATGGAAACGTACCGCATGTTGTTAAGCCAGCGAATACTGCATCAGCTGATCGTACAGGTCGAGGTCGAACGCGAGAAATCGATCAACGTCCCGGTCGAGACGTTCCGTCAACGGGTTGAAGCCCGTTCCGTCACCGGCATATCCCGGAGAGCCAAACATCTGTTGTTTCACCTCGACAGCGGCGATATATTGCTGCTCCATCTTATGCTTGGCGGCTGGATGTTTTACGGCACCGAAGAGGAGAAGCCGGACCGGACGACGCAGGTCGTGCTCTCGCTCGGACAGCGCAATTTGTATTTTATCGGATTGAGACTCGGTTTTTTGCATCTGCTCAGCCGGGAGGAAGCGGACAGCCGTCTGGCGGAGCTGGGGCCGGAGCCGCTTGAACCCGGATTTTCCGAAGCCGATCTGCAGCGCAGGCTGATGAGGAAACGGACGATGCTGAAGCCGGCGCTTGCCGACCAGAAGACGATTGCAGGGATCGGAAACTGCTACTCCGACGAAATCTGCTTTGATGCGGGCTTGCTGCCTACACGAAAAACCTACTCCTTGTCTCCGTCCGACTTCGGAGCTCTTTACCGTTCGATGAACCGGGTGCTGCGCGAAGCCATTCGGTTCGGCGGCTATATGGAGGACCCGCTATTTCCCGGGGATGCGCTTACGGGCGGGGTGAACAGCCGCTGCACCGTGTACGACAGAGGCGGGGAGCCGTGTATCCGCTGCGGAAGTCCGATTGTGCAGGAAGAGCTTGCTTCTCGCAAGGTGTTCTACTGCACGAACTGCCAGCATTAACGAACGAGGAGGAACCGATCCGTGTATTTCGGCGCTCATGTAAGCATTCGCCACGGTTTTCTGGAAGCCGCGAAGCAGACTCATCGCATGGGAGGACGCGCGTTTCAGTTTTTTCCGAAAAATCCGCGGAGCCTGTCGCTCAAAACGATGGACCGTCGCGACGCGGAAGCGTGTGCCGCTTTTTGCCGGGAACATGACATTCGTTCGATCGCCCATACGCCTTATCCGACGAATCTGGCCGCAGATGCAGGAGAGCGCAGACAGATCGTCGTCCGCTCGCTGCTGAACGATCTGGAGATTGCCGACGCTTGCGGAGCGGTAGGCGTTGTCGTTCATTTCGGCATATACAAAGGTGCGGAACGGCTCGACGGGTACAAAAATATTGTAGCCACGTTAAACGAAGTGGTTGAACAGTGGGAAGGAACGACGCTGCTGCTGATCGAAAACCAGTCAGGCGAGCACGCCCGGATGGGGATGACGTTCGAGGAGCTGACCGGAATCCGCAATTTGTGTGTCCATCCGCACAAGGTCGGCTTTTGCCTGGATACGTGCCATGCGTTCGCCAGCGGATTATGGAACGGCTCGAACTGGGGCGAGGTCGAAGCCAAAGGCGTTTCGCTCGGATATTTCGACGAGCTGAAGGCCGTTCATCTGAACGATTCCGTCTATCCTCACCAATCGTACAAAGACCGTCACGCCAATATCGGCAAAGGGGAAATCGGAGAGCTGCCGTTGCGGAGATTTCTGGAGTCTCCCTATGTTCGCAATGTCCCGATCGTACTGGAGACGCCGACGCCGGCGGCCGGAACGCACAGGGAAGAAATCGCAAGACTGAAAACCTTAAGCGGAGAGGGAAACGGATGATCGATTTGTATTTGGACGACATGCGCAAGTGTCCGAAAGGGTTCGTGCTGGCCAAAAACGCGGAGGAATGCGTCGAGCTGCTGCGGGAATGCGAAGTGCGGGTGCTGTCTTTGGATTTCGATCTGGGCTGGGGCGCCCCGAACGGGATGGAAGTCGTTCGCTTTCTCGTTGCGGAGCAAAAGTATCCGGCTTATATTTATTTGCATTCGTCGAGCGCCGCAGGACGTTCCGCGATGTATCATATGCTCTATACGAACAAACCGGATCATGTCCGGTTATTCAACCATCCGATGCCCGAAGAACTGCTGCGCCTGATCGCAAGCGGCAAATTCGAGGTGGAAAACGGGTCCGCACATAAGCTACAATAGGATAGGTCTTTCTTACAGTGAGAGTCCAAAAAGTCCGGTTTTCAGCACCGGGAAGATGGGATGAAGCCAGGAAATGGGGAGCGGAGCGTAGTGGGAACTATTGTGAGCACCGGAAGTTCCGGCTATATTCCATTTTCGATGTCGAATAGACTTCCTGATCGGCTTCGTGATCAAAAGCGGACTTTTTGAACAACCTCTTACAGGAGCTTGAGTATATCTGAAGGCGGTGTGCGAATTTTGATCCAGCTGGACAATATTCATTTTATACGCGGGGAACGTACGATTTTAAACGATGTTAATATGCATATGCGTCAGGGAGAGAACTGGGTCATTCTCGGCAAAAACGGTTCGGGGAAAACGACGGTTCTGGAGCTGATTACCGGCTACCAGTTCCCGAGCTCGGGCAAAGTACGCGTACTGGGCCAGCCTTACGGGGAAATCGATCTGCGGATGGTGCGCAATAAGATCGGCTACATCAGCCAGTCGCTGATGGAGAAGCTGACGATGCGCGACCCGGTATGGGAAGTAGTCGCTACCGGCGAATATGGATTTTTGCGGTTTTATCAGGATATTCCGGATGAAGTGAAGCGCAAGGCGATCGAGAAGCTGGAGCAAGTCCGTCTGCCGCACGTGGCGGAACAGCCGCTGGGGTCGCTGTCGCAAGGGGAACGCAAAAAAATTATGCTCGCGCGCGCCTTGATGACCGATCCGTCGGTGCTTATCCTGGACGAGCCTTGCTCGGGCCTCGATCTGTTCGAAAGAGAGCAACTGCTTGAAGATATTCAGGAGCTGGGCAAAACGGGAATACTCATGGTATATGTCACTCACCATATCGAAGAGATTGTTCCGGTTTTTACCCATATCGCATTGATGGATCAGGGCAAAATCGTGGCACAGGGCGAGAAGAAGCAAGTATTGACCGCCCAGCTGCTGCGCGACGCTTATCAAGTGCCGGTAGAGATCGACTGGATCAAGGACCGGCCCTGGATTCACGTTGTTTAATGACATCCATTATTCATACAGTGAAATGATAGAAACGTAGAGGTGCATCGATGAACGAGCAAGCCGACATCGCCGCCGCCTCGCAATTTGTCGTTACGTCCAACCATGGATTTGCGGCATATGCTCAAGACGAGCTGCGGGCGCTGGCACCGGGAACGAAGTTTGAACCCTTAATCCCAGATGAAACGTACCTGATGCGGATTCCGCTCGATCGTGAGGCGGCGATCCGCCGTATTACGTCGCAAGAGCCTATTTTCCTGAGACATATGCATCCGATTGACAGAACGGTCGGAACTTCCGGAACGGCGGAAGATGTCAGCCTGTTGGCCGCTTCGGCGGGTCAGCTGTTTTTGGACGGGGTCGAACGGGGGATCGGCAAAGTCACCGTGCAGATTCGCAAGGCGGAGCGTTATGAGAGCGACTATTCTCCGGCCGAGCTTCGGGAAGCGATATCCGGCATATTGCTTGAACGTTGCGGGGTCGAATCTGTAGTGAAAGAGGCGGACAGGATCGTATCGGTATTTTTGTCATCCGGCGCCGCATACATAGGCATATCGACGTCTGCCGACAATTTGTCCGATTGGCCGGGCGGAGCGGTGCGTTACCGGAAGGAAGAGGGACAGGTGTCCCGGGCGAAGTTCAAGCTGCTGGAGGCGGAATACGCGTTCGGGCTGGAGCTGTCCCGGTTTCGCAAAGCGCTCGATATCGGGGCTGCCCCCGGAGGCTGGACCTCGCTGCTGCTGGAGCGGGGGGCGGAAGTGACAGCCGTCGATCCTGCGGATCTGCATCCCGATCTGCTCGGACATCCCCAATTGACCTATCTGAAGCGAAATGCCGGAGAAGTCGCTTTCCGCAGCGGTTCTTACGATCTGCTCGTATGCGATATGAGCTGGAGTCCGAAGCAGATGATCAAGCTGATCCTGCCGCTGCTTGACGCCTTGCGTCCCGGAGGGGCCGCTGTTATTACGCTGAAGCTGATGCACGGCAAGCCGTTCCAGACGGTGAAAGATTCGGTTCGGATGATGCAGCCGGTCATGCAGCTGCGCAAGGCGAAGCAGTTGTTTCATAACCGGGACGAGCTTACCGTTTATTTGCAAAAAATCAATTGATCTCGATCCGGCGCTGTGATACACTTAGCGTCAAATTGATCAGTGAATAAATCGATGAAGAGGAAGAGTAGACGCTTCCCCTGTTCCCAGAGAGTCGGCGGTATGGTGCGAGCCGATGTGCAGCCAGCGTCGAAAATCACCTCGGAGACGGGACCCGAACGCAAGTAGGGAACACGGATTTTCCACCGTTACCAGGAACGGCATATGTTGGTATGCCGACAAGAAGCGCCGGAGCTTCGTCTTGTTGCCGTATGTTTACGGTAACGACGATTTGCCGGAATTAGGGTGGTACCGCGAGAACGCTCTCGTCCCTTTTGGGATGAGGGCTTTTTTTGTTTTCTCGACCAAATAACAAATGAGGTGGTTTAGATGGGGATTACCAAGTCGGGTATCGGGACATCGTGCAAGCCAAGTTTAAGCTGAATGGAAGAATTCATCGCACGCCGCTTGTCCATTCGCAGACGTTCAGCCGGATGGCCGGCTGCGAGCTTTATTTGAAGCAGGAAAATATGCAGAAGACGGGTGCGTTTAAAGTGAGGGGCGCGATCAACAAAATCGCCAATCTGAGCGAAGCCGAGCTGGCGTGCGGCGTCGTTACGGCGTCGGCGGGCAATCACGCCCAGGGAGTGGCGCTTGCCGCCGCTCAGGTCGGCATTCCGTCAACCGTCGTAATGCCGGTAAGCGCCCCCGAAGCGAAGGTGCTCGCCACGCAAGGCTACGGCTCCAAAGTGATCCTGCACGGGATGAACTACGATGAGTCGTACGAGCGCGCCAACCAGATTGCTGTGACGGAGGGGGCGACACTCGTCCATGCATTCGACGATCGTTACGTCATTGCAGGTCAAGGCACGGTCGGGATGGAAATTCTGGATGATCTGCCCGATGTGGATGCGATACTGGTGCCGGTCGGCGGCGGCGGTCTGATCTCAGGAATCGCGCTGGCTGTCAAATCGGTCCGGCCCGAAGTCCGGGTGATCGGGGTTCAGCCGGTCGCGGCCAGCTCGGGATACGATTCGTGGCGCAGCGGCTCGGTTTGCCGGGTGGAGCGTCCGGCGTCGGCGGCGGACGGCTTGCTCGTAAAGCGTCCGGGTGAATTGCCTTTGCAGCTGATGCTGCGGTATGTCGACGATTTCGTACTCGTATCGGAAGAAGAAATCGCCGAAGCAATGAGAATGCTGCTGGAAAGGGCGAAAGTACTGACGGAAGGTGCGGGTGCCGTAGGTTTGGCTGCCGTAATGAACCGGACGCTCGGCTTGCAAAGCAAACGGGTTGCGCTTGTCCTCAGCGGGGGCAATGTGGACTTGATCCGGTGGGCCGGTACGATCGCTCCGGCTGCGATCCATCAGGTGTAGGGAAAGAATGAAGCACAACTTGGAGGCATAAACTCCCGGGATAACGGAATACGTATGAGCATTAACGACGGATGCCGGGCAGCGGAGGAATCGGTGACGGGAGTTCCGAAGCGGGATATTGCTTGCTTACTTACTTCCAGAGGAGGAGTGGAATGTGACAACGCAAGAGCCGTTAGGAGCGAATCTGGTTGATTTGGACGATCCGGCGAAAGCGGCTGAAAAGCGGCTTGTGGTCAATTCGGCAGTCGCCACTTTGTGGAGCGGGCCGAATCGGGCCAGGGAGAAGGATATGCCTTCTCTGCTCTCGGCTGCAGACATGCGCGCTTGGACCGGCAGCATGGATGTGGAGGAGAAGCTGTGGCTCGTGGGGAAGCTGGAGACGCAGGTGCTGTACGGGAAGCCGGTGAAGCCTGTTGCTGTCGATGGCGATTGGGCGCAAGTTATCGTACCTGGTCAGCCGACTTCCCGGAGCGATCAAGGTTATCCCGGTTGGATGCCGTTGCGGCAGTTGGCGGAATGCGGCGGCTCTGCCTCGCTTGCCGCCTGTCCGGAAGCTGTCGTAAGCTCGCCGACTGCATTTTTGTACGATGATACGGAGGGTACCGTTCCGTTTATAGAAGTCAGCTTTAATACCCGGCTCCCGGTCGTCCGCGAGGAAAGGGACATGTATGTCGTTCAGACGCCGGCAAACGGGGAGAAGTCGGTCCGAAAATCGGAAGCCGTTGTCAGAAACGTTTCCGGCAGGCTTTCTACGCCTTCCGGAGAGCAACTGGTATCCGCGGGAAAATCGTTTCTCGGACTGCCTTATTTATGGGCCGGGATGTCCGGCTTCGGATTCGATTGCTCCGGCTTCACGCATACGCTTTACGATTTCTTCGGCATTCTGATCCCGCGAGACGCTTCGGACCAGGCGAAGTCAGGTTTGCGCGTAGACCGGGCGGAGCTGCGGCCGGGCGATTTGCTCTTTTTTGCTTCGAATCGCGGCGAGGGAAAGGTTCATCATGTCGGTATGTATGCGGGCGGCGGCCGGATGCTCCATTCGCCCAGCTCCGATCGTTCGATCGAGATCATTTCGCTTGATACGCCTTCCTACTCGCAGGAATTTGCAGGCGCCCGAAGATATATCCCCGAATAACGGATTGACAGGCCGCCGCTGCTTGCTTCAGGCGATTCGCCGGCGGCTGTCAACGTCTGTCGTCATTCGCCCTATCTCTTAAAGCGAGATCGATGTGGAAAAAGATGGTGGAACGGTTCGTCCGATTTCGCTATAATGAGTGGTAAACCGCATAGAATGGGGGGAATCGATGAACCGTTCGACACCACCGGCCGGCGCTCTGCCGGCAGGAACCGTATACGGGGGGCGCTACAAAATTATACGGCCGCTCGGCGAAGGCGGGATGAGCGCCGTATACTTGGCCGACGATCTGCGGCTTCCCGGCAAGTTATGGGCGGTTAAGCGGACACAGTTGACAGGCATTTCCGGACTGACGGCCGCCCATGAAGCCGCTATTCTCATGAAGCTCGACCATCCTTATTTGCCGCATGTTGTCGATTATTTTCCTCCGGACGAGTTGGGGTTCAGCCATCTGGTCATGGAATATGTCGAGGGAATTACGCTGCAGCAGCAATTCGAACGGAACGGCGGCCATATCCCGGCGGCTTCGCTGATCCGCTACGGCATCCAGCTGTGCGAGCTGCTGCAGTATATGCACGAGCTGGAATCGGGACCGGTTATCTTTCGCGACATTAAACCGTCGAACATTATGATCGACACTGCCGATCACGTACGGCTGATCGATTTCGGCATCGCCCGCAAACACTCGCCGGACCGGCCGGCCGACACGGTGCCGCTCGGCACGATCGGCTTCGCCGCGCCGGAGCTCATCGAGTCCGGCCGGACCGATTACAGATCCGATCTGTACTCCCTTGGAGCGACATTTTACTATTTGCTCAGCGGAGGACGGATGTACCATACGGCCCGCAAGCCTTTAGCGCTTGCAGGCGGCGAGCGGGAACGGCTGCTGACGGAGCTGGTCGACCGGCTGTTGGACGATTCGCCGGTACTGCGGCCGGCGTCGGCTTCCGAAGTGAAATCGCTTCTCCAACGATGCTCCGATCCGGACGCTTACCGGTCGGATGCGATTGACGGCCGCGCAGCCGGCGGCTTGTTTCCGGTAAAAAGAGTGAGAGTCGCTGTCGGCGGGTTGTATTCCGGAGCCGGAGCGACGTTCGTTGCCTTAGCGCTCGCATCCTTGCTTAGCGAGAGAGGAGTCACCAATGCGGTGGTCGAGCATCCCGGAGTTCGTCCTGAGCTTTACGGGCTGCTGGATGGCGAGCGGAACGCGCCGGCTGACTATTTGGGCCATGCGGGGAGAGCTTCGGCTGGCCGCGAACGATGGACGACCGGTTTAACGGAGTGGGTGCCGCTTGCGCCGGCCGGCCATGCGGCGCTGCCTGAGGAAGGCACTATCGTGCAGAGGATCTACAAAATCGACGCCCAGGTCACGCTGATTGATATCGGAGACCGGTGGCTTGACCACGATGTCGTCAAACTGCTGGATGAAGCGGATGCGATCGTCGCGGTTGCGGACCCGAGTCCGTCCCGGTGGACAAGCCCGTCCGCCCGGACCATCGCCGATTCGTTAATGAGGCGGCATGCGGCGGGCCGAAGCGTTCATTTTATGGCGAACAAGGCGGTCCCGTTCGGAGGAGCCAAAGAATGGTTGTCGTCTTTTCCGCTGCGCCCTTCAGCCGTCATTCCGTACGTGCCGTTCGAAGAGATCGTCAAGTCGTCCTGGAAAGGCAAGCTGCCGCAAGAAAACCCGAACGTGATGCCACTCCTGCACAAGGCGTTGTCCGCATGGTTGTCCAAGTCTCTAAAAGTGGACCGGCAGAGCGATAGCGGCAAAGGATGGCTCGGCAAACTATTTTCGGGTTCGCTCTTGCACTAATTGGCAATTATGGTATAATCGGTTACAACAAATCGTTATAAGCGGAAGCACCGCAAACGACGGCTACAACACCGTCGTTTGTGGTGCTTTTTTGTCGTTCAGGAGAGCGTGTTTCCGGACGGTTAAGGGTTGTGCCGGAGAGGAGGAATGGATCATGACCCGCAAGCAGTCGATAGGGCTTGCGGTCGGAGCTGCCGCCGCTGGAATCGCGATGGTGGCGTCCGGACTGTGGACCTGGTTTGGAGTTTGAACGAGGCGAGGGGGGAGATGTATGACGGCCAAGCTGGAGGTCGTGATTGCCGACCGGGATGCGGATTATTTGGGTCTGTTAATGGATTATGTACGGGAATCGGATTGGAGCGAGCTGCTGTCGGTCCGGCAGTTGACCAGGCCGGACATGCTTCGGGAGCACCGGCAGAGCCGGGAGGCCGACATCTATTTGATCCATCCGGATTTCTGCATCGAGGATGGGATGGACGGCCTTGTCATCTTGCTCCAGGAGACACCGGGGGAAGCGGGCGGGGGCCCAGCCGATGCCGGGGAGTTAGCCGGCATTTATAAGTACCGGCCTTTGCACCAGTTGTTCGGGCAGATGCTGGAGCTGTACCGCAGCCGCTCCAATCCGGGAGAGCCGCGTCCTGTATCCGGTGCCGCGTCGGTATTGTCGCTGTATTCGGCTTCGGGGGGATCAGGGAAGACAACGGTAGCGGTTCATCTGCTTCGCTGTCTGGCGGAGAAGGGACAGCGCTGTCTGTACTGGAACATGGAGCTGTTTCCGGGTGCGGCGTTCCCCCAGGAGGCGGATGTCGAGCTTGCAGCCCGTTTCGTATACGGGCTGCGCACGAATGCTGATTGGACGGACGAGGCGCTGCCCAAGCTGCTGGCCCGTGCCGAGCCGTATGGCTTCGATTATTTTCCGGGATTTCGCAAAGTAAAGGAATCGCTAGACCTTACGCGAGACGACGTCGCCAGCCTGATCCTCCGGGTAAGAGCTGCCGGCCGATACGATGTTGTCGTCATCGACCTGGAATCGACGTTGCATGAACGGGTGCTCGGCGCTTTTGCCACAAGCGATGTCGTATTGTGGCTTGTTACGGAGGATAAAGAGTCGGCAGTCAAGACATCGAGGCTGTTGAGCGAAATGAAGGAGGGTCTGGGAGGAGCGAAGGACTATCTCGAGAAATGCCGGTTCGTATTGAACAAACATACCGGCGTTTTGTCCGACACGCTTCACCGGGGAATAACGGGTGTTGAAGGGAAGGCGGTACCTATGACAGCCAGACTGCCGTATGTGTCCAAGTGGAAACAACTGCACGGGGCCGAGAGATCATCGTCCGATCCGCTGTTCGCGGAACGAATCGCGGAGATGGCCGAGCTGATCCGTCCCGTCTCCGGAGGTGATCCTATTGTCCGTACAATCGATAGCCCGCGCGCTTCGCGACCAAATTCGCGACACGATTGATCTGGCCGGCGACCATTCGGACGAGAGCTTCTATCGATCCATCGAGGAGACGGTGTTCCGTTATGCGGGCGAGTCGTATATGACGGCGAACGAACGGCGGGAAGTGGTCAAGGCGATTTTCAATTCGTTCCGGGGCTTGGACGTGCTGCAGCCGCTAATCGACGATCCGGCGATCACAGAAGTGATGATCAACGCATACGACGAGATTTATATTGAGCGGGAGGGCCGCGTCCTGCCGTTTGAAGGGCGATTCGAGTCGGCGGGCAAACTGGAGGATGTGATTCAGTCGATCGTGGCCAAAGTGAACCGGGTCGTGAACGAGTCCTCGCCGATCGTTGACGCCAGACTGCCGGACGGATCGCGGGTTAATGTCGTTTTGCCGCCGATTGCCCTCAAAGGACCGGCCATGACGATCCGTAAATTTCCGTCCAGTCCGTTAATGATGGAGCAATTGATAAGCCGCGGAGCGATTCACGATGAGGCGGCGGCGTTTTTGGCCAAGCTGGTTCGCGGCAAATACAACGTGTTTATCGGCGGCGGCACCGGGTCGGGCAAAACGACTTTTCTGAACGCGCTGTGCGCATATGTGCCCGAGGACGAGCGGATCGTTACGATCGAAGATTCGGCAGAGCTGCAAATTCGCGGCGTGCCGAACTGGGTGCGGCTGGAGACCCGCAATGCGAACACGGAAGGGAAAGGCGCGATTACGATCCGTGATCTGATCCGGGCGTCGCTGCGTATGCGGCCCAACCGGATTATCGTCGGGGAAGTTCGCGGCGCCGAAGCGTTCGACATGCTGATGGCGATGAACACGGGGCATGACGGTAGCTTATCGACCGGCCATGCCAATTCGGTCCGCGACATGCTCAGCAGGCTGGAAACGATGGTGCTTAGCGGCGCGGCGCTGCCGGTCGATGTCGTTCGCAAACAGATCGAATCGGCCCTCGACATTATGGTGCATTTATCCCGATTTCGCGACCGAAGCAGACGGGTAACCGAGATTACCGAGATTGCGGGAATGGAGGACGGGGAGATCCGGCTGAATCCGCTGTACACGTTCGTAGAGGAGGGAGAGGACGAAGCGGGTATGGTGCTTGGCCGGCTGCAGCGTACCGGCAATCCGCTACTCGGGATGCAGAAGCTCGAGCAGGCGGGAATAAGCCTGCTTCCGTAGATCTTAATACCGGGTCTGCGTGAAGAATCAGGAAACCTCATGATGAAAGGAGGTGATTGCGGGTTGTGGATAATGGCGGTTGCTATTGCCGCCGGGCTGGCTGCTTATGCGGCATTCCTTTTATGGGGGCGGTTGGGCTTAAGCCGAAAAAACACGGCACATGAATCAGGCGGGAGAACGGAACACAAATCCGGCAGCGCATCTGTCCCGCCGGACATTGGCGATTATGAGGATTATGCGATGAGCCGGGCGGATCAGTGGATTTCGGGATGCGCCGCCGGAGCGGTATTGTTCGTGCTCGGATTTTTATTTTACAAAAACATCCTGATCTGCCTGGTGATTTCGATGATTGCGGTTCTGTATCCGAAAGTAAGGAAGCGGCAGCTGATCCGGAGACGGAAGGAGGAGCTGCGCCGGCAATTCAAGCATGCGTTGTACTCGCTGTCCTCGGCGCTTTCGGCTGGTAAGTCAGTGGAGAATGCGTTTCGTGAGACGGGAAGCGATCTGGTCTTGTTGTATCCAGACCCTCGTACCGATATGATTCGCGAGTTGAACCGGATTAACCGGAGGACCGAGAACGGAGAACCGATTGAGCGATCGCTGCTCGATCTTGGGCGCCGGAGCGGCATTGAGGACGTGAAGCAGTTCGCGGAATCGTTCGCCGCTTGCAAACGGACGGGAGGCGATCTGGTCGAGGTGATGCGCCGGACGTCGAACCTGATCGGAGAGAAGATGGACATTGAGCAGGACTTGTCGGTACTGATCGCACAGAAACGGTTCGAGGCGAAGGCGCTCGGGTTTATACCATTTGTGATCGTTGCGTTTTTGTCGTTCAGCTCTCCGGATTATATGCAGCCTCTATACGAAGGGGCGGGTCATCTGATCATGACTGCGGCGCTGCTTATTCTTGCGGTGAGCCAGTGGCTGGCCCGGACCATTATGAATATCGGGATGTGAGTTATGGAACGTATGCTCCGCTTGCTGGCTCCTCTGTCGGGCCGAATCGCCGAAAGGTGGAGGCTGACGGAGAAGCTGTCGAAGGGCAATTGGAATCTGGTTCACAAAATGATTGCGCTCCATGGCGAAGATCCGGATATGCGACATGCCAAAACGTTTTCGGCTGATCTAATATCCGCAATAGGGCTGACCGTTGCGTCAGCCGTTTTGCTCGGCCTTCTTACAGGCGGCGATCTGTATGTAACGGGAGCTTGCATCGCTTGCGCCTGTCTGGTTCCGTTCGTGATGTTTCGCCGCCTGGATAACAAGATCCAGCATAAGCGAAGAAAACTGGTTATGGAGCTGCCCGAATTTCTGAACAAGCTGACGCTGCTTGTCAATGCCGGAGATACGGTGCAGGGCGCCATCGTCCGATGCGCCGAAGCTTATTCCTCCTCGGGAACGGGAGGACCTCTGGCCGCAGAGCTGGTGATGCTGGCGAACCGGCTGCGCAACAACGAGTCGTTTCCGATCGCGATGGAGAAGCTGAGCAAGCGTTGCTCCTCCGCTGAAATATCGGTATTTACAACGACCGTACTGATGAATTACCGAAGGGGCGGCGAATTATTCGTCCTGTCTCTGCGGTCCCTGAACCGCGAGCTGTGGGAGAAACGGAAGGCGATGACGCGCATACTCGGGGAGGAGGCGTCAGCGAAGCTTATTTTTCCGATGCTTCTTATATTGCTCGCCGTGATGACGATAGTGGCCGCGCCGGCCATATTGCTTATGGACTAGCCGGACCATTAAAAGGAGGAACAATGTGGTGGATCAAGGGAAACGGTTGATGAAGCAACTATGGGAGGAAGAGGACGGAATCGGGACGCTGGAGCTGCTGCTAATTGTAGCTGTTCTCGTGATCGTTGCGATTGCGTTCCGCAAATGGATTTTATCCTTTATTAAAAAACTGTTCGGGGAGGCCAACAGCGAGTTGAGCAATACGGGAGCCAAAGATTGCTTGAGCGCGCCCGATTCGTGCCAGGCTCCATCTTCTCCATGACCGTTACAGCGAAACGTCTCCGGCCAAGCGGCCGGAGAGGGAATCCCAGTTTGGCGCTTCGGGTAGCGAACCGGTTCATCCGGTCGGATTCGGGCAGCTTTACGCTAGAAACGTCGCTCGTGTATCCGACTGTGATGCTGATTGTTTGCTCGATCGTTTTTTTTAGCCTGTTTTTGTACCAAAAGGTATCGTTGTATCATACGGCGGCTGCAGTTGCCGAACGTTCGGCGTACTCTTGGGACAACAGCGGAAAAGACTGGGAGACGGGAAACGTGGCGCCGCAGCGTAACGACGGTTTATACTGGCGTACCGGTAGCGACGGAATAAGCGGGATGTTCGCATTTGGCGCGAGCGGCGGGGTGCGGAAGATCGAGCTTCCCGCTCGCTCCGCAGACGAAGCAGGAGCCGGCTTGCCGGAACGCAAGCTGTACAAAGCGGCTGAGGAACTGCCGCAGCAACTGAAGGGTACGATCACTTACCGGCATGGAATCGTAGACCGGGAGGTGACGGCCCGCCTAGGTCAAAACGGGATGCTTCCGTTTCTGGCGAGCAAGTGGACCCGATCCTGGATGGAAACCGAAGTAAGCTCGGTCGTAACGGAACCGGTGGAGCTGATCCGCAATGTCGATTTCGTCCGAACGTTCGTAGTCCGGGTTAAGGATATGATATCCAAACCGAAAGCCGAGCAAACGGTTCCCGTCCCGACCGAAAACGTCACGAAGAAGCTGGCGTTCGGGCGTGCCGAAGAAGCGGCCGAATACATCCGCTCGATCACCGGGGGAGTAAAAATAACGGTAAGCCCGCCTTCCGGACGGAGGCAGCTGGACGCTCTCGACGCGGACGGTCTCGTTCACGAGGTGAAGCTCGGGTATACGTCCAAAAGTAAGGACATCGAATCGCAGATCATTAAAGATTTGGAACTAATGCGCAGCGGCTCGCAGGTGAAAGGAGTCGTGTGGCACTTTTTCCGCAAGGAGAAAGACGGGAAGATCGGTCCTTCGAAGCCGCTGAGGCAAGAGCTGGAGAAGCGTGGCATCCTTGTCGTTATCCATCAGTAACGGCAGGCGGTGCACGGAAAGGAGGCTTCGCGCTTGTGTGGAAGTCGAGAGCGGGTACGGTATCTATATCGCTCGTATTGCTGATCGCTCCGTTGTTTGCATTTCATTCGGTATTAATTGACTCGGCAAGGGTGAAAATGGCGGAGCGGCAAACGGAAATAGCGTCCAAGGCGGCGCTGCGGTCCGTACTGTCCGCTTACGACCCGGTATTGCAAACATACGGATTGTATGGCTTAGGTATAAGTCCGGAGCAGAGTTCCGAGCTTTTTGCGCAAGTATTGGGACAAAATTTATCGCCGGGCGGCGGGGGAACGTTCCGGCTGGTCGAAGCGTCCCCGGTATCCGAGACGCTCAAGCCGCTGTATACGCTGGCGAATTCGGCCGTCTTCGAGCGGCAAGTGCTGGAGGAGATGAAGTATCGCGCCCCGGTCGAGTTTACGCTGAATGTAACGGACAAGCTGCTGAACGGCTCGAAAGCGACGTCCATGCTGTCCGGTCTATCGAAGTTTACGGAGCAGGCCGGGAAGATCGAGGAACTGATTGTCGAACGGGAGAAGGAATTGGACGGGGCTTGGGCAAAAGCGCAGGAAATTGCCGAGAAAGCTTCGATCTACCGGAACTACTATGCTGTGAAGCTGGGGAGACTGGATGAGCTGAGCCGTTTGATCGGACTTCGCCAGGCGGAGGAAGTGAGAGGGCAGATCCAGACGATCCGTTCACAGGCCGAAGCGCTGAACCGTACGATTACCGAACGGAAAGCCAGCATGGCCGAGCTGATCCGCGCCGGCGTACAGGCAGCGGAGGTGCTGGCCGCCATGTCGCAATCCATAAGCGAGCTTGAACGCAGCGCAGCGCAATTGTACGCCCAAATCGACGAGCTGGAACGGATTCTTTTGTATATCGCCGAATATACGCTTTTGCTGCCCGCAACGAAAATGGAAGCGAAGCGAGATCAAGCCATTCTGACCGAGCAGACGCAAGCTGTATTCCAGACGCTGGACCGGGCTAAAGCGCTGGACGACCGGATCAGGGAAGAAATGGGCGGATTGCCGGCGGATTCGGGCATAGCTCCGGAGACGTTGCATGCGGCAACGATGCCCGATGCTTATTATATAGCGTACAAGACCAGTCTCGGCGGGATCAGCGCCATGTTTAGCGGATTCGAATCTGCGCTGGACGCAACGACTTTATTTGCCGGAGACACCCGGTTCGATTCGGTGCGGATGGAGATTTTATCGGAATCCAACGAAGCGTACGCGGGCAAAGCGATGCAATTTCTTAACGAGCAACGCGTGGAGGAGGAACGCCGAACAGCCCAAACCGGGCGGATCGCCCAATTAAAACGCCAGGAACAGGAACGTTACGCCCAAATATGGGACCAGGTGCGCAAAATATGGGCGGACTGCGGAGGTGGCACGGAGGAAGCCTACAAAGCATTAACGGACGACTCCGATTCGGCAAACCCGTCCTTTTATCGAAAGTATATGGACTACAACCGGGTTTCTTCATCGGAAACGTCCGGCGTAGAAGAGCTGGGCAGCGCGGAGGAGGCGAAGGAACGAACCAAAGGCACGATCGACAAGCTGTTAGGAGGCTTGGCTAACGCAGCCGGCCAGTTCCGGGACGAGATGTACATCAATGAGTATGCGCTGACGAAATTCAACTATAGGACGTACGGAAAGGAGACGGGCAAAGACGGCGTGTTAAAACCGGATTATGAAAGATCCGGGCGCGCTTCGCACGAGCTGCCTAATCAGGAAGCGGAATATTTGCTCTACGGGCTTAATTCGTGTCTGAAAAATCAATCTGCGGCTTATACGGAGATGTTCACGCTGCGACTGGCTGTCCGAACGGCGGAGGCGCTCATGTCGCCGGAAGCGAAAATCGTCGCCGCCGGTTCTCCGTTGCTAACGATCCTCTGGGCGATTGCCGAAGGCGGGGTTATGGCGTATAACGACATGACGAAACTCGTAAACGGGGAGGAAGTCCCGGTGTCGGACAAACTTCCGGATACCGTAACGATGAATTACAAAGATTATTTGCGCTTGTTTCTGCTCCTGCATACCAAAAGAGAACCGATGACCGCCCGGATGCAAAGCTTAATCGAGTTAAATACCGGGACGGATCTAAGGGAGACGCCGGTCTATATGCAAGCGAGGACGGAAACGAAGGTGCGGCTCTGGTTTATGCCGTATTCCATGTCTTTGTTCGGCTATCCGGTTGAAGGCAGGCAGGCGGCTATCACGAAAACCGCTGCTTTATCGTATTGAAGCGTCACTGTCCGCCAGGATGTAAAGTAAGGCTGCTGAATCCAAAGGGGGGAACCTATGTATAAGGCGGATCGCCGGAGGGGCGGCTTGAAGCTGATAACGGACGAGCATGGCGGCGTGACGCTTGAGGCGACGTTGGCGATGCCGTTTTTTCTCGCGTTCGTGCTTGCGCTTATATGCATGATCAAACTTACTGTAGCCGATATGGCGCTGCAGAACGCAGCCACGGAAACCGTCAAGCAGATGGCCGCCAGTGCCTATCCGGTTCAGCTGCTTGCGGATGAAGCGCTCCGGTTGTACGGACAGAGCCAGGCGGGCGGATTCGTCGAGCAATGGCTGGGCAATATCCGCTCCGCGCGGGATAAGCTGACGCTAGGGGAGCAATGGGTCGAAGATTACAAAGCGTTTATCCCGGATCTGTTCGTCGATTGGGTCGATTGGGAACGCCAAAAGCGGGAGCAGCTCGAGAAGCTGGGAACGGACGAATACGACCGTTACGTGGAAACTCATATCGATCCGGC
This sequence comes from Paenibacillus sp. GYB004, assembly GCF_036577605.1. Taxonomy (NCBI): domain Bacteria; kingdom Bacillati; phylum Bacillota; class Bacilli; order Caryophanales; family Paenibacillaceae; genus Paenibacillus; species Paenibacillus sp. GYB004. The sequence continues at coordinate 153,392 of NZ_JARBDB010000047.1, forward strand.
GGTTCGCGCCGCCTTCAAGCTGGCCGTTCTGCGTTATGCGGACCGGAATGTGCTGAAGGAAGACAAGCTGACTGTCTCCAAAGCTGTCGTTCCCAGTTTCACGGACCCGGACCGCCGGTTCGTAGGGATCGAAGCGGAGTACGAAGTGAGATTGCCGATCCCATTTGTAAATAAAACCGTGAAGCTTCGAAAAAAAGCGTACGAGCGTATATGGACGGGAGCGTAAACGGGACGATGCAGTGAATAAACAGAGCGCTGTACGTTCACTTTCCAGGGTGTTGATTGTGCAGGATGGAGTTGCATTCGGGAATGGGGGAAATAAAGGATGGTGGTCGTTGCGGGACTGGCCGCTTTAATTCTGGTGTCGTTTTACCATGATGTCAAGCAAAGTAAAATTCCTAACCGGTATACGGTAGCCGGAATTGCGGCCGGTGTAGGGTATAACGCAGCAACCGGCGGCTGGGACGGATTAGCCGGATCGCTGCTTGGTTTTGCCGCAGGTTTCGGCATCATGCTGGCGCTGTATCTATTCGGCGCGGTCGGTGCCGGAGACGTCAAGCTGTTTGGCGCCATCGGTGCTATGGCGGGCGGCGAATTCGTCATAAACGGCGCGCTGAACTCGATACTGTTCGCGGCGGTGATCGGGCTCGTGCTTATCGCTGTACGCAAGCAGTTTGTGCCGCGGCTTCGGAGTACGGGAGCGCTGCTGTTCAATTTGCTGCTGTTTCGCGATATGAAGGGGATTGTCAGTTACAAGAAGTCGGCGGCCACATTTCCGTTTATGTATGCCGTGCTGCCGGCGATGATATTCACTGCTACTTATTGCAACCCGTCGTTATAAAGAGGAGATTGTGATGGAACGAACATGGTACGGCTTCAATTTTGATTTCGTCCGGCACAGAGGAATCTGTCTCGTCTTATCGGGCGTGCAGCCGATCCGCTATGACGATCTGGAACGAATCGGGCGGCGTATGCTGGAGTCCAACGATATCCCCGGGCTGCTTCCGCTGGAGATTGAAGAAATCGATCTGCAGATCCGGTTTCGTTACGATATTACCGGTTTTAAAATGTTGTCCCAGTGGATGAAGTCGGAGAAGCTGACGCTTCAGACTTATTACAGGCTGCTGCTCCAGTGCGCGAAAATCATCGATGACAGCAAGATTTATATGCTGCGCGAAGAGGGTTATTGGCTTCATGAGGATTTCCTGTTCGTCTGCCCGGAATCGCCCGATGAGCTGAAAATCGTCTATGTGCCGGTAGCCGCAGCTGATGCGGGGCTCCCAGGTGCCAAGCCGCCGGTACGGGAACAATTTAAGGAACTGGCGCTGCGACTGTCGGGATGTATCGACAGGATTGAAGGGAGCGAGTTTTCCGCGCTGATGTCCGTGCTGCGCCATGAACGGTTCGAATTTCATGAGCTCAAAAAACAGCTCAGCTCGTATCTCGATCCGGTGCAGACGGCTCCGGGCGCCAAACCGCAACTTTCCCCCCTCGATCCCGAGCCTGGTCTCACTGCAACACCCGCTCATACGGATCGGAGAGCAGCCGCCATGGGAGGGGGTCCGCCGAATGCCGGAAGATCGGAAGCGAGAGCGAGTGGTCCGCCGAATGCCGGAAGATCCGACGGGTTATCGGAACCCGACGCGGAACCGCTGAACATTCCGTCCTGGATAGGAGTCAGAGCCGATTCCGCGGCTACCGATCGCGGCGGATCATCTCATCCCTTTCCAATATGGAGCGGATTAGAGGGGATCGAAGAGGAGATGGCGAAGTCCGATCCCGCGATCCGGTCTGCAGAGGCAGCGGTGGAAGGCAGGCCGCTGGCCCCGCGTCAAAGGCTGTTGGCGGGAGCCGGTGCGGGAGCGGTGCTGCTGCTCTTATGGAGCTTTTATCCGGCGGAAGCTCCGGAAGGAGCGCTCATCGTATGGGCAGGGTTAACCGTATTGCTGCTAGATGCGGTATTCGTGTTTGTTTTGCTGCGCCCGGGCTGGCCCGGAAAAGGCAAGCTTCATGCGATCGCCCAGTCGTATCAAGCGATGGAGGAGCGGGAGATGACCGGATTAACCGGATATATGCCTCCAAGGAAAAAAGAGGAGCGTTTGCCGCCGCGCAGCAGCACTTCCGCTGTTCCAGCGTCAGCTGGCTCCTCTTCCGGACATCCGAATCCGGAGCAAAATGAACCTTTTTCCGGCTTATACGGGCGGCAGGAAGCAGCCGCAGCCGCCGAACCTACTACGCTGCTTCGCGCTCCGGATGCGACTGTATTGCTTCGTCCGGAAGGGAACGGACTTCATGTGGAGGTCGAGCCGGACCAGTCGCAATATGACGAATTGGAGGTGCACAAAGCCGGTCTTATTACGCCAAAGACCTGGGTTCCAAAAACGGTACGTTATGGAACAACGAGCCGATGGTTCCTTACAAATGGTATCCGCTGGCGGAAGGGGATTCTTTGCAAATCGTACACACCCGATTCGTATTTGTCGGCAAGTCTGTGGGAACATAAAGATGAAGAAGATCAGAAGGAAAGCGGCGAACGGTTAAAGGCAGGGGAGCGCGGTTGCGCTGTTTGACGGCGGCTGGTCGGACGACGGATTCCATATGGCCGCAGGAAGCCATTGATGCACCATGCCAACGTATATGTACGTATGCAGGTTCCAAGTTCCTTTTCCCGCAGAACCCATCGGCGACGAAGCCTTAGTCCGGTGTTAGGCCGTACTAAGGCTGTCATCGCGCCGATATGGAATTTCGTTGTCGCTAAAGCTTGTCGTGCCCTCTGTTCGGCTGGCCTTGATTCGGCGTTTCCGGAACGCCCTCCTCTTCCATGACCCGGCTTGACGCGTAAGCCTGCTTATCCTCAACGGCTTGAATCGCAATTTTAGCTTCCGCGTATTGTTGCAGTTTTGCAATTTGTTGGCCTTTGTTCAACAGGATCGCCTCCGTTTCATCCATAAGGTTCCCCGTTCGGTGACGGATCATGCAATTTCGTAGTGATGGGCCGAATTTCCGTATGAACTTCTTTTCTGTTCCGTTATCCGCCCTGTAAAGTTTTACTCAGCAGGAAAGCATAGGATTCGGCGCCCTCCCGCTTTAGATGAACGCCGTCGTCCGCGAAGTACGTTTGTTTGTTTTTGCTGGCGGAATACCAGTCCATGATTTCGGTATTGGCATATTCGTTGGCGACTTCCTCCAGGGTGGAGTTGACCGTATCTTGCCACTTTCTAGGTACGCGCGTATTGATCAACACGATTTTCCGGGCATCCTGAAGCGAAGACAGCAGCTCGCGCAGCTGTTTGCTGGAGAAAGCGCCATTCGTTCCGAGCTCAATGACAATCCGATCTCCCAGCTTTCCTTCCGCCTTCAACTGGTCGACGACATCCAAGGCCTGATACATCTGTCTGCCGACTTTGCCGTCAATCATGATGCCGGGAAGGAGCTTCTCTAGATGCGGCGCAGCGTCTAGCAGGACGGAATCGCCGATTGCGGTAATTCCGGCATTAGTCGCGGGCTTCGAGCTTTCCTCACTTTTGGGTTGCGGTTCCATTGGTATCGGAGCCTCAGGTATGACGACGGCCGGTATCCCGGGATCTGTAACAGGTAAGGTTGTACCTTCTTGTCCGTTTGAACTAGTATCGATTATTGCGGGCGATGGATCAGCAGGTCTGTCGGCGTTCAGGCTGCTATAACCGGAGATAAGGAACAGCATGAGGGCTAGCGCCGATACGGCGCGTTTATTCCGGTACTGGAAAGGCGACCAGCCTTGTATTTTTTCCCGGAAAGGCGACCGGAAACCGCGGCGGATCGGTTCCTCGATGCAGGTCCAGGATAATGCGGCCAGCAGCAAGCTCAGCGCTATCTGAACCAACGCCCGGCCTGCATGGACATCATCTGCGATGCCTGACGGATTCATAAGGATTATAACCGGAAAGTGCCATAAATAAAGGCTGTAGGAACGTACGCCGATCCAGCGGAGCGGCCTGCATCCCATCGCCTTGGCGACCCGGCTGGCGGGATGAGCGAGCACAGCCGTAACAACCGCCGTTAAAACTGAAAAAAGCGCCAATCCTCCGTTATACAACAAGGAATCGTACTCATTGGTTTTCCAGATCAGCCAGACGATCGCAAGCAAGCCGGCTCCGCCTAGTATGTCAAAAACCAAACGGGATTTATCCGAAATGGCTGCGGATAAGCTTCTGCTCGGCCAGGCAACCGCGAGCGCTGCGCCAATCAACAAAGCGAACGCCCGGGTATCCGTCCCGTAGTAGACCCGGCTCGGATCGCTTCCAGGCACGTAGATCATAGCCATAGCTACCGTCGAAGCGGCCGCTCCCAGCAAAATGAACATCATCAGCTTGCCGCGCTGTTTCGTAAAACGCAGTAAAACCGTCAACAAAATCGGCCAAATCAAGTAAAATTGCTCTTCAATCGCGATTGACCAAAGATGCCCGAGCGGCGACGGAGGACCGAAGCTTTCAAAGTAAGAGACTTGGTGAAAGATCAGCCACCAATTGTTGAAATACAAGGAGACGGAAACGAAGTCTCCCTGGAGCGAGGCCAGACGTTCGGGGTCAAACAGCAGCAGCCAAGCCCCGACGACCGCCAGCATAACAAACATTGCCGGCATCAGCCTGCGGATACGCCGCATCCAAAAGCCGGCGAAATCGATTCGTTTCGCGGTTTGCCATTGTGCGACTAATTGATCGGTAATCAAATAACCGGACAACGTGAAAAAAACGGCTACGCCCAGCAATCCCCCGGGAGCCCAGGATACATTCATATGGTAGGCAATAACGGCCAGGACGGATATGGCCCGCAGTCCGTCAAGACCGGGCATGTAGCGGCTTTTGCCTTCTCCTTGTTCTTTGATCATCGTATGTATCCTCCTGCTGCTCAGCTGCATCTCACACCGTGTAATAACATGACAAGAGAAAAGACGGGGCAGACTGGGGAAAGGTTTGATGAAAAAATGAAAAAACGGCCTCCACGATAAAGAAAATTTTTGTGACTTTTCCCGCATCAAATTGGACGACAAAAAGCAGGCCTCCCGATGTTGAAGAAGCCTGCTAATAGAATGCATCATCTTACGATACGATGCATGCTGTTATGTTGGTTGTTGCCGGCAAAGGGGACTCCACGATTCGACTCGTACAGGACGAGGCCAATCATCCGATTTGCCGGTATCCTGTGTGTTGGAATACGATCCTTATCCAGGACCCGCTTCGTCCGATATGCCGGATTACCGGTATTCTCGCGGAATTCGTCTCGCAACGCCTGTCCGGATCGCCGCTTCAACCACTTTGTCGCGAATCAGCTTGGCGACCTTTTGGTTGAACACGCTCGGAATAATGTACAGCTTGTTCCGCTCCTCATCCGAGATGACAGAGGCGATCGCTTCGGCGGCGGCCAGCTTCATCTCTTCGTTGATCGTCTGGGCCCGGCAATCCAGGGCGCCCCGGAACATCCCGGGGAAGCAGAGGACGTTATTGATCTGGTTCGGGTAATCGGAACGCCCGGTCGCTACAACGGCGGCGATATCTTCGATTTCCTCGGGATTAATTTCGGGGTTCGGGTTAGCCATCGCGAACACGATCGGATTTGCGGCCATGCTCCGGACGTCTTCGCGTTTCAATAAACCGGCGGCGGATACGCCGATAAATACATCGGCTCCGGCGAGCACGCTGCTCAAGCTGCCGGTTACACGGTTCGGATTCGTATGCTCCGCATACCAGTTCCACATCGGATTGCCGTACGTATGGCCAGCTGCCAAAGCGCCTTCCCGGTCGACCCCGATCAATTCCTTGACGCCTGCGGCGAGCAATATTTTACTGCAGGCGATTCCTGCCGCGCCTATACCGCACACGACAACTTTAACCGAATCGATCGATTTCCCGACCAGCTTCAGAGCGCTGATCAGGCTGGCGTACAACACGACGGCGGTTCCGTGCTGATCGTCGTGAAAGACCGGGATATCGAGCGCCTGCTTCAATCGCTCTTCGATCTCGAAGCACCGCGGAGACGAGATGTCTTCCAGATTAATGCCGCCGAACGCCGGAGCGATGGCAATAATGGTCCGGATCATCTCTTCCGTATCCTGCGTATCCAGACAGATCGGGAACGCATCGACGTCGGCAAGCTGTTTAAACAGCATCGCTTTGCCTTCCATTACCGGCATGGCGGCGTGCGGACCGATATTGCCGAGCCCGAGGACGGCGCTTCCGTCGGAGATGACCGCTACCGTGTTCCGTTTGATCGTCAGCGTGTAGGCTTTGCGGGGCTCCTCATGAATCGCCATGCAGACGCGGGCTACATCGGGCGTGTATACGCGGGACAAATCGTCGCGATTTTGGATCGGCGTTTTCAGCTTGGTCTCGATTTTGCCTCCGAGATGGAGCAGGAAGGTCCGGTCCGATACGTTAACCAGCTTTACACCGCCAAGCTGTTTCACTTTATCGACGATTTTGGACGTGTACAACGTATCTGCCACATTAACGGTCAAGTCCCGGATCGACAGCTCCTGCTTCGTCTGAATGACGTCGATCGCGACCAAATCTCCACCTTCATCGGTTATCGCGGTGACAATATCGCTGAAACGAATCCGGTTCGTATCGATTTCCAGTCGAAGGATGATGCTTTTGCCGGTAATCAGCTGTTTATTTCCTTCGTAGCTCATGAACTGCTACTCCCTCCAATCCTTAGAAGCTGTATCTGGTTTCGCTCCTTCCTACAGGATTTCACCAAATCGCAGGTAGTAACCAAAACCAGCCGCATTTCATTTCTGTTCGGTTTGAAAGCATGCCAAAAACGCACATCATCCCTATGCGCTCTATGAATCCCCATCGTTCGTAGAAGAGCATGCTGCCTCTGTTTGTAAGAGAACGATCCGCTTTTGGGGCGATTGTGTCCCTGCTTCGCAGCTTTCCCCTCCCAAGTTCATTTTTCCGGCTTCGAACGCGGCAAGGAAGCGACGAAATGCTTTGAAGCTGAGGCAAATTATGCTATAGTAAGAAGTTGACGGCCAGAATAGTATGGAAGGGAAGGTTGTTGTTTTTATGATCAGCACTAGTAACGTAACTCTCCGTTACGGAAAACGCGCCTTATTCGAAGACGTTAACATAAAGTTCACCCCCGGTAATTGCTACGGATTGATCGGGGCGAACGGCGCAGGCAAATCGACATTTCTTAAAATCTTGTCCGGTGAAATCGAGCCTAACAGCGGTGAAGTGTTCATAACGCCGGGCGAGAGACTCGCTGTACTGAAGCAGAACCATTTCGAATTTGACGAAATTCAAGTTTTGAAAACGGTTATTATGGGTCATCGCGAGCTGTTCGCCATTATGGAAGAGAAGGACTCCCTGTATGCCAAGCCGGACTTCTCCGAAGAGGACGGCATGCGGGCCGCCGAGCTTGAAGGCGAGTTCCAGGAACTGAACGGCTGGGAAGCCGAAGCCGATGCCGCTTCGCTTCTGCTCGGTCTTGGAATCGGTACGGATCTGCATGAGAAGCAAATGAAAGAGCTCGACGGCAATGAGAAAGTACGCGTGCTGCTGGCGCAAGCGTTGTTCGGCAATCCGCAAAACTTGCTGCTCGACGAGCCTACGAACCATTTGGACATCGAGTCGATCAATTGGCTTGTTAATTTCCTGGGTCGCTTTGAGGGCACCGTTATCGTGGTATCCCATGACCGGCACTTCCTGAACGAAGTGTGTACGCATATCGCCGATATCGACTTTGGCAAAATTCAGCTTTACGTCGGCAACTATGATTTCTGGTACGAATCGAGCCAGCTGGCGCTTAAGCTGATCAGAGATGCGAACAAAAAGACAGATGAGAAGCGCAAGGAGCTGGAGACGTTTATCGCCCGGTTTAGCGCCAACGCCTCCAAGTCCAAGCAGGCGACCTCCCGGAAGAAGCAGCTCGAGAAGCTTACGCTGGAAGATATCAGGCCGTCGAACCGCAAATATCCGTTTATCAACTTTAAGCCGGAGCGGGAAGCGGGCAAAAACATTTTGTCGGTTGATCGCCTGAGCAAAACGGTCGATGGCGAGAAGCTGCTTGACAATATCAGCTTCGTTGTCAACAAAGGCGACAAGATTGCTTTGATCGGCCCGAATGGGGCGGCCAAGACGGTATTGTTCCAAATCCTTGCCGGTGAAGTGGAAGCGGATCAAGGCGAATTCGCATGGGGCGTTACGACCACTCAAGCGTATTTTCCAAAAGATAACGCGCCATACTTCGAAGGGGTGGAATTAAATCTCGTCGAATGGCTGCGCCAATATTCCAAAGATCCGGATGAAACGTTCATTCGCGGCTTCCTGGGACGCATGCTGTTCTCGGGCGAAGAATCGCAGAAGAAAGCGTCCGTTCTCTCCGGGGGAGAAAAAGTGCGCTGCATGCTGTCCAAAGCGATGCTGAGCGGCGCCAACGTGCTGATGCTCGACGAGCCTACGAACCACTTGGACTTGGAGTCCATCACGGCGCTTAACAACGGTCTGATCGATTTCGACGGAAGCATGCTGTTCGTCTCCCACGACTGGCAGTTCATCCAGACGATCGCGAACCGGATTATCGAGATTACTCCAAAAGGGCTCATCGACCGGCAAATGACGTACGAAGAATATTTGAACAACGAGGATATCAAAAGGCTGCGCGAATCTTTATATGCCTGACATACAGGACGGGGGACGGCATCACGCCGGTCTCCCGTCTTTCATGTCCAGCCGGAAATTTATGCGGAGCAAAAGGGTTGTACCTGCGCCGTGTCGTATTATATCCGTTACAAGGAACCGCGCCGGCCGCGTCCGCCGCACATCAACCGTCAGGAGGGAGCGCATGTTTGATCCGACGATATACGAAAATTTAAAGGTTGTCATCGAAGGGGCGGTGTACGATCTCGATTTGGAAGGGCAAATCGTCGTTACGCATCGTTCCGACCTGATCGATCTCGCGGTGATGTCAAGATGTTATATCATCCGCTACCGATTGAAGGACAGCAGGAGTACGGCCGAGATTCGCTTGTCCGCAGGACTCGTCGACCTGGCCGGAGAGAAGATGGAATGGAAAAACGCCTTGCCCGGCTGCAAGCTGGACGTCGTCTTCTCGCTTCCTTTGCGCAACCCGGAGAGCGCATGCCGCAACATTCAAGACATTTTGCAGCAGCTGTGGGAAACGAATCCGACCATCGTCCAGACGTTATCCTACCGGTACGGGGACGACGGTTCCCGCTGCCTGAACGAGATCGGCGTTCATTTCGACCGGAAAATCGGGGAAGGACAAATTGAAGACATTCCCGACCTGCTGGAGCACACCCTGCGAACGCTGCGGCAGCTGGAACCTTACAACCTGGAGGAATAACGGATGATCGAGCGGTCGGAATCGGAGCTGAGAGGACGGCTAAACGCTGGAGAGGCGTTCGCCGTTTTTTTATATACGCCTTTATGCGGCACATGCAAGGTAGGGAGCCGGATGCTCGACGTGGTCGGGACGATGCGGCCGGATTACCCGATCGAGCAAGCGAACGTGAATACGATACCGCAGCTGATTCAAGAATGGCGGGTGGAAAGCGTACCTTGCCTGATCCATCTGGATAACGGCGCAGTCGTACGCAAGCTGTATGCGTTTGAGTCTGTCGAGAACGTATATCGTTTCTTGCAGCCGTTATTCCCGGAGCCCCAATAAGAGAGGATGAAAAGCGATGAACGAATCCGTTGAACGTTATGTAACTGTAGAGCACCGGTCGGGCGCATATATTGCCAAGCAGTTGGAATCGTCGCCGCCCCGCGTGCTGGTCGAGATCATAGCCGTGCTGCAGCATCCGCTGCAAGGCGATCTGCATAACCGGTATAAAGCCGACGTTACTTTGTTCCACGAACGGAAGGCGGCGGCCCAGCGGGAGAAAGTGTGGGTTCCGGCCGCGTCGGTGCAGCCGTATGAAGGCGACGTTCCGTCTTACGACGAATCGCTCCGCAGCGCGTGGGAAGAGTTGATGGCTTCCATGCATAGCGTCGCGGACGGTTCGTACGACCGTGCCCGCTATCCGGCTCGTCCGGAGCTGCAGGCTTGGGCGGTCAAGTCGATTGAGCAGCTGCGGTCGCTGGAGAAAGACTATTGGGGCTCGAGCTCGTCTTAACGGGCGGCCGGCAAGCGGGGAGGAACGGCATTGACCTGGGATGTGCTAAGCTTGATGGGGATCGTTGCCTTTGCCGCGAGCGGGGCGATTATCGCGATGGAGGAGGAATACGACATCTTCGGGGTTGCCGTGCTCGGGATGGCGGCTGCATTTGGCGGCGGGGTCGTCCGCAACCTGTTTATCGGGATACCGATTACCTCCTTATGGTCGCAGGGGCTGTTACTGAACACGGCGCTTGCGACGATTTTCCTGCTGTATTTGTTCCCGGCTGTGTGGATTCGCAGATGGCAGCCGATCGCCACGTTTTTCGATGCGGTCGGGCTGGCCGCTTTTTCCATACAAGGCGCATTATTCGCAGCACGAATGGAGCTGCCCGTAGGCGTAGTCATCTTCGCATCGGTAGTGACCGGAATCGGGGGAGGCGTGATCCGCGACGTGCTTGCGGGCAGAAAACCGCTTGTGTTCCGGGATGAGATCTATGCGTTATGGGCGATGCTAGCGGGAATCTCGCTCGGATTCGGGTGGATGGACGGGCAGATCCGTACAGCTGTATTATTTGCGGTTATATTGACGATGCGGATGTTATCGGTATATTACGGCTGGAAGCTGCCCCGCAGGAAGCTGGATTTTCATCAATCGGCCGATCAACGGAGACTTGCAGCCGGAGGAAAGGAGGAGGAGCGGGCTTTATGAGCGAATCATGGAACGGGCGGAAACAGATCCCCCAGGACGAGCTGCAGGATAGGCTGCAGACGATCAAGGAGCTCGGCGGAGGCGCCGAGGGGACGGAGTTATACGAGATCGTGAAAGATACGGCGACGGGCGAGCATTATTTGCACTATGCCTACCTGCATCTTACGGTCGCGGACGGGACGAAGGAGTCGTTCCATCAGCTGCTTCCGCTGGAGAGCGACGACGTGCTTGGCCTGATGTTCGGAGAACAGCCGCATGCGTACCCGGATCATTGGCGGCGGTCTTTTCTCCGCAACGGCCCGGACGGAACGTATGTCTGGTTCGATCCTTCCGAGACGATCGAAGGTGCTGGAGCGGATGCGGAACAGCTGGCGGACGATGCGGCGAACATTTTCGGAGCCTGGAAACGGGAAGGGGCGCGCGACCCGGAATCGGTGAAGCGTATGCTGGACGAGATCAACCGGAAGCTGAGCAAACTCGATGATTAAGCGGACATACAAAACGGACCTCGGGAGGTCCGTTTTGTGTTTGTAAGAGTAAGCGATTTTCTTGCGGATAACGGGAGCTTGATCTGCTTGATCCGTAACGGACGCCGGTTTAGATTCCGAATCGCTGCAGCGGCATGCATACGGTAAACGTCGTTCCTTGCCCGATATCGCTTTCCACCGTAATCGTCCCTTTATACGATCCGACCCTTTCTTTGGTGACGGCAAGTCCGATCCCCGAATGGTCGCCGCTGTTTTTGGTCGAGTAGCCGGGCATAAAAATTTTGCGTCGTTCTTCCTCGTCCAACACGCGTCCCGGATTGCGCACGGAGATGAATAGATTGCCGGCGTTGTACCAGCCGCGCAGCTCGACCCACCTCTCGTGCACCGGAAGCCGGGTCACTTCGTCGAACGCGTTGTCGACCAGATTGCCGATAATTTTGACGATATCGACCGATTTGACGCCCAGATTAAGGCTGCCGAACGGAGCGAATTCGTGCCTGAAATCGATTTTTTTGTCCATCGCCGTTACGAGCTTGGACTGCACGATCGCTGCGATCGCGGGATGGCCGATCTGAATAATATCGTTCGTCTGCCGGATGTCCCCGATCAGTTCTCCCGTGTACCGGTGCAAATCGTCATACTTTTTGAGCTGAAGAAACGTATGAATCGTCTGCACATGATTCAGGAAGTCGTGCCGCTGGCCGCGGATCGTCGTGAACATGTCGTTCACTTCGTCGATGTAAGCCTCCTGCGTGACGCGGACCGCCTCGTCCTTGTTGCGGCCGATCATCCGGAAGACGAAATACAACAGCACGAGGCTTAGTATGGTCAGAAATCCAATTCTCGCCGCCATCGTTGTAATCTGCTCTTCCAGCACGTCCCGGATCATATGGTAATCGAATACCACTCCGATAACATAAGGATAGTCCAGCTGTTGATTGTCGGCGTCCGACGGCACCGGGATATAGCTTTTAATTACTTTTTTTCCTAGAACGACCGTCGTGTACGTAACCGGCTCATTCCGTTCAAGCGCCTGTCTGACGTTGTCGATGTCCCGCTCGCGGTCTTCGTACATATACGTCCCGAACGGAATAGGACGGTCGTACAGCGATACGAAATATTGTCCGCTTTGTGATTTCGATACTTTTAGCGGTTTGCCAAAATGGTTGTAATTAAAACCGGTCATCTCCAAAATGCCGGGATTGTCCTCGATCATCTTTTTCATGATAAGATCCGGACCGGCCAGCCTGTCATACTGCTTGATCTGGATATCTTCCACGTACGGATTGATGATGTAGTCGGTTTCCCCGTCGTAATAGTAGCCCCATTTGTCGATTTTGCTCGGATCGGTATCGGCATGTTCGATCGGTCCCGACCAGTAATGGGGCAGCTTCTGCCCTTCCGGAATCGTAACGTTCCCGGACTCCAGCAATTGCAGGAAAGCGGTATACCAGTATCCCCACTTCTTCGTACTCATGCCGATTTCTTTGGAATCGGACGAACGGACGCCGATAATATCGTCTCCTTGCTCCTGAAGCAGCGTGATGTGCGACACCCCAAGTTCCTTGCTGATCTGCTCCAGCTCGTCGTTCGTCACATGCTCGGCCCGGGGGGAAAGCCGCTCCTTGGCGGCAATCGCGGCCAACCGCAGCTGCTGGCCGACCATGTCCTCGACATATTTCACGCTAGTCTTGTACTGGTCGATCGAATTTCTTAAGTTGCTGGCGGCATGAACCGACTGCTCTTCTACATTCCCGACAAGCGTCTCCTTGGTCGTCACATAGAACAAAATATTGTTAAAAAATAATATAAAAATAACGTATCCGATAACGAGGTAGAAAATCCGTGATTTCAGGTGCAAGCCATCACCCCAGGTGCAGAACATTATGTATCCTCATTATAGCCTAAAAGATACACCAATGTTATTGCATTTTCGACTTTTTTCGATATAATCCTGCATATTTTGTCGTAAAAAGTAATGTGATCCGGATTACAGGCATAAAAGTTGAAACCGGTTATGCTAGAAGCATAGATCAGGAGCGGGAGGAATGCAGCGATGAGCCGACTCATAACGGACAGGAACACCCAGCATACGATGGTGCTTTGCGACCCCAGCGTCCGGTTCCGCGATGCGGTTAACCGGTTGGAAGAGGAGCAGGGCGAGATGAAAGCTCAAATTTTGTCGATTCGGCAATTGGTGGAAGAGAGCCGGAAGGGAGAACCCGGCCCGGTCTGCGCCCGGATCGCCGAGATGAAGCCGTACGTGTGCGAGCTGCTGGCGCGTCTGCAAAGCCATGAGGAATGGGAGAAGCGTTATGTATTTCCGCTCCTTGCGGAACTGACCGGCAAAAGGATGGGGCCGATGTCGGTGATGGATCTGGAGCGGGAGTGGGCGATGCAATATTTAAAGTCGTATATCGAGGAATCCGGCAGTATCGGAATGTTTAGCCCGGAACCGAAAACGAGGGAGCTTCTGCGGCAAATCGAACAGGCGCTTTTTATACTGGAAGAGCATTTGCGCAAAAACGAAGAGATCGTATTCCCGCTGGCCGACCAGATCGCCGCAGATATGGACCGGTATTACCGGTAAACCGGGGACAATGTATGAAATATGGTTGAAGCTTTTCCGTCATCTTGAACAGGCGTTGGCCCATATCATGTACTAACCGCGCGGTTTAGCGCCGCGTTCAGGAAGGTGGATGATGCATGGACCGGCGACCGTGGCATGACTATTACCCCCAAGAAGTGCCGACTACGCTCGATTATCCGTCCGTTCCCATTACGACGCTGTTGCAAACGACGGCGGAGCAATATCCGGACCGTCCGGCCGTTACGTTTTTCGGCAAGCGGACGAAGTACAAGGATCTGCTGCAGCAATCGTACCGGTTCGCTAACGGCTTGCACAGCCTCGGAGTCGTTCCGGGCGACCGGGTCGCTTTGCTTTTGCCGAATATGCCCCAGTATGTGATCTGTTACTATGGAGCTTTGTTCGCTGGCGCGACCGTCGTGCAGTTGAATCCGCTGCATGTCGAACGGGAGCTGCTTCGGCACATCACCGATTCGCAGGCGGATACGATCGTTTGCCTGGACCTCTTGCTGCCGCGAATCCGCAATATCCGCGAGAAGGCCGGTCTGAAGCGGATCATCGTAACGGGAATCCGCGATGAGCTGCCGCTGGTGAAGAAAGCGCTGTATCCGCTCGTACAGAAACGGAAAGGACCTTTGCCTAAGTACGACGCCGAACAGGAGCAGCTGTTCATCCTCCACCGGCTGCTCCGCTTCGCAAAGCCGGAGCCCGTCTCCCACCCCGTCGACCCGGAGCGAGATGTGGCCGTTCTGCAGTATACGGGAGGAACGACCGGGGCACCGAAGGGCGTTATGCTGACGCACGCCAATTTGGCCGCCAATACGCGCCAATGCGCAAGCTGGATGTATAAGGTCGATGCCGGACAAGAAATCATGCTGGCGGCTGTACCGTTATTTCACGTGTACGGGATGACCGTATGTATGAATTTCGGCTTGTCCATCGGCGCCAATGTGGTGCTGGTTCCTAAGTTTGAAGTCGAAAATTTGCTAAAAACGATCCACCGCGAGAAACCGACGATATTTCCCGGAGCGCCGACCATGTATATCGCGATTAATCATCACCCGGACTCGGCAGTCAAATACAAGCTGTCCTCGATTCGCTGCTGCATTAGCGGTTCCGCGCCGTTGCCGCTGGAAGTTCAGCAGCAATTCGAAAGGCTGACGGGCGGGCGGCTGGTCGAAGGTTACGGATTGTCGGAATGCTCGCCGGTAACGCATGCGAATCCGATCTGGGAGCGTCGCAAATCCGGTTCGATCGGACTGCCGTGGCCGGATACCGATTGCAAAATCGTCGATATGGACACCGGCGAGACGTTGCCCCCCAATCAGATCGGCGAACTGCTTCTGAAAGGCCCGCAGGTAATGAAAGGGTATTGGAACAAGCCGGAGGAGACGGCTGTTACGGTCGGGGACGGGTGGCTGCGTACTGGCGATATGGCTTATATGGACGAAGAAGGTTATTTTTATATTGTCGATCGCAAGAAAGATCTGATTATTGCCGGAGGGTTCAATATTTTCCCGAGGGAGGTCGAGGAAGTGCTCTTCGAGCATCCGGACGTGCTGGAAGCGGCCGTTATCGGCGTGCCCGACGAATACCGGGGGGAAACGGTGAAAGCGTTTATCGTATGCAAACCGGGCGTTCAGGTGTCCGAATCGGAGCTGGACAGCTACTGCCGCCTCAAGCTGGCTGCGTACAAGGTGCCGCGAGTCTACGAATTTCGCGATTCGCTGCCCAAGTCGATGATCGGGAAGGTGCTCCGGAGAGAACTTAGAGAGGAGCAACTTGCGGACGGTCCCAAAGGGTAAGGGTTAACCGCATATGACGAAACAGGAGGGAGGTCATGACGGCTACCCTCCTTCCTGCTGTTTCTGCTGCCGTTTGGTCCCAAGCTGTTTCAAGTTGGCTAGCTCCTTCTTGACCAGCGTTCTTTCGCCGTGCGATACTGTCGAATATTTGCTGCCCGGGGTAACGGGCTCCTCAAAAAAAACGACCGACCGTTCTTCGTCGAAACATTGAATTTTGCGCAGGTGGACAAGGTTCGTCCGGTCCAGCCTGCGGAAGCCAAAATCGTCCAGATGTTTCTCCAGCGTCGATATTTTGGGCAAGATAGGATAGTACTCTCCATCCAGCGTATGGAAGATGACCGAACGTTCCCAGGTTTGGATGCTTATGACCTGGCTGATATCAAGCCATACAATCTCGTTATTGTTTTTGGGATCACGCGTGACCGGAAAATGCATATGTACACACACCCGCTTCAAGGATGGCCGGGCCGCCTCAAGTCCGAACTCGGGCAGCCCGTGCTCAAACGGTATTAGTTCAATACTACCGGAGCTTCAGGACGATGGCCTGCGAAGAGCGAAGCCGTTTGGAAGAAACGATTCTGCTAAGCCCGCTCCACTGTCGAAAAGGATAAGGAACTGTCTGAACTCTCATACGACGCTCCTGTGCAGCTGTAATGGATATTTTTAGTCATACAATATATTACAACTATAGGTATATACTGTTATTATAATGGATAATAGTGGAATATTAAAGTGCTATTAATAGAATTTATGTAAATAGTTACTAATTTAAAAATATGACTATTCGTTTTTTTGGATCGGACTTTTATGTCGCCAAACAAAAAGAGATGCTCCGGATTCTTTTACTTCGGCAGCATCTCTTTAAGAGGCTTATACAACGATAACGTGCTGATGGTAAGGCAGCGTACTTACTTTGCCGAGGTGTGAACCGTCTCTTAAGTCCGGCCGCGTCCGCATACATGGCAGCAGCCGGTACCGGCTGGAAGCGGCATGCAAGGAACGGGATGAAGAATACGAATCACATACGGATGATAAATGTCGCGATAGATGACAACGGGACGGGCGTAGATCGTATAGGCGGGCGCCGGCGTATAGGGAAAGGGGACAGGCCTCATGATGGTTCCAGCTCCTTTGCGGCAAACGATACTACACTATATGTCTCCGGGGCGGAAGCGGAGAGGGCGGCTGCCCAGCGGCAATCGGACACACGGAACTATCGGTCCTTTCCCCTGTAATAGGTGGGAGCGACCCCTTCCGCTTTGCGGAAAGCCCGGCTGAATGCATGAATGCCCGGGAAGCCGAGCCGCTGCGCGATTTCGGTGACGGGTAGCGTCGTGAATTGGATAAGCTCCTTGGCTTTTTCGATTCGTTTGATCTGGTAATATTTCATCGGAGGAACGCCGAACGCTCCTTTAAAGGAACGGATGAAATAATATTTGCTCATATTAGATGCGGCAGCCAGCTCGTCGACGGATAGGCGTCGATCCAAATTTCGGGCTATGTGCAGCTTGGCCGCTTGCAGCGCCTCCATATTGGTCAGCACATGCTCGTGCTCCTGCCAGTACAATTCGCGCAGCAGCAGCGTCCACAGCTGAATGAACATCCCTTTCACATTCGTTTCATAAAACGGCAGCTTCCGTTCGTATTCGTCCACGATGCCAAGCAGCATCGATTCAAACAGAGCGCTGCTCCGCAAGCGGACCCGGCTGGGGATCTGCATCGGCGGCGAGGACAACACGTCGTCGCGAAACCAGCGCAGCTCCTGTTCGTTCATCTGGTCCATCGGCTTAAAGCTGATCTTCACTTCGGGACTGTCCGGCCGTTCGATCAGGTCAAAATGAATGTGAGGCTGGCGCAGCGCGGGACATCCCGGAGCAAGCCGGATCGAGTGGCGCTCCCGGGGCCGGAATAGAAAGATGTCGCCGGGCACGCCCTCGTAGGTAGTATCGCCGACCGTCACGATAATGTGCCCTTCCTTGACGTAAAGCAGCTCGTAGTCGAACAGGACGCGCTCGTGCAGCACCCAGCCGGCCGGAGCCGTGTGATCGAGAGCTGTTCTAATGTAGGGAGATAACAGCGATACATCCATAGCGGTAAGCCTCTCTTTTCCCGATAGTACAATTAAGTATAGAGGGCGGAGCGAGCCAAAACAATCGCTGATAAGCAGGGGCAAGATAGCGGGAAAATAACAATGGGGTGACAATCGCCAATAAAACACACTAATTTAATTGGAATAGAAGGTTAAATTGTCGAAAAATGATTGACGCCGGCATTGGACGGTGCTATTATACTATCTATCAATTCCGATCTGGCGGATTGGGATTGATGGAAACAGACCGATCTGTACGTCATTCCAGAAATCGGTCCACAGATACGGAGTACCGGAGAGGGGTAACAGGCCATGAGAAACAGAAAGTCTTACATCGCCGTCGTGCTGGCCGTCGTGCTGGCTATGGTGCTGGCAGCGTGCTCGACCAAGCAGGAGCCTGCAGGATCGGCGACGAATGCGGGGGGCGGCGGAGAGCAGCCATCGCTTAACGGCAAGAAAATTGCACTAATTATGGAATTTAACCAAGGAACGTTCTCCGCTCAGTACATAGCGGGCGTAACCGAGCAGGTCGAGAAGCTGGGCGGCAAAGTGACCGTATTCAGCGCCGAAACCGATATGAACAAAATGATCGCGAACCTGGATGCGGCGGTCAACCAGAAGTTCGACGGCATCCTGATCGACCACGGCAAGCCGGAAGCGCTCGAAGCCGGAGTGAAAAAGGCGCTGGAGCGAAAAATTCCGGTCGTCGCTTTTGATACCGATCTGAAAGTGCCTGGCGTTACCGTATTGTCCCAAGGCGACCAGCAGATGGCGAAGGTCACGCTGGAGAAGATGGCTCAAGATATCGGCGGCAAAGGCAGCATCGTCAAAATCTGGGTAGCCGGATTCGCTCCGATGGAACGCCGTCAACTGGCGTACAAAGAGTTTATGGACAAAAACAAAGATATTAAAGAAATCGCGGCATTCGGAGCGGCTACGAATAATACGGCGCTCGATACGCAGGCGCAGATGGAAGCGATTCTGAAGAAATACCCGAACAAAGGCGATATCACCGCAGTATGGGCGGCATGGGACGAGTTTGCCAAAGGCGCATCCCGCGCGATCCAGCAGGCGGGACGTACGGAGATTAAAGTATACGGTATCGATCTGAGCGATGAGGATCTGCAAATGATCCAAGACAAAAACGGACCGTGGATCGCCTCGGCCGCCGTCGATCCGAAAGATATCGGCCGCGTGCAAGCCCGTTACCTGTACCAGAAGTTTCTGGGCGAGTCGGCGCCGGACAGCGTCGTGCTGGAACCGGTATTCGTCTCCCGCGATCAGCTCCCGACGGACAAAGCGGTATCGACGACCCAGCTCGGCGATTATGTCAAAGGCTGGAGCGGCAGCCAGCAAGGCTTATCGGACAAGGTGAAGGAACTGGAGAAACAGAATCAGAAATAAAGGTTAGATAGACAAGCTCCCATCGGCGGCAAGCCGGTGGGATTTCGCATGTATCGGCGGAATGCAGGAAGGGGCTGGTAAATCGATGAGCGGAATGCTGAAAATGAAGCAAATCGGCAAGTTTTTCCCTGGTGTCCGTGCGCTTTCGGGCGTCGATTTTGAAGTGCGTTCCGGCGAAGTTCACGCGCTGCTCGGTGCGAATGGGGCGGGAAAAAGCACGCTGATGAAAGTATTGTCCGGCGCCTACACCGCGGACGAAGGGACGATCACGATCGACGGACAGGCCGTGTCGATCCGGACGCCGATCGACGCGAAGCGTGCGGGCGTCCAGTGCGTCTACCAGGAGGTCGATACCGCTCTGGCTCCCGGATTAAGCGTGGCGGAGAATATCATGCTGGACCGGCTGTCCTACGGCTCGGGCGGCGCTTTCGTAAGCTGGGGAGCGCTCCGGCGGGAAGCGGCTGCCGTTCTCGCAGGCATCGGCGTGACGAAGCTGTCCGTCGACAAGCCGGCAGGCGAGCTGCCGATCTCTCAGAAGCAGCTCGTTCTGATCGCGCGAGCTTTGGCGCAGAAAGCAAAATACATCATCCTGGACGAGCCGACGGCCCCTCTCAGCCTGGAGGAAACCGAGAGCCTGTTCCGTACGATGAGAACGTTAAAGTCGGAAGGTGTCGGCCTGATCTTCATCTCCCACCGGCTCCCGGAAGTATTCGAAATCTGCGACCGGATCACTGTGATGAGGGACGGAACACGTGTATCGACCGTAGAAGCGTCCGCGACGTCCGCACCGCAGGTTGTAGAGACGATGCTCGGCAAATCGCTGGAGGAGGAGTTTCCGAAGCTTCAGGCGGATATCGGGAGCGTGTTGTTCCAGGCGGACAACGTACACGGATCGGGCAAAGTGCACGGCGTTGATCTGGAAGTACGCAGCGGGGAAATCGTCGGGATCGTCGGACTTGTCGGAGCGGGCAAGACGGAACTATCCCGCTTGCTGTTCGCCGCGGACCGGATCGATCAGGGGACGCTCCGTATGAACGGAACGGCGTTGAAGCTCAAGGAACCGCAGGATGCGATCCGCGCCGGAATCGTGCTTGTCCCCGAAGAGCGCAGACAGCAGGGGGTGCTGATCGGGGAGTCGGTCAAAGTCAACTTGACGCTGCCGATTCTGAAACGTCTTGCGCCGTCGGGCTGGATTCGGGGCAGAGCCGAATCGAAACATTCGGCACAGCTCGTCGAACAGCTCGGTGTGAAAACGCCGCATATCGAGCAGACGGTCGGTTACTTGAGCGGAGGGAATCAGCAGAAGGTCGCGATCGGCAAATGGCTGCCGACCGAGGCGAAGCTGTATATGTTCGACGAACCGACCAAAGGGATCGACATCGGCGCGAAAAGCGATATTTTCCGCTTGATCGGGCAGTTGGCCCAGCAAGGGAAAGGCGTGCTGTATCTGTCTTCGGAAATGAACGAAATCATCGGCATCTCGGACCGCATACTCGTCATGTGCGACGGCCGGATCGTCAAGGAGTTTAACCGAGGCGAGGCGACGGAAGAGCAAATTCTGCTGTTCGCAAGCGCCGGAAAGGAGCAGGAGGATGAAAAGTAAGTTATTGGATTTGTCTTTCAAGTACGGCGCTCTGGTCGTCATAGCCGGTGTATTCCTCTTTTTCTCGATAGCGAACGAAAACTTTTTAACCTACGGCAATATCGCCGATATATTGCGTTCGATCTCGATCGTGACGTTTATTGCGATCGGTGTGACGTTATCACAAATCGTAGACGGCTTCGACTTGTCGGTCGGCTCGACCGTCTCGCTGACGACTGTTGCGGCCGCGACGATGATGGTCTGGTTCGAGCAGCCGCTGATCGTCGTCATTCTCGTTCCCATCTTAATCGGCGCGGTCATCGGACTGCTTAACTCGCTGCTCATAATCCGCTTCCGGATTCCCGACCTGCTGGCCACTTTAGCGGTGATGTATATGGTCGGAGGCATTCAGAAGACGTATACGAAGGGATACGCGATCTACAACAACATGCAGATGACCGACGGGACCAAAGCGCCCGGGCAGTTTCTCGAATCGTTCAAGTGGATCGGCCAGGGAGAGCTGCTCGGCGTGCCGGTACCGGTCGTGCTGATGCTGCTGGCGGTGGCGCTCGTTCATATCTTCCTGAAATACACCCGCTGGGGCCGTCAACTGTACATTACGGGCGGCAACCGCGAAGCCGCGAGGCTGTCCGGCATTCCTGTGAACCGTGTCCGGATGATCGCTTATGTGCTGTCCGGCTGCTTTGCCGCCATTGGCGGGCTGCTGTACGCGGCCCGGGTCGGTTCCGGTCAAATCGATGCAGGCGCTCCGCTCCTGATGGAATCGGTAGCGGCGGTGTTCGTCGGATTCTCGGTGCTCGGCGCCGGCAAACCGAACGTCATCGGCACGTTCCTCGGAGCGGTGCTGATTGGCGTGCTGCTGAACGGGCTGACGATGCTGAACATGCCTTATTACGCGTTTGATATTATTAAAGGCGGCGTGCTGGTGCTTGCGCTCGCTATTACGTTTGTCCATCTGAATCGCCGCAGGGTGTAGAAGTTTACATGTTCTATATAAAGCGAGGAGCCGCCGCAAGCTGCGGCTTTTTGTGTTTGGGAAGACGCGAGAGCGCAGCCATTACCGAAAATAATCGTAGGCGTCCGCCGGGTGCGGTGTTACAATGGGGATGGATTATAACGGAAGACAGCGGTTACTACGAAAGGGGGACTCCCGTGGATCGACAAACGGTTCGGGCATGGGTGATGTACGACTGGGCCAACTCCGCATTCGCCACGACGATGATGGCCGCGGTGCTGCCGATCTTCTACAGCAGCGTAGCTGCGTCGACACTGCAGAACGAACAGCTGGCCACCTCGTATTGGGGGCTTACGCAATCGATCGCGATGCTGTTTGTCGCGGTGCTGACGCCTATATTGGGAGCGGTTGCGGACTATTCGGGCTACAAGATCCGATTTTTACGGATGTTTTCGTATTTGGGAATAGTGGCTTCGCTTTGCTTCGTATTTGTAGGCAACGGCGACTACGTATTGGCTTCGTTCTTATTTATTCTCGGAACGATCGGATTTACCGGAGGCAATTCGTTTTACGATGCGTTGTTAAACGATCTGGTCGTACCGGAGAAGCGGGATTACATATCGTCCAAAGGTTATGCGTTCGGTTATATCGGCGGGGGGATTCTTCTTGTGATCAACCTGCTGTTAATTGAAAAGTATCAATGGTTCGGACTGCCGGATAAAACGACGGGTACTTATATCTCCTTCGCTTCGGTCGCTTTGTGGTGGTATTTGTTCTCGCTGCCTCTGTTCCGCAAAGTAAAGGATAAAAAAACCGGAGGCAGTCACACGATCGGCCAATATACGGCAATCGGATTTACCCGCATCCGGGATACGTTTAAGCGGATCAGACGGTATCCGGAGCTGCTTAAATATTTGATCGCTTACTGGTTTTTCAATGACGGCATCAGCACGATTATTACGATGGCCACGATTTACGGTACGGAAATCGGCTTGGGTACGGGTCATCTGATCGGCGCGCTTGTCATTACGCAGTTTGTCGGCATCCCGTTCACGCTGCTGTTCGGTAAAATCGCGGAGCGGCTCGGCTCGAAGCGGTCGTTATATATTTCGTTAAGCGTTTACGTGCTGATTGTCTTGTTTGGTTACTTTATGAGTGAGACCTGGCATTTCTACGCGCTAGCGTTTATTGTCGGGATGGTGCAGGGCGGCAGTCAGTCGATCGCCCGTTCGATCTACAGCCGGCTCGTGCCGCAGGACCGTCCGGCGGAATTTTTCGGATTTCTTACGGTGTCCAGCAAATTTTCCGCGATTGTCGGACCGTTTGTCTTTTCGGTAGTCGGTTTGATGACAGGTTCGAGTCGGCTTGGCATACTGGCGCTGGCTGTCTTTTTCATCGTCGGAATCGCGATGCTGATGAAAGTGAATTTGCAAAAAGGCGCGGCAGAGGCGGCTACGGCGGAGGTTTGACGCTTGCAGCTTCGCTTCTTGTATAGCACCGCAACAGCAATCGGCCGATGTCCCTCCGGGGCATCGGTTTTTCGATTCGTTCAGACACTTATAAGCTCGTCACCTGTCAACCAGCGGAGATTGATCCGAGCCATAGCACGGGGAGAAGCCATAGGTAGCGGCGGGGGCATGAGCAAGCGCAAAGCCAAAAGCCAAAAGCCAAAAGCCAAAAGCCAAAAGCCAAAAGCCAAAAGCCAAAAGCCAAAAGCCAAAAGCCAAAAGCCAAAAGCCAAAAGCCAAAAGCCAAAAGCCAAAAGCCCAAACCCAAAACCGAATAAGAGCGGTTTGCAATCGGTTTATACCCTCTATTTTGTCCAAAACCCGCTTTTGGCGGAGAAATATAAGCGATCTGTACCCTCTATCTATTATGCCCGAAAATGGTACTCCCCTGCTAATTGGTTGAAATAAGGGTGCAAACCGCCTATATTAGCTGCTGCCCTCCGAAAAAGGCAAAATAGTGGATGCTAAAAACTCCTATTTGTTAAGGGTCAGCGGATTTACGTTTTCGCGAAGCTGGCCCCTAACGATTTTTGCTAGATGCGGTTGTTGGGTGAGACGAATTCGAATTTGGTTGTTTTGTAGCGAAGCGAAGCGATGCTTCTAATCCGGCAGTGAAGTGGGGAACAGGCGAATACATCCGCGATGCCGATCCTTCCTTGGGCAAGCAGCTCCGCCAGGATGCGGCTTTTATCATCTAGCCGTATTCCGGTGTTTATTGATCCACCCCAGCAATCCCATGGCGACGACGGCTCCGGCCAATCCAAGCGCCATATCTTTCTGGCTGTCGAACAGATCGCCTTGCATGCCCATGTAATCTTCGCCGGTTTGACCGCCGATCAGCGCGACGATCATCTCCAGTATTTCGAATAAAGCGCTGCAGCCGAAAACGATCGACACCGGAACGGCATACGACCACAATCCGCGCAGGTTCGCCTTCCGGACAAGCAGCTCGCGCACCGGATACGCCCACAGCAACCCGAAAGTAAAATGGACGACTCGGTCGAAGTAGCTGCGCTTCGTATGAAAAGCCGATTTCAGCCAAACGTCGAACGGGGTGTTCTGATACGTATAATGAGCCGCGTACGTATGGAGACAAAAAAAACCAAACAGCAGCAAATAAGAGAGGGTGCTCAGACGATACTTCCGGTAGGTGAACGCTAAAGCGAGCACGGCTGCGACGGGGAGCAAGTTTTCCATCAACCACTGCATCCGGTTCGTCGGTGAAAAGGCCATATATATCCAAAAAGCGGCGAAAACGGCAATGAGAAGCTGCAGCACCCGGTTTCGCAAAAACGGCAAATGCGGATTAAGCAGCAGAGGCGTGGAGCTGGGTCGTGCGTCTTTCGAACGAGGTGCGGTAAAATCCCGATCCATGGCTTAGGCTGCTCCTTCCTCCTGTGTTTTATTAGGTTAGGGAATCGCCGATCTGCTTTAGTGTGAACGATTGCGTGTAATTCATACATCCGCAACGGGACGGACTTTCATTCGTCATGAATCCAGCATATGCGGCAAAAAGAAAACCCCCTGTTGTCCGCCAAAGGGCCGATAACAGGAGGCTGATTCGATTCGTTTTTCGTTCCGCTGGGGCTGGGAAGTCAAAGCATCGGGCTTGCATGAACGATCTTATGGCCTTCGGAGCAAGGCTTGCCGGTCTCGTACGAGATATCGCCAAGCAGGGCTTCCAGCCTGACGCGAGCATGCACACGATCCGAAACTGCTGATCCCGCCGATCCGTCCTTTGCGATTGCCGATTCAGGCGCAATATAGTCCAGCGCCGCTTTCATCAGCGGCTCGCCGTCCTGGATCGCCAGCTCCCACAAGTCCCAGAAGCTTTCGGTATGACGCTCCTCCAGAATGGAGGGATGCCGCCATTCCTTCCGCGATTCGTTTAGAAAGTCGAGTAGGGGCACTTCCTTCTTGAACAGAAACGGTTCGATCTGACCGAATGTAATCTTCCGTTTGATCGCGGCCGGGTCGTGGAACAGCTTCTGGGCGCGAATCATATCGCGGTATGCATCGTCCCAGTCCCTGGCGGTGAACCGTCTGCCAAGCTCCGGATAGTGCAGCCGCGTCAATCGCTCGAACACTGCAGCAATCCCGCCGGGAAGTGCGCCGCCGGCGTCGATCTCTTTCCAAACGGGAGTGTTCCACGTCTCGATCCCGAGCCGTTGACGAGCGACCAGGGTATCGATAAAAATCTCGAACCGTTGATGGTCCCACTTCTTGAAGCCCGACAAATAAAACACGTACGGGTGCGCATTACGATCGAGAATATGATGGGTCAAAAAGCCAAGCGCGAACACCGTGTCCGGAGCGTTAAGCGGCATGCCCCTTACCGCTTCTAGCAGATCGAGCAGGAAAGGGCCGCATTGTCTGCTGTGCATGGCGCTTCCGAGCTCGGGCATGCCGGCCGTTTTCTGCCATGGGAGGAAGCGGTGATAAAATAAAAAGTCGGGTCCCTGGCAGCCCATATTGTAGACGCGTCGGAGCTCCGGAGAGGCGGATGCCGCCAGAAATCCGACAAGGTCCGCCAGCTCGCGGCCGAATATGAAATGAGTCCAAATGTTAGGCATAGGGAACGCTCCTTTGTTCCCTTATTGTATCAGTCGAGCGGAACGAGCTTCAAGGCGTTGCCGGAGTAAATTTTCCCGAGCACGTCGGCCGGCAGATCCAGGCTGTTCAGCACTTCCTGGTGGACGTTGTCGAAATAGTCCCGTCCGTACAGGATGCGGTCCTGGAACTCGGTCAGGAACGTTTTGGCGAATTCGGGATCGCGGCTGAACGCATTGGCCCCAGAACCGGCGGAGATGTCGCAGTACAGGTTCGGGTATTTGCGAAGCATCTCGCCCACTTTGCCGCCTTCGACTACTTTGCCTTTCGGATAAGCGACCTTGTCGAATTGATCGTCGCCGGAAATATGCGCCCAGAAGCCGGGAGCGTGTCCGAGGAAGGTCGTATCCGGGCATGCTTTGACCGCGCGCTCAAATGCGTCGATACCGCCGCCGTACCACCAGTTCGGACGCGGGTACTTGGAGCCGTGGTCGAATTCGTAGTCGATATGGACGATAACCGGAAGCCCTTTCTCCCCGCAGAAACGGAATAGGCGGATCGCATCCGGATTGTCGTACATCATCCGCAGCTTAATCTCGCCGTACACGCGGACGCCGTACAGCTTGATCGCATGATCGAGCTTGTCGATCGCATCCGGTCTTCGCGGGTCGGGAGCGTAGCCGAGAATGAACTTGTCGGGATATTGCTCGGCGTAAGAGACGCAGCGGCGGAACGAGATCGGACCGTCGGGCAGCCCGGCGTCGGGAATGCTTTTGTTGTAGGCGGGATTGTACTCGTCCGCCGGGCACTCCCAGCTAATCAGCCATGTTTTGTCGATGTTGTACTGCTTCATGTTGTCCAGAAAGCGGGTGACGTTGTACCCGTACCAGTCCGGATGGTTGTGGCAGTCGATAATCATAATCGAGCCCCTCGATTCTTATGTATTCGGAAAATGAATGTGGATCGGTATCATTGTAACAAGCCATATACAGGTATTCAACACTTATTCCAATTAAGTGCGCGATTAAAGACAGCTCCGCGATGCAACAGAGGCGGACAGAGTGGAGAAATCAAGCGTATAAAGATGGAAAGCAAGGGCAAAAGTGCAGTATAATGAGAGCGTTCTGAACGTACGTAAATTTCCGAAAGGTTGGTCGCACTCATGGCATTTATGCAATGCACCTTCTCTTCCGATACGCTTAGCATCGGCGTATCAATGAACGTCATTCTTCCCGATCCGAAACCCGGCCTGACGGACCGCAAAATTCCGACGATTTATTTGCTGCACGGACTGTCGGACGATCACACGGCTTGGACGCGTTATACCGCGATCGAGCGGTATGCGAGAACCAAAAACGTTGCCATCGTCATGCCTGCCGTCAACCGCAGCTTCTACACGGATATGGCAAGCGGGTATCCGTACTGGACGTTCGTCAGCGAGGAGCTCCCGGCCAAAGCAAGAGCGTTCTTCCCGTTGTCGGACAAGCGGGAGGATACGTTTGTGGCCGGTTTGTCTATGGGCGGTTATGGCGCCTTTAAGCTGGCGCTTCGCAGGCCGGATCTGTTTGCCGCCGCTGCGAGCTTATCCGGAGCTTTGGATCTCGCAGACGGACCTGAGCGCTGGAGCCGGGATTTCGGCTATATTTTCGGACAAGTGGACCGCATTCCCGAACAGGATGATCTATTTCGTCTCGCCGAGAAGGTAGCCTTGTCAGATGGACCTAAGCCCAAGCTGTACCAGGCCTGCGGGACGGAAGATTACTTGTATCCGCACAACCAGCGGTTTCTGGCCCATGCGCGGAACGTCGGACTCGATGTCACATACGAGGAAGGTCCCGGGCTACACGAATGGAGCTTCTGGGATTCGTACATCGGCCGCGTGCTGAATTGGCTTCCGATCCGTTCGGACTAAAGGCGCAACCGTTTTGGAAAGAGGAGGGGTTATCCCAAAGGGCTTGCTTGACAGGGAACGCCTATTCTTCAAACGAGAGGAACTCAAATTCCATTGTAAAGTGGAGATGGAGTTCCTTTTTCTCTGTGGAAATCAGTTCTAAGTGAGGTGTGAAAACCGCAAAATGACTTCCGAGGCAGCCCATTGCCATAGTAGATCAGAATAGGCAGGCTCAGATCTTCATCGTACTAAAGCGGAGAAGGGTCTCTTTCTCTTTCCTAGTCGAGTCAGCAAGCGTGTAAGTGCCGCGGGACGCTTTTCGGGCCATTCGACTTCCTGCCTTGCTTGAAACGGGGTAGAAACGCAATAGGAGCGGTTTGTGAGCCTGTCGATTAACTGTGGACAACCAAGTGGAAAGGGAAAAGATGACCTTCTGGCGAGTTTTGTCTGGAATCCCCTACCTTACAATCCTTATTCAATCAAGGGGTTCAGGTCAACCTGTTTGAGCAGAAGAAGGTAACTTTTCACTTGGAACGGCCTGCTATCACTTCTATACAATGAATCGACAGCCTCATTGGAGTCGAATTGTTCCCGCAGAACCTTATCAATGAGCAGTTGGAGCGATGGCCCATTCCTTTTACGCACAAACAAACGTGTGGGTTTGCACGTCAAGGAACCGCCCGGATCATATAATACCGGACGGTTTTTTCTTTCAGGCTGGCTTTTACCGTAAAGCGCGGACTACTCGTAACCGGGATCGGTTTTATCGCCAATTATTGCGTGTAACGCGTCTTGTCTTTGCGTTCCTTTTCGTTTTCCGGTTTCTCGGTCAAATCCAAGGCGAATTCCTCGCGATACTGGTCGAGTTGCGAAGGATGTCCAGCCGGGCCGTTCTTTTTCGGCCGATTGTTCCGTCCTGCCATCGGTGTTCACCTCCCGGTTTATGAGATGTTCCCGCTTCAGGCGGGAACTCTTATAGTGTCTCTTGCCGCTCCGATCTCATACGATCGGCGGATGTCCGCAAGTTTCCGGGAGAGGGATAATCCGGTATACTGGACGTAGATACGGAATCGGGAGAGGAAGGTAATAAGCATGGCGATAAGAATCGATCGTGAATATATAAATGACGTCCTGCTCAGGCTGTTGGCGGTGCCGAGTCCGTCCGGATTTTGCGGCCGCATTATCGGGCTCGTCGAAGAGGAAGCGAAGGCTCTCGGCTGTCTGGTCGAGCGGACCCCGAAGGGCTGTTCGATCCTTACCGTTCCCGGCAAAAGCGATGAAGTGCTCGGCATCTCCGCCCATGTCGATACGCTCGGAGCGATGGTCCGGTCCGTCAAGCCAAACGGAACGCTCCGGTTCACTCCGGTAGGCGGTTATATGATACAGTCGGTTGAGAACGAATATTGCCTCGTGCATACGCGCGACGGGCGGGAGTATGAAGGCACGGTATTGTCCGTAAAGCCTTCGGTTCACGTACACGGGGATGCCAGAGAGTTGAAACGGGAAGAGGCGAATATGGAAATTCGGCTCGACGAGCGTGTAGCAAGCAAAGAAGACGTAGCGCAGCTCGGGATTCAAACAGGCGATTACATCTCGTGGGACCCTCGCACGCGCAAGCTGGCGAACGGATACATCAAGTCGCGTCATCTGGACGACAAGGCGGGCGTGGCGGCCGTGCTGGCCATGCTGAAGGCGCTGAACAATTCGGGAACCGTCCCGGAGCGGACCGTGAAAGTGTTTATCTCGGTGTATGAAGAGGTCGGGCACGGATCGTCATCTTTGCCTGCGGATATCCGGGAGCTGATCGCCGTCGATATGGGGGCGATGGGGGACGATCTGGAATGCAAGGAAACCGACGTATCGATCTGTGCCAAAGATTCGTCCGGCCCGTACGATTACGAGATGACTACGCGGCTTATCGAACTGGCCAAGAAGGAGCGGATTCCGTTTGCCGTCGACATCTACCCCCATTACAGCTCGGACGCGACAGCGGCGCTTCGTGGCGGCAGCAACATCCGGGCAGCGTTAATCGGTCCGGGCGTACACGCCTCCCACGGCATGGAGCGGACCCACGAAGACGCAATTGCGAATACGGCCGTTTTGCTGCTCGCTTATTTAGCGCAGTAACGGCCGGTCGAACGGAAGAAGCGCTAATGCTTGTCAAGTAACTCCGGTGAAAGAACCACACTTCCGCAGCAATCCGTAATCCGATACTTTCTTCGCAATTTCTCCATAATTGTGCAAAATTTTCAGAACAAGCACAACCAGACCAGCCTCCAGCTGCCGCAAACTAAGCGGAGTTGGAGGCTGGTGATGTTTCCGCATACCGGCTGCATTACTCTTGTGTTACTTTTTGCAGCTTGGCCGGATTGTTGATCTTATACGGTACCGGATGTTTGGTCAGCTTCTTCGCTACGATCTTGCCTTCGAAGGTGAGAACGTCTCCGACTGCAAGGTCCAGCTTTTTCAGAGTGGCGCTGTGGCTGGACCAGGCGGAACCGAGCTCGATCTCGGGTTCGGTGATGGCTACCGCTTCATAAATGATAACTTCGTCGTCCGTATCGGAGAAATGGTTCGGCACCGTCGTAAACTCCATCACGGTGGCTTTCATTTTCACTTTTTCTTCCGGAAGTTGAATCTTTTCCTTTTTGCCTTTTCCTTTGGCTGCCGGCGCGGGCTTCGATTCCGGAACGGAAGCCGCCGGTTCTTCGGCCGCAGGCTCGTCCGGCGTTGACGCCTGAGCTTGTTGAACCTCCTGAGCTACCTGAGTTTCCTGAGCCTCCTGCACTTCCGCGGGCGCCGCCGCTGCCGGTTCTGCATCCTCGGCCTCGGTAGAGTCGTCCGACAAAGCCGTAACCCTCCGGCCGAACGTAGAAGCTTGCATTTCTTTCAGATACGAAGGGTGGATGCAATGCCGCTGCTTGTTGTCGAATTCGATGACGGCGGTAATCGGATCGGCCAATCCGATAATGCTGCAAGGGACATTCAGTCCGTTCCCTTTGTAATAAAATGTTTTGGCTTTCGCCGCTTTCTCCGAAAGCAATCCCCATGCCTTGCATTGCTCCACTAAAGCGGCTTCGTCCTCGAACGAATTAAAAGAACCGGGTTCGATTGTGAACGTATATCCTTGTCCCATCCTAAAACGCTCCTTTCTGTTAGGCCCGACGAATCGTCGGCATCTGACCGTCTGGTCGGGTCTGATCCGGTCCTACCGTCCCGGCTTTATTGGTCCGCTTCAAACGCTAAGCGAATCCGCTCCAGCATGCCCGGAGTCGCCACCGCATCGCAAGCGGCGCCTGCAAGCGCCTTGGCGCCGAGGATCATCCCGTCCAGCGCGCGGTTCATCATCGCGTGATCGCGAAATTCCGGCGTGTGCAGCATGAACGGCTCATCAACGACCTGCACGAACGGGTGGATCGCCGGACAGCGGCGGGATACGTTGCCCAGATCAAGCGAACCGTGGTCCTGTCCGGAAAATACGCGGTCGGCCCCAATTCCGAGCTCGTGCAGATTGGCGGTGAACGCCTCCGACAATGGTTCGTTCGTCCGCAGCTCGTCGTACGAATATTCGTAATTGCTCGTCTTGAGCGTGCACCCCGTCTGCAGCGCAGCGCCTTCGGCGCACCGGATCACTTTGCGCACGGTCTCGTCGGTGTAACGACGGTTCGCCGACCGTACGTAAAATTGGGCGCATGCATAGTCGGGTATGATGTTCGGGGCTTTGCCGCCGTCCGTGATGACGCCGTGGATGCGGGTATGGCTCTCGAGCTGCTGCCGGAGCGCGTTCAGGCTGTTGAACAGAAGGAGCACGGCGTCGAGCGCGTTTACTCCGTCCTGGGGATTGGCGGCGGCGTGCGCCGACTTGCCGTAATATTCGAACTGAAGCGCGTCCATCGCCAAAGAGGAGCCCGATTGCTCGTAGCGGTGGAACGGATGCGCCATCAGCGCCAGATCGACATCGTCGAACAGCCCGGCTTCGGCCATCGGCACTTTGGCGCCTTTGGTCTCCTCCGCAGGCGTGCCGTAGACGCGTATGGTGCCGCCGGTCGTATCGATCGCCGATTTCAGCCCGATCGCCGCCCCGATTCCCATCGTGCAAATCAGGTGATGGCCGCATGCATGTCCAAGTCCGGGTAGTGCATCGTATTCGCACAGAAAGGCGACGGTCGGTCCGGGCTTGTCCGATTCGTACGTAGCGATGAAGGCGGTATCCAGGCCGAGTATTCCGGTCTCGACGCGGAAGCCGTGCTGTCTGAGCGTATCTGTCAATTTCCCGCACGCCAGCACTTCCTCGTGGCCGAGTTCGGGATGTTCGCCGATGAACAGAGCGATTTCCTTAAGCGCGTCCGCGTGATGGTCGATCGTGTTCCAGATGGTCTGTTTCATCCTGGCTCCCCCGTTTCCAAAGCGTTATATCCCCATTGTAACAGGAAAGAGCGGCGCAGTGCGAACCGGGAGCCAGTCTCCGGGAAGAAAACTTTGCTTGGCGTCGGGGCCCAATCGGCGTTTCTTGAATATGGTATAGCAATGACGAAGTGTGGAGGTAGGTTTCATGAAGCGGGAGCTTGCGTATTTGGCGATTGGCGATTCATTGACGGCAGGAGTGGGAGCACTTCCGGAGCACAGCTTCGTACACCGGTA
Organism: Paenibacillus sp. GYB004; assembly: GCF_036577605.1. NCBI lineage: Bacteria > Bacillati > Bacillota > Bacilli > Caryophanales > Paenibacillaceae > Paenibacillus > Paenibacillus sp. GYB004. Next base: position 185,729 of record NZ_JARBDB010000047.1, read on the forward strand.
TGCCCGGCTTCTTGAGACCGGCTACGGGCGGCAGGTGCGGACGGAAAATGCGGGGGTTAGCGGTGCGACGACCAGCGCAGTGCTCGAATTAGTCCGGACGAACGGGCAGGTGCGAGCCGCCGCGGAGCGGTCAACGATCATTACGCTGACCGCCGGCGGCAACGATCTGATTCAGGCGGCAAAGCATTATTTTTTCGATAGCGATACGCGGCATCTGATGTCTGCTTTAAAGACATATCAGCGCAATATCGACTCGATCCTGGAAACGATCCAAGCGATAAAAGCCGGAGGCGATCCTTACTTCGTCCGCGTGCTGGGGCTGTACAATCCGCTTCCGGAATTTGCCGAGGCGGCGTTTTGGGTCAATAAATTCAATGAGCATCTGCGTTCGTTTCATGCGGGCGACATTCATATTATCGAAGTGTACGATCAGTTTCTCGGCAAGGAAGACAACCTGCTCGCGGACGACCGGTTTCATCCGAATGCGGAAGGGTATCGGATTATTGCGGAAAAGGTGCATGCGGCCGGATATCCGCTTATCCCGGGGGTAACTGACGTTTGAACTCCTCGGTCAGCAGAGGTACGACCTCGAATAGATCCCCGACAATTCCGTAATCGGCGATTTTAAATATCGGCGCTTCCGGATCTTTGTTGATCGCGACGATGACCCGCGAACCGCTCATCCCGGCTACGTGCTGAATCGCTCCGCTGATCCCGCAAGCGATGTACAGCTCGGGCGTCACGACCTTGCCCGTCTGGCCGATCTGCAGCGCATAATCGCAGTAGCCGGCGTCGCATGCTCCGCGCGAAGCGCCTACAGCTCCGCCGAGCACATCCGCCAGCTCCGCCAGCGGCCGGAAGCCGTCTGCGCTTTTTACCCCGCGCCCGCCGGAGACGATCATTTTCGCCTCCGCAAGATCGGTTTTGCCCGCCGTTCGGCGGACGACCTCCCGGATGACGGTGCGCAGACCGACGCTGACCGGAGCTGGGACCGCTTCGACTGCGCAGCTGGCCGATTCCGGCTCCTCGGCGGCGCTTCGTTCCGTCTTGCATGGGAAATTGTTCGGCCGGATCGTGACGACCCATGGCTCGCGGAGAAAGATCCGTTTCTCGAAAGCTTTCCCGGCGTAGATCGGACGGGTAAAGGCGAGCGTGCCTTGCTCCGGCGTAATCGCGATGACGTCTGATATTTGCCCGGCGTCGAGCCGGGCGGCCAGCCGGGGGGCTAGATCTCTGCCCGCGGCGGTATGTCCGAGCACGACCGCGGCGGGCGGGTTCGCGCCGGCGATCTTCACTAGCGACTGCAGCAGCCGTTCGGAATGGACCGTCTCTCCTGCGGCCAGTTCCTCGGCGAAGATCCGGTCCGCACCGGCAAGGTGCAGCTCGCCGGTATGCGCTTGCGGGTGATGACCCGCCAAATAAACGGCAACGGTGCCGTCATCGCCTGCAACCATCCGGGCTGCGGCGACCGCTTCGAGCGATACTTGGCGAAGTGCGCCTTCACGCAGCTCGGCTACAACGAGTACATAACGGCTCACGGGGACACCTCCTTTTCGGATTCATAACACTTTGGCATCTTCGCGCAATGCCTGGAGAAGCGACCGGACGCGGTCGGGCGTCTCTCCGCCCAGCAGGCGGCCGGCCTGACGGGGAGCCGGGAGCCGGATTCCGATCGTTTGCGTATAAGGCGCCAGCTCGTTTTCGGATAAGCCCAGATCCGCAGCGGATAATCGCGAGAACGGTTTTTTCTTCGCTTTCATAATGCCTGGAAGCGTCGGATATCGCGGTTCGTTCAGTCCTTGCTGGGCGGTGATCAGAGCAGGCAGGGACAGCTCCACCGTCTCGTCGTCACCTTCCGCGTCGCGGACCGCGACCGCTCTCCCGCCGGGAGCCGGGTCGACCGTCAGCTTCGTGATTGCGCCGGCGTGGGGGAGATCCAGCAGCTCGGCGACGCGCAGCGCCACTTGGCCGGAGCCGCGGTCGACGGAGAAATGTCCAGCGATCACGAGGTCGAACGGCCTGCTGCGCAAATAGGCGGCGAGCAGCTTGGCGATCACCGCCTCGTCCGCACCGTCCGGCTCCCCGATCAGCACCGCTTCGTCGGCTCCCATCGCAAGTGCCGTCCGAAGCGCCTCCGCACACCGCTCGGTTCCGACGGACACGACCGTCACTTGGCCGCTGTGCGCGTCCCGCAGCCGGATCGCCTCTTCTACCGCATATTCGTCGTAAGGATTAATGACGAACTTGACGCCGTCCTCATCCACCGCATCGTCACGGACCCGCACTTTCTCCTCCGTATCGAACGTTTGTTTCAGCAATACAACCACATTCATCGGCTTACCCCTTTCCGTATGGGCTGCTGCGGCCGGCTGGCGGATTTGCGGCTGCGGAGCAGACGAGTATTGTTGTCATGGGACCAGCCCGGCCGAACATACATTGCAAGTAACGCGAATTCGCGTTTTGCGCTTCCTGCCTACCTGATTTATATGAAGCGAAGCCCGGGAATAATCCGGCCGGCAGGGCGAAAGCGGAAAGGAGCGTATGTATCTGTGGTCTGGAAAGTCGTCCATTTCGCTTTGTTTCTAGCTGCGACCGGTTATGGCGCGTTGCTGTTCGGGAAGGCGGTATCCCGCCGGATCGCTTACATGAAGCTGGGGCAGCCCGAGAGTCCGGCCCGCCTCGACCGCCGTCGTGCGCGCGAATGGGTCGCCCAGTTATTCGGACACCGCAAGCTGATGAAAGATCGCCGAAGCGGGATCATGCATCTCCTTGTTTTTTACGGCTTCATCGTCCTTCAGTTCGGGGCGGCCGACATCGTGCTGAAAGGGTTGTTCGGCATCCGGCTGCCTGTGCCCGCCTACGACCTGTTTGTGCTCTCTCAAGAGATTACCGTCGTGGCGGTCCTTGCGGCGATCGGTTATGCGGGGTATCGCAGGTACGGGGAAAAGCTGGCGAGGCTGAAGCGAGACTGGAAGCCGAGTATCGTTTTGTATTTTATCGGAGCCTTGCTGCTGTCGGTGCTGCTCGTATCCGCTTTCGAAAGGCTGTGGCACGACCTGCCCGCTTCGCCGCTCGCGCCGGTGGCATCGCTGCTTGCCGCAGCGATGAGCGGCCTGGCCGGGAGCGTAACCGCAGCGGTGCTTTATTACGCCGCCTGGTGGGCGCATTTGCTCATTTTGCTCGCCTTTCTTGTATATGTCCCCCAATCCAAACATTTTCATCTGCTAACGGCTCCGGTGAATCTGGCTTTGGCCCGCTCGTCTCCGCCGGGGAAGCTGCGGACGCTCGATTTGGAGGACGAGAATGCGGAGTCGTTCGGCGCGGGAGCGGTGGAGCAGTTTACGAGCAAGCAGCTGCTCGATCTGTACGCTTGCGTAGAGTGCGGCCGCTGTACGAACGTCTGCCCGGCTTCGGGGACCGGGAAATTGTTATCTCCGATGCATCTGATCGTCAAGCTGCGCGATCATCTGACCGAGAAGGGGGCGGCGGTTACTTCGAAATCGCCCTGGGTGCCCGCATTCGCTTTCCCCGGCCCCGCAGGTTCGGCCTCCGTGTTTCGGCCGGAAGAGCCGGACGGCCGGGCATGGAGCGGCGGCGGAATTACGGATATCGGCCCGACGATGGAGCTGCAGAAGAAAAGCTGGATCAAGGCGGGCAGCGGCGCGGAGGGAGAAAGCGCCGGGTCCGGGACGGCGGCTGCGATCGCTGATGTAAACTTGGTCGGCGACATCATGAGCCCGGAAGAGCTGTGGTCCTGCACGACGTGCCGCAATTGCGAAGACCAGTGCCCGGTCGGCAACGAGCATGTCGATAAAATTATCGATATGCGCCGGTATCTGGTGCTGACGGAAGGAAGCATGCCTCACGACGGCCAGCGCGCCTTGCAAAATATCGAACGCCAAAGCAACCCCTGGGGGATCAGCCGCGGCGACCGCGCCAAATGGCTGGAGGAAGTGAAAGGAATATGGGTTCCGACAGTCCGGGATTTGCCGGATTTCGACTATTTGCTGTTCGTCGGGTCGATGGGATCTTACGATAACCGGACCAAAAAGGTGACCGTCGCGCTCGTCAAGCTGCTGGCCCATGCCGGCGTCCGGTTCGCGATTCTCGGTGCCGAGGAGCGCAATTCCGGCGATACGCCGAGGCGGATGGGCAACGAGCTGTTGTTTCAGCAGCTGTGCCAAGAAAATATTGCGGTGTTCCAAACGTACAATGTGCGCAAAATTGTAACCGCCTGTCCGCATACGTACAATACGCTGAAGCACGAGTATCCCGAGTTCGGCCTGGATGACGGCGTCGAAGTGTTCCATCACACCGAGCTGCTCGCCCGGCTGCTGGAGGAAGGGAAGCTCGTACCGCAGCATGCGGTCCGGCAGCGGACGACGTATCACGATTCCTGCTACTTGGGGCGGTACAACGGCACCTACGAAGCTCCGCGGGATATATTAAGAGCGATACCGGGCTTGACTCTCGCCGAAATGGACAGATCCGGAGCTAACGCGATGTGCTGCGGGGCCGGCGGCGGTCTGATGTGGCTGGAGGAAAGCAGGGGCAAGCGGATCAACGTGGCCCGGACCGAGCAGGCGCTCGCCGTAGAGCCGGCCGTGATCGCCAGCGCTTGTCCGTATTGCCTGACGATGATGGAGGACGGTACGAAGCAGCTGTCCGCGGAGGATCGTGTCGCGGCGAAAGACGTCGCCGAGTTGCTGGCGGAATCGGTGTTCGGGCTGCGGAGTTAACAACGGGCGGCGTTACGGCGGCACGCGCCTTGGCGTTCCGGGAGAATCGCATCAAGCGTCCAAGAAGGAGGGACTTACCGTATGAGAACGATCCGAACGGTCGCCGTTATCGGCTCCGGCGTGATGGGGGCGGGGATCGCGGCGCATCTGGCGAATGCGGGCATCCATGTATGGCTGCTCGACTGCGTACCGGAACGGCTTACGCCGGAAGAGGAAGCGGCCGGACGAACGATCCGGCATCCGGACGTGCGCAACCGGCTGGCGAGAGAAGCGATCATCCGGCTGAAGAAGACGAATCCGGCTGTTTTTTTCGAAGAACGGTGTGCGGAACTGATCCGTATAGGCAACGTGGAGGACGATCTGCACCGGCTGAAGGAAGCGGACTGGATTATTGAGGCGATCACCGAACGGCTGGATGAGAAGCGGGAGCTGCTGAGACGGATCGAACCGGTTTGGACGCCGGGAACGGTCGTCAGCTCGAATACGTCGGGCATCTCGATCGCCGCGATGGCGGAAGCGGTCGGGCCGGAGCTGCGCTCCTATTTTCTCGGCACTCATTTCTTCAACCCTCCCCGGTATATGCCGCTCGTCGAAGTCATTCCGGGACCCGCGACGAAGCTCGACGTATTGTCCGGGATGAAGCAGTTTCTCGGCCACCGGCTCGGCAAAGGCGTCGTATTCGCCAAGGACACGCCGAATTTTATCGCCAACCGGATCGGCACCTACGGTTTGCTCGTCACGCTGCGGCTCATGGCTGAGCGGGGTTATACGGTCGGGGAGATCGACGCCGTAACGGGCCCTGCGCTCGGCAGGCCCAAAAGCGCGACGTTCCGCACGCTTGATCTGGTCGGCCTGGATACGTTCGTCCATGTAGCCAAAAACGTGTACGACCATGCCTCCGATCCGGCGGAGAAGGCGACGTTCGACACCCCGGAGCTGCTGGCGGACATGACCCGTCTCGGATGGCTTGGCGAGAAGGCGGGGCAAGGGTTTTACAAAAAAGTGAAGACTGAGGCGGGTTCCCGGATCTTGGAGCTGAATCCGGTGACTATGCAGTATGCGGAGGCTTCGCCGGTGAAGGCGGCGTCGCTGGAAGCGGCCAAAGCGGCCAAAGGGGCAGCGGCGAAGTGCAGGGCACTGCTCGGAGGCGAAGACCGGTATGCCGAGCTGGCCTGGGAAGTCGTTAAGCCGGTTCTCCTCTATGCGGCCGACAAAGCGGATGAAATCGCAGACACGATCGCCGATGTGGACAAAGCGATGCGGCTCGGCTTCAACTGGGAGCTCGGCCCGTTCGAGCTGTGGGACGCGATCGGGCTTGCCCGGTCAGCAGCGCGCATGGAAGCCGAAGGTGCGATCGTCCCGGACTGGGTGAAGCGGTGGATCGAGGCCGGCAACTCGACGTTTTACAAGCGGGAGAACGGCAGCAGGCGGTATGCCCACGCCGGGCAGTACGTACAGCTCGTGGACGATATCGAGCATCTTTCCCTCCGGGGCTTGAAGGACAAAGGGCGCACCGTGCTTTCCAATGGCGGCGCGAGCCTGATCGACATCGGCGAAGAGGTCGCTTGTCTGGAGTTCCATTCGCCGAGTAATGCGATCGGCAGCGATATTTTGACGATGATCCGCAAAAGCGTGGAAGAGGTGCGCCGCAATTACCGCGGACTTATAATTGCGAACGAAGGCCGCAACTTTTGCGTCGGGGCCAATCTGATGCTGCTCTTGATGGAAGCGCAGGAAGAAGAATGGGACGAAGTGGACCGGATTATTCGCGTGTTCCAGGAGGCGATGATGGAGCTGAAGACGGCCGGACGCCCGGTGGTCGCAGCGCCGCATCGGATGACGCTGGGCGGGGGAGTCGAAGTGTGCATGGCCGCAGACCGGGTGACGGCTTACGCGGAAACTTACTACGGCCTTGTAGAGGCCGGAGTCGGCCTGATCCCGGCGGGCGGAGGAACGAAGGAAATGGCGCTCCGTGCGGCGGAATTGACAGCGGCTGACGGCGACGATCTGCAGCCGGCCGTCAACCGCGCATTCGAAGTGATCGGGATGGCAAAAGTGTCCACGAGCGCTCCGGAAGCTGTACGTCTCGGGCTTATGCGAAGCGCGGACCGGACGGTGATGAACCGCGACCGGCTCGTGCACGAGGCGCGGCGCACCGTGCTGGAGCTGCACCGCGACGGTTATGCCCGCCGAAGCGGCGAGCCGGTCCGGGTCGTCGGCCGTGAAGGGAAAGCGGTGCTGCTGGCCGGAGCGCAGTCGATGCGGGAAGGCGGATACATCTCGGAGCACGACTTCAAAATTGCGCGAAAGCTGGCCCATGTGCTGGGCGGAGGAGACGTACCCTCGGGTACGCAGGTGACGGAAGCGTATATGCTCGATCTGGAGCGCGAAGCGTTTCTGAGCTTGTGCGGCGAACCGAAGACGCAGGCGCGTATGAAGCATATGCTGTCGGCAGGCAAACCGCTGAGAAACTGACGGGAGGTGGCTTCTATGGAGGAGGCGGTTATCGTATCGGCTGTCCGGACAGCCGTCGGCCGGGGACGCAAAGGCTCGCTTGCCCAGACGCGGCCCGAGGATATGGGCAAAACCGTGCTGCAGGCCGCTGTGGAGAGGGTTCCCGGTCTGACGAAAGAGCAGGTGGACGATATCGTGATCGGCTGCGCCATGCCCGAGGGCGAGCAGGGGCTTAATTTCGCCAGGGCGATGGCTTTGTATTCCGGGTTTCCGGTTACGGTGCCGGCGATTACGATCAACCGGTTCTGCTCGTCCGGCTTGCAGGCGATTGCGTATGCGGCCGAACGGATTCAGCTGGGGTATGCGGATACAATTATTGCCGGAGGGGTGGAGAGCATGAGTCGCGTCCCGATGACGGGCTTCAAGCCGTCTCCGCATCCGGAGCTGATCGCAAGTATGCCCGAAGCGTATATGGGCATGGGTCATACGGCCGAACGGGTGGCGGCCAGATACGGCATCACCCGGGAAGAGCAGGACCGGTTTGCCTGCGCCAGCCACGCGAAGGCGGCGGACGCACAAGCGGCGGGAACATTTAAAGACGAGATCGTCCCGGTCGATACGGCGGTTCGCGGATTCGATCTCGAACGGGGCGCATGGACGAAGCCGCTCCGCTTCGAGACGGACGAGTGCATTCGGGCGGATACGTCCATGGAGGTGCTGGCCTCTTTGAAACCGGCTTTCTCGGCCAAAGGAACGGTAACGGCGGGCAATGCGTCGCCGTTCAGCGACGGCGCGAGCTCCTTGACCGTGATGAGCAGGCGCAAAGCCGAGGCGCTCGGCCTGAAGCCGCTCGCGGCGTTCCGTTCCTTTGCGGTCGCCGGGGTGGCGCCGGAGCTGATGGGAATCGGGCCGGTCGAAGCGATTCCGAAAGCATTGCGACTCGCCGGTATTGGCCGGGACGAGGTGCGTTTATTCGAAATAAATGAAGCTTTCGCCTCGCAATGCATTCAGGTGATCCGTCAGCTCGAGCTGGACGAGGCGAAGGTGAATGTCAACGGCGGCGCGATCGCGCTCGGCCATCCGCTGGGCTGTACGGGCGCCAAGCTGTCGACGTCGTTAATCCGCGAGCTGGGAAGGCGCGGCGGCGGTTACGGCGTCGTCTCGATGTGTATCGGCGGCGGCATGGGGGCCGCAGGCGTATTTGAAGTTTATGAAGGCTGAAGGAGGAGCGGCGCATATGGCTACGGTGAAGGGCGGAAGCTTTGTCATCGAATCGGCGGACTGGAACAGCGTAACGACGCCCGAGGATCTGAGCGGGGAGCAGATGATGATCGCAGGAACGACCGAGCATTTTATCGAGAACGAGGTGCTGCCGCACGACGAGGCGCTGGAGAAGCTGGACTACGGCTTGACCGTCCGGCTGATCCGCAAAGCCGGGGAGCTGGGCTTGCTTGGCGTCGATATTCCCGAGCCATACGGAGGGCTCGGCCTGGATAAAGTGAGCTCGACGCTGATCAGCGAGAAGCTGGCGAGAGGATCTTCGTTCGCGTTGTCGGTCGGCGCGCATGTGGGGATCGGCACGCTGCCGATCGTGTTTTTCGGCACCCCGGAGCAGAAGAAGCGGTATTTGCCGGACTTGGCCGACGGTTCCAAGATCGCCGCTTACTGCTTGACAGAGCCTTCGTCCGGCTCGGACGCCCTGGGGGCGAGGACGACGGCGAAACTGTCGGAGGACGGGACGTATTACGAGCTGAACGGAACGAAGCAGTTTATTACGAACGCAGGCTTCGCCGATGTGTTTATCGTATATGCGAAAATAGACGGTAAGCAGTTCTCAGCGTTTATCGTCGAGCGTTCGATGGAAGGAGTCAGCATAGGACCCGAGGAGAAAAAGATGGGCATCAAAGGGTCGTCGACCTGTCCGCTTATTCTGGAGGGAGTTCGCGTCCCGGTAACCAATCTGCTCGGGGAGCCGGGCAAGGGTCATCTTATCGCCTTTAATATTCTGAATATCGGCAGGTTCAAGCTCGGCGCCGGCTGCGTCGGAGGAGCCAAGGAGGCGATCGCGCTAAGCGCGTCCTATGCGAACGAGCGGACCCAATTCGGCAAGCCGATATCGTCCTTTCCGCTGATCGGCCAGAAGCTCGCGGAGATGAATATCGTCACCTATGTGCTCGAAAGCATGGTATACCGTACGGCCGGGCTGATCGACGGGATTTTGCAGGACATCGATCTGAGCAGCGAGCAGGCCGGCGTACAGTCTGCCAAAGGTATAGCCGAATATGCCCTGGAATGCTCGATCATTAAAGTGTTCGGTACGGAGGCGCTGGACCGTGTGGCCGACGAAGGGGTGCAAATTCACGGAGGCTACGGGTTTATCCAGGAGTACAAAATTGAGCGTATCTACCGCGATTCGAGGATCAACCGGATCTTCGAAGGGACGAATGAAATCAACCGGCTGCTTATTCCTGGAACACTGCTGAAAAAGGCGATGAAAGGCGAGCTGCCGCTGATGGAGCGTGCCCAAAGCGTGCAGGAGAGCATGCTGGAGCCGGCCTCCACGCGGAGCGAGACGGACGACAGGCTCGGCGAAGAGAAGCGGCTGCTCGCGACGGCGAAGCAAATCTTTCTGCTGATCGGCGGGCAGGCCGTTCAGACGTACGGGACGGGACTGGAGGAGCAGCAGGAGGTGCTGTCGCGGCTGGCCGACATGATGATCCGGATCTATGCGATGGAAAGCGCGCTGCTGCGTGCGGAGAAAATAACGGCGAGATCCGGCGCGGTCAAAGGCGAGCTGGCGGAAGCGATGGCGAAGGTGTACGTCTGCGAAGCGTTCGCCGAGATCGAGCAGGCGGCCAAACAAAACGTCGCGGCGATGGCCTCGGGCGATCTGCTGTCGCTGCAGCTGTCGGTGCTGCGCAAATGGACCCGGCATACTCCGGTCGATACGATCTCGCTCAAGCGCCGGATTGCGGAAAGCGTCAAAACGGAGCAAAGGTATACGGTCATCCGCTAGGCGAGCAGGACGGGAGGGCCTGGATGCAAGAGGAACGGGATGCGTCCGGCGAGGCGGTTCTTCCGTCAAGTCTGCTTCGGAAGGAGACGGCATCATGAACGGCAACGTGGAGGAGTTGATCCGCAAGCTGGAGGAAGCGGCCAGAGGTACGTTTTGGGACGATATCGGGTGTGTTCTCGAGTTTGTGGCGCCGGGTAAAACAATCGTGTCACTGGAGGTACAGAGCCGGCATCTGAACGGCATCGGCATCTTGCACGGAGGCGTGCACGCTTCGCTGCTGGATAATGCGATGGGCATTACCGCGATAGTCGCCAGGCCGGGAGAAAAGGTGGTGACGACGAATCTGAATCTGCATTACTTATCGCCTCTCCGGCCGGGCAAAGTAACAGTTACCGCCGAACTGATCCATCAGTCGCGCAAAATTTTGACCGTTCAGGGGAAAATCGAGGACGCACAAGGGAATCTCGGCTCATGGGGAGTCGGTTCGTTCCGCGCGTCGGGCGGTACCGCTCCGGGTCAGGGCTGACGGGTGATCCTGCAAGGAGAAGCGAGCTGGAGCTTGGGCGATGCCAAGGAATTAGGCGTGCTTCTCCCCGTTTGCATGGCGCTGACCTTTCAACGGCGTTTTCCCTTGGCGGGACAGAAAGGTTGTACATGCGCACGAAAATTCCGTATATTCGTACATAAGACATCACTTTGCAGCGGCGAGTGCCGGACTTGCTTTCAACCAGCATAACGGCACAGAGAGGAATATACGGATGAAGAACATTCTGGTTACGGGCTACCGGGCGCACGAGCTTAACATATTCGATCAGAAAAACAAAGGGATCGCTTATATTAAAAAGGCGATCGAAGGAAGAATCCTTCCTTTAATCGAGGAAGGATTGGAGTGGGTGCTTACGCCGGGCCAATACGGCGTCGATCTTTGGGCGTGCGAGACCGTTATCGAACTGAAGAAACGGTATCCGCACTTGAAGCTGTCGATCATCGCGGCTTATCAAAATCCGGAAGAAAAGTGGAAAGAGGAGAAGCAGCAGTATTTTCACGATATCCTCAACAAAGTCGATTATTACGGGACGGTGAGCAACCAGCCTTACAACGGCGTTTGGCAGCTGACGGCGAGAGACGATTTGCTGCTTCGCAAAACGGACGGCATCCTGTTGTTCTACGACGAGGACGCAGCGGAAGGCAGTCCCCGATTTTACAAGCAAAAAGCGATGAAAAAACACGAAAAGGACGGGTACCGGATTTTGACGATCCGTTCGGACGATATTCAGAGTATCGCAGACGAGGAAAGATACAGCGGGTTTGATTCGTAGTTGACGGGAAGCAGAAGAAAAGCGGGCAAGTAAGCGGGGTTCTTTGGCCGACAGGCCGGGAAGCCCGTTTTTGTATTGTCAAAATATTCTTTCTCGCAATTACGCATAGAGTGTTATATAATAAAATCACATTAAATACAATCTGTATTAGTACAATTATTCCGAAAGGTGTGAAGGTCTCGAATGCTGCCATCCGTCAACCAGTTTTTCGATTCGCTGCCCAAAAAGCAATGTGCCAAATGCGGTACCGTCATGGAGGAACAATCGGAATGTTACATGCACGTCTGTACCGAATGCAGCGGGGAGAAAACGTATCCGCTTTCCTTTCAGCCCGATTCGAAAAAAGCGATTTAGTCCGTTCTGGGGTGGGTTGCCCTTGATCCGCCGATCAGGTAGGTTTGTTTTGCGTTTTGGATTTTTGAATGAATCATGAACGCGCCGCTTCTGTTTGCCGGCGCGAATGTGCAGATGAATATCCAACGGCCGAAAAAGCTTGAGAAATCAAGCTTTTTCCTTGTTCTCACACTGGTTTGAACCGCAAAAAAATCAACTTTGATCCATTGTGCCAAAACTTCTTCATTGCCGATCGGCGTTTCATATGATACATTTTTAATGTTTTTATGATTAATTAAATACAGGTAATATACAGATTTGAAATGTGTCTGGGATCAGGAACAAGATGGGTCTGACTAACCGAGGGGAGAGAAGTGGAATGACAAAAGCAGCCAAAATTGCGGTGTTGCGCGACCGGAATGCCATGCTTCTGCGGAACCAATATGGACAGAACGCGTTCGGATCGTTTGCCGGTGAAGTTTTGTCGCATGCAGGGATCGGTTATACGGAGCTTCATGAAGCGGCAGAAGCCGAAGCTTGCGATTGCGATGTAATTATTGCCGCCGTTTGCGCGGAGGACGACCTTACTGCAGCCGCGCTGACGGCGTATATGGAGCGGGGCGGCGTCGTGATCACGTGCGCAGGCTTGAATAAGCTGGGTACGACACTGGGCTATGCCAAAGAGGAGATCGGCGTCGGTTACGCAAACCTGAATACGCAAGCCGCCGGGCAGACGCCTCTGCGTTTTCTGGAAGCCGTTCCGTGGCGTGAGTTCAAGGAGAACAGTGCCGCTCCGGCCGAACAGACAGGATCGATCGTGAAGGAGCGTCCGGACGGAGCGGAGGCAGGTGCCGCTCTGCAGGTGTTCTCCATCGGAGCGGGCCGGCTGTACCGCTGGTCGGTCGACATCTGGGATACGATCGTCCGGCTGCAGCAGGGGAAAGCGCCTGTACTCGAAGACGGCGTTCCTGCGAGCGACGGGACCGGCGCGGTGAACGACAACATTTTGAAAGCCGACGATCAGATGGCTGTGGACTGGGAGCTGGACAGAGTCGTAACGGAAACGGGCATGCCGTATTTCCCTTACCCGTATGCCGATTTGTGGAAGGAAGCGTTCATCGGATCGATGCTGGAGGCGCTGGTCCAAGACGGGAAAACGATCCCTCTCATCGGTTATTACCCGGACGGCATCTCGCAGGTGCTCATGATATCCCATGACAGTGACCATAATAAGGACGAACACGCGGAAGCGACGATGGAGCTGCTGGCCGAAGTCGGCGTCCAGACGACCTGGTGCATGCTGGAGTCGGGGTATAGCGGACACATTTACGACAAGGTGAAAGCGGCCGGCCATGAGCTCGCTTTCCACTACAACGCGCTGGACAGCCAAGGCGGCAAATGGTCGGAGGAAGAGTTCGTCCGCCAGCTCGGATGGCTCAAGGAAGCAACGGGTATGGACCGGATTACGTCGAACAAAAACCACTACACCCGCTTCGAAGGCTGGGGGGAGCTGTTCGAATGGTGCGAGCGGCACGGGATCGCGGCCGATCAGACTCGCGGCCCGAGCAAAAAAGGCAATGTGGGCATGCTGTTCGGCACCTGTCACCCTTACTTCCCGATCGCATGGGCGAACGACGGCAATCGACATTACGACGTGCTCGAGATGAGCTTCTTAACCCAGGATCTGGAGCTTTCGAATCTGTCCGACAATTCCGTCATCCGTCCGTTTCTGGAGCAGGTGAAACGGGTAGGCGGAGTGGCGCATTTCCTGTACCATCAGATCCATATTTACAACTGGGAAGCCGTGCGAAATTCGATCCGCAAGCTGGTGTCGGAAGCGCGTCAACTTCAGTTTGAATTATGGACAGGAAAAAAAGTGAACGACTGGGAACGATATCGCCGCACCTTAAAGGCCGACTTAAGCGATGACGGAAAAGTCAGTCTCGAAGGGGCAGCGTCGGAGTGGGACATCGTCGTATACGTGCCCGTTACCGCAAGCGGCACAGGCGATCTCGGCGACGGGACGGTCGAGCGGTTCGGCGTTCCTTGCAGGAAAGAGGTAATCCGAATTTGAGCTTACCGGGTCTTTCGCTGCTTGTACAATAAAGACCTTTTAAAGACATATTTTGCGTCACGCAAACCTTGTAATCAGAATCCCGAACGAATATTATTAATGTATGGGATAGCTTTGTAAACGCTTTACCGTTTCGACACGAAACGCAATTCAAACAGGAGGAATGCAGGAGTGAAGACAGACCATGTTGCGGCAGGAAATTCGGACGGACCTGTGAGCTTAGCGCAAAAGTTCCGCTTCATTGGCAGAACAATCGTCCGTTACCGTTGGTTTTACCTGATGATGCTTCCAGGCATACTGTATTACATCATCTACCACTATATACCAATGGGCGGCCTGCTGATCGCATTTAAGAAGTACAACCTGGTCAAAGGGATTTGGGGCAGTGATTGGGCCGGATTCGACAATTTCCGAACCGTGTTCACGTCTCCGGACTTTTGGGATCTACTTCGAAACACATTAGTAATCAGCGTGTACAGAATCGTATTCAACATGCTGCCGGACTTATTGTTTGCGCTGATTTTGAACGAAATTCGACTGCAGTGGTTTAAGCGGGTCGTTCAAACGATCACTTACGGCCCTTACTTTTTGTCGTGGATAATCGTATACGGACTCGTATTCTCCTTCCTGGCTCCGGACGCCGGTCTGATCAGCACCTGGTGGAGAGATAATACGGGCGAGACACTGAATTTGTTAACAGACAAAGACTGGTTTAGGCCTATACTGATCATAACAGATATTTGGAAAAGTACCGGTTATGGCGCCATTATCTACCTTGCGGCTCTGGCTACGATCAATAACGAGCTGTATGAAGCGGCCGTCGTTGACGGAGCGGGACGCTGGCGACAGATCTGGCACATTACTCTGCCGGGTATCCGCGAAGTATTTGTATTGCTGCTTATTTTGCGTATCGGTCATATTTTGGACGCAGGCTTCGAGCAAGTGTATATCTTCTTGAACGCCCGTGTATACGAGGTTGGGGACATCATTGACACCTGGGTATTCCGGCGAGGGATCGAGCAACTGGATTTCAGCGTGGCGGCCGCGGTCGGTTTCTTCAAATCGATTATCGGATTTGTGCTCGTCGTCACTGCGAACAAGGTTGCGAAAAAACTCGGCGGGTCCGGGATCTGGTAGGAGGTCAAAACGATGTCATTCATACTCAAAAAGACAAAATCCGATTACGTTGTCGACTTTGTTATCTACTTGTCCATGACCTTGTTCGGTCTTGCTACGTTGTTCCCTCTATACTACGTAGTCGTAATGTCGATTACTCCGATCGCGGAAGTTTTGCGTAACGGCGGATTCGTCATCTGGCCGAATGAAGTAACCTTCGAAGCCTACAAATACATTTTCGAGAGCAACAGGATTCCGAACGCGTTGAAGATTACGGTAATCGTAACGGTAATCGGAACGTTCTGTAACTTGCTCGTTACGACGTTCCTGGCTTACCCGCTCTCGAAAAGGTTTCTGCCGGGGCGTAACTTCGTTCTCGTCGGAATCGTGTTTACGATGCTGTTCTCCGGCGGTCTGATTCCGCTGTACATCATCGTCCGGGCGACAGGCTTGCTTAACACAATATGGGCCCTTATTATTCCGGGACTCGTCTCGTCGTTTAACTTGCTGATCATGAAGACGTATTTCGAGAACTTGCCGGCCGAGGTGGAAGAAGCGGCCAAGGTCGACGGCTGCAGCGACATGCAGACGCTCTTCCGGATCGTCCTTCCGCTGTCGATGCCGATTATGGCGACGCTCGGCTTGTTCTACGGGGTTTCCCACTGGAACGCATACTTTGGCGGTATTATGTACTTGACCGACAAAGATCTGATGCCGATCCAGGTCGTGCTGCGGAATATGATCGTATCGCCAAGCGTCAGCTCGGAGCTGAACGTCAATGCGAGCGACCTGCAGACGCTGCCGCCGGAGACGATCAAGATGGCCACCGTCGTTGTGGCGATCATTCCGATTCTCATTATTTATCCGTTTCTGCAGAAATATTTCGTCAAAGGGATGCTGCTCGGTTCGATCAAAGGTTAATCGCCGGCAGCCGCTGCGACTTTACGGGGGAGGGGCTTCTAGCTCCTTTTTCCCGTTTCGGGACACAGCACCACGGACACCGGAACAGACTTGCGGTTCCGCAATGTTGACCAAACCGGACTCTTATCGGACTTTATGTTCGACAAGAGTCTTTTTTTCTATTTGGGAAAAGTTTTTCTTGATGGGAAATTGGCGCTGTGATACGATGATCGCGAAAACACTTTTTCCGGTCCGTCCGGCACCGGAATCTAACTATACCTTTCGGGGAGAGGATTCGAATGAGCACTATGGAGCAATGGGAGTCTCCAACCGTTCTGATCGATCTGGATATACTGGACAAAAATTTACGAGATACCGCAAATAACGCCTCCAGAGCCGGCGTGAAGCTGCGTCCTCACACGAAAACTCATAAAAGCGTCTGGCTGGCGAAGGAGCAAATCCGTTACGGAGCGGCGGGCATTACGGTCGCCAAGCTCGGGGAAGCGGAAGTGATGGCGGAAGGCGGCATCGACGATATTCTGATTGCGTTCCCGGTCATCGGGGCTTCGAAGCTGGAGCGGCTCGGCCGGTTGATGGAGAAGGCGAAAATTACGCTCAGCACCGATGATGAAGACGTCGCCAGACAGCTGTCGGAATTCGGCAAAAGCTTGAACCGGGACGTGCTTCTTTATGTCGATGTGAACACAGGTCTCAACCGCTGCGGTCGGGAGCCGGGCGAAGAGACGGCCGAGCTGGTCAAGCGGATCTCGCAGCTGCCGTACATACGCGTGACCGGCCTGATGACGCACTCCGGCCATGCGTACGGCCACAATACTCCGGATGCGATTCGTGAAGCGGCCAAGCAAGAAGCGGAAGCGCTGCTGATGACGAAACAGCTTCTGGAGAAGGACGGCATCGGAATCGAGAACATCAGCGTAGGTTCGACTCCGACTTCCAAATTCATCACTGACGTTGCCGGGATCGGCGTGACGGAGACGCGTCCGGGCGCTTACGTATTCGGCGACGGAGGCCAGTGGAAGATGGGGCTGATCTCCGAGGAGCAATGCGCGATGACGGTGGTTGCTACGGTGGTCGGGCGTCCGCGTCCGGGTACGATCATTATCGACGCGGGCTCGAAGACGTTAAGCAGCGACGTGAGCAAGTATCATCCCGGTTATGGCGTTATCCTCGGTCATGAGGGAGCCGTCATCGAACGGCTGAGCGAGGAGCACGGCATCGTTTCGGTTCCGGACCGGGATCAGTTCCAGGTCGGACAGCAGCTCCGGATCGTGCCGAACCACTGCTGTGTCGTGACGAATCTGCATGACCGGCTTGCCGGCGTACGCGGCGGCCGCTTCGAGAAATGGCTGACGGTAGATGCCCGAGGCAAAGTTCAGTAAGTCCAGGCAATGCGCGCACATTTTATTCTAAACTTTATACATTTGAAGGGATGATCCGTACCATGTCTATCGAAATTAAAGCTCCTAACGCTCCCCAGTTCCCGCTGCCGTTCTCCCATGCGCTCCGCGCCGGAGATTTCGTATACGTGTCCGGCCAAGTAGGCGTATACCCGGATACGAGGGAGCTTGTCGGAGACACGATCGAAGCCCAGACGGAGCAAAGCGTCCGCAACATCGAGACGATTCTTCAAGCGGCCGGCCTTACGCTCGATCATGTCATTAAAGTGAACGCTCATCTTACGAGCCTGGCTGATTCGCCGGCTTACAATAAAGTGTACGAAACGTTGTTCAGCAAGCCGTACCCGACCCGTACGACAGTGCAAAGCGGCCTGGGCAATTATAAAATCGAAATCGACGTCATCGCCTATGCGCCGACTCGTAGAGGGGAAAACGCCTGATGAAACGAAGCCTGTTATCCGAGAAGATCGGGCAATGGGTGGAGAGGAACAAGGCGGCATCCGCCGCCTTGGCTTCCGAGCTCGTCCGGATCCCGAGCGTTAATCATCCGCCATATGGAAATGAAGCCGCTTACCAGTCGTTTTTTGCAGATCGCCTTCGTTCGATCGGAGCGGAAGTATCGCAATACGAACTCGATACGGTACCGGGACTGCAGGAGCACCCCGCGTATATGAAAGGCAGGCAATATGCGAACCGCCCGAACGTTCACGGCAAGTTTTCCGGCACGGGAGGCGGCAGATCGCTTGTGTTCTCCGGTCATGCAGATACGGTATATGAAGGGGTCGAGCCTTGGGAGGACGGTCCGTTCTCCGGAGCGATCCGCGACGGCAAGCTGTTCGGACGCGGCTCTTACGATATGAAGGGCGGCATGGCGGCGGCACTCGAAGCAGTACGATGCTTGCAGGAATTGGATATACGGTTGGGTGGTACGGTATATATTGAAAGTGTCGTCGACGAAGAGCATGGAGGAGCCAACGGCACGTTAGCAGGCCGGCTGATGGGGATTAACCCCGATATGGCGATCATCCCCGAGCCGACGAATCTGATTCCGTACCCCGCGCATCTCGGCGGAGGAATCTGGAAGGCGGAATTTTCCGGCAAAAGCGGCATCGGCTTTAACGGGGAAGAGCTCATCAGCGCCCTGGACGCGACCGTATCCTTCGCCATGCTGCTCCAGAAGTTCAAGAAGCGGCTTAACGAACTTATCCAGCCTCATCCGTTGTGGAGCCATACCGACAGAGGCATCGACGTCGTCGTGCTGACGATCGTGTCCGGCGATACGAACCGGGAGCTTCAGGAGAAGCTGCCGGCCGACGGCAGGCTGAACTTCTGGATCGAAGGGTATCCGGGTATGACCGACACGCATATTCTCGACATGCTGTGGGAGTTTTACGAGAGCGAGCTGCCTAACTTCCCGATTTTGGCCAAATGCAGGCCGCAAGTGACTCCGCTTATCCGGTATTTGTCCGGCAGCGAGATGGCGGAGGGAGAGCAAACGGAGCGGTTTCTCGCCGCTGTCAGGCAGGCGGGGGCGATCGCTTTGGGACAGGAGCCCGGGCCTTCCCAAGGTTCTCCGTTCGCTTGCGACGGATTTATGTTTAACCTGCACAGTCCGACGCCGGCGCTGGTGCTCGGTCCTTCAGGGGCGAACGCGCATGCGGCCGACGAACAGATGGATCTGGACAGTTATTACAAGCTGATCCGCTGGTTCGCGGAAATCATGATCGACTGGTGCGAAGCGGAAGGGGAATAAAACGATGGCACATACAGGGAACAACGGACCGAAGAAGATCGGAGTCATCGGCGTCGTTCACGAAACGAATACATTTGCGCCCGGCACGACCGGGCTGGACTCGTTCGCCGGCGACTGGATTCAAGGGAAAGAAGCGTTTCTCGAACGGTATACCGGGACGAAAACGTCAATGGGCGGCGTCATCGACGCGGCTGCGGCGTTGGGACTGGAGCTGCTGCCGGGTTTGTACACCCAGGCTACTCCGAGCGGCATGGTGACCGACGAAGCTTTCGATGCGATCGCGAACGGCATGGCCGATTCGGTGCAGCCGGAGATCGACGGACTCGTCGTCATTTTGCACGGTGCGATGGTCGCCGTGTCGTATCCGGATGCGGAAGGCGAAATATTGCGGCGGCTTCGCACGAAGCTCGGCAGCAGCCTTCCGATCGCCGTAACGTTGGATCTGCACGCGAATATAAGCGGGACGATGGTCGCTCTGTCGAATATAATCGTCGCCTACGATACGTACCCGCATGTGGATATTTATGACCGGGCCGTGGAAGCGACCGGACTGCTGAAGCGCCGGCTCGACGGGGAGATCGAGCCCGTTCAGAAGCTGATTCATACGCGGATGCTCGTCGCTCCGCAAGCGATGCTGACCGATGCCGGGGCGATGAAGGAACTGATGGACCTCGCCTTCGAGCTGGAGAAGTCGCCTGGCATTCTCAATATATCGGTGGCTGGCGGTTTCCCCTACAGCGATGTGGCGGATGCGGGGATGACGTTCGTCGTAACGGCGGATAAGGACATCGCGGCGGCCGAACAGTGCGCCGAGCGGCTGCGGGCGGCGGCGTGGGAGCGTCGGGAACGGTTCCTCGTCCGGCAGACGGGCCCAGCCGAAGCGGTCGAACGGGCCGCCCGTCATCCGGAAGGGCCGGTTATATTGACGGAAAGCTCCGACAACGTCGGCGGAGGCTCTCCGGCCGATTCCACGACGCTGCTGCCACATCTGCTGGCCGCCTCGAAGAAAAGCCTGATCGTTCTCTGCGATCCGGAAGCGGTACGGATGGCGGCGAAGCTCGGCATCGGCAGCGAACTGAGCTGCAGCGTAGGCGGCAAGACGGACGACAAGCACGGCGAGCCGGTGCCGATTACCGGTACGGTCCGTATGTTGTTTGACGGAAATTACCGTCATGTCGGGGCTTATATGACCGGGCAGCATGCGCGCATGGGGCTGACCGCCGTCGTGCAATGCGGCAGCGTCACTGTGATGCTGACCGAGAAGCGGGTAGCCCCCTGGGACCCCGGACATGTCCGCTCCGTCGGACTCGATCCCGAGTCGTTCCAGATCATCGTAGTCAAATCGGCGCTCGCATGGAAAACGGCATTCGGCGACGTTGCCAAGCTGGCGATCGACGTCGACACGCCGGGATGCTGCACGGCGAACCTGCACCGCTTCCAGTTCGAAGCTTTGTACCGGCCTATATACCCGCTTGACGAGCTCGGATAACCGATAACCGGAGAGGAGAACGAACATGAAAACCTATGAGAAATCCCGTGCAAAACTGGCGGATGCGAAACAAGTGCTGGCAGGAGGAGTGGCGAGTACGCTGCGCGGCTCGATGAAGCCGACCCCGTTGTATGTGGAATCCGCATCGGGAGTTATCGTGAAAGATGTGGACGGCAATGAATATATCGACTATCAGCTCGCCTACGGACCGCTTATTTTAGGGCATGCCCATACAGGCTTTAACGCCAAAGTAAGTGAAGCCCTGGCTAAAGGAATCACCTACGGACTGCAGCACGACGGCGAGATCGAGCTGGCCCGCCGCTTGACGGAAGTGCTGCCGTGCGCGGACAAAGTGGTGCTGAGCGGCTCCGGCACGGAAGCGGTCATGCTGGCGCTTCGCCTGTCCCGCGCTTATACCGGGAAAAGCAAAGTCGTCCGTTTCCACGGCCATTACCACGGCTGGTCCGACTCGATCTTTACATCGTTCCCTAGCCCCGATATGATGCAGAAGGCGACTTCCGCCGCCGCGAACAGCGTGCCTCCCGGCACGAAAGGACAAAGCGAGCTTAGCTTGCAGGACGTTATCCTCCTGCCGTGGAACGATCCGGAGCAACTGGAGTCCACGCTGCGCGAGCATGCAGGCTCGATCGCCGCGGTTATTACGGAGCCGGTCATGTGCAACTCGGGCTGTATCCTGCCGCAGCCGGGTTACCTGGAGAAAATGCGAGAGCTGACCCGCGAGCTGAACATCGTTCTTATTTTCGACGAGGTCATCACCGGATTCCGGTTAAGTCCCGGCGGAGCTCATGGCCGGTTCGGCATGACGCCTGACCTGGTGACAGTCGGCAAAGCGCTTGGCGGCGGTATCGCGGTAAGCGCGGTCGGCGGCCGCAAGGAGATTTTCGAGCTGATCGACTCGGAGCAGGTCAGCCATCTCGGAACGCTTAACGGCAACGGCGTCGCCACTTCCGCCGCGCTTGCGGTGCTTGAGCTGCTGACGCAGAA
This sequence comes from Paenibacillus sp. GYB004, assembly GCF_036577605.1. Classification (NCBI taxonomy): domain Bacteria; kingdom Bacillati; phylum Bacillota; class Bacilli; order Caryophanales; family Paenibacillaceae; genus Paenibacillus; species Paenibacillus sp. GYB004. The sequence continues at coordinate 207,345 of NZ_JARBDB010000047.1, forward strand.
CGACGCGGCCGTTTATGGTACAATGGAGGGACATGCGGTTCAGCTCGCTTCCGGAATCCGTTCCTTGTTCGGCAAGCACGGGATGAGAGGAGTCGTCAACCAGATCGGACCGGTATTCCATATGATGTTTATCGACGAAGACGTCGTGACCCACTTCGATACGTTCCAGAAACGCAATGCCGCGCGTTATGCCAAGTTCGCGGAGCTGATGCTGGAGGAAGGCGTTCTGGTTCGTCCTAACGGCTTGTGGTATTTGTCCACCGTTCACGAAGCCGGGCATATCGAAGCGACGCTCGCGGCGATCGATCGCGTCTTCGCGAGACTGACGGAGGGGAACTGAAGATGAGACTATCCGGCAAAGTGGCGATCGTGACCGGCGGATCGCACGGGATTGGTCAGGCGGTTGCGATCCGGTTCGCGCGCGAAGGCGCGAAGGTTGCGTTATGCGGCAGAGGCAAAGCCGCTTTGGATGAGACGGTCGCGCTCATTCGCGAAGCGGGAGGAGAAGCGATCGCGTATGAGACCGACGTATCGAACAAGGCTCAGGTGGACCGCTTCATCGACGGAGTGATTGCCGAATGGGGCAAGGTCGACGTAGCCGTCAATAACGCCGGCATTTGCGAAGTCTCGCCTTTTCTGGACATTACGGAAGAGCAGTGGGACCGTCATCTGGCGATTAATCTCAAGGGCGCTTTCCTGGTCAGCCAGCGTGCCGCCCGCGAGATGGTCCGCCAAGGGACCGGCGGCTCGATCATCCAGATGTCCAGCGTCAACGGCATTCAGGCGGAATCGGATCAGGTGCACTACAACACGACTAAGGGCGGCATGATTAATTTGTCCATGTCGATGGCGCTGGAGCTTGCCGAGCGAGGCATTCGCGTCAACGCGCTGTGCCCGGGCTTTATCGAGACACGGCTGACCAAGCCGCTGATCGACAACCCGCCGGCCATCGCGGACTATTTGCGGACGGTACCGATGAAGCGGGTAGGGCAGCCTGAGGAGATTGCGGCGGCCGCCGTATTCCTCGCTTCAGACGAATCTTCCTATATGACCGGAACGAATATGGTTGTCGATGGAGGCCAGCTGATCAAGCTGTCTTAACCCGATAGCCGGCCGATATTCGGCGGACAAACCGGAATAGCGACTGATCCCAGCACCGGAAAGGGGCAACTATGAAAGACAACGAAAAGCAAACCGCTACCGTCAAATCCGCCGACCGGGTGCTCGATATTCTCGAACTGTTCGCCGAGCGGCAGGAGCCGATCAATTTATCCGAGCTATCCCGGGAGCTGGATCTCCCTGCGAGCAGCGCGCACAAGCTGCTGCAAAACTTGCTGGCGCGCGGTTATTTGGAGACGGAGAGCCAGGGCAAGACGTTCCGGCTCGGCTACAAGCTGTTCGAGATCGGCAGCAGGTACGCCCAGCGGACCGATCTGTCCGGCGAGTTTCAATATGCCGCGCAAAAAATCGTCGACGAGCTGAACGAATCGGTGTTTCTCACAATCCGCAATCACGACAAAGCGTTGTATGTAGCGGAGAAGCAAAGCACGCATCCGGTACGGTTCGTCTCCCATCTCGGCATGCAGCTGCCGCTTCACGCGACGGCGATGGGCAAGACGCTGCTGAGCGGAATGAACGACGAGGAGATCGGGAAGCTGTATCCGGATAAGCAGCTGGGACGGCTGACGGAGACGACGATTACCGATTTCGGCGAACTGATGAAGCAGATTGCCGCCATCCGTACCGAAGGCGTAGGAACGAGTTATGGAGAGTCGGTGCACGGCATCCGCTGTGTGGCGGCTCCGGTCTTCGGCACCGCCCAGAAGGTAACGGCGTCGCTCGGGGTATCGATCCCGGAAGCGAGATGGGAGCCGGAGCTGTGGGAGCGCATCGTGCAAGCCGTCCGTCAAGGCGCGAAAGAGATGAGCACCAGGCTGTATTATGTGCCGTAAACCGATGCGTATTGGCGGTTTAAAGACATGTTTCAGAACGTGTCTGTATAAAAGACTGAATTATGTCGTTTACTTGCCGCCCCGATTCCGCTACGATGGATATAGCCGATTTCTGTTGGCGATAGCCCGGGAGGAACAACAACGATGATTATCGACATGCATACTCATGTATGGGGCGGCCGGTACGATCTGCATACCCGGGAACTGCTCGAGAACTGCGAACGGTACAATATCGCGAAGATTTTCGTCTCCGGAATCGCGAGACAATACCCGGACGAATCCGAAGTCCGGCAGCATAATGCGGACGTGGTCAGATTCAAGCGCGAGCAGCCCGGCTTGGTGGAAGGGTATGTCTACGCGAATCCGCGCAATGCCGACGCATCGGAAGTTGTGCGCCGCGGCATCGAGAATGACGGGATGATCGGACTGAAGCTGTGGATTGCCGCTTATTGCGACGATCCGCTTGTATATCCGCTGGTAGAGCTTTGCATCGATTACAAGGTCCCGATCTTGCTGCACGCTTTTCATAAAGCGGTGAACCAGTATCCGGACGAATCTACCGGCGTGCACGTAGCCGAGCTCGCCAAGCGTTACCCCGAAGCGAAGCTGATTATGGCGCATCTGGGCGGCAATGCGTATCACGGGATCAAGGCGGTTCGCGATTATCCGAACGTGTGGACCGATTTTTCAGGATCGTTATTCGGACGCGAAGATATCGATTATGCGGTGGATCAAGTCGGCACGGACCGCATTTTATTCGGTTCGGACATGCCGGGCTGCTCGTTTCTGACGAATTACGCCCAGATGATGGAAGCGGATTTGACTGCAGAGCAGCGGGAAGACATTTTTGCAAACAATACGGTTCGTCTGTTCAACCTAAACGTCTGACTAGCCTCCCGCCTTCGAGCGGGACATGCCCGGTTTGTACGGACGGCCGCTACCAAAGGGGAGGAATTACGTTGAAACTCGTCACCATCCAGATCGACAACCAGAATCAATTGGGAGTAAAAACCGCGCGCGGCATTCTGAACATTACGGCTGCCGCCCGTTCGGGGACAAGCGGCTCCCTTCCGGCTACGATTCATGAATTGATCGAAGGCGGAGCGTCTGCCCGCCAGGCGGTCGAATCGTACGTTAGCGCAGCGGAAGCGGATTCCGGTGCGGAATGGTTCGATGCGGCATCGGTTTCTTACGGACCGTGCGTGACCCGTCCGGAGAAAATCATTTGCGTCGGTTTAAACTACCGGAAACACGCCGAGGAAACGAACGCCAAAATTCCGGAATTCCCGATTTTGTTCAACAAGTTCAACAATACGCTGAACGGCCACGGCCACGACGTCGAATTGCCCGTTACTTCGAAAGAAGTCGATTATGAAGCCGAGCTGGCGATCGTTATCGGACGCCGTACGAAACATGTGAGCGAGGAGCAAGCGCTGGACAGCGTGTTCGGTTATGCTTCCGCCAACGACATATCCGCGCGCGATCTGCAGCTGCGTACGAACCAGTGGATGCTCGGCAAAGTGTGCGACGGCTTTACGCCGATCGGGCCGGAGCTTGTAACCGCCGACGAGATCGCCGATCCGAACAATTTGAACATCCGGACGGTCGTGAACGGCGAGGAGCGCCAAAACTCCAATACGTCCGACATGATCTTCAACTGCAAGCAAATTATCAGCTACATTTCCCGCCACTTTACGCTGGAGCCGGGCGATATCATTTTGACCGGAACGCCGGAAGGCGTCGTGCTCGGATATCCTCCGGAGAAGCGCGTCTACTTGCAGCCGGGCGATGTCGTCACGGTCGAGATCGAGAACCTCGGCAGCGTGACGAACAAGATGGTGGCCGAGAACGTGTAACTCGGAACGTATAGAATAGATAGACGACAAGGGACCTTTACGGGTCCCTTTTTCGATAGCTCCGGATACCGCCTGCTCCATGATGGAAAGCGCCTTCAACCGAGGGTGCTTTTTTGGTTGCGGTGGACATATAAATGATAGCAATCGACGGAATCCGGGGAGGAGGCGTCGTCCTGATGGGCGCGTTCATCGTCATTATGCTGGGCTGCTTCGCGTGTTTCGGCGCAGTTTTTGGGATCGTATACCGATGGATCGGCAAGGACACTTACGAATACGACCACGAGTTCGTCTGGGACCGTCACCATGCCACGCTCGAACAGATGGAATTTGCCAGGAAGAACCACAAGCCGGAGCAGGAGGATCAGGCTGGTGGCGATACTAAGTGAAATGGAGGGGATACGTTGCTGCACATCGTAGTATGCATCAAGCAGGTGCCCGACAGCCGGGAAATCCGGATCGATCCGAAGACGAACACGCTCATCCGCCAAGGGGTGCCGAGTATCGTTAATTTCTACGACATGCACGGACTGGAGGAAGCGCTGCGGATCAAGGACGAACAGGGCGCCCGCGTTACGGTCGTGACGATGGGACCGCCGCCGGCGGAGAAAGGGTTGAAGGAATGCATCTCCCTCGGGGCGGACGAGGCGGTGCTTGTCACCGACCGCGGGTTCGCCGGGGCGGATACGCTCGCGACCTCGTATGTCGTCGCCAAGACGATCCGCAAAATCGAGGAGACGTGGGGGCCTGCCGATATCGTCTTTTGCGGCAAGCAAACGCTTGACGGCGATACGGGTCAAGTCGGTCCAGGCGTTGCGTGCAGACTCGATTTGGAGCAGCTCACCTATGTTGGTCATGTGGTCGATGTTAACCCGACGGACCGGACGGTAACGGTAAACCGGAATTTGGAGGACGGGGTGGAGACGGTCCGCACGAGGATGCCTGTGCTTATAACGGCGCTTAAGGAGCTGAACAAAGTGAGGCGGGCTTCGCTGCCGGGGATGATCCGGGCGGCTCGTTACAAGCCGGTCGTCTGGACGACCGCCGATTTCCCGGATTTGGACAAAACGAAGATCGGACTGAAAGGCTCGCCTACAATCGTATCCAAGACGTGGGTTCCGGAAGTGAAAGCCGTGCAGACGACGATAGTCGAAGGTGACGGGGAAGCGCAAATGGCCGAGCGGCTGGCGGATCTGCTCTGGGACAAGGCGCTCCCGGAGAAGCTGGGCTGGACGGCCGCCGGCCGATAGACGCAATAGTGGGTTAAACCTGTATTCGATAGGGAAAGGGGCAAAGTGCCATGTCAACGGAGCGGGCGGAAGAACAAATGCCCGATTGGTCCGCTTACCGCGGCGTCCTGATCGTCGTAGAGCAGCGGGACGGCGAAGCGAAGCCGGTCTCCTGGCAACTGCTCGGGGAAGGGAAAAAGCTGGCGGCGAAGCTGGACGTTCCGGTCAAAGCGCTCGTCATCGGTCACGGAGTCGGCCATCTCGCCCGCGAAGCCGGGTATTACGGAGCCGATGACGTCTATTGGTGCGATCATCCGGAATTGGCGAATTATCGGACACGCCCGTACAGCCGAGTCGTGCTGCAGCTGATCGAGGATGCCAAGCCGGAGATCGTCTTGTTCGGAGCGACGGCGACCGGCAGAGATTTGGCGGGCGCGATCGCGACTCATCTGCCGACCGGGCTGACGGCGGACACGACGGAGCTGGACGTTGAGCCGCCGCCGTCCCGTCTGCTGCTGGCGAGCCGTCCGGCCTTCTCCGAGAAAATGATGGCGACCATCTTGTGCAAGCAGTATCGTCCGCAGATGGCGACCGCCCGCGCAGGCGTATTCCAGGCGCTGCCCCGGGACGTCTCGCGCGAGGCGGCGATCGAGGAGATCGCGTTCCGGATGGAGCCTGGGGACATTGCCGCGGAAGTGCTCGATTTCGTCCGCGAAACGGGGAGAATCAATCTGGAGGAAGCGGAGATTATCGTAGCGGGCGGGCGCGGACTGGGAGGCCCGGAGCCGTTCGCGATGCTCCGGGAGCTGGCCGATACGCTCGGCGGAGTCGTCGGCGCCTCCCGGGCCGCCGTCGATGCCGGCTGGATCAAGCATGAGCATCAGGTGGGGCAGACCGGGCAGACCGTGCGGCCCAAGCTGTATTTTGCAATCGGCATATCGGGTGCGGTCCAGCATACGGTCGGCATGAGCAATTCCGAGGTCGTTATCGCGATCAACAAGGATGCGGAGGCGCCGATTTTCCAATTCGCCCATTACGGGATCGTAGGCGATCTATTCAAAATCGTACCGGCTATAACCGAGGAAATGAAGCGGCGCAAACAGTCGGTGCCGGCAATAACGGATCACACATCGCCGAATACGGGAAGGGGGAGCGGCTCATGACCGAAAAATTTAACGCCGTCGTCGTTGGCGCCGGCCCTGCAGGCGCGGCGGCGGCTCTGACGATGGCCCGTGCGGGATTGTCCGTCGTTTTGCTGGAGAGAGGCGAATTTCCGGGTGCCAAAAACTTGTTCGGAGGCGTATTATACAGGAAGCAGATCGAGGAGCTGGTTCCCGAATTCTGGAAGGAGCGGAACGCTCCCATCGAGCGGCATATCGTGGAACAGCGGCTGTGGCTGATGGGCGAGCAATCGGTCGTCACGCTTGGACATCGTAACGAAGCGTTCAAAGATCCGTACAACTGCTTCACGGGACTGCGGGTCCGGTTCGATCCGTGGTTTGCCGACAAAGCCGTGCAGGCGGGAGCGATCCCGGTGTATGAGACGGTGGCGACCGAGCTGCTGATCGAAGGGGGGCGCGTGGTCGGCGTCCGGACGGACCGCGACCAGGGCGACCTGTATGCCGATGTCGTCGTCATAGCCGACGGAGTCAACTCGCTGCTCGGCAAGCAGCTGGGCATTCATAAGGAATGGGCTCCCGACGAGGTGTCGCTGGCGGTCAAAGAAGTGATCGCGCTTCCCAAAGAAAAAATCGAGGACCGTTTCGGACTGGAGGGCGACGAAGGCGTCACGATCGAGTTTGTCGGACAAACGTCGCTTGGCATGGCCGGGATGGGCTTCCTGTATACGAATAAGGATACGATCTCGCTCGGGATCGGCGTGATGGTGAATCATCTGCGCGATAAGAAAGTGAAGCCGTACGCGCTGCTGGATGCGGTGAAGCAGCACCCGATGATCCGCAAATTGATTCAAGGCGGAGAGATGAAGGAATATTCCGGCCATCTTATTCCCGAGGGCGGTTATCATTCGATTCCGAAGTTGTCGGGAGACGGCTGGTGCGTAGCCGGCGATGCCGCCCAGCTGGTCAACTTCGTACACCGCGAGGGGACGAATCTGGCGATGACATCGGGCCGTTTGGTGGCGGAAGCGATCATCGAGGCGCACCATAGAGGCGATTATTCTGCAGCGTCGCTCAAACGGTACGACGAGCTGATCCGGGAAACGTTTGTCATGAAGGATCTGCGCAAATACCGGGGGATGCATCGTCTGCTGAAGGAGCAAAACCCCGAGCTTCTGTTCGACAAGCTGCCGAAAGCGGTAAACGAGGCGGCGTTCGAGATGCTGAGCATCGATGGGACATCAAAGGCGGATAAGCAGAAAAAAGCGGTCCGTCTGATCCGCGAAGCGGCGGGCGGCTCGATGAACCTGCTCAAGCTCGGCTACAAAGGATGGAGGGCGATGAACGGATGAGCGAATGCGGGGTTTCCGACCGGTTGTTTACAATCCGTTACAAGTGCGACGACAAATCGCATCTGATCATCAAGGAGAGGGACACGTGCCTGTCCTGCAAGACGAAGGACTGCAACTACTTTTGTCCGTCCGATGTGTACGAATGGGACAAAAAGCAGAAAATCACTACGGTGGCGTACGAGAATTGCATCGAATGCGGCACTTGCAGACTGGCTTGCCCTTCGCACAACATTCATTGGGTGTATCCGAAAGGCGGTTATGGTATCACCTATAAATACGGCTAGACAGCGGCAAGCAGCGGAACCCGAGCGGTTCCTTTTTTGTTTGGATCTCATTGGATCTCATTGGATCTCATTGGATCTCAAAAGCCCCCGGCACCGGCGGGACCGGCTGGATGCGGGTCCGCGTAGTGTCAGGGGCTGCGAGACGGCTATACGGATCAGGCGGCTGCACCCGGCATAGGCAGCACGTAAAACAGGATGGCGATAAAATGGCAGACGCTTCCTCCGATGACGAACGTGTGCCAGATGGCGTGATGGTACGGAACTTTGCGCCATACGTAAAAGATCGTTCCGACCGTATAAAAGATCCCTCCGCCGACCAGCCAGAGCAGCCCGTTCCAGGGAAGCTGCTCATACAGCGGCTTGATCGCAAATACGATGAGCCAACCCATGCCGATGTAAAACAGGGTGGACAGCATAATGAACTTTTTGACGAAAAACGCCTTAAAGACGATTCCCGCGACAGCGAGTCCCCAGACGATCCCGAGAATCGTCCAGCCGAGCGGGCCGCGAAGCGTGACGAGCAGAAACGGCGTATATGTGCCGGCGATCAGCAAATAAATCGCGGAATGATCGAGAAACTCGAAAATATCTTTTGTTTTGCCTTCCCGGAAGCTGTGGAGCAAGGTGGAGCATGTATACAGCAGGACAAGCGTCGTTCCGAAAATACTGAAGCTGACGATATGCCATACGGTGCCGTGCAGGCTGGCGAACACGACCAGCACAGCCAGAGCGGCTGCGCTTAGCAGCGCTCCGATGCCATGACTGATCGCATTGGCGATTTCTTCCTTAAGCGAATATTGCATGTCTGGACTCCCCGCTTCCGTTATTGATCTGGTATTCATTGTAACATGGCGGGCACCCGGATGGAAACCGGAGGAAGAAGGAACACCTCCAGTTAAGGCCCGAAACCGGAACAGTCTTGATGCGTATGAGATAAGGAATACCGAATTGTTGAAGACAAGGATGAGGAAAACGTGCGAGTATATGAAAATATGGACGGCGCTCCAAATAAACCGACTTTCCGCGATCTCCGCTTATGGCAGAAGGAACGGAAAGGAAAAGTGAAAGATTTGTCCTATCAGGTTCCGCATGCCGCCGTGTTGCCCGCAGAACTCCTTGCGCCGCCGGATCACGGACGGTTTTTCTGGATCGGACATTCGACGTTTTTGCTGCAGCTGGGCGGATTGAATATCGTTACCGATCCGGTCTGGGCGTCGCGGATGGGATTCGAGCGGAGATTGACGGAACCGGGCATCCCCCTGGCGGATACGCCCCCTGTAGATATCGTGCTGCTGTCACACAGCCATTACGATCATCTGCACATCCCATCGCTTCGCAAGCTGAAAGGAAACCCGATTCACCTGGTGCCCGAAGGAACCGAAGTGCTGCTTCGGCGCAAAGGATTATCCAACGTCAAACCGTTCGCATGGTGGGACAGCTGGAAGGCGGGAGCGGTCAGCTTTACGTTTGTGCCGGCCGAGCATTGGACAAGAAGAACGCTGTGGGACATGAACCGGACGCACTGGGGCGGATGGGTGATCGAAGCGGACAAGCGGGAGCAGGATGAGGAAGCGGTCGGCGGTCCGACCAAAACTACGATTTATTTTGCGGGAGATTCCGGATATTTCCGCGGTTTCGCCGAGATCGGCCGCCGTTTCCGGAACATCGATATCGCACTTATGCCGATCGGTGCCTACGAGCCGGAATGGTTCATGTCGCCGCAGCACGTTACGCCCGAGGAAGCGGTCCAGGCGTTCCGGGACGTAGGAGCCGATACGTTCGTGCCGATGCATTACGGAGCGTTCCGGCTTGCGGACGATACCCCCAAGGAAGCGCTGGACAGGCTGTACGCCTCCTGGAGGTCAAGCGGCTTGCATCCGGACAAGCTGCTCGTACCGAAGCTGGGAGAGCTCGTTCGCGTATAGGAAGCGTACGTCGCTCCGTGCGTTTAAGGGACCTGCTTGCGTGGGGCGGCCATCTTTTTGACGGTTTGATCTTTCGGAATCCGGTCCTTTTGGGAATCGGCCAATACCGTTTCTTCCAGAGCAGGAGTTTCCGCAGCTTGATCGATCGGGGCAAGGCTCGCTTGAACGGGGCTTTCCTCGGAAAGCTGCCGGACGGCCTGTTTTTTTATCTTTTGTCGCTTTTTTAACCAAGCCCAGCCGATGGCGAGTACGACGGCGATCCCGAGAAATACGTAAGTGAGGTAGCTGTTGATCAGCTGTTCCGCCGCTTTGCCGTAATAATAAAACAGGATGCCGACGATATAAAACTTGGCGGCACGCCCGATTGCGGCAAATGCCAGCAGGCGCCAAATCGAAAAATGGAGGGCGCCGGACAAAATCGTAAACACTTTGAACGGAATCGGCGTAAAGGAGCCGATCAGAATCGCGGCTTCGCCGTTTTTCTTGAACATGACGGTCGCTTTTTCGACCCATTCCTTTTTGACGAGTTTGGTCAGCACCGATTTGCCCAGCAATCTGCCGATCAAATACCCGATCGGGGTTCCGAGCAGACAGGCGATATAACCGACGGTCGCAAGCCATAGGGCGGAGGAAGGGTTCAATATGCTTAAGGAGACCTGGAGAAAAAACGCGGGGATCGGGAAAATGATCGCATCGATAAACGAATGGATAAACATTCCCCATATTCCGAAAGTCGATAAAAATTCAGTAATTCCATGCAGCATAAAGTAGTCTCCCATACTTTGAGTATCCAAACTCTATCATACGATAACGCTGGTCCGAACAAAAGAAGGCGTTCATATTCTTGCCGATTCTATAGATTGTACTGTACTTATTGTACTATAGTTCTCCAGTTACGAAACCGACTTTTGACGAGACGAAACCTGGACTTTAGTCGATAAAGCGCCCGGACCTATCACCGCAGGCAACGCGAATACCCGCTCCGCGGCTTGTTTCATCGGTAACAAAAGACACCGCCCTATACTTCTACGTTGGGCGGTGTCTTTTGTTTCATGTCATTTGTAAAAATGTGTGCAGATGTTTCCTTATACAGGCGAATATTTCGAATATTCATCGTCCATGCCGGCAATCAGCGGGGTCGGTTCTCCGGCGTGCAGCACCCACAACTCGTGGAGAGCGCGCGTGCAGCCCACATAAAGCAGTTTGGCGTCGTGCTCGTTGCCGCCGTAATGCGTCTCATCCGCGTCGATCAGAATAACGGCGTCGAATTCGAGTCCTTTGGCAAGATACACCGGGACGACGGATAAGCCGCCTTCGTACTTGTTCCGCTGCGAATCGATCAGTGTGGCCGAGATGTCCTCGCGAAGCAGCATCGTATGCACGTCCTTGCATTCGGCCTCGGTTCGGCCGATCACCGCCACGGTCGAGGCGGTTCCGCTCATCAGCTTGCGGACGGCGCGTACGATCGTCGAGGTCCGGGCTTCCGGCGCATGCCGCAGCACCTTGACCTTCTCGCCGCTGCGGAATACCGGGACCGCCTGCATAGCGTTCGGGATGCCGCCGGACAGGACGAGGTTGGCGAAGCGGATAATTTCCATCGTCGACCGGTAGCTTCGCTCCAGTGTGAAGTAGCCGCTTGCGCCGGAGTCGAACAAGCTGACGAACTCTTCCCAGGAACGGATGCCCTTGTAAGCATGTATCCCTTGGGACAGATCGCCGAGTATCGTAAAGGAGCTGTTACGGACATACCGGTTCAACACGGCAACCTGGAGGGGCGAGAAGTCCTGCGCTTCGTCGACGACGACGTGGTCGAAGGTGCGGTTTCCGTCGATGCCGTACAGCCGCTCGCTGATGTACAGCATCGGGGCGAGATCCTCCGGAAATACCCGGCGGCTCCGGTAAGCGCGCTCGGATTCGTCGGCCACCGGCGCCGGGATATCCAGACCGGGGAGGTTCCGGCGAACCGTTTTGTCGGCGGATTTGTCGGAGCCAGGCTGCAGGAACAGCGACCGGTAAAACGTAAAGGCGGTGTCATCCGGCCACAGCTTCAAGTACGTCTTCAGCTTTTGCGAACCTTTTTTCTTGCGGTCCTTGCGCACGTTCGGGTCGCGAGTCTCGTTCAGCTCCATTTCGAGCCAGCGCTTGATCCGGCCTTCGAGCCGTTCCTTCCGTTTCATAAGCGGATAATGCTTATATTCCTCGAAAAACCATTCCTTGATCTTCGCTCTGGGCAACCTGGCCCCCGGCCACGGATCGAAATCCCCGTCCGGCACGAAGCCGGTCTCGAATTCGTCCAGAGCGGCGCCGATCGCCTGCATGAAGCGGACCGAGCCCTTGAACCGGCCCGGCGCTTCGTCGTTTAATTCGGGTTTGTCGCCGCCGTAAGCGAACCAGCGCTCCAGCCGCTTGGCTTCGTCCGCCAGCGACAGCCGGTCGTCGAGCGTCTCGAGCGCCCAATCCTCGAACGTCGTCTGCTGAATATGTCCGACTCCGAGTTCCGGAAGAACCGAGGATATATAGTCCAGGAACATCCGGTTGGGCGCCAAAATAATCATGCGTTCCGCGCGGATCTGATCGCGGTATTGATACAGCAAATAAGCCAGCCGGTGAAGCGCGACGGTCGTTTTGCCGCTGCCGGCGACTCCCTGGATAATAAGCGCCGTATTTTTGACGGAACGGATAATCTGGTCCTGCTCCGCCTGGATCGTGGAGACGATATCCCGCAGCTTGTTGTCCTTGTTCTCACCGAGCCGGTACAATAAAAACTCGTCGGTGACGGCAGGATTGTCGCTGCTGCGGTCGTACGTGTCGACAACCCGCTGCAAAATTTGTTTGCGGATCACCAGATTTCGCTTCAAATAAACAAGCCCTTCGATCAGGCCGTCCGGCGCCTCGTACGAGGCGTTTCCTTCGCCGCCGTTAAACGAATAAAAGAGGCTCGCCACCGGCGCCCGCCAGTCGACGACCAGCGGCTGTCCGGACTTGTCGTCCTCCATCCCGAGCTTTCCGATATACAGGGGACGGGCATCCCGCTCCTTATCTTCCTGAAAGTCCAGCCTGCCGAAGTAAGGTTCGTCCGATGCGCCGGACATCGCTTTAATTTTGTCCTGCCGGATCGCGTCCAGAATCTGTTCGTTCACATCGTCGCCGGCATACCTCGGGACCGACTGAAGAGCCTGCAGTCTGCGATTGATCATACTTGAGGCTTGCTCCAGCTTATCCAATTCCTCTTGATAGGCACTTTGAATATCCAATTCAGTTACCTCCAACAATGGGTTTGCGTTCTTGAAAAAATAGAACTTCATACTACCATATCGCCGGACAAAAAGAAAATCCGGATTCGGTTATAACGATTCTTTCCGGCATTCATCCGGGCTCGGCAGGACTGCGGCTCTTAAAATCGTTTCCTATATTAATGAAGGGGCTGTGCGCCGCCATCCCGTGAACTTCCGGTGAAAACGGCCGCTTCTGCGGAAAAAAAGGCAGACAACCCGCTCCGGTTCGGCTACAATGGATGGGTAGATTGAAAATAGGGTAAATTTCATTAATCGGAGGGAATCCAACATGAAAATCGGATTAAGCACTTATAGCTTGGCAAGAGCGATCTCGGCGGGAGAAATGGACGTATTGGGCGCGATTCAATGGATCGCCGATAACGGAGGACAGCACGTGGAGATCGTGCCGGTCGGATTTACGCTGGAGAACAATTCCGAGCTGATCGACGCGATCGTGAACAAGGCGGCGGAAGTCGGCATCGACATTTCCAACTACGCGATCGGCGCCAAATTCGTTGATTTGGACGAAGCCGGCTACCGTGCGGAGATCGAGCGCGTGAAGAAGCATGTCGATATCGCGGCACGGCTCGGCGTCAAGCGGATGCGTCATGACGTAGCGTCGCGTCCGATTCCGGAGACGGGCACGGCGAAGTTCGAAGCCGATTTCGACACAATCGTGAAAGCATCCATCGAAATCGCAGACTATGCGAACCAATTCGGCATCGTTACCAGCATCGAAAATCACGGGTTTTTCGTACAAGCGACGGAACGCGTTCACCGGATTATCGAAGCGGTCAACCGTCCGAACTTCCGTCATACGATCGATATCGGCAACTTCCTGTGCGTCGACGAAGATCCGGTTGCGGCGGTCAAGAAAAGCCTGCCTTATGCTTCGATGGTTCATTTCAAAGACTTTTATGTCCGTCCGTCGTATCGCAATCCGGGTGAAGGCTGGTTATGCTCCACAAGCGGCAACTACTTGCGCGGCGCCGTCGTCGGCCAAGGCGATATCGACATCTATGAAGTGGTCCGCCTCGTGAAAGAGTCCGGCTACGATGGATACATCTCGATCGAATTCGAAGGCAAAGAGGAGTGCAAGTGGGGGGCCAAGGCAGCGATGGACAACACGTTCCGCATCTGGAACGAAGTATAAGCCGCGCGGGCAGCCTTGCCTGAATCTATGAAACATACCAAAATACCGGATTTGAACAATACCTTGTTAAAAATATCAAGCGTGTATTCCTCCCTGACGAAGTCGGAGCAAAAAGTGGCCGACGTCGTCATGAAGGAGCCGGAAGCGGCCGTCTTTTTCACGATAACCGATCTGTCGGAGAAGGCGAACGTGGGGGAAACCTCGGTCATCCGGTTTTGCCGGAAGCTCGGGTTTCGCGGTTATCAGGAGTTTAAGCTGTCCGTCGCCCAAAACTTGTCGACGCCTTCCCAGAATATCCACGGAGATATTGAAGACGACGACGAGATGAGCATCATCGTCAAGAAGATTAGCGCGATTAACGTGCAAAATATTCATAATACGACGACGCTGCTCGACGAGGACAGCTTGCGGCAGGCGATCGCGATTCTGAGCGAGGCGAGGAAGCTGTATTTCTTCGGCGTCGGCTCCTCCGGAATCACCGCGATCGACGCAAAGCACAGATTCATGCGGATCGGATACGAATGCGCGGCTGAGAACGATGCGCACATTATCGCGATGAACGCAGCGTTGACGAAGCCCGGCGACGTCGTGATCGGCATCTCCACCTCCGGCAGCACCAAAGATTTGGTCGATGCGATGGAAATCGCGAAGGGGCGCGGCGCAAACATCATTTGCCTGACGAGCCACGCCCGCTCGCCGATCACCCATTTTGCGGACGTGGTGCTGCTGACCGCATCCAAAGAAAGCCCGCTCCAGGGCGGATCGTTCTCCTCGAAGCTGTCCCAGATCCATGCGCTGGACGTGCTCTGCACGGCGCTTGCGATCGGTCACAAGGAGCGGACGTACGAGTCGCTGGAGCGGACGGCCAAGGCCGTTTTGAATAAGCTATATTAGACTGCAGACGGTTTTAACGCACTGCTGTGGCCAACATAAGCGATTTGAAGGACGGGGACTTTTTCCCGTCCTTTTTGCCGTTTCAGGAAAGCCGGACTACCGCCAGCCGGGTATGAGAACCCGTTATATGATCAAACTAATGGAAACGGTTTTACCCGATGGAGGAGGTCCATGATGAGTCGCCGGCATATGCAGGATAGACTGAGATTACGACAAGTGGAACCGAGACACGGCGAGCAGTTTAACGACTTGCTCCGTTACGTGTTCCAGGTGACCGACCGCGATTTGCAAACATTCGGATGGGAAAACCGGGAGATTGCGCAGTCGAAGCTGCCGATTCTCCGGCATGCGGATGTGCTCGGCTGGTTCGACGGGGACAAGCTGATTTCGCAGCTGGCCGTATACCCGTTTCAGGTGAACGTGTTCGGCCATATATACGAGATGGGCGGATTGACCGGGGTCGGGACGTATCCCGAATACGCCAACCGGGGGCTGATGAACAAACTGATGCTCCATGCGCTGAGCCATATGCGCGACCGGAAACAGTCGATCTCCTATTTGTACCCGTATTCGATCCCTTATTACCGGCGCAAGGGCTGGGAGATCATCTCGGACAAGCTGACCTTCGAGGTTCAGGACACCCAGCTGCCGAAGCTGAGGAGCGTGCCGGGCAATGTGGAGCGGACGCCGATCGAACATCCGGACATCAAGACCATCTACGATCATTTTGCGCTGCAGACCCACGGGGCGATGCTGCGCAACGAGCTGGCCTGGGAAGAGTATTTGCGCTGGGATCTGGACGATATGACCGCGGCGATCTACTTCGACGGCAATGACCAGCCGACCGGCTATTTGTTGTATTGGGTGGCGGAGGAAGTGTTCTATATAAAGGAAATGATCTTCCTGAACGAGGAGGCGAGGACGGGGCTGTGGAACTTCATAAGCGCGCATTTCTCGATGATTACTCGGGTGAAGGGGAGTATTTTCAAGGATGAGCCGCTCGCCTTTTTGCTGGACGACGGGGATATCAAGGAGACGATTGCTCCTTATTATATGGCGCGGATTGTCGACATCCGGATGTTCGTCGAGCAGTATCCGTTTCAGTTTCAGGAGAGGGACAGCACGCTTGTGTTCAAGCTGCACGACCCGATGCTGGAATGGAACCAGGGAACGTTTACGCTCACGGTCGATTGTTCGGGTAAAGGACGGCTGGACGAAGGAGGGACGAACCCGTCTGTCTCGTTCGACATCCCGACGCTGACGACGATGCTGATGGGGTACAAGCGGCCTACCTACTTATCGAAAATCGGGCGGTTCCAATCGGATCAGGCGAGCGTACATTTGCTGGAAAAGCTGATTATCCGGGAACGTCCGTACTTTTCCGATTATTTTTAAGAAATTTCCGAATCGATTGCGTCGCCAATAATACGCCGGAGCTTGCTCCGGTTATTTGCGCTGCATGAACCGCGTACAGTTTCCTACATCCGGTGGTGTCCCGCTCTAACAGCCTCCCGGTATTCGCTCGCTGTCTGTCCCTTAATATCGCGGAAGACACGGGCGAAGGTGCGGAACGAGTCGAAGCCGACCGAAGCGGCAATATCGGTAATGCTCATATTCGTATGGAGCAGCATCGTAACGGCGCTTTCGATACGAAGCTGGCGGACATATTCGAGAAACCCTTTGCCCGTATGCTCCTTGAACGAACGGCTGATGTGAGGCGCGCTCTGGCGGAAAGTCGAGGCCAGTTCTTCGAGCGTCAACCTCTCCGTGTAATGCATATGCACGTATTGCAGGATCGGAGACAGCTTTACTTTCTCCGTCTCGCTTCCGGAACCGGCAATCCGCTGGCCCGAGCTTTCCCGGACGAATAAGAGCAGAGCTTCGCTCAGCTTCAGCCGGATCATGTGACGCCGCCCGGGATAGTCCGGCTTGCCGTATTCCTCCAGGAGCTGCTCCATCGTAGTGCGCATCCGTTCGGCCGAAGAGCCGTCAAAATCGACGAACGAAGGCGAGGAGATTCCGATTCCGTATACGAGTCTGGAAAATTCGGGGTCCTCATGGACGCCGAACAAGATCGGCATATCGAACATGCAGCGGTATTTCGTAAAGGTCCGGTCCGGGTCGCTGTCCAGCTTGTGCATATGGTTGGGAAGCAAAAACGAAGCGGTGCCCGGACGAATCCGGTGCTCGACGCCATTGATCGACTCGGCGCCCGAGCCCTCCACGAAAAAAGACAATTCCGCGAAATCGTGATGGTGCAGGTGCGAATGGGCGACGGAACCGACGTTGATAAAAAACCGCTGCTGGCCGTCCGGAGTCATCGCAAGCCCGCCGATATGGTCCTGATATTCGGGAAGGATCGTCTTTCTCATGATGGCGCCTCCATAGGTTAAAAAGTGTCACGTGACGGTGACGATTCTGTCATACGTCCATTCAAGTTCTATTATATATTTACTTTGAAAAAAGGAAAGCGATTGCCTGAGACAACATTCGGTCGAAGCAAGCGTGCCGAATGGCGGCTCTGCGGATGGGGTGAACCGGTATGAAGATGATCATCATGACCGACATGGAAGGCGTAGCGGGAATTGTGAATCATGACCACTGGGTCGTCCCCGGGGGAACGTATTACGAAGACGGCAAGAAGCTGCTCACGCTGGAGACGAACGCCGCCATCGAAGGGTTCGCCGCGGGCGGAGCGACCGAATTTCTCGTCGTGGACGGACACGGCTACGGCGGGATCAATCATCTGCTGCTCGACCCGCGAGCCGAATATATGCGGGGGCCGTACCACGGCAACTACTTCTCGATGCTGGATTCTTCCTTTGACGCAATCGCCTGGATCGGGCAGCATGCCAAGGCGGGAACGCCCTTCGCGCAGATGGCCCATACCGGCTGGTTCAACGTCATCGATTACCGGATCAATGACGTATCGGTCGGAGAATTCGGCCAGCTTGCGATGTGCGGAGCTACGCTCGGCATCCGTTCGATCTTCGGTGCGGGCGACGAAGCGTTTGCGGCGGAGGCGGCGGCACTCGTCGGCGGGATCGAGACCGTATCGGTCAAGCGGGGGCTCATGCCGGGCAGCGGCGACGAATTTAATACCGAGGGGTACAAAGAACGCAACAACGGGGCGATACACGTCCATCCCGAAATCGCCCGTGACCGGATTCGTGCCGGAGCGGAACGGGCGGCACGCCGGTTTCTGGAAGATCCCGGGCAGTTTGCCTTGCTGCGAGTGGAGCCTCCGTACCGGCGGGAGATCCGGTTTCGCAGCGATGGTACGAAGGCAGCCTACACGCTGCGCGACGAGCATCCGGCCAGCTTGATCAGCCTGCTCGGCGGGAAATCTATGGGTCTGGACAGCTGAAAAGGGTTTGATCGTGCTTGTAAAGCTTTCACTACATTATAAGGAGTGTTTATACCATGAGCGAATTGAAACAGCTTGCGATTTTGGGCGGACCGAAGGCAGTGCCGCAGCCGACACAAAGTATGTTTAAGTGGCCGATCATTACCGAGGAGGACGAGGCGGCTGCCGTACAGGTGCTGCGCGACGGCGCGATGTCCGGTACCGATATTACGAAAAAGTTCGAGCGTGAATTCGCCGACTGGCTCGGTACGAAATACGCTCTCGGCTTCAACAACGGTACGAGCTCCTTGCTTGGCGCTTTTTACGGCTGCGGCATCGGCGTAGGCGACGAGGTCATCTGTCCGAGCGTCACGTATTGGGCGTCCGCGCTCCCGGCTTATTCGCTGGGCGCATCCGTCGTGTTCGCGGAGATCGATCCGGTTACGCTGTGTCTGGACCCGAACGATATCGAGCACCGGATTACCGAACGGACGAAAGCGATCGTCGTCGTTCATTACCTCGGCTACCCGGCCGATATGGATGCGATTATGGCGGTTGCCAAAAAGCACAACCTGAAAGTCATCGAGGACGTATCCCATGCCCAAGGCGGCTACTACAAAGGCCGCCGGGTCGGAACGATCGGCGACGTCGGGGCGATGTCCCTGATGGCGGGCAAATCGTTTGCGATCGGCGAAGGCGGCATTTTCGTTACGAACGATCTGGAAATTTACGAGCGTGCGATCGCGTTCGGCCATTACGAGCGGAACAACGCGGAGATTCAAACTCCGTACCTGCAGCCGAATATCGGTCTGCCGCTCGGCGGCTACAAGTTCCGGATGCACCAGGTCAGCTCCGCTGTCGGCCGCGTTCAATTGAAGTATTATGACGAGCGGATCGGCGAAATCGACAAGGCGATGAACTATTTCTGGGACCAGCTGGAAGGCGTTCCGGGGCTTAGAGCGCATCGTCCGGAGAAAGGTTCGAACAGCACGATGGGCGGCTGGTACGCGACGCACGGACATTATGTGCCGGAGGAGCTCGGCGGACTGTCGGTAACGCGATTCTGTCAGGCGGTTAGCGCCGAAGGCGTGCCGATCGGACCGGGCTGCAACCTGCCGCTGCACTTGCATCCGCTGCAGCATACGGCGGACGTATACGGTCACGGCAAGCCGACGATTATTGCGAACGCAAACCGCGACCTGCGTCAGCCGAAAGGCAGCTTGCCGGTATCGGAGACGATCGCAACCCGCGTCTACTCGTTGCCTTGGTTCAAACATTTCCGTCCGGAAGAAATTGACGGTTATGTCGAAGCGTTCCGCAAAGTTGCGCTTCAATATGAAGCTTTGCTTGCGAGCGACGAAGGCAATCCGGCGACGATCGGCGGCTGGAACTTCTTCCGCCAGCGCGCATAATATCTTCGTATACCGAAAAGCTTCCGCCCCGAGCTCGGGGAAGGGAGCTTTTTCGGCATTTCTTCGGCTGAAGCCCGCTTGCTCGAAATGGCAGCTTGGAC
Organism: Paenibacillus sp. GYB004; assembly: GCF_036577605.1. NCBI lineage: Bacteria > Bacillati > Bacillota > Bacilli > Caryophanales > Paenibacillaceae > Paenibacillus > Paenibacillus sp. GYB004. The sequence goes on from NZ_JARBDB010000047.1 coordinate 227,239, forward strand.
GTGTCGGTTTTACTTTCGTTCTGGATACACTAAGGGCGTGTTCTTATTCCTGTAGGGATACAATTCATCCGTAACGCCGAGGAGGAATCGAATGTGGACGATACGCAATCGTACTTAGACAAGCTTCACGATACGCAGCGTAAGGACGAACGCAACCGGCGGACTCAGGGCAAAGGCAAGGCCGATCAGCGGCTGCCCGGCAAGCAGAAGAGCAAGGACAATTAACAGGCAGCAGGCAAGCAGGAACGACCGGCAGTTTCCGGTACATGTATGAGCCGACTATCATCTGACGGAGGTGACCCGCATCGTGCCCTATCATCGCCGCAAAGCTTATAAGGAACAGCAAAATATGTCGAGTATGAAGGAAGAAGCCCGCACGCTTCATGCCGATAAGGCGAAAGCTTTCCCGCCATCCGCGAACGGAATCGGCAAGCAGGAGTCCTAGAAACCGGAACAGACCGGCAAATGAGATCAACCCCGTATTTGACGAGCGACGCAAGTCCGCCCGCAGGTACGGGGTTTTGTTGGCGGCGATGCTTACTGATCGATAGAAGAAGGAGAAGTCTGATCAGCCAATTCCTTTAGCGACGTAATTTTGCCGTGAGGCTGCTGGTTCTGCTTGCGCATTTTCCATGCATTTTCTTTGCGCCGTTTGGATGTAGACATCGGAATATGCACCTCCACCCGTATCGTTGGCTTCTCCGGGCGATTTTATGTACAATGGGGGGGAAGCCAACAATTGGACGAAGGATGGTGAATTCGCGTGAACATTACATACTTGGGACATTCCTGCCTGTACGTGGAGAGCGGCGGGAAAAAGGTTATTATCGATCCGTTTTTGTCGGGTAATCCGTCTTCCGGAGTCTCGCCCAGGGAGATCGAGGTTGATGCCGTACTGCTCACCCATGCGCACGACGACCATTTCGGAGACAGTATCGAGATCGCGAAGCGCAACGACTGTCCGATTGTAGCCGTTTTTGAGCTGGCGATGCACTGTACGCGGCTCGGGGCAAAGGCCCATGCGATGAACATCGGCGGGTCGTATACGTTCGACGGCTTCACGGTCAAGTATACGCAGGCGTTTCACGGTTCCTCGCTTCGCGAAGGCGACAACTACTTATACGCCGGCCAACCGGCGGGCATTCTTTTGACGATGGGCGACAAAACCTTGTACCATGCCGGAGATACTTCGCTGTTCGGGGACATGAAGCTGATCGGGGAAATGAACCGGATCTCGCTTGCGGCGCTGCCGATCGGGGACAATTATACGATGGGACCGGACGATGCCGTATATGCGGCGCGCTGGCTGAATACGAAGCGGGTTATTCCGCTGCATTACAATACGTTTCCGGTGATCGAGCAGGATGCGGGACGGTTCGCCGCGATGCTGAAAGAGCACGGGATCGAATGTTATCCGTTGAAGAGCAAGGAAAGCATTTCGCTGTAAGTTAGCTTGATGATTGCTGTGGATGGAAGGTCTTTTGTCATCCCTTTGACGAAAGGCCTTTTCGCTTCCATGTACCGGGGCGGGAAAACGGTTCCGCAACCGCTGGGCGCCTGTGATATAATGAAGCGTAAATGCCTGTGCAACCGCTACTGGAACGGCAGCCGCCGAGGCAAAGGAGTCCTGATATTTCAATGATCATCGTACGCAATCTAACCCGAACATTACCCGAAGGCCAGACGATTTTGTCTAAAGTGAGCTTTCAGGTCGACAAAGGCGAATTCGTCGGCTTGATCGGAGCGAGCGGAAGCGGCAAATCGACGCTGCTCAGCTGTATCGCCCTCCAGCAAAGATGGACGGAAGGGCAGCTGATCGTAGATGGAACGGAGCTGTCCGACAAAAATGTGATGGACAAGCTCAAGCTGCGCAAGGACTGGGCGTACCTCGAGGAGCGTCCGGCCCTCAATCTCAAAAAGAACGCGCTCAAAAACGTATTCAGCGGGCGGTTTTTCCAGCTGCCGTTATGGCGCAAACTAACCGGTACGGTGTCTACCGAGGAGCATATCCGGGCGATGGACTACCTGGAGCGGGTCGGACTGATCGATAAAGCGAAGATGCTTCCCGCCGAGAAGCTTAGCGGGGGCGAACAGCAGCGTGTGGCAATCGCACGGGCGCTGGCGCAAGGCGCGAAAGTCATCCTTGCTGACGAGCCGACCAAGGGGCTGGACCCGGAATCGGCGGGTAAAGTGCTGCAGGATCTGCGCGCGCTGTGCAAGGATCAGGACTTGATCGTCATCTGCGCCATGCAGAATCTGGAGATGGCCGAGAGAAACGCCACCCGGCTGTGGGGCTTGTCGGGCGGGCGGCTCGTGCTGGACATCCCGGCCCGCAAATTGACGCAAAGAGAAAAAGACATGATCCTGTAACCTTCAAAAAACAGACATCGGAAAGGAAGCGACCAGATCAAGATGAATATGCTGCTGGATGGAAAAACGGCGCTCGTTACGGCGGGCAGCAAAGGACTTGGCAAAGCGAGCGCGCTTGAATTCGCCCGGGAAGGGGCGAACGTCGTCATCTCGAGCCGCAGCTCCGACCATTTGCGGCAAGCCAAGGAAGAGATCGAGCGGGAGACAGGCCGTGAAGTGCTGACGGTAGCGGCCGACGTTAACCGGAAGGAAGATATAGCGAAGACGGTTCAGGCTGCTATCGATTGGACGGGGCGGCTGGATGTGCTCGTGACGAACGCAGGCGGGCCTCCGGGAGGCGGCTTCGACCAGTTCGCGGACGAAGCGTGGGAAGCGGCATTCCAGCAAAACCTGATGAGCGTCGTCAGGCTGATCCGCGAAGCGCTGCCGCATATGAGACGGCAAGGGAGCGGACGGATCGTCAACCTGACTTCGGTGTCCGTCAAGCAGCCGATCCCGGATCTGATCTTGTCCAACGTCTTTCGCGCAGGCGTGTACGCCTTGACGAAAAGTTTGTCGGCCGAGCTCGGTCCGGATTCGATTCTCGTCAATACGGTCGGCCCCGGACGGATCGAGACGGACCGGATCGTGGAGCTGGACCGTCTGGCTGCACAGAAAAAAGGGACGTCCGAGGAAGAGGTTCGTGCGTTGCTGATGGGCCAAATTCCGCTGGGCCGTTACGGAACGCCGGAAGAATTTGCGAAAGCGATCGTATTTTTGGGATCATTCGCCAATACGTATGTGACCGGTCAAGCCGTGCTTGTCGACGGCGGTATGATTCGCGCGTTGTGATCGGAAAAGGCGTATCAAATATGGATTCAAGCAGAAATCCGCACGATTTTGCGGATTTTTTTTGCGTGGAACGGCTGTTTTTTGTAGAGAAGACGCGTCTGACAACTTGCCCGAAGCGGGTGCGCCGCATATAGATGGGGTATGCGATTGTGATCGACATCCAGGAGGTCGTTATCCCCATGAAGGTTTTGCAGCGAGTGGAAAAGGCGCTGGCAGCTCTGCGGCAGCCGACTGTCCGCGAATTGCGGGAAATGCTGTTGTCCTTGGCGTGTACGAAGGAGGAACTTGCCCCCTATGTAACGGAACCGGCCCAGCTCCTCTACGGCCGTAATGTCATAGGCCGGACGGAAGAGGCGGAAGTGATCGTGATCCATATTCCGGCTCGCACCGCAACGCGCATTCACGATCACGGCTGTTCCGCCGGCTGCGCGTTGGTGATCGAAGGAACGCTGCGGAATACGATCTACCGGAATGAAGGGCGGGGTGAGGCCGTCTGCGCGTCCTCCGAGGCGATTCTGCGCGAAGGTCAACTAATGGATGCTCCGCACGGTCAAATCCATCAGATGGCCAATCCGGCGTCCGGACGAACCGTATCCTTACATGTGTATGCTCCGCCGCTGTCGGGGACGAAAACGTATCGCGCCGCTGAGGAATACGTCCTGGATTATGTTATTTAATGGCGCTAATTATCCGAATCATATAGGCAGGAGTTTTCCGCAGACGCCGCGGAAGATGCTCCTGCCTTTCCCATTCTTGATTAATTTGTCCCGAGAAGATCCATTTTCACTAGTTTTTTGCAAAAGCGCGAGGCAGGGCAAACGAGGAGATGTGACGAAAATTTTTTGAAGTCGGGAATCTCAATCCCCATGCGAGATTGACGTTTTTCCTCTCTCCGTTTTCATATTTTCATACTTAAATAGGCGGCTGAACCGATTGACAAACACAATATCTTGATATAAATTAAATTCCATGAACTACATATTGTTCGTTCGGGTGCTTCACGCCCAACTGGGCGCGATAGCTTAATAGGGAAGTCCGGTGAGAAGCCGGCACGGTCCCGCCACTGTAAGGGAGTAGCTTCAGTCCTTGGCCACTGGCACATCTAGTGCCGGGAAGGCGGACTTGAAGTGCCGATCCCCGAGTCAGGAGACCTGCCCGATATCTTAGACACGTTACCTACGGTCGATAGGAAAGTGTCCGCATCGTCCTTGTGCTTGCAGGCGTTCTTTGGCATGCGCGCAAAAGGCGCATCCGGCACCGGGCTGTCGCAGATGCGTCTTTTTTAACAGAATCGGTGCGGAGCCGCTGCCTGCGGCAAGCGGATCTTCCCATCCGCAGAGACACTCGCGGGTCTAGGGTACATAGAGAGGAGAATCCAGATGTTGATCGCTTACGACTCCAGAACGGGAAATGTGAAACGGTTCGTCAGCAAGCTGAATTTGCCGGCAGTCAAGATTGACGAAGAAATGACTGTCGACGAGCCGTTCGTCCTCGTTACCTATACAACCGGATTCGGGCAGGCTCCGGAGAAAACGCTGAACTTCCTGAAACGGAACTCGGCCAAGATGATTGGCGTATGCGCGAGCGGCAACCGTAATTGGGGAGAAGGCTTCGCGCGGAGCGCGGACCGGATCTCCGACTTGTACGGCGTGCCGGTGCTGGCCAAGTTCGAACTGGCCGGAACGTCGCAGGATGTAGAGAAGTTCGTACGGGAGGTGAACGCAGTTGCGGCATATTGAGTTGAACAACATGTTGATGCAGCGCGATCAGGACGGCTTTTTCAGCCTGGATAAAGACCAGGAGGCGGTCGTGGCGTTTATGGAGGAAGTCGGCCGCAAAAGCGTTCGTTTTGCTTCGACGGCTGAGAAAATCCGTCATATGATCGACAACGACTTTTACGAAAATGTACTGGATACATACACGATGGAACAGGTTGAAGAAATCTATAACATCGCGCATCAATACCAGTTCGAATTCCCGTCCTACATGGCGGCATCGAAGTTTTACACGGATTACGCTTTAAAAAGCGACGACCGTTCCCTATATATGGAGCATTTCCCGGACCGTGTGGCGATCGTTGCGCTCCATCTGGCGCGCGGCGATATGGACGCGGCCCGCTCACTGACCGAATCGATGATGGAGCGCAGGCTGCAGCCGGCTACGCCGACCTTCCTGAACGCAGGCAAGAGCAGGCGCGGCGAAATGGTATCGTGCTTCCTGCTCGAGCTCGACGATTCGCTGAATTCGATCAATTACGGCATCGGCACGTGCATGCAGCTGTCCAAGATCGGGGGCGGCGTAGCTGTCAACTTGTCGAAGCTGCGCGGCCGCGGCGAGCCGATCAAGGGCGTCGAAGGCGCAGCCAAAGGCATCATGCCGGTGCTCAAGCTGATGGAGGACGCGTTCTCCTATGCCGACCAGATGGGGCAGCGCAAAGGCTCCGGAGCGGCGTACTACAACATTTTCGGCTGGGACGTCATCGAGTTTCTGGACAGCAAAAAAATTAACGCGGACGAGAAATCCCGCCTGAAGACGTTATCGATCGGCTTGATCGTGCCGGATAAATTTTATAAGCTGGCCGAGCAAAACGAGCCGCTTCACGTATTCGCGCCATACTCGGTATACCGGGCTTACGGCACCCATTTGGACGATATGGATATGGACGATATGTACGACGTGCTGATGGCCGACGGCCGCATACGTAAAAAAGCGGTTATGGGAGCCAGAGACATGCTCGTCAAAATCGCCACGATCCAGCTCGAATCGGGATATCCCTACATGATGAACCGCAGCAACGCCAGCCGCGCTCACGCGCTTAAAGATATCGGATCGATCAAAATGTCGAACCTGTGCACGGAAATATTCCAATTGCAGGAAACGTCGGAGATCGGCGACTACGGTCAAGCCGATATCATCCGGCGCGACATCAGCTGCAACCTGGCGTCTCTCAATATCGCCAATGTGATGGAACGGAAAAAGATCCGCGAGTCGGTGCATGAAGGGATGATCGCACTCACCGCGGTTAGCGATATGACTTTTATTTCGAATGCACCTGGCGTCGCGAAGGCGAACCGCGAGCTGCATTCGGTCGGGCTCGGAGCGATGAATCTGCACGGTTTCCTGGCCAAGAACAGCATTGCGTACGACAGCGTGGAGGCGATTGAATTTGCCCGGACGTTTTTCATGGCGATGAACTTTTATTCCATCGAGAAAAGCATGGATATCGCCCGCGAGAAAGGAATCGTGTTCGAGGGCTTTGAACGGTCCGAATATGCGAAAGGCACTTACTTCGACCGTTATGTGGAGAACGACTTCCGTCCCGTATCGGATAAGATCAAGCAGTTGTTCGAAGGGATCGCCCTTCCGTCGCCTCAAGATTGGCACAAGCTGAAGGAAGACGTAAGGAAGCACGGTTTGTACCACGCCTACCGTTTGGCGATTGCGCCGACGCAAAGCATCTCATATATCCAGAACGCGACATCGAGCGTTATGCCGATCGTCGAGCCGATCGAGACGCGCACGTATGCCAACTCGACTACGTATTATCCGATGCCGTATTTGAATCGGGATAATTTCTTCTTCTATAAATCGGCTTACAACATGGACCAGTTTAAGGTCATCGATCTGATCGCCGAGATTCAGACGCATGTCGACCAGGGCATCTCCACGGTTCTGCATGTGAACAGCGACGTGACGACGAGACAGCTTGCCCGTTACTATATATATGCCGCCAAAAAAGGGCTGAAGTCGCTGTATTACACCCGGACGAATCGTTTGTCCGTCGAAGAATGCGTCAGCTGCTCCGTGTAACAACGGGGTGGATGGACGGAAGGAGATCATGGGCTCATGAAAGAGGCAAAGGCGCATAAAGCCGTCAACTGGAACCGTCCGGACGACGATTTTACCAATACCTTTTGGAATCAGAACATTATGCAGTTTTGGACGGACGAGGAAATTCCGCTTTCCGACGACAAAATGTCGTGGATTACGCTGAATGAAGACGAACGCGAGCTGTATATGAAGGTGCTTGGCGGACTGACGCTGCTCGATACGGTGCAGGGCGGAGTCGGCATGCCGAAGATCATGGAGCATGTGGACGGCCTGCAGCGCAAAGCGGTGCTCGGATTTATGGGCATGATGGAGCAGATCCACGCCAAGTCATACAGCAGCATCTTCACGACGCTGGCGACGACCGAAGAGATCGACGGGGTGTTCCGCTGGGTGGAGAATAACCGCTTCTTGCAAACGAAAGCGGAGACGATCTCGCAATATTACCGCTCGATTGAGACGCGCAAAGATTTGTACTTGGCGATGGCGGCTTCGGTGCTGCTCGAGAGCTACTTGTTTTACAGCGGATTTTTCTACCCGTTGTATTTGGCCGGGCAAGGCAAAATGACGAGCAGCGGCGAAGTGATCGACCTGATTTTGCGAGACGAGAGTATTCACGGGTTATACGTAGGCGTACTGGCTCAAGAGGTATTCGCAGAGCTGGATGAAGACGAGCAGAAGGACGCGCTGGAGACGTTCCAAGGGCTGCTTCACTACTTGCACCGCAACGAGGAGCTGTATACGGAGCAGTTGTACGATGCGGTCGGACTAACTGAGGAAGTGAAGAAGTTTGTCCGGTACAACGCGAACAAAGCGCTGATGAACTTGGGACAGGAACCGGCCTTCCCCGAGGAGGAAGTGAATCCGATCGTCTTCAACGGAATCAGCACTCGCACGAAGCAGCATGATTTCTTCTCCAAGAAGGGCAACGGTTACGTGCGCACCATTCACGTCGAGCCGCTGTCGGACGACGATTTTAAGTTTTAATCCGGGAGCGGGACCGCCGGGAATGTGTCATCATCTTTCATCTTGATATACAAGGGCTGTTCGCATCGATTTGGATGTGGACAGCTTTTTTTATACGTATAATTTATAAAATTTCGTGGGTAGAAAGGCTTTTTTATCTGCCAGGAAGTTTAAGCTCTTTACCGTGCTAAATGAAGGGAAGGGGTTTCCTTCCTTGGCGTTAGAGAACGTAAACTCAGGTCCGATGACTAACGAATTGGATCACGCTTATGACTGAAAAACGACGTTTTTCCAGACGTAACGAATCCAGGGATCGTTATTGAACCGAAAGTGGCAAAAAACGAATCTGATTTGCGGAAATAACCATACTAGAGTTCGTTACAAATTCAAACGCCCCCATTCGGCTCTGATAACGGTTGCTGGGTTCGTTAGCGATACCACCGCAAAAAGACAACACGACTGAGGGCGAGCGGCTGGAGCAAAAGAAGGTGGTACCCATTCTCTTTCACGCGTTAGCGTATGGGTTTGTACGTCAAAGGACCGTCCGGAAGCTCACCGTACGTTTTTTTTTAATTGGCTCAGCATGGGATAACTATATTCGCCAAAGTGTTTAAGGCGCTAAAGCGAACCGGAACAATCTGAACCCAGAAAAGCTACCTCTTATGCCGGGGGATTCATCGTGGCAGGAACCGAATGAGAGCGGTTTGTACCCTGTAAAAATCGGTGAGAAGGGCGAATCCCCCGCCAGTTGGTGGAAATAAGGGGTGCAAACCGCCTCTATTTGTGTTAGTTTTTGGAAAAGGGGCTGAAAATTCTACGATGAAAACAACCCTCTACTTAACCCGTCACGGAGAAACGGAATGGAATGTGGAAGGACGGCTGCAGGGTCATCGGGATTCTGCGCTCACTCAGCTGGGAAAGCAGCAGGCGGAATGGCTGGGTGCGAAGCTGGAAAAGGTGCCGATCGATGCGATTTATTGCAGTTCGAGCAAACGGGCATCGGATACGGCCGATCGCATCCGAGGAACTCGCAATATCCTGTTAATCCCGATGGATTCTTTGAAAGAAATTCATTTAGGAGGCTGGGAGGGACAAAAACGGATCGATTTGGATCGTACGGATTCTGCGAGGCATTTTGCATTTTGGAACAAGCCGCATACTTATGTTCCTTTAACCGGGGGAGAAACGTTTGTTCAGTTATCCGAAAGGATTATTCCGGCTTTAACGGAACTTATTGCTGCCCACCAGGGCGGAACTATATTGATTGTTACGCATGCGGTCGCCTTAAAGATGATGATGGCTTACTTTCGAGGTGATCCGCTGGAGAAGCTGTGGCAGCCGCCATTCATCCACCCGACAGCCTTAAGCAAGGTCGTCCTCGATTCGGATCGCGGTGATACCGCAATAGAAATGCTGGGGGATACGTCTCATTACAGGGCAGTCCGTAAAGCGGTCGGTGCGGTTGTCTTTCAAGGGAATAAAGTCATGCTCGTTCATAAAGTAGCAAGCAGTTACGGTAAAATGGACGGAGTATGGGATTTTCCCAAGGGCGGAATCGAGGATTCCGATTCGAGTCTGGAGCAGGCGGTCCTAAGAGAACTGCAGGAGGAAACGGGCTCCGACTGTTTTAGGGTGGTCCAGCGGCTTCCGGAGCCTTTTACGTTTACGTTCGGAGAAGAAATTTGCGCTAAAATAGGTTATGAGCGTCAAGAAACGATCATGTTTATAGTGGAGTACTTGGGGAACGGTGACGATTGGAAGTTAACCGGCGGCGAGATTGACAATATAGCAATGGTGGACTTGGCTGATGTAGAGAGCCGACTATCCCATAAGGAGACGAGAGACTACTTTCGGAAATATGTCAAAGCCTCAACAAGCAATTCCGTCCAACCGAACCAGGTGGAGGTGAGGCCTGAATGTTGAAGTGGGAGCCGATAATGGTGTAGACGAAGCAGGGAACGTTTGAATTATTTTCCGCCGGGCAGGGGAAACCTTTGTGTGTCACTCATTTCTACTCGGCTTTTACAGACAAAGGTAATTATTTGGCCGATCTGTTCGCAGAACGCTCGTCTCTGCGGCAAATATGACGCTCACGTGATCCGCCGGTTTTACGCCAAATGTTTTACCGGCTGACGACAGGCAAGAGGGGAGACACCCACAACGGGTAACGATAGGAGCTGAGACATTTGAATCCGAAAGTCCGGAAAATCATCGACCGTGTCTTATGGGGGCTGCTTTTCCTATTAATCGTTTATTTGCTGGCCGTGATATGGGTTCAGACGAAGCCGATCGAAACGCTTCAGCGGACTAGCAGCTCCAAGTCGTTTATAAAACAGATGGTCGCCGGGCATTACGAGAAAGCGTTCGACGTCGCCTACGACCGAAAAGCGGTCCGACCCTCAACGGGCAGTGAATACGAGACGTCTCGTGCTGCATGGGCGGCTACGATCGAACTCACCTTGGTCTCATGAAATCCGTTCAGCGCAAATTCCTTCGCCGCCGCATGCAGCAGCCGGCTCCGGCTTTCTTTACCTTTATGACCTTTTTCTCGCGTCATACCGTGTTCTGCTCCTTTTCTTACCGTGATTATCGTTTAGGGTCGAAATAAGTTACTTCAAAGTAATGTTACTAATGAGTAAGTTATTAGATGGGATCTTTCCCTGTCAAGTAAAAAGTTGGAGGGGAGAGTCGGACGGGAGCCGGTCCTGTTGGGATAGGGGACAACAAACACCAAGGGCCGCGTGAACGGCATCATGCCGGCGCAGCCCTTGGCGGGAACGATTGATTATATGGTTCGTTTCGAGCTCGCAGCGGCGGTAAACAATTGCTGCGCGCAGTATTCGATAATATCGCTCCGGCGGACAATTCCGATAAAGTGCTCCCGGTCGTCAATCACCGGTACGAAGTTTTGCGCTTTAGCCTTCGATATCAAATCTTCCATGTTAGCCCCGATATACACCGGCTGGTTATGCATCCGCATCGGAATGGACGAGATCAGGTGGCGGTGCGCGTTATCGAACGTGACACCCTCGGTGTTCTTAAGAAACCAGAGCAGGTCCCCTTCTGTAATCGTCCCTATATAACGGCCTTCCTCGGACAAAACCGGCACCGCAGTATACCGGTGATACTCCATCCGCTCCAGCGCCTGCCGGAGTGTAGATTGGGCGGTCAAACAAATGACTTCGAGCTTCGGCACGAGAAAAAATGCAATATTCATTCGGATATCCCTCATTTGAAATGCCGATGTATGCACGAAAAACAGCGTGCAATAATGGCGGATTAATAGTCTTCCATGTTCTATTATATAAGACGATCGACCAAATCCCAAGGTTCGGCTTTCGAATAACCGGGAAGTCGGCTGGACAACCTACTACCTGAGGTGATCAGTATGGCCCGAAGAAGATCCAGACGGACGCCGATCGTGCCCGAGGCCGGGAAGAGCCTGGACGCATTCAAAGTAGCGGTAATGAAGAAGGAAGGGTATGCGGTCAGCCCGGAGCAGCCGGATCATGTGAAATTTGAGGTAGCCCGAACGTTAGGAATTCCGCTTACGTCCGGAGACAACGGACAATTGACGACCGAGGATGCTGGCAAGATCGGCGGACAAATCGGCGGCGCGATGGTTCGCGAGATGATTAAGATGGCCCGGGAGCAATTGAAGAAGCAATAGCCGCATCAATATAACGTTCCCCGCCAACCGGCGGGTTTTTGTTGTTGTGCAGGAAATGATTGACGCTCCGGAAGGTAACATTCCAGCCTACGCGCTCGTTTCCGGCCCATGCAGAGGAAAATTTCTGCAGCTGAGCAGGAATTTGTTTTTGCGCCTTTGCGAGGACAGGACCGTCATGCCTTCATTTTCCGTGCAGAGGAATCAAAAAATGTCCAGTAGGCTCTTTGAAATGGCATACGTCCGTTCCCGAAACCTCTTACACTGGTGTTGCAGAGGATCGACACCGCAATGGAAAGGGGATTGGATATGAATAATAAGCTTGCTATCGATGGAGGCGAGCGGGTTCGGAAGGAACCGTTCGCTTCGTGGCCCATTTATGGAGATTTGGAGCTGGAGCTGCTGAAGGAAGTGCTGGAGTCCGGCAAATGGGGAGGAGCCGGCGGCGCTGGCAAGCCGAATTACTCGCCGAAACTGCCCGAGATGGAGCGCAAATTTGCCGAGCTGCAAGGCTCCCGATACGCCGTCAGCGTCGTGAACGGTACCGTAGCGATTACGGTAGCGCTGCAAGCGGCCGGCCTTAAGCCGGGAGACGAAGTGATCGTCCCGCCGTATACGTTCATTGCTACCGCATCGGCTGCGCTTGCGTACGGGATCATCCCGGTGTTCGCGGATATCGAGGAGGATACGCTGCTCATCGACCCGGAACGGATCGAGCCGTTAATTACGCCGAAGACGAAAGCGATTATCGCCGTTCATATCGCCGGCGCTCCGGCTAATATGACCCGGTTGAAGGAGATCGCAGCCAAGCACAGCCTCGCATTGATCGAAGACGCCGCTCAAGCGGTAGGCGCGACGTGGGAAGGGCAAGGCGTCGGCGCGATCGGCGATGCCGGGACGTTCAGCCTGCAGTCGAGTAAAAACTTAAACGCCGGCGAAGGCGGAATCCTTACAACCAACAGCGCGGAGCTGTGGGAAAACGCGTGGTCGATCTGCAACGTCGGACGCGTGCCGAACGGAGGCTGGTATCAACACGACCGGTTTGGGCAAAATTACCGGATGACCGAGTTTCAAGCGGCTGTGGTGCTGGCCCAAATGACCCGTCTCGAGGAGCAGATGCGTACGCGCGAGAAAAATGCTTCGCTGTTAAACGGCCTACTCTCGCAAATTCCGGGTTTGCGGCTGCTCAAGCAGGATGCCCGAATTACCCGGCACGCCTATCATCTCTATATGTTCAAGCTGGATTCGGCGTTCGCCGAGCAGGCGGACAAAAACGAGTTTATCAAGCGGGTCAACGCAGAAGGCATTCCGCTCGCCGCCGGCTACATTCCGCTGAACCGCAATATTTCCATTTTGGAGATGACGGAGATGTGGACCGGACAAAAACGCGAATACGACTGCCCGGTCTGCGAACGCCTCTGCGCCAAGGAAGCGCTGTGGCTGGGTCAAAACGTGCTGCTGTCGGACGACAAAGCGATGCATGATGTAGCGGAAGCGATTGAAAAAGTGGTCCGTTCGTTTTAATCCTGCCGGGAAGAATGCCGAAAGCGGATGCGCCGAGTAAATGGGACTGGTGTTTGTAGGCCGAAATCTAGTACAATGAAGGAAAGCTCCTTTTGATATGATACAATTAGGAGACTTTTGCCGGATATCGGCTCCGTGCCGGTATGCCGCCTTATGAGAGAGAATGAATTACGATTAAGGGAGAGATTTCGGTTGAAACTGACGAACAAAATCGGCGTAATCGTTGACAGCTTCGGCATTGGCGTCCGCGAAGGCTTGAAAAAGGCGAAAGAGGTTGGCGCGGAAGGCGTCCAAATTTACGCGGTTAAAGGTGAAATGGACCCGGAGAATTTGTCTCCGGCGGCCAGACGCGAGCTGAAAAGCTACATCGATTCGCTCGGACTTGAAATATCCGCGCTGTGCGGCGACTTGGGCGGACACGGCTTTCAGGATAAAGAGGCCAACCCGGCCAAGGTGGAAAAATCGAAACGGATCTTGGATCTGGCTCAAGATCTTGGCACGAACATCGTCACCACGCATATCGGCATCGTGCCTCACGATCATAGCGGAGAAATATTCGACACGATGCAAGCGGCTTGCGAAGAACTCAGCCAATATGCGAGCAGCATGGGCGGTTATTTCGCGATCGAAACCGGACCGGAGACATCGGCTCATCTGAAAAGCTTCCTGGACACGCTGTCGAGCAAAGGCGTATCCGTCAACTTCGACCCGGCGAACATGGTCATGGTTACCGGCGACGATCCGGTGCAAGGAGTATATACGCTGAAAGATTATATCGTCCATACGCACGTGAAAGACGGCGTCCGCTATAAAGAAGTCGACCCTCGCGAGATCTATGGGGCAATCGGCTACGAGCCAATGGATCACGGCAAAATCGCCGAGATGGTCCGCTCCGGGGAAATCTTTAAGGAAGTTCCGCTCGGAGAAGGCAAAGTCGACTTCGACGCTTATTTCAAAGCGCTTGTTGATATTGGCTACACCGGATACCTGACGATTGAACGCGAAGTCGGCGACCAGCCGGAAGTGGATATCCGCAAAGCGGTAGACTTTATCAAACGTTTTAAATAAACAACGAAGAAGCTGGTTCCGGGTCAAGCCGGGATGCAGCTTCTTTTCGTTTCCGGCAGAAGGACAAACCGCTCCGGTTGTCGAACCTAGTAGACGTACAGAGAAAGGATGGTTTCATATGGGGAATGTATACCACGCGTTTGACCTGGATTATGAACTTTACGTTGAAGAGTCGTCAGCCCGGAGCTATCATGTAGTCATGAAAGTGTATGCCGAGGAACAACCGGTCGTCCTCCACGCCTACTCCGCCAAAGAGGCGGCGATCGCGGCTGCCCAAACGTTTCCGAAGCTGTACCGGACGGCTAGGCAGAAAGGGTTTGAGCTGAACGGGCAATATTTCGAGCATCCGTCAGGGAAATCGGTACATGTTTCATTTGCGATGGAACCCGGCGCGTCTGCCGATAAATTTATGAAAATATTGATCTGAACCGGTTTTGTCCGCCGAGCGGGAAGAGGATGCCGGTTTGGTAATCGATTCTTAATAACATTAAACATTAATGCAATTAAGGAAATGACGAACCGTCTTCGAGGCGGTTCTTTTTTGTTGTTTGGGAAATGGCGTGCTCCATGCAACGGTGTGCGTCCGAACTGGACTGAATGAATAGGATGTTGTTCTAGTGAATAGATAACCACGCTTAATTGGATGGTTGATATAGCGGTCCAATTGGCTCTTTTCAAAGCGTTTTACTATGATAAACTAAATTGGAGCGAACCATTATCGGAATATTTCGAGGGGGTGCCCGTATTCCATGAATATTATCATTGACCGGGCTAGCCCGATTCCTATTTATTTGCAGATCAAGCAGCAGATCCGCGACCGGATCGTGACTGGGCTGCTGCCCCCGGGATATCGGCTCCCTCCTGAACGGAAGCTTGCGGAGCGGCTGGACCTCAATCGCAGCACGGTATTGAATGCGTATCACGAATTAAAGGCGGCCGGACTGGTTGAATCGTTTGTCGGGCGCGGCACGATTGTCCTGGATACCGAGGAAACGGACGAAGGGGCCGGTGAAGTAACGGACTCCGCCTCGGCTCCGGCTTCGCTGTACTGGAAACCGATGCTGACCGCCAAGGCGGCTGCCGAAAGTTCATCGCTCATTCGCGACTTGCTGGCGCTCCCGAAGAGACAGGACGCAGTATCGTTCGGCGTCGGCGTTCCTTTGCCCGAACCCGAACTGCTGGAGGAGCTGCAGCAGATGGCGGGCCGGCTGTTCACCGAGGACGGCGGGGAGGTTATGCTGCATAGTCCCGTCGAGGGAAGGGCGTCGCTGCGCCAGGCGTTATGCGACCGGATGCGGGATCGCGGCATCCGTTGCTCGAAGGAGGAAGTGATCGTCTTATCAGGGGCTCAGCAGGGACTGGATCTGATCGCGCGGACGCTGCTCTCGCCGGGCGATTGCGTGCTGGCGGAGGAGCCGACCTACTTCAGCGCGCTTCAGACGTTTCGCGCTGCTGGAGCGACCGTGATCGGAGTACCTGTCGACGAGGACGGAAGGCTGCGACTGGATGCGATGGAATCGCTGCTTAGAAGCTACAGGCCGAAATTTATTTACGTCATCCCCTCGTATCAGAATCCGTCCGGTCGGCTCATGGATACATCCGTCCGAGAATCGCTTCTGCACCTCGCATATAGATACCGTACGCCGATCGTGGAGGAAGATCCGTATGGCGAGCTTGCTTACGGGGAGAAAAGCCCGCTGCCGATCAAAGCGATGGATGAGCATGCGCACGTGTTGTATATCGGCACGTTTTCCAAGCTGCTGGGGCCGGGCATGAGGATCGGATGGATCGCGGCGCCGAAGCCGATCCTGAAAGTGATGGGTCGAATGAAGCAACTGAACGACCTTCATACGAACTCGGTTGCTCAAAAGCTGCTGGAGGCGGCACTTCGCGAAGGCGCGGTCGATCGTCATCTCGCCCGAATCCGGACGCTGTACCGGGCAAGACGCGACGAGATGTGCGACGCTCTGAAGCGTTATGCGGTACCGGGGATGCAGTGGGATGTTCCGATGGGCGGTTTGTTTTTGTGGCTGCGGCTGCCGGGCTGTGTTAACGTTCAGGAGCTGGCGGTGCGGGCCGCGGATCGCGGGGTCGATTATATCCCGGGCGCGCCTTTTTTTGCCGAACAACCTAAAGGGTCCTATATCCGGTTAAACTTCGCACGTGCGGACATAGAACGGATCGGCGAAGGCATCCGGCGGTTATGCGCCGCGGTGGAAGACGCGACGGAAGGTCCGGAAGTTACCGGAGAGCGCGAACAGGAAGGAACGATACCGATCGTTTGAATCACTATACATGCGAGTTCAAAAAGTCCGGTTTTCAGCACCGAGAAGATGGGATGAAGCTAGGAAATGAGGAGCGGAGCGTAGTGGCAGCTACGTGAGCACCGGAGGTTCCGGCTGAATTCCATATTCGATGTCGAGCAGGCTTCCTGATCGGCTTCGTGATCAAAAGCGGACTTTTTGAACATTCTCTTATAATGCGAGTTCAAAAAGTCCGGTTTTCAGCACCGAGAAGATGGGATGAAGCTAGGAAATGAGGAGCGGAGCGTAGTGGCAGCTACGTGAGCACTGGAGGTTCCGGCTGAATTCCATATTCGATGTCGAGCGGGCTTCCTGATCGGCTTCGTGATCAAAAGCGGACTTTTTGAACATCCACCGGAATTGAATTTTCATAAATGGCAGGAGGCCCTTCATATGACTACGTCTTTACGATATGCAACCCGGATGGCTTCGATCAAAGCATCCGACATTCGCGAGCTACTGAAACTGACGGAACAACCGGAGATGATCTCATTTGCGGGCGGACTGCCTGCTCCCGAATTGTTCCCGCTCCAACGAATCGAGAAAATCGCTGCCCGTGTCATCCGCGAGCAAGGGATGCAGGCTCTGCAATATTCCACGACCGAAGGATATACGCCGCTGCGCGAGAAGATCGCCCGCCGGATGAACGGCAAGTTCGGCGTTTCCATGACAGCCGCAAATATTCTGATTACAGGCGGATCGCAGCAGGGACTGGATTTGACAGGGAAACTGTTTCTGGACGAAGGGGACGTCGTCTTGTGCGAAAGTCCTACATATTTGGGAGCGATTCAAGCGTTTACGACGTATCGCCCCAAGTTTGTGGAGGTGCAGACGGACGAGTTCGGGATGGACCCGGATCATCTGCGCAAGCTGCTACAGACGGTAGCGAAGATCAAGCTGATTTATGTCGTCCCGGATTTTCAAAATCCGACCGGCCGTTGCTGGTCATTGGAGCGGAGAGAGCAGCTCGTGCGACTTGCCGACGAGTTCGGGGTGGCCGTGATCGAGGATCATCCTTACGGCGATCTGCGGTTCGAAGGCGACCCTGTGCCCACCGTGTTGTCGCTCGATCGCGAAGGCCGGGTGATTCATCTCGGCACATTTTCCAAAACGTTCTGCCCGGGGTACCGGATCGGCTGGGTTGCGGGAGAACAAGAGGTGATAACCAAATATGTGCTGCTCAAGCAGGCGACGGATTTGCAATCCTCCACCGTCGTTCAGCGCGAGCTCGATCTGTATTTGAACGAATACGATCTTGATAAGGATATCGAAGGGATCGTGGACGTCTATCGAAAACGCAGGGACGTCATGATCGATACGTTGCGCGAGGAAATGCCGGAGGAAGTCCGGTTCTCGAAGCCGGCCGGAGGGTTGTTCGCTTGGGTCGAGCTGCCGGAGCGTCTTAACGCGAGGGATTTGCTGGAGCGCAGCTTGAAGCAGATGGTCGCATTCGTACCGGGCGGGTCCTGCTTCCCGAACGGCGGTCACGAAAATACGATGAGGCTCAACTTCTCCAATATGGACGAGGTACGAATCCGTGAAGGGGTCCGGCGACTCGGTCAAGTGATCCGGGAAGCGCTGGCGGTCGGGGTCGGCCGGTAACAGGCGGAAACCTAGGTTGCGATGAAGGTTTACGTGTAGCTGAGAGTAGCGTATGATAGGAATCAGGAATTAGAAGCTAACCGAAAGCATCGGGAGGATTCCGGGTCTTTGTAGACTCGGCATGCCTCCCTTTTTTGTTATCGATTCAGAATGTTTAAGTTCGCTAAAGCGTTAAAGCGAACCCAGACATTTTGAACCAAGATAAGTTACCGCTAACGCAGGGTCTTTCTTCATGGGAAAGGCTTGGTTTAGAAGCTTTTCTTATCGACGTTCTGGAATAATGTTACAATGGAGGGGTGAGCCTCTTGGAAATTTCCGTATTCATCCGAAATGATGCAACGCTCGCTGTGAAGTTCCTTGTTTTTGACAAGGAAGGGATCGGCCGGATCAGATCCATCCCCGGAAGACGATGGCACCCGGAAGAAACCGTATGGTCGATTCCGTATACGCTTCTGGCGGCCGAACAGCTTCTCGCCGCATTCGCCGGCTGCCGGATTCATATTGAAGACCGGTTGCTGGAGGAGTGTTATGTGCTTCAGGATTGGCTTGGTTCATAGGGACAAACTGTCCAACATCACTGTAGGCGGATTTCAAGAAGTAGCATTGGAAGGGGCAGCAGTCACTATGAAAGTGGAATTATAACGGTTCATGCATAAGGAGCGTTGACTTGAGAATGGAAGACCAATGGATAATCGCCAAGTACAAAATTTATAGAGATCGGTACAAGGTTGAGAAACGCTTGCAACAGACCGCGCTTCGAATCGATCATGTAGGCTCCACCTCAATACCGGGTTTGGATGCGAAGCCCATCCTCGACATCCAAATCTCAATCGGTAACTTAGGGGATACGGCGAAGTATGTGACTCCAATCGAGGAGGCCGGGTTCGTATTCAGAAGCGAAAATGCGGATTTGACGAAACGGTATTTTCGGGAAAGGCCGGGACACGTCAGAATGCACCTCCATGTAAGACAGGCCGGTAGTTTCGCGGAACAGATGACTTTACTGTTCAGAGACTATTTAAGACAACATCCGGAAGATTGCGTGCGGTATGCCGAGGAAAAACACCGGTTGATGCAGCTCTATAAGCATGAGCGGTCAAAGTATGTGGAAGGGAAAGGGCCGGTCGTATGGGAGATTTTGCAGAAGGCTCATCTCTGGTCGCAAACAACAGGATGGGAACCGGGGGAATCGGATATTGGAGAACGGTCTCTGGTCTCCCAGCCCGGAGACTGAACGTGCAGACGAGAAGCTGTCTCCATAAACTGGCGAACCGTATGAACTGGAACAAGTACAACCCGTCTATCCCATACGAGAAGGAGATCCCATGGACGACCAACAACTGCTGCAATTTTATTTGAACATGCGGGAACCGGAGGCGTACCAATGGAACATGTCGCCGAAGAGTCTGTATTTGGAGATGGAGACGCGGGATTTTTTGTTGAGACAGTTTGAGGCGGCTCCAGGTATGAAAGCTTGCAATATCGGAATCGGAGTTGGCGAATGGGACGATTATTTAGGATACTTCCTGCAAGGCAACGGGCAGTTGACGAGCATCGATATCGATCCGGGCATATGCGAGAGCTTTTCTTACAGGCAAAAGCGGGAGGGGCATCCGAATCCGTCGGCCGTTCGGTGTGATGACTTTTTAACTTGCCCGCTGCCAAGTATGGAGTATGACCTGGTAACGATGATCGGATCGGCCCTTAACGAGATCGGAGCATACCGGAAAACGTTCACTGCCATTTCCGCTATGTTGAAGCCGGGCGGACATTTGATGTATATGGATATGGTGAAGTATCACTGGAAAGAAGAGTTGCTCGATATCCTCGGCGAGTTGAAATGGAGACTGGAGACGATCGAGGAATACGATCGTTATCCGAGTATCCGCTTTTACTGTATGAAGCTTGTGAGAACGGAGTAAGGAAGATGATCAAATAACTCATGTAAGTGAACATGTAACTAACAATGACCGAAAGGAGGTGATCTGACTGATGTCTCATGTCATTGTAGCGGAATCCGGCCGAATACGATTTAGAAAAACAAACGAGGACGATTTGGACTTTGTTCAACAAACCGAACAACATCCGGAGAACCGCCCCTACGTTATTACCTGGCCGCGGGAGAAACATCTTGAAGCGATTAATAGCGAGAACCATCTTCATATGGTGATTACGGACCCGGAAGGCCGGTCGGTCGGTTATATCATAGCTGCAGGAATAACCAACCCGAATAACTGTGTAGAACTGACGCGAATCGCAATAACTCAAAAAGGGAACGGGTATGGTAAAGAAGCGATCCGCCTCTTTCAAACGTATGTGTTCGAGACTATCCGCGCACATCGGTTATGGCTGGACGTCAAAGCGCATAACCGCATAGCAAGGCTGCTCTACGAGAAAACGGGATTCGTGGTCGAGGGAGTGCTGCGAGATTGTGTTCAGGTTCAAGGTACTTATGAGTCGCTAGTTATTATGGGAATTCTCGAAAACGAATACATACGCCGCACCTAATTTCTTCAAGTTGGACCTTGTTGCCGATACAGGTTCAACTTATGTATATAGTTCATCATTTCCGCGATTCCTTGATATTGTGCGGTTAACCGGACATTCAGTTTGTCTAGAGCCAGCTGGAACGATTTTTCTACGCTCGCCAAGTTTTCCGTATCCAGGTCATGAAGCAGCTGTTTCATGCTGTCGATAAAAAAGACGGTTTTTCTCAAGCTGCTGATTACTATAAGTTTCCTTATTTCGCTGGAAGAGAACACCCGATATCCGTTTTGCATGTTTCTCTCCGACCGGATCAAGCCCTCCTTTTCCCAATGCCGGATCGCGGACGTCCGGACTCCGCAGATCTCCGCCACTTCCCCGATCGTCATCGCATCAGTAAGCGGTTTATTCCGATACTCGGAAAAATCGGTTTGCCTGAACAGGGTCAAGGTCGATTCCACTCGTTGTTTCTCGACATGGCTGTCATGCAGCTGCTGGTTGAGTAACCACAGACCTTCCACTTTACGGTCTACCTTCACTTCCCTCATCACTTCATAAACAACAGGAATGCCAAACCCTTTCAGCAGCGCCCGAATGGCGACGAAAGCTTGAATGTGAACAGCCCGATACCCTCTACGGTTGCTGTCCGTTCTCGGGACGTCGGGGATCAAGTCTTGATCCTCATACCTTCGTAAAGTTGTCGTGCTTACCTTTAATTGATCGGCAAGTTGCTTCGGCGTACAGACCGGTTCCATTCGCGGCTCACATCCTTCAAGTATAACCTTCAACTCCTACAACAATATTAAACGGGAACATTGCAGGCAAATCAAGTGGCCGGCCGAGCTAAACCGAAAGATTGCATCAATGTTATATGATAGGGGTGAGAAGTAGCAGAGGGAGTGGTGAAGGTGATCAAGCGGGTACAGCTGACGGACGGATCGGAGATTGAAGTCGGCCTGACGGGTAATGCTGCGGGCAGGACGGTGATGCTGCCTGTCGCCAAAAAAACGGTGACCGGCCAGGAAGCCGAACGATTGGCGATGTGGGGGATCGATCCGGAGTTCGGGCAACACTTTGTCGAAGGGCTTAACGATTCCTTTCGCGTGTTATATTTGGATTACGAAGGTCATTTGTTTTCCCATCCGAATCCGGAAGCTTTGACGGCGGAACTTATCGTGAAAGATTTATTGCGCATCGCCGACAGCATGAAGGTTGACCGCTTCAGCTACTATGGTTATTCCTGGCTCGCGCTTGTTGGCTTGCAGCTAGCCCTCCGGACCGATCGGCTCGATAGTTTCATCATGGGCGGTTTCCCGCCGTATGAAGGTCCGTACCGCGAAATGACGACGGTAACTGTCAAAACGTACGAACAGGCGCTGAGTAGCGAGCGGCAACATGCCGGGAGTCGGCCTGACGAACCGGCAAACGAGTCCTGGGATCCGGACCATATCGACTGGGATAACGTCCCCATTACGATCGATCCGAATGTTTTGAAGCAATTTATGACTTTGTACCAAAGCTTGGCTGATTTTGACGATCGGACCGTTCAGCACAAGCTGACCATTCCAAGGCTGGCCTTCGCGGGAGAACAGGATACGATCGTATACGGGAGCCGATTCGGTAATGTGACGGTGGATATCGCCGGACGGCTGGCCAAAAACAAAGAGCGTCTGGTAGAGCTGGGCTGGGAGATCGAGAGGATCGAGGGAAGCGGCATGGATCATTCCAAAGCGATGCAGCCGGCTGCCGTTTTGCCTTTGATCAAGCCATGGTTAATCGAAAAAGTAAGCAAATTCAGCAATCCGTAAGAAACGGACGAGCCGGAATCGGGTTATGATAAAAGGCGGAAAAATGCCGGAAGCGTGGCTGGGAAAAACTTGCGGATGAAAATGATCGATAATTGAAGTTTAATGGGAAGAGTCGAAAGTCCGAGTTCATCTTAAATAGGCAATTTCAGCGCTTGTCCGATGAGCGTATGAGGGAAAGAGGCAAGGCCGGCGGCCGATGCCCTATTGCGGGTTGCCTTTTTTGCCTTAAAGGAGTATCAAATTCATGATCAATTACGGGCTGCCGGATCGGCGGCTTTAGAGGAGTGTGGAACGTTTGGTTTCGGAACAAGGTGCCGGAAAAGCGCCGGGGTTGCTTAGCAACCGGTTTATACAAACTATTATTTTATCGAATGTGCTTCTGCAGATTGGCATATGGGTGCGGAACTTCGCCATATTGCTGTACGTTGCGGAGCGAACGAACAACGATCCGTACGCGATATCGCTGATCAGCGTGGCGGAATTTGCGCCGATTTTCGTCTTTTCCTTCATTGGCGGAACGTTCGCAGACCGCTGGCTGCCGAGAAGGACGATGATTTGGTGCGACTTGCTGTCGGCCGTATCCGTGTTCGTCGTCCTGTTTGCGATCCATTTCGGCTCTTGGCAGTCGGTGTACTTCGTGACATTCATTTCGGCGATTTTGTCGCAATTCTCCCAGCCGTCGGGCATGCGTCTGTTCAAGGAGCATGTCCCCGAGCAGCAGCTGCAGCAGGGAATGGCGCTGTTCCAATCGCTGATGGCGATATTTCTCGTGCTTGGGCCGATGCTGGGAACGTTTTTTTACAGCAGCTTCGGACTGGAAGTATCCGTCGCGGTGATGGGTTTCGTATTTTTGCTGTCGGCGCTGGTGCTCGTTCGGTTGCCTAAAGACAAGGTCAAGCCTGCGGCGGAAGCGGGAAAAGGACAGTTTCGCAAAGAGTTTGTGGAAGGGTTCAGCTATGTGTGGAAAAGCCGGGTGCTGCGGATGCTCGGAGTATCGTTTCTGCTCGCAGGGCTTGCCGTCGGTCTCGCTCAGGCGCTCAACCTGTTCATCGTAACGGAGCGGCTGGGCAAGCCGGAGAAATTTCTGCAGTACATGCTGATGGTAAACGGCGGAGCGATGCTGATCGGAGGCGGGGTCATCGCGGCGGTCTCCAAACGCGTCCAGCCGCAAGTCTTGCTGGCGATCGGTATGACGGCCAGTGCGCTGTGTACGGTGATCGTCGGATTTTCGACCAGCGTGCCGGTAACGCTGACTACCCAATTCGTGAACGGGCTCGTGTTCCCGTGTATCCATATCGGGATTAGTACGATGATCCTCAAATGGTCTCACGCCTCGATCGTCGGCCGGGTGAACGGGGTGCTCAATCCGCTGTTCATGGGGATGATGGTACTGTCGATGTCGTTTGCCGGCGCTTTGAAAAACGCGTACCCGCTCGTCTCGATTTTTACAGTTGCCGGGATCTTGTTTCTGATCGGCGCATTGGCGATGATTCCGATTATGAAATACAAGTCCTCCGAGTCCTCCGCGGAATCGCTCGACACGGCTTCCAGCGGTGCCTAAACGTTAACAAAAACCAGGTCGTAACGCTGGCGAATGCCAGAAACGGCCTGGTTTTTTATGATTTAACGCATAGTCATACGAGAGAGCATAGCTCGGAAGTCATCCGGTCGATCGGCTTGCCGGTCAGAGGGGACAGCTCGTACATAAACGATGGCCGGGGCTGTTCGGTAACATGTCTGCGGATCAGCTCGGCGCCGTGCAGCTCGTCCAGTCGAGCGGACAACATGCGGGGCGTGACGGCTTGCAGGGCGCGGCGGATATCCTGAAACCGGTCGTGCTGGTAATGGAGCGCGATCAGCACCGGCACGTTCCACGCTTTGGCGGACAAATCGTGCCCGATCTGCCTATCGGCCATCCGGATCGCTTGGGCCGCTTCCCGGTACAGCTTGCCTTTTTCCGTCAACCGGTATTCCGGCAGTAAAGGATGGCGTCGCTCATAGGGGGATAAATGATCGATGAGGCTCGCTTCGCTCATCTGCTTCAAATTGTCGCTGAGCCGCGCAGGTGTTATTTGCAGCTTGTTCTGAAGTGGCGTGAACCGCCCTCCGCTGCTTTCGAGGGAGAGCAGGATCGGGATGACCCATCGCCCCGACAGCTCCTGCGACAATTCGATTACTTTCCGTTCCTTGCTCAAAGCTCGACGAGCTGCTCCGAAAGCATCAGTGAATGTCCGTCCGGATCGGTAAACGTCGCCAGCTTGACGAAGTCCGGAATCGTCTCGATATCCCCGATAAACGTCACGCCTTGTTGCTTCAAGGTATGTACGGCGTCTTCCATGTTGCTGACGTCAAACACCGTCGACGAGGTGGAAGGAACGACTTCCTCCGCCTGGGAAAATCCGATTACGCATTGGTCGGTGTTCGTCTTGACCATAGCCATGCCGGAATCGGGATCGTGGAAAAGCAGTTCAAAACCAAGCTTCCCGGTATAAAACGCCAAGCTTTGCCCAATGTCTCTGACGTTATACCAGACCGTAAATCCTGGAACAAACATGAAATCATCCTCCTTTTCATATCGATAGTATATCAAGTATATTTTCGATAGTAAAGGAATTTTATAGAAGTTTTTTAGGTGGAACGTTCATCAGAGGTTTAGAAGGAACACTGCCCATACGGCGTTCTGTAGACGTGGAAAAGGTTATGCTACAATAAAGCTATGAACGCCGTGACGGCTGGAAGAACCGGAAGAAAAACTGGCTTTTTTTCGGAGATTCCGGCTTGAGCCGGACTGTTTAACGTTAATTATGGTAAGAGGTGTATAAAGATAGAGACGAAACTATACTCGGAAGCGATCCGAAACCATTGTCCCGGACTGAGCCTGGAGTCCGTAGAAGTGTTCGGTTCCGGGCAAAACAGCGACATTGTGCTGGTCAATTCACAGATGATATTCCGCTTTCCGAAATATGCGGAAGGAATTCGACAGCTGAAGCGGGAAGCGGCATTTTTGAACCGGATCGCGGGCCGGGTGCCGATCGAAGTGCCACGTCCGATCTATTCCAGCTTTGCTTCGCTAGAACCGGGACGCGCCTTTATCGGATACCGGAAACTGTCCGGCAAGCCGCTTGAAGCGGAAGTTTTGATGTCGGATTTGGATGAGCGGGGATGGCGGCAATTAGCGGGTCAATTGGGCGGGTTTTTAAAAGCGTTGCATGGGATAGAAACGGAAAAAATGAACGATGGGAGAAGTGACGATAACCTCTATTCGGAATGGTCGGAGCTTTATGATCGCATTCGAACGAAGCTGTATCGGTATATGAAGCCGGAGGCGAGGCTATGGACGGACCGTCACTTTACGGGATATCTTGGCGAGAAGAAGAACTTCGAGATTCGCCTGGCGGCCGTGCATGGCGATTTCGGCACTTCGAATATATTATACGATTCCGATAAACGGCGGATCAGCGGCATTATCGATTTCGGTTCGGCAGGGATCGGCGATCCGGCTGTAGACTGTGCGGCGCTGCTGGCCTCCTATGGAGAACAATTTCTCCAATTTGCGGCGGCCGTATATCCTGAAATCGACGGGATGATGGATCGTATCACGTTTTATCGCGGCACTTTTGCTTTGCAGGAAGCGTTGTTCGGACTGGAGCATGAAGATTCCGAAGCGTTTCACAGCGGACTTGCCGGCTATCGATAAGATGCGGGAAGATCCTGATTGATTCGAGATAACAAGGAAAGAACGAGCACCGGGAAGGGGTACCCGCCCGAGAGGCATGGCCAGCACGATAGCCGGCTTGCCGCCGTACGATCCGCTCCCGTATACTGATGGAAGTTAAGATGAGGAATACGTAGCTGCCGCTTGCACATAGATGGGGGAGAACACGTTGACCGCACGACTGCCAATCGAATCGGTACTGCCGGACGTTATAACACAATTGAATGAACGAGCAAGCGCCGTGCTGGTCGCTTTGCCGGGAGCGGGCAAGACGACCCGCGTGCCGTTAGCTTTGCTGGAAGCCGGTCCGGCGTGGCTGAAGGGCAAGCGGATTCTTATGCTGGAGCCGAGACGAATCGCGGCCAGATCGGCGGCGGCTTACATGGCCGCCTCATTGGGCGAGCCGGTCGGGCGCACGGTAGGCTACCGGGTGAGAATGGATACCCGCGTCGGACCCGGGACGCGGATCGAGGTCATTACCGAAGGGGTATTAACCCGGATGCTGCAGTCGGACCCGTCGCTTGCCGGGGTCGGGCTCGTTATTTTCGATGAATTTCATGAACGGAGCCTGCAGGCGGACCTTGGACTCGCCTTATGCTTGCAGACCCGCGCTTTGTTTCGGGAAGATCTGCGGCTGCTCGTCATGTCTGCGACGATTGACGCCCGGCCGGTCGCGACGCTGCTCGGCGATGCGCCGGTCCTCGCAAGCGAAGGGCGCGTCTACCCGGTACGAACCGAATATTTGAACCGTAAACCGGAAGGCAGACTGGAGGAGCTTGTAGTACGCACGGTATTGCGCGCGATGGCGGAGGAGTCCGGTGATCTGCTGGTCTTTTTGCCGGGAGCCGGAGAAATCCGCAGAGTCGAGCAGCTGCTCGGGCAGCAGCGTCTGGATTCGGCTGTGACGGTACTGCCGCTTCACGGCAATTTGCCGCAGGAAGCCCAGGATCGGGCGATTGCTCCGGGGAAGCCCGGCGTTCGTAAAATCGTGCTGTCCACCTCCATCGCCGAAACGAGCTTGACGATCGAAGGGACGCGTCTCGTCATTGACGGTGGTCTAATGCGGGTTCCGAGGTTTTCGCCGCAAACGGGAATGTCCAGGCTGGAAACGGTACGCGTATCGAAAGATTCGGCCGACCAGAGGCGGGGAAGAGCGGGGCGGCTTAGTCCGGGCGTCTGTTACCGGCTGTGGACGGAGCAGGAGGAACTATACTTCGACCCGCATCGCGTTCCGGAAATCGAACAGGCCGACCTCGCCCAGCTGGCGCTGGATCTCGCCGAATGGGGGACGACCGACCCCGGGGAACTGAGCTGGCTGAGCGAACCGCCGGCGGCCGCTTACCGGCAAGCTTGCGAGCTGCTCGCCCAATTCGGCGCGCTGGACCGCAACGGGGCGATTACCGCTCATGGCAGAAGAATGTCGGAAGCCGGTCTGCATCCCCGTCTCGCCCATATGACGATCCGCGCGATGTCGCTCGGCCTCGGGTCTACCGCGTGCGCCCTTGCCGCGCTTTTGCACGAACGGGACTTGTTCCGCAGAGGGGCAAGCGGCACGGCGTCGGCCGATCTCCGGCTCCGGCTGGACGCTCTGGAGCGGGCGAGAAACGGCGGCAAGCCGGATGAGGCGATGGCCCTGTTCGGTCTGCAGGCCGATTATGCGGCCGTCAAACGAGCGCTTGCAGAGGCGGACAACTGGAGCCGGGCGCTTGGCATAACCGGACGCGGACGAATCGACAGCGACGCGTGCGGTCTGCTGCTCGCGCTCGCTTATCCCGACCGGATCGGCCAAAGCCGGGGAGGGGGGAAATATGTGCTCAGCAGCGGTAGAGGCGCCGCTTTTGCCGAAGTTCAGGAACTATCGAATGCTTCGTACATCGTGGCGGCCGAGCTGGACGATAAAGGACCGGAGAGCCGGATTCAACTGGCGGCGCCCGTACAGCTAACCGAGCTGCTGCAGCGGTTCGGAGAGGATATCGCCGATGAGTCTGTCGTAGCATGGGACCAGACCGTACAAGCGGTGCGATCCCGCGTCAGGAAACGGCTCGGGGCGCTCGTGCTGAGCGATGCTCCTCAGTCCGGACCCGATTCGGAAGAAACGGTTCGCGCGATGCTCGAAGGGGTCCGGATCGAGGGATTAGGCATTTTGCCTTGGACGAAGACGGCAAGAGCTTTGCAGCAGCGAATTCTGTTCCTCAGACGGCACGACGAAGCTTGGCCGGACTTGTCGGACGAAGCGCTGGCGGAGTCGCTGCCGGAATGGCTGGCGCCTCACCTGGAAGGAATCCGGAGCCGCAGCGAATTGCAGCGGCTGAACTTGGCCGCCGTGTTCGAAGCGGTGCTGCCTTGGGAGAAGCGGAGGAAAATGGACGAGCTGGCACCGACTCACTTGATCGTCCCGAGCGGCTCGCGTCTGCCGATCGATTACGGAGATCCGGAAGCGCCTTTTTTGTCCGCGCGGCTTCAGGAGATGTTCGGCCTGACCGATACGCCCCGTATCGCGGGCGGGAGAGTAGCGGTGACGATTCATCTGCTGTCGCCCGCCCAGCGGCCCGTGCAGGTGACGCGGGATTTGTCCAGCTTTTGGAGGGAAACATATTTTGAGGTGAAAAAAGATTTAAAGGGCCGCTATCCGAAACATTATTGGCCAGACGATCCGATGTCGGCCGTTCCGACGAACCGTGTGCGTCCCAAAACGTAGAAACGCGGCGCAGCGCCGGGAAAGCCCGGTTTTCCTGTTATGCCCGTGGCAACGGATATTTATTCGAACATAACGAATCGGCTCTCCCGGCAGAGAGGGCCGATTTTTTGGGTCGTACGGGAATACAAGAGCTTCCATAATGCCGGTTCGCATGTCCGGATGCGGCGAGCAGCGAATCGTCAAACGGAACCGCGAGGATGCATTCATCGCATTCATCCTGCCGGAATCCATTCAGGGCTGTCTGCGGCAACTTCTCCCCAGTCTTTCAGGGAAGCGTAATCCCGCAAGCTTCCGGTGTAAATCAGCCGGACGTGTTCGGAGCTGCCCAGATCCCCCGGCGTGGTGAACTCCGGGCATTTCGGTACCAGCGACACCCCGCCGGCGCGAAACATCTCGGATACGAACTGGGAGCAGAAGTAAGCGTTGTCCCGGTTAAGCTTGATGTTGAATACGACCCCGAGCAGTCCCAAGGCGTTATATTTATAATCATCTCCACGCTTTTCCAGCTCGAGGACGGACTCGCGGATCCGTTCGTACGCTTCTGGACTTACTTCGCATACGTACACGGCACACGTCGTATTGCGCTGTTCGTCGAGGAATAGCGGGCTGCGTATGTTCTCTTTGACGAACCCGCCGAGAAACGGATTCGATTCATATTTCCGGCCAAAGCTGAATACATCCCGGAGCTCGGCGTCAAACGCCAGCGAAGCGTGATTAAACGGCTCCTTGGTATAGGATTTGATCAGCCGGGAAAACCAAGTTCCGGTATCGCTCAGAAGAATGTACAATCTCTTCTTGTCCTGCATCGATTATCGCACCTCTTAATTCTTTGTTGTATTCATTGTATGAGAGTGACCGGTTTTGCAAAACGGACTATTGACGGAAATCCATCTGGACTCAGGTCGGGGACGGACTCGGCCTGCTGTCTGCGGTCGACTCGTAGCCGGAGCATGAAAATCAAGTAAGAAACTGTATAAGGATGCGCTTACAGGCTGGAAAAAGCGAGTTGTCTTCTAAGATGACGGAACAAGCGGCTTGCGAAATGTAAGGCCATGAACGACGATTTCATGATATAGTAAAGGGTAGTCTGCATCATCGAGTAAACTCATAAGCTAAGGTAGACTTGCACTCCAATTGAAAACGGGCGGTGGTCCATATGAACGATCGAATCAACCCGGTCGGCTCAGAGCATGCTGCGTCCAGAGAAGCTTCCCAGCCCTCCGATTGGACGAAAGAAATCGAACTGCTGCAAGCCCGTCTCAAGGAGATTCGCAGAGCGGCCGCATCGGCGCCGTCCAATAGGGCGGGCGATCGTCCGGACGCCGGGCATCACCGGGCAGCGGAAGCGGGAGCGGGCAAATCGCTGCTCGAGAGTCTGGCCTACGCGCAAGCGGTCACGATCCGGCAGGAGCGTCCGAAAAAAAACGCCCGCAAGCCGTGGCGCACAGAGAGCGTCTACGAGCCGACGCTGGGCTCCGACATATTTCCCGACGGAGGCTGGAAGAACCGGGAAGATCGCGGCGACCGGTAAACGTCTTACCTTTAGTTTAAAAGCGAGGAACCGTCATGAAAATCGTTTTTTTCGATTCCGGCGTTGGAGGGCTTACCGTACTCCACGAAGCACGGCGCAAGCTTCCTGCGGAATCTTATTTGTACTATGCGGACACGAAAAACGTCCCTTATGGGATTCATACGAAAGAAGAAGTGTTCGGTTTCGTAAGAGCGTGCATCGACGACATTTTACGGACGGACGACGTCCGGGCGATCGTGATCGCCTGCAACACGGCGACGAGCGCGGCAGTCGACGACCTGCGCAAACGTTACGCGTTTCCGGTTATAGGGATGGAGCCGGCCGTAAAACCGGCTTTGCAGCTTGTACGCGATTCCGGAGCAAAAGTTTTGGTGACGGCGACGCCTTTGACCTTGAAAGAGGACAAATTTCAAAAGCTGCTGGGAACTTTGGAGGCGCAGGGCCGGGTCGATCCGCTCGGGCTGCCCGGACTGGTCCAGTTTGCCGAAGATGGTGTTTTCGACGGGCCGGAAGTTCGCCGTTATTTGCAGCAGCAGCTGTCCGGTTTCGATATGGAGCAGTATGGAGCGATCGTGCTCGGGTGTACGCATTTCGTCTTTTTTCGGCAAGCGATCGAAGCGCTCGTTCCGAGTCATGTAACGCTGATGGACGGCAATGCCGGGACCGTTAATCAATTAATCCGTGTGCTGGGGCTGGACGTTCTGCCGGACCGGACGAACGGAGAGTCGCAGGACATCGTCTTCCTGTCTTCCAAAGGAACGGAAGAAGAACGAAACCGCCTGGAGCGCTGCTTCAGAAGGCTGACCTGACTGGCAGCCTGCGTTTTTCCCGCCCGTAACCGGGCATGTTATCCGGCAGCCGGCAGCCTTATCCCCGCATCTCCGAGGTGGAATGCGGGGTTTTTGTACATGGCGGCTGTAAACCAAAAAGGGCTGCTTCCATTCGTTATATGGATGAATCCGTTTATTATCGCCAGAATGTTTAAGTTTACTAAAGTGGTAAAGCTTAAAAGCGTTGCTTCAAAAAAGCAAAATACGAGTTTCTGTACCAAGAATAGCTACCGCTTACGCAGGGTCATACATCGTGGAAAAGGCTTCGTTTAGAAGCTTTTCTTATTCGCTTATCCAGTTTAAAGCCGCCTGTCTTCTCCGGGCGGCTTTTCGTGTTTATTGAATTTAATCTAGACAAAATTAATGTTTGAATATAACATTATATATGTTAATAACGAACATTAAAGAAGGAAGCCGTTTTTTATTTGTGGATTCTTCTTCCAGGAGGTTACTATGTCTATACAATTGAAAAAGAAAGGTTTATTTGTCCGGGACGGTTTATGCTGCACCGCGGCCCGGGATTCGAGCGAGTGGAAGGGAGCGTGCCGGATATGACGAAGACGATTATACGTTTCGGGGTTATCGGCTGCGGTTTGATGGGCAAAGAGTTTGCAAGCGCGGCCGCCCGCTGGTGCCATCTGACGGGCGTCGAGTACGAGCCGCGGATTACGGCCGTCTGCGACGCCAATCCGGAAGCGACGAAGTGGTTCCGGGAGCTCGTTCCGAGCGTAACGAAAGCATACTCGGATTACCGGGAACTGCTCGCCGATCCGGATGTCGATGCCGTGTATTGCGCCGTTCCGCATAACCTGCATGCCGAACTGTACATCGATATTATTCGTTCAGGCAAACATCTGCTTGGAGAAAAACCGTTCGGAATCGACCGTGAAGCGAACCGGAGAATTGTGGCCGAGATGGCGGCGAGACCGGACGTCCTCGTCCGCTGTTCCTCGGAGTTTCCTTTTTTCCCGGGAGCATACCGGATCGGACAGTGGGTAAGGGAAGGCCGGTTCGGCAAAATCATCGAGGTGGAAGCGGGCTTCTGGCACAGCAGCGATCTCGATCCCTTAAAGGTGATCAATTGGAAGCGCCGCATCGCGACCAACGGCGAATACGGCTGTATGGGCGACCTGGGCATGCACGTCCTGCACTTGCCCTTGCGCTTCGGCTGGCGTCCGAACAGCGTCCGTGCCCTGCTGCAAAAAGTGGTCGAGACGCGTCCCGACGGCAAGGGCGGGTCTGCGCCTTGCGAAACGTGGGATAATGCGATCCTGGCGTGCGATGTAAAAACGGAAGACCAGCGTTTTCCGATGGTATTGTCGATGAAACGGATCGCGCCGGGTCACGCAAATACATGGTTCATCCGCATTAACGGAACCGAGCTGTCCGCCGAGTATTCGACGAAAAATCCGAAGCAGATCCGCTCTCTTCCTTATCAGCCGGGCGGCGAGCAGGCTTGGCACGAACTGGACGTTCCTTACCAATCCGCATACCCGACGATAACCGGAGGGATTTTCGAATTCGGATTCTCGGACTCGATTTTGCAGATGTGGTCGGCGTTTTGCGATGAGCTCGTTAACCGCGGCGGGATGAAGCAGCCGCTCTATTGCGCCACTCCGGAGGAGGCGGCGGAAAGCCATGAGTTGTTTACAGCCGCGCTGGAATCGGATCGCACCGGTCAGACGGTGTACATCGGCGGGAGGGATTCACTTGAAGCAGCCGGACAATCAGCGGGATAAAGGGCTTGCAGCTCCAAACGGTGCTTTAGCCTTTGAAGCGATCGTAGCCGGGCACATATGCCTCGATATGATTCCCGACATGGGCAATGCCGGGCTGGCCGCAATCAGCATACCCGGAGCTCTTGTTAATGTAGGGGAAGCGGTTATCTCGACAGGAGGGACGGTAGCCAACTCCGGGCTCGCCTTGAACCGGCTCGGCATCCGGACCGGTCTGATGGGCAAGGTGGGCGACGACCCGTTTGGCCGCCTCATTCTGGAGACGTTGCGGGAGCATGGGGAGAGCGTTACCGATGGGATGATCGTCAGCGCTGGCGAGCAGAGCTCTTACAGCGTGGTGATCAGCCCGCGGGGCTCGGACCGGATCTTCCTCCATTGTCCGGGAACCAACGATACGTTTACTGCGGAAGATGTGCCGCCGGATAAGCTGGAGGGTGCCCGACTGTTCCATTTTGGCTATCCGCCGCTGATGAAGAGAATGTATGAGGACGACGGAAGAGAACTGGAGAAGCTGCTTGCGAAGGTAAAGGCGAAAGGATTGACCGTATCGCTGGATATGTCCCGCCCCGATCCGGATTCACCGGCCGGCAAGGTGGATTGGAGCTCGATCCTGCGGCGGATTCTTCCTCATGTGGACTTGTTCATGCCCAGCTGGGAAGAGATCGTGTTTATGGTGGAAGGAGCGGAGAGCGGCGGCGGGGAGCTGGAGATGAATGCGGCGTCGCTGTCGTCCATTTCGGAGCGTCTGCTTGGCATGGGAGCCGCTGTCGTCGGGATTAAGCTGGGCGAGGAAGGGCTCTATGTCCGGACGTCCGGCAGCGCCGAGCGTTTGCAGCAATTCGGAGCGTGCCGCTTGAGCGATCATGCCGCATGGGCGGGAAGGGAATTGTTGTCCCCGTGCTTCCAGGCGACCGTGGTCGGTACGACCGGAGCGGGAGACTGTACGATTGCCGGTATGATCTGCGGGCTGTTGAACGGGCTGCCGATCGAATCGGCAATGACGGCGGCGACGGCCGTAGGAGCTTGCAGCGTGGAAGCTCTGGACGCATGCGGCGGCATCGTGCCGTGGCCGGAAGTGAAAGCTCGAATCGACGCCGGTTGGCAGCGGCGGTCTGTAGAGCTGACGCTCGACGGGTGGGGGATCGACCCTGTGCACGGGCTGTGGAACGGACCGCATGACAGACGCCGTGAAAGTTCGCTATAATAAGGGTGAAGCGACAATAACCGGTCCTTGGCGGACCGGCCTGACGGAGTGAAGCAGCATCCATGCGTCCGAACTTAAACGAACGGCAAAACGAAATTTGGAACGCGATCCAAAGGGATGGCGAAGTAAAAATAAGCGATCTGAAAGAAAAGTATGCCGTCACCGAGATGACGATCCGCCGCGATCTGGAGAAGCTTGAGCAGATCGGCCTTGTGCGCCGAACGTTCGGTGGAGCGATTCCGCTGACGCTTGACGTATCGCTGAAGGAGCGCGATACGGTGCACACCGACGAGAAGATCCGCGTCGGCCAAACGGCTGCAGAGCTGATCTTGCCGGGGCAGGCGGTATTTATCGACGCCGGCACGACAACGCTGCAGATCGCGAGGCATATGCGGCCGGACAGCTCGGTAACGGTGGTGACGAATGCGCTGAACGTGGCGTCCGTGCTGCTGGACAAAGGCATTCATACGATCGTAGCCGGCGGCATGCTGCTTGAGAAGACCGGCTCGATGGTCGGACCGATCGCGATCGGTACGCTCGGCTCGATGGCGTTCGATCAAGTGTTTCTCGGCACGACCGGCATTACGGTGGAGCACGGATTCAGCAACTCCAATTCGTTCGAGGCCGAGCTGAAGCGTCATGCGATGCGAAGGTCGTCGTGTATTAACATCGTAACCGATGCGAGCAAGTTCGGGGAACGGTACCTGCATTCGTTCGCCGCCCTCCTAGACGTGCACCGCATCGTTACGGATCAAGCTCCTCCGCCGCATATCGGAGAAGCAGCCGTTTCGGGCGGGGTAGAACTGGTCGTGGCTGCTCCGGAAGGGGGAGGGGCGAAGTGACGATGAACAGACGATGGATTACGAACGTGCGGATCGCCACGGAGTCCGCCATCCTGGAACGCGGGTCCGTTCTTATCGAGGACGGGCATATCGTTTCCGTGGCGGAGGGCCAGCCGGATTCATTCCACGGGGCGGACGGAACGGAACTGACGGACGGCAACGGGCTGCTCCTCATTCCGGGCATGATCGATGTGCATATTCACGGAGCGTCCGGTTACGACATGATGGATGGCACAAAACGCAGCGTCGAGGCGGTGTCCTCGGCTTGCGCGGCTGCCGGCTGTACTTCCTTTTTGGCGACTTCGGTCAGTTCGAGCCTCGAAGATCTGCTGAGCATGATCGGTAAGGTCAAGGAGGCTGCCGGTCATGAGCCGGGAGCCCGGATTGTCGGTATCCATGCAGAAGGCCCGTACTTAAACGTCAAGCGCAAAGGCATGCAAAACGAAGCGTTTCTGCGCCACCCCGATATGGCGGAGATGGAGCGGATAATCGGCCATGCGGACGGCCTGATGAAAATGGTGACCGTCGCACCGGAGCTGCCGGGCGGCATGGAGATGGTAGAGGAACTTCACCGCCGCGGCATCGTCGTGGCGCTCGCCCACTCCGACGCCACTTATGACGAAGCAAGCGAGGCGTTTCGCCGCGGGGCGAGCCACGTAACCCACTGCTTCAACGGGATGCGGCCGATTCATCACCGCGACCCGGGGCTTGTCGCCGCAGCGTTCGATCAGCCCCACGTCAGCTTGCAGGCGATCGTGGACAACGTTCATCTGCACCCGGCGGTCGTGCGGCTCATGCACCGGGTCAAAGGCGCGGAAGGAGTCGTGCTGATCACCGACGCTTTGCAGGCGATGGGTTTGGGAGACGGCACCTATACGTTCGGCGGTCATGAGGTGACGGTTGCCGGCGGCGTCGCTACGCTGCAGGACGGAACGCTCGCCTCCAGCACGGTGACGATGAACGAGGCGCTGCGCAACACGGTACAGCTGGGTATCCCGCTGCACGATGCCGTCGCGATGGCGTCCCGGACGCCGGCCGTCATACTCGGCCTGACCCGCAAAGGCATTATAGCGCCAGGGGCCGATGCCGATCTCGCGCTGCTGGACGAACAGTTTGGCGTCGTCTGGACGATGGTCGGTGGCCGGTTCGTCTACGAGTCGGGGGCGAGGTAATCCGAGTCCGAGTTGCGATTCTCTATTGTCCGATACAGATATGCTCACGAAAAGCGTCAGGGGACACGGTTCCCTGGCGTTTTTTTTGAAATAATTGGTGCATTCCGCAGACCGGTTTGAGATAATGAAGCTGACAAATTCCGGAATAGGCGGTGACGGGTGTGGAAGGGAATACAGAAGCGGTGTTGTTCGATCTGTTTGAAACTCTCATCTCCGAATATGAAGGAGGCGTCCGGAAGGTCGACCGGACAGGCCGGAACGACGCGGCCCGGCTCGGGCTGGAGCACGACGTTTACCGCAGGGAATGGGGCGCCAGGCACCGCGGGAGAATGACGGGCGAGTTCGCCGATTACAAGGCTGTGATGAGACATATTCTGGAGGGGCAGCATGTAGCGATTAACGAGCAAGTTATGCAAGAGATGTATGAGGAGCGAGTTGCGGAGAAGAAGGCTGCCTTCACCGGTATCGATCCAGAAGTGATCGCCCTACTGGACAAGCTGAAGCGCGAAGGGATCGCGACCGGACTCGTCAGCAACTGTACGGAGGAGGAAGTGCGCGGTTGGCAGACGAGCGGACTGGCCCCCTATTTCGACACCGTTCTGTTCTCTTACGAGGTTGGATATGCCAAGCCCGATCCGGCGATTTACCGGCTGGCTTGTGAGCGGCTGAACGTCAAGCCGGAGCAGTGTCTATTTATCGGCGACGGGGGTTCCGACGAATTAAACGGTGCGAGCCGCGCCGGGATGAGAGCTTGTCAGGCCGTATGGTACTTGCCGGAGTCGATGCGGGAGAAAACTTATGGCAGCCCGCAGCTGGTACGGCCGATGCAGGTTTTGCAAGCGGTTGCCGGACAACTGGAGTAATCCTGGCAACAGCGGTTCAGGCGTGACGCCGGCTTTCGACCGGCCTGTATATCCGGCAGCATGAGAAGAAATCCCGATTTACAGTTTCAGTAACGGGGAGGAATGGGTTGTGGAGTGTGAATTACTGATTGAAAACGGGATTCTTATCGACGGAACCGGAAGCCGTCAATATGCGGGCGGCATAGCTGTAGATCAGGGGAAAATTGTCGCGGTAGGGGATACGGCAGGAATTCAGGCGGCGGAGCGGCTCGATGCGCAAGGTTGTGCGATAGCGCCGGGGTTTATCGACGTACATGTCCATTCCGAGAAGGAGCTCGTAGGCGGGCCGGACCGGTGGGCAGGCATCCGGCAGGGGGTAACGACGCAGTTGATCGCCCCTGACGGCTTCTCCTGGAGCCATTTGGACGGAGCGCTTCGGAAAGAAATGCGTCAATATTTGGAAGTGTTTTACGGCGATACGCCGGCCGAATGGGGCGGGGCGACGGTTTCCGAGTTTTTGACGCTGTTCGCCGGGAAGCTTCCGAGCCATCTGGCGCTGCAAGTGCCGCATGGAGCGATCCGGGCGTCGGTCATGGGCTGGTCGACCGCGACGGCGGATGACGGTCAGCTGGCCGGAATGAAGAAGCTGGTGAAGGAATGGATGGAAGCGGGGGCCAAGTCGTTTTGCACCGGACTAGAATATGAGCCGACGGTCCATGCGGATCTGCGGGAGCTGGTGGAGCTGTCCAAGGTGACCGCAGAGTACGGCGGCGTGTATGTTGCCCATCAGCGCGGCAATTCCGGCCATACCCCGTTCGGGACGGACGAAACGATCGAGATCGGCAAGCGGGCGGGCATTCCGGTTCATATATCGCACTTTACGGTGGACGATGTCCAAGCGGGGAACGTCCGCCGGGCGGAAGCCGAAGGGGTCGATCTTTCATTCGATATGTATCCGTATCCTGCGGGATGTACGCACCTGCTCTATTATTTGCCGCCGTGGGCGCAGGCCGGTTCGCCGTCGCAGGTTAAGGAACGGCTGGCCAGCGGCCGGGACCGCGAGCGGATGTCCGGCTATTTAAGTCAAGCGTTCCCTCCCGAGCGGCTCCGCTGCGCTACTGTAAAGGCGGAACGGTATAAGCCGTATACCGGCATGATGCTGGCGGATATTGTTAAACAGACCGGCATGCCGCTGCCGGAGCTGATCTGCGACATGCTGCTGGAATCGGATTTGCAGGCGCTGTTCATTTATCACTGGGACCCGGTCCGCGAACCGTTTCTGGAGCACACCTACAAGCATCCCCGCCATATGGTGTCGACCGACGGCATCTTTGTCAGCGGATCGCCTCATCCGCGGGGGTACGGCACTTATCCGCGCATTCTCGGCTCGTTCGTCAGGGAGAAAGGCTGGCTCTCTATGGAAGAGGCGGTCCGGAAAATGTCCGGGTATCCGGCGGAACGATTCGGCTTGCATGACCGGGGGAGACTGGCGCCCGGCAAAGCCGCCGATCTGGTCATCTTCGACCCGGCCGTCATTCGCAGCGACGCTACGTTCGAGAACCCGCGCATAGCCCCGGAAGGCATCGCTCATGTGCTGGTGGCCGGAACATTTGTCGTCCGGAACGGAGCGGTGACCGGAGCGCTGCCAGGGCAAGTAATCGGCAGCTGATTCCGGAGGAACGCTAATAAGTATGGAGTTACCGTCATCCATCAACAGGC
This sequence comes from Paenibacillus sp. GYB004, assembly GCF_036577605.1. Taxonomy (NCBI): domain Bacteria; kingdom Bacillati; phylum Bacillota; class Bacilli; order Caryophanales; family Paenibacillaceae; genus Paenibacillus; species Paenibacillus sp. GYB004. Next base: position 265,979 of record NZ_JARBDB010000047.1, read on the forward strand.
ATAGCCCCTGATCGGTCAAATCTTCAAAAAAGCTCCGAATGCCGGCGGGTCCGGTATTCGGAGCTTCTGACGGTTGCCCGTTTTACAGACAATCCGTATAATGGCACAACAGGATGCCTAATTCGTCCGTGCCGGTGTCTTCGTCTTCATGCCTGCTGGTGCAGCTGCAGGTTCATGCGGACCGTCAGCACCTCGACACATCCCATAGCTTCAGGATCGCATGGTCCATTATGGTAACCGGCTCGCTAGGCACTTTGGCGAGATCGAAGCCGGGTATTAACTCGGCCGGTTTGACCGGTTCCGGCCGGTCGACAAGTCCGCTCCAGAAGGCCAGCCAACCGACGAGCCGCTCGGGCGGAATGCCGGCTGAACGCATGCGGGCGATCACCATCGTATCGTCCCGCTTGGCCAGCCTGCGGCCGTCCGGTCCGAACAGCAAGGGCACGTGGGCGAATTTCGGCGCGGTCCAGCCCATTGCCTCGTATAACAACAATTGTCGAGGCGTGGAATCAAGCAGATCGTCTCCCCGCAACACATCGGTGATCCGCATGGCCGCGTCGTCGACGACGACGGCGAGCTGGTAACTGAATATGCCGTCGGCCCGCTTCACGACGAAATCGCCCCCGGCGCCGGGCGGATAGAAGCGCGGCCCTGCGATCGCATCGACGAAATCGACCGGTTTGTCCGGCAGGGCGAAGCGGAGAGAGGGCGGCTTGCGCGCGGCTCTCGCTTCGCGCTCCTCCCCGGTCCGCTGGCGGCATATGCCCGGGTAGGCCGGGCCTTCCGAGTCCAGGCCGTGCGGCGCGCTGGCGATCGCCGCCAGCTCCGCTCGGCTGCACGTGCACGGGTACAACCAGCCGCCGCGCTCCAGCCGCTCCACCGCCTGCTCGTAAAGCTCCGCGCGAAGGCTTTGCTCGTACGGTCCGTACGGTCCGCCGCTGCCCGGCCCTTCATCCCAATCGAGGCCAAGCCAGCGCAGGTCGTCCTGGATGGCGCGGGCCAGCTCGGGCCGGGACCGCGGCTTGTCGATATCTTCCATCCGCAGCACGAATTGTCCGCCTGCGGCCCGCATTTGCAGCCAGGCCAGCAAGGCGGTACGGGCATTTCCGATATGCATAAGGCCGGAAGGAGTCGGGGCGAAGCGTCCACGTCTCAATGTCTCGTCACCTTCATTCATCGATTGGAATAATCGGCCGGATCGATGCAGCTGCCCGATCTTCGGTCGGCCCAGATATACGAATCAGAACGGTTGAAAGTTTATACGCAGATCGAGAGATACGTTAGTTTGGTATAATAGTTTGAGCATACCTCGCGTCATATGCACAGTCAAGCTCGGCTCGGTACTCATTTGCTCCGGGGTCCGACACTCGACTATAGCTGAGCATAACCGTTTCAAGATAACGAGTAGCAAGAGGGAATGATGATTAAAAAAAGCTCGCTTAGGACTTTTGCGGTATTGCTGATCCTGGTAACGATCAGTTGCGGTGCGACGATCCGGAATTCCGAGATAACCCCGGCTGCAATCGGCGGTCAAACGGAATTTTTGTCGGACGGATATTTTTATGAACTTGATGTCAGGTTCGAACAAATCAAAGCGGAACACCGCAAATGGTATCTGTTCGATCGGTCCGGGAAAATAGCCGCACAGGCCGTTGCCGCTCAAATGATGGACGACTTGAAAAACGACCCCGACGCTTTGCGTAAACATAAAAACTTCATACGTTACTTTGAAACAATCGACCGTATGGCTAGAAAAATAGGCCAAATTTCGGAAGAACTGCACTATTTTCGAAATACGTTGAACGCATACAGCGATGCGCCTTTCAAACTGGACGATATGATTACGCTTGCCGCCGAAGGGGAATGGAGGCTCTTTAGCGCGAAGTACCACAAGTACGATTTTGGCGGCTTAAACGGTGCCTATAACGTGAAGTTCGTCTCGGCGGACGGCCGGTTCGAGGCCGTGTATAATGCGGAGAACGGAGAAATCGTCGCAGATCCGGTTAATATGGGGACCTACAACTATGCGCCCGGTTCTATACACCCGGTGAAGTATTACCGGCACTATACACTGGATAAAACTCCATGGACGAAGTGGGGAAATACGAAAGAAATGGCGTACCGGGACATCGCCGCCTTGGAGTCCAAGCATGGAACGAAAATTTCCAATCAGAATGACAAAACGGTAGAAAGCCGGATACAAGACAGAAAATCAAGCCGATCAGACGGAAACCGCTGAAGGAATCGGAACGCCGTCTCCTCCTCTCGGTAGATACAAAACAACTGGAAGCTTGTGGAATGGAGGTTCGTTATGCCTTTTTTGAAACGTATCGTCTTGGACTGGGACCGGCTGGAAGAAAGCGAGAAGCGCGGATTTCCTTTCGATTTGCCTGCGATCCGATCCTTAAGCGGGTTGGACTTTCCGTCCAATGTTACGTTTTTTGTCGGGGACAACGGTTCCGGCAAGTCGACGCTGCTGGAGGCGATCGGCGCCGCTTGCGGCTTCAGCGTAGTTGGCGGGAAGGACCTGGTTATCGGCAAGGAGAAGGACGATTTGTCGCTGTCGTCGATCCTGAAGCTAATCTGGCAGCCGAAGGTGACTAGCGGCTTTTATTTCCGTGCAGAGACGTTTGATACGTTTGCGGCTTATATCGACGAATTGTCCAAGGAGCCGTTCGGTTCCAGAGCCTACGAGCCGTACGGAGGGAAGTCGCTTAACGAACGATCGCACGGTCAAGGTTTCCTCACCTTTTTCGAAAACCGGATGACCGGCAGGGGACTTTATGTGCTGGACGAGCCGGAGTCGGCCTTGTCTCCGCAAAACCAGCTCGCTTTTATGAGGATACTATGGGAGCTGGCCAGCGTAGACCGGGGGCAGTTTATTATCGCTACGCATTCTCCGATTTTGTTGTCGTTTCCGGGAGCGAGGCTGCTGCATTTTACGGATCGTTCGGTTGCCGACATTGATTACGAACAGACCGAACATTACCGGCTGACGCGCGACTTTTTGAATAACCGGGAGAGATACTTTCGCCTTCTGTTCGAAGAATAGAACCGTTGGCGATACAAGCAGATCGAGATTAGAGAAAGGGGAGTGCGGGACCACATGCGGGTCATGAGCTATAATGTGCACGGTGGAATCGGGATGGACGGCCTATACGACTTGGAGCGGATCGCAAGGACGATCGCGCAGGCGGATGCGGATATCGTCGGACTGCAGGAGGTTGACGTTCACTTCGGACAGCGGAGCCGGTTCGAGCATATGGCGGACCTTCTTGCGGATCGGCTGGGCATGTCGGTTTATTTTGCCCCGATCTACGTATTGCCGCCTTCCGAAGGCCGGGAGGAGGAGCGCCAGTTCGGAGTCGCTCTGCTCAGCCGGCTGCCGATCCGGAAGACGGCCAATCATAAGCTGACGCGTCTGTCGACCCAGGAGGCGTCCGCTCTGCCGGAGCCGATGCCGGGGCTGCTTGAGGCGGTGCTCGGCGCGGCCGAAAGGCAGCTGCGCGTGTACGTCACCCACCTGGATTATCGCGCCGATCCGGCGATCCGCAGGATGCAGATCGGGGAAATGCTTCAGCTTGCCGGCGTCCATACGGACCCTGTGCTGGTGCTTGGCGATTTTAATGCGCGACCGGATGCGCCGGAGCTTGCCCCGCTGTTCTCGGCGTTTCCAGACAGCTGGACGGCAGTCCGGGCAGATGTGGGACATACGTTCCCTGCAGATCAGCCGGATCGGAAGATTGATTATATTCTGGCCAGCGTTCATATGCGGACGATACGGACGTACACGATCCCGGGAACGGCTTCCGATCATTTGCCGATTGTTGCGGATATGGAGTTTGCGGACAGGGCGGACGAAGAAACCGTAGAGACCGAGGAGGTGAAAGGCTGATGAATGTGACGTTTCTTTCTTCGGAATTATACCGGGTGGATGGACTCCGGATCAGCGGGCTGCAAGACCGGACCTACTGCGTCTTTGATCTGGAAGGAACGGGCATCGATTATACGAAGGAATATATTACGCAGATCGGCGCGATTCGAATCGAACGGGGGACGACCCTGGAGGGAGGCCGCTTCTCTTCGCTCGTCCGCTCGCCGAAGCCGATTCCTCCTGCAATCGAACGTCTTACCGGTATAACGAACGCCGATATGGCTCGTGCGCCCGGGTTTCCGGAAGTGTATGCGGATTTTGTCCGCTTTGCGGAGGACGCCGTGCTTGTCACCCAAGCGGGTTACGAATACGACATGAATCTGCTGCAAAAACAGTGCGGCATGAGCGGCTTGCCCATGGCCGATAATCCGGTTATCGATACGAAAGCGATGTTCACCCATATTCATCCCGAGATCGATGCCGTCGTATCCACCGATTTCCTGCTGAACTATTACAGCATCGACGCCGATGACGTTCCCCGGCATGACGCGTTGGGCGACAGCGTCCTGATCGGCCGGATTCTGCTCCGGATTCTTGAAGAGTACCGGGAACGCGGCCTGGACGAGCTCGACCTGACCCGGGGGTTGACGGTCAGAAGGTTCCGGCTTCCGCCTTTTGCGACGGCAGATACGGATCAAGCCGGGGCGGCTAACGGATAGCCGCTAACGGTAAACGGTTAAAGACTAGCGGCGGACGATTGACGACTGACGCTAACAGCTACCGGCTAGCAGCTCAACGGCTGATGGCTAACAGCTACCGGCTGACGATTGACGATTGACGACTGACGACTGACGGTGCGCCGGGGGAGCGGCAGCCTCCGGCTTTGGCCGGGTGGGTTCGCCCCTAAGGTGTGACTCCTAAGGGACACGATTAGCGGGAAACGGTTCGTTATTCCGGACCAGGACGGACATTCCGGTTGATCTTAACTTTATTGCTTGAAATGGTCGGACGGTTCGGCCTTTACCTGATAATCGGGTAAAGGCTTTTTTCGTTTAATAAATCACGCTAGAAAGTCAATCTCCTCACCGTGGTAAAGCGGGAAAGCAATCCGTTTGCTTTTCGAGTCAGCAAATGCTGCAAGCCGCTTTGGGTCGATGTTACCCTGCTTCAGCGGGGAGGAAAGGAATCGATTAGAAGCGGTTTGTAGCCTTTATTTTTTGCGTATCCGCCAGGATGGAGGAAATAAGAGCGTTTTTTTTGGAGCTTCTAAAATCGGCAAAAAGGGTGCATCCCCCACCAGTGGGTTGAAATAAGGGGTACAAACCGCTTTTATTCGTTTCGTTTTTTGGAAAAGGCCGAAAAAAAAGAGTGCATAAGACTCTTATATAGTTTAGAGCCCGCGTGCGCATACGTTTTGGCGAAAGGGAACACATCCTTCCCGCAAGCAAGATGTTTTCGGGCCGCATCCAGAGCCTGGCGGGTCCTCCCCTAAACCTCATCAACCAGCGGCTGAAGCGAAGGTACTCATTCCCTCCGATATACAAGCGTACGGGTTTGCACGTCAATGGACCATCGGGGTGAATCTCTGACGGTTTTACTTATCGTTACAGAAATTTTGCTAGAGAGGTAAAGCTTTAAAGCGTTGTTTCAAAAAAGTAAATGTGAGTTTATGTACCAGAATAGCTGCCGCTTACTCAGAGTCATTCATAGTTATTCATCGTAATAAAGGCTTCGTTAAAATGAACCGGCATCGGCGGCCAAGGAGCGGCTTTCGTAGAACGTGCCCAATTATCGGGGAAAAAAGAAAAGAAAAAAGAACGCGGATACGAGGAGCAAGGAGCAGAGCGGTAAGGAGCATTCTTCCAGTAATTTGACTCGTAAAATTACAAGTTGTTGTCCATCTAACTCGTTAAATAACAATTGACAGCGCTTTACTTCCCTTATACACTCAAATTATAGAGAAAATATAACAGAAAAACCATATTGTGACTCATAAAATAATTGATTTTATGAGTCGGTATAAAATGCGCAGGAACTCCTGCAACAGCGGAGGTGATCGCAGGCTGAGCTGAAGCGAATCGATGGTTGACTATACAGAGCCGGGGTGCATCACGTTGAGAAAAAGACCGACCAAGGAACAATTCGGACAACAGCTGGAACAGTTCGCAAAGGAATTGCGTGAAGAAATGATAACGGGAAAGTGGGCTCCTGGAAGCTTCCTGCCGCCGGAGAAATCGCTGGAAATCCGGTTCGGGCTGAGCAATCACTCGATCCGGCTCGGGCTGGAGCAGCTGGTGCAGGAAGGGTGGATCGAGAAAATTCCGAGTGTAGGGAACCGGGTCGTCGCCGACCGCCCTCCTGTCCATCTGACGGTGGCCTGCAACCACGTCATGCTGCGGAATTTGAAGCTAGCCGGGCTGATTGAGCAATTTCGGCGTTTGTATCCGTGGATAACGGTGGAAGTCCGGTCCTGGAGCGGTTCGGTCCCCGGAGTGGATCTGACGGAGCGCGTGCTCACGGACGATCTGGCCCTGATGGATAACTTTCAGTTTCAGCAGCTATTGGAGCGCAAGCTCACTCACGTCTTCGAGCCTTTTGCGGGCTCCTATGATTTATATCCGCAATTCGCAGCCCATTTCAGCGCGGAAGACCGGCTGCTGCTGCTGCCGATCGTATTGTCGCCGCTCGTGCTTTGCTACAATAAAGCGCATTTCCGGGATAGCGGCTTGGCGGAGCCGAACGGCAGCTGGACCTGGGACGATCTGATCCGGCATGCGGAGCTGCTGTACGACGGCAGGGGGCGGTACGGGTTCGCCTTCCATATCCAATCGATGTACAGGTGGCCGCTGTTTCTGATGCAGAGCGGCGAGAGGTTCGAGTGGGACGGGGCGCAGCTCAGGGATATACGCGGCTCCCGGCTGCTGGACGGCTTGAAGCGGTGCAAGGACATTTTGCATAACCGGAAGGCAGTCCCGCTATATTTATCGGAAAACAACGACGATATCGACCGGATGTTCATGGAAGGGAAGCTGTCCATGGCGCTAAACACTTACATGGGTTTGAACGGCTGGACCGAGAGGCAGATCGAATACGATATATCGCCAGTCCCTTATATGGACAGTCTGAGAACGCTTCTGATTACGCTTGGGGTTGGGGTAAACGGCAGTTCCGCGCACAAAGCGGAGGCGAAGCTGTTCGCGGATTATCTGGCATCGCCGGAGGCGCAGTCTTACCTGTATCAGCACACGCTGAGCGTGCCCGGGCTGGCGACTTTGCCGATGAAGCAGACGGAACGGTCGGTTTATTCCCCGGACCGGTATATGCTGTTCCGCGAAACGATGGGGTCGTTTCGAACGCATGCGGAGCTGAACATCTCGTCCGCCGCTTTTGTATCGCTGGCCAATCTGCTCAAGCCTTACTGGGCGAATATGATCGATGAGGACGAGTTGTGCGACAGGTTAAGCGAAGCATTGCGTACGGAAGCTTACTGAATGGAGGAGAAGAAAATGGGAGTCCGAAAAAAGGTTGCCTCGCTTGCGGCTGTTTTAGTCGTAGGTTGCTCCAGTTTAATTGTAAGCGCTTGCTCTAATGACAAGGTAGCCCCCTCTGCCGCAGGCCCGGAGGCAAGCAAGCCGCCGGAGAAAAAAGAGCCGGTGGAGCTCGTGTTTTACTCCCAGGTCCCGGACTACGACGAGTCGTTCATGGAGACGTTCGGAAACAAAATCCAGGCCAAGTTCCCTCATATGACCGTCAAACATCTGAAGGCAGGGAGCAATAAGATTGACAGTCTGATTACGAATGGCGATACGATCGATGTCATGTTCATGTCGATCGGCCAGGCCGATACACTCATTCAATACGGTTTGCAGAACGATATTTCGGATATGATCTCCAGTCAAAAATTCGATCTGAATCGGCTGGAGACGACGGCGGTCGAGCTGCAGCGCTCCTTCGCAAGCGGCGGCATGTACGGGTTGCCGGTATTTACGAATACGCTGGGGCTGTTCTACAACAAAGACCTGTTCGCCAAATTCGGCGTAACCCCGCCGAAGGACGGCATGAACTGGGACGAAGTGTATGATCTGGCGAAACGGATGTCCCGCACGGACGGGGGGGTCCAATATTACGGCCTCGCGATGTCGTCGTCGGCGAACTTCGCCTTGAACCAGTTCGGCGCTTCGTATATCGATCCGAAAACGAGGAAGGCGGCCTTTACGTCCGAGCCGTTCCGGAAAACGATGGAGCTGCTGGCGGGCGTCTCGAATATTCCGGGCAATGGACTGACCGCGCAAAACTGGGCGCTGGGCAATCAGCAGAAGCTGTTCCCGGAAGGCAAGGCGGCGATGTTCCTGCATTTCGTCGTATACGGACTGTCGTTTTACAAAGATACGCTGAACTGGGACGTCGTCTCGTATCCGCAGCTCAAGGATAAGCCGGGCATGGGTGCGCAGACTTATCCGACATATTTCTACGTCACCAAAACGAGCAAGCATAAGGAGCAGGCTTTCGAGGCGATCGCTTATTTGACGTCGGAGGAGTTCCAAAATCATCTGGCCCGCAAAGGGATGCTGCCGGTGCTCAAAAACCGCGTGGCCGGGATGGCCGAGTTCGGTCAAGAGGTGCCCTACCTGAAAGACAAAAACGTAAAGGCGCTGCTTCCGGAGAAGTTCGCTCCGTCGCAATTTACGTCCGTGGATGTGGTGAGGTCGCAGTCTCCGGGCCATGCGTTCTTTTTCAATGCGTACCAGAAAGCCGTTCTCGGGCTGGAGGATATGAACACGGCTCTGCGGAGCGAAGGGGAGAAGCTCGATCAGAAGCTGGCGGAGCTGTTCAAGTAATGTGAGCGGTCAGCACTACCGCACTTTCCTAAATTAGGAATGAAAGAAGGATGAGGCATGGGAAAACGGTTTAAAGTCCAAACCTTGGTCTGTCTCGTAATCGCTCTTTTTCTGTCATCGGTGGTGTTCCCCGCTCCGGCCGCGCATGCAGATTCGTCAGGCGGAGGCCAAAGCGCCGCAGTCCCCCAGCCGATTCGTTACGACTCCGACAAGTGGGCTGTGCTGCCGGAGTGGAATTCGGCTCCTGTGATCGACGGCCAGATGAACGAATGGATGTGGGGGCTCGCCCCAAGCCTCAAAGATTTCAAGACGGCTTATTACGGCCATTTCTTGTCGCAGGATGCGGAATACCGGGTCGCGTACGACGATAACCAGCTGTATATCGGCGGAAGTATCGCCCGCACGGAAGCGGATACGCTGGCGTTTATCGAGGTTCTTCTTCGTCCGGCCGCTGGTGGTAACGATTTTTATACGGTGAAAATTCCGCTCCCGACCGCGCAGGCTCCCGTCTTGACGACGATCTGGAATCCGTCGCCCGACGTGACCAATTTATCGGCGGATGAGGGCAAGCACGTGATCCAGTCGTTTACGCACGCTACGTCGATGCAGGAGGACAGACGAGTCGTCGAAGCGGCCGTTCCGCTCTCCTCGATCGTGCCGGAGGGCGTGTCCGCAGGCGACGAGTGGCAAATGAACATTATGCATGTGCACAATCTGTACACGCAGCCGCTTAGCTCCTGGGTGGGGGTCCGGCAGTCCGACCATTGGCATGAGAGCGGTCCTGGTGCGAGGATTCGCGCAAGTGTAATCGATCAGGACCGGATGGGAAGCATTTATTTCTCAAGTTTTCCGAGGGTGATCGTGGAGGCTGGAAAGGTGATGCTACCCTGGCATCCGAAGGAAGCGAATACGGAGCTGCTGTACCTCGGGTATACGGAGAAAAGGCTGGTCTTGACGCTGCCCGCGCTTCAAAGCGGAGGACTCGGCCAACTAGGCAGCCAGGCGCTGAAAACGTCCACGGTCGAGCTGATGTGGAAGGAGCCCGGCAAGTCTTGGCAAAGTCTGGGCGATCATACGTGGAGTGAGGACGGAAGCTCCTTCCTCCTGGATTTCCAGCATCCGGCTCCGCTGGCTAGCGGAACGTACCAGCTGAGAATGGTGCTCTCGCCCAAGCTGGCGTTTCTAAAAGGAATCGCCACGCTGACGTTCGACCGGGATGCGCTCGTATCGGCGGGCACAGCCGCGTTCGCCGCCGGCGGAACGCCGGGACCGGAAAATCGTGCCGTCAACGTCCCGTGGAGCGAGCCGTCGGCCGAGGTTCAGCGCATTAAGGCGCTTATTCCGCCGCAGCCCGGATTCGTCTTCGTCGGCTTGCCGGAGATGCCGGAATTGTATCCGGGCGGCGGACTGTACCAGCTCTCTGCAGACGGACTCAGACTGACGGCTCCGCGAACCGGGACCGTGTACCCGAACGACCAGTTTAAGGAAGACAAGGAGCTAGTGCTCACGAACGCGAAAGGCGAAACCGTCTCGATCCCGTACTACGAGGATGCCACCGGCAAACGTTATTTCATAACGGCGCATCTGTGGTATTTGCAAAAATCCCGGGCGATCAGCCAGGCGGCCGCCCTTGCGAAGGTGGACCCTTTGGGCGGAGCGCGTCTGCTGTACGAATTCGCCAAAGCGTACGAAGGCTACAATCCGACCGTCGACCGGGTGGCGGGCAATCTGCACGCGAACCTGTCGGCGGACAAACGGTCAGGTCCGCCGTACGCCTACTGGGGCGGCATATGGGACCGTTGGTGGTACAACGATCTGCCCCAACTGACTCCGCTGATTAAAGCTTACGCAGAGCTGAAGCAAACGAATGTGTTCGATCTGCTCGAGGCGGAAATCGGGGAAGATGTGGAAGAACGGGTCGTACAGGGTCTGATCGTTCCGTCGGCGGATTTCGTGCTGACGTATCCGGACTATCTGGGCAATATGTCGTTTCAGCCTTGGAAAGGGCTGATCGAGGTAGGCAAGGCGCTCGGGGAGCCGGACTATATCCACCGGGTTGTCGAGCTGATCGAAAGTCTCGTGACCCGGATGTTCCTGTCGGACGGCTACTGGCAGGAAGTGACGCCGAGCTACCACCTGCAGACCGTGAACGGCTTGAAGCAGGTGGCGGATCAATTAAAGGGCTGGAGCGATCCGACGGGTTATGTGTCGCCTCGCACCGGCATCCGGTTCGACAATCTCGACATGGAGCAGCAGTACCCAATCATCCGGCGGGCGGTGGAAAACGGCAACAAGCTCGTCTATCCGGACGGGAAAGTGCTGCCGGTTACCGATACGTGGGCAAACGGCAAGCCGGCCGATCCGATAATCAACGGAGGCTCCTTCCTGCTGCCGGCGGCAAAAATCGGCCGACTGACCGGGGGAACGGGTCCGGGGCAAACGCAGCTGTACATGGGCTTTCAGCCGAAATACGGTCATGCGCATCTCGATCCGCTCAATCTGAGCTTGTACGCGCAAGGCCAGGAGCTGCTGCCCGATCTCGGCTATACGCACAATACGTTTTACCGCTGGTTCGCGCTATCCACGATGGGACATAACACGGTCGTAGTTGACAGCGCGAATATGGTGAACGGCGCCCAGGCGAAGCAAGGCGGCAACGTCGAGGCTTTTGTAACGGAGGGCGGCTTATTCCAGGCGATGCGCGCCGATTACGCTTCGGCGTATGGTGTGACGGAGGAGTACAGCCGGGAGCCGTGGTTCGTGCCGTTCGCGGACGGAAGCGGGGAGCAGGGCTACGTGCTGGATCTGTTCCGCGTCAAAGGAGGAAGCCGTCACGAATATACGCTGCAAGGAGACGCTAATCGCGATGCGGAATTTGCGACGGATTTGCCGCTTACCGATTACGGCCCGTATTTGCTGCCTCCGGGAACGAATGTGGTGCAACCGGTAAGCAACAGCGACAGCGGTAGCGCGGAAGGCCATTATCCGGGTTATATATACGTCCGTGACGTGAAGCAGGCGCAGCTGGATGAAGACCGGTATGAACTGACGATGGTGACGAATACCGGCGGCGAGGAGCAGGCGAAGCTGAACATAACCGGATTGCTCGAGCCGGGCAGCAACGAGCTGTATTTGGGACGGTCCCCGTCGCTCCGCTCGATTCGTCTTGGAGGCAGCGGCAGGGACAACAACGACGAAGCGGTGAAGTACACGATGCCGAAGCTGGTGCTGAGGCGGGACGGAACGAATCTGCAAAGCACATTTATGACCGTGATGGAGCCTTACCGCGGGAAACAAGCCCGGATCGAAGCGATCGACCGGCTTTCTCTGGATCAGGCGCCTGAAGGCGCGGCGGCGGTTCGTGTCACCTACGGGGATACGACGGACATCCTGCTGAGCAATCCGAATCATCCGGAGCAGCCGCTCTCGAGCGGCGATGTGACGATGGTCGGGGAGATGGGCTTAATCCGGCTTATCAACGGGGAAGTGCGGGAGATGTCGCTAGTGGGCGGCACGCTGCTTAAGAAGGGCGATCAGCAAATCGCCGGATCGGGTTTGGCTATGACGGGCAACGTCAGCGGTACGAAACGGATGGCGAAGGGCGACGCCTACGATGCGCTCGTAGTGGACGCCGCTGTACCGGAATCGGCGGCAGGCCAAACGGTCATCGTGAACCACCCCGACCAAAGCGCTACCGGATTTAAAGTCCGGCAGGTGCTGCGGGAAGGATCGCAGTCGGTCGTTGTGCTCGCCGAGCACGACCCGGGTTTCGAAATAATGGCGGACGGTTCGTCCCGGCAAGCCTTTTATCCCGGCCGCACCTGGACCGCGAATCATACGTTTTCCTTGACCGGCACGGTAAGCGCCCAAGTTTACGGGGGGCCGCCTGCGTTGACCAGCTCGGTCACCGGCGCGGTATACGGAATGGACGGCAGACCGGTGGCGGGGGCGACGGTTCATGTGACTGGTTATACGAACCTTGCGGCGGTTACGGATGCCGGCGGAGCGTTCACGATCCCCCATATTCCATCCGGAACTCAGCGGGTGACGGCGTTCGGGGGCGGGTATGCCAAGACGGTATCGGATGCGATCGTTGCGGCTCCCGGTCAGACGGCTCATGTTACTCTTTTTATGGAGAGTCTGTCACCGGAGCTGATTGAAGTTACGCCTGCTTTGCTGTTGGAAGGTGATCCGGTGCAGGCGACAGGCAACAGCAACGGGTACGTCCATCTGGTGCCTGCGGATACGCCGCCGACCAAGGAAGCGATCGAAACGGTGACTGCGAGCGTGTACGGGACGAGGGCGCTGTCGTCGGCGAACGTGCCGGCAGTTCTAAGCACGGGAGCGATAAGCGGCGGCAAATACAAAGTGTACCTGATCAACGACAGCGGTCTGGTGTCTCCGGGCCGAGAAATTATCGTCCTGCCCTTCAATCTGGCGAGGATGGAAGACACAAGCCCGTACATCTCTTATGTCGGCAAATGGGAACGGTTCAACTTGTCCAGCTATTCCGGCGGTACCATGATGCTGGGCCGGGAGAAGGGAGCCTATATGGATATTCCTTTCTACGGGTCATCGGCTAAGCTAATAGCTGATCTGCATACCGCCAGAGGCAAAGGAAACATATACGTAGACGGCGAATATGCCGCCACGATTGATTTCTACAGCTCTCCGATCCGCTATAAGCAGGAAGTGTTCGATACCGGACCGCTGGAGGAAGGCATTCACACGATCCGCGTTGAGGCGCTATGGGAGAAGCATCCGAGCTCGACCGGCTACAACGTTTCCTTTGATGCGCTGCAAGTCACCCAGTCGGAATTCCAGCTTACGGGAGTAACGGCAGGACCGCTCGTACAAGGCGAGCAGGTAGCTGCAACGAGCTCAAGGAACGGTTCGTTGTATCTGGTGCCGGCCGATACGGCAGCCGCTCGCAGCGCGATCGAACAGGCGGGTGCGGGTACGGCCGGGCGGACGTCCCCGGCGGCGGCAGGCATTCCGGGATCGCTGAATACGAGCGGATTACCTGCCGGCTGGTATAAGGTGTATGCGATCGATGCGCACGGCAAAGTATCCCTCGGATCGGCAGCGATCGCCATCGTAGATTCGCAGCTGCAAGCTTCCGTTATGGAAGATCATGATCCGATGGTGAGGTATACGGGAGATTGGAGAACGTACACCTACGCGGCTTATTCGGGCGGTACGATGAAGCTTGCTTTCGAGAAAAACGCTTATGTGGAAATTCCGTTTTACGGCACATCGGCTGTACTGGTCACCGATCTTCATACGGCGCGCGGCAAAGGCGCGGTGTACGTTGACGGCGTATTTGCAGGGAATATCGACTTTTACGGCTCGCCGATCCGCTACAAGCAGGACGTGTTCCAGACGGGGGCGCTGGCGGAAGGGGCGCATGTTTTGCGGATCGAGGCGTTGTGGCAGCACCATGCCAGTTCGACGGGTTATACGATACCGTTTGACGCGTTAAAGGTATCGGCGAACTAGAAAACGGCGCAGCCTGTTTTGCGGCTTTGTGTGAGACAGGTTGAAGCCTCCCCCAAAAGCAGGTCGGCCGGCTGCCGCAACGAACTTGCTTTTGGGGGAATTTCAGACAGGAGAGGATCGGGATGTCGAAGAGATTGCTCTCCGCAATCGGGGGATGGCTCATGATCGGTATCATTCTCGCAACAGCGATCGGATCGTATAGCGACCGTACGGACGGCAGACGGCTGCCGGACGGCGCCTTCCAACCTTACACGGATAAATGGGCGATCGTTCCCCCGGCGGGGCAAGCTCCGTCGATAGACGGAAACCGGGACGATCCGGCCTGGAGCGGGGCGGCCGTGCTCGGAGACTTCAGGACCGCCTACTATGCCCGCTCGCTGTCCCGTGCCGTAGAGTACCGGGCTGTTTACGACAAAGACTATTTGTACATCGGCGGATGGGTTGCCCGTTCGGAAGCGGATACGCTGTCGCATATCGAAGTCATCGTCCGGCCTGCTGGCCGGGATGACGGTTTTTATGTCGCGCGTATACCGGTGGCTGCCAATGCGCCGGTCGCTTTATCCACGATCTGGAATCCGTCTCCGGATGTCACGAACCTTTCCGCCGATACGGGCAAGCGGATGATCCGCTCGTTCCGCTACGCCGTATCGGGGCAAGAAAGCGGCGGAAGCGGCGCCGGACCAACGGCGGACCGGGGGCCGGCCGCAAGCGATCTGTTGATCGTGGAGACGGCGATCCCGTTCTCCGAATTGCTGCCTGCCGGCGGCCAGTTTGCCGAAGGCGACGAATGGCAGCTGAACATCGTGCATGTGCACAATCTGTACACGCAGCCGCTCAGCTCCTGGGTGCCGGTCCGTCAGTCGGATCATTGGCATCAGAACGGGGCGACGGCCAATCTGCGCGTCAGTCTGATGGACCAGGATCGGCTGGGCAGCATCTTCCTGGGCCGGCTGCCGGATCGACTGGCTGCTGAGCCGGGAAGTATCGCCGCATGGCGTCCGGAGGATGCGCTGTTGGTGGATAACGGTTTTACCGCCAAACAGTTGAGGTTCACATGGAAGGAGGCGAAGCTGTCCGCATCCGACATGCAGCTGTACTGGAAAGAGCCCGGAGGCTCGTGGCGGCAGTTGACTGACGCGGATGTCAGCCGAAAAGGCTCTGCGTATACGGTGGACTTCCGGCATCCGGCTCCGAAGAACAGCGGACTGTATCATCTGCAGCTCGTACTGGCGCCTGCCGCGTCCTCCGGCCGGACGGCGGTGCTGACCTTCGACCGCGACATGCTGGCCGCCTCCGGCGATGCGAAGTATGCCGCTTCCGCTCCGGCGAACGGCGCGGCGAAGGATTCATCGGCCGAGCCCGTCCCGTGGAGCGAGCCGTCGGCGGAGGTTCAGCGGATTAAGAGGCTGATACCGCCGCAGCCGGGGTTTATCTTCGTCGGTTTGCCGGAGATGCCGGATTTGTATCCGGGCGGCGGACTGTACCAGTTATCTGCGGACGGGCTCAAGCTGACGGCGCCCCGCACCGGTACGGTCTATCCGAACGACCGGTTTAAGGAAGACAAGGAGCTTGTACTCACGAATGCGAAAGGCGAAACCGTCTCGATCCCGTACTACGAAGACGCTTCCGGCAAACGTTACTATATAACGGCGCATCTGTGGTATTTGCAAAAATCCCGGGCGATCAGCCAGACGGCGGCGCTCGTGAGGACCGACCCGCTGGGCGCGGCGCGTCTGCTGTACGAATTCGCCAAGGCGTACGAAGGCTACAATCCGACCGTCGACCGGGTGGCGGGCAATCTGCATGCGAACTTGTCGGCGGACAAACGGTCGGGTCCCCCGTACGCGTACTGGGGCGGCATATGGGACCGCTGGTGGTACAACGATCTGACCCAGCTCACTCCGCTCATTAAGGCGTATGGACAGTTGAAGCGTACGAATGTGTTTACTCTTCTAAACGAGGAAGCCGGAGAAGACGTAGAAGAACGAATCGTGCAGGGCCTGATCGTTCCGTCCGCGGATTTCGTACTGACGTATCCGGACTATCTGGGCAATATGTCGTTTCAGCCTTGGAAAGGGCTGATCGAGGTAGGCAAGGCGCTCGGGAAGCCGGACTATATCCACCGGGTCGTCGAGCTGATCGAAAGCCTCGTGACCCGCATGTTCCTGTCGGACGGCTACTGGCAGGAGGTGACTCCGAGTTACCACCTGCAGACGGTGAACGGCTTGAAGCAGGTGGCGGATCAGCTCAAAGGCTGGAGCGATCCGCCGGGTTACGTATCGCCACGTACCGGCATCCGGTTCGACAATCTCGATATGGAGCAGCAGTTCCCGATCATCCGCCGGGCGGTGGAGAACGGCAACAAGCTCGTCTATCCGGACGGGAACGTACTGCCGGTCACCGATACGTGGGCAAACGGCAAGCCGGCCGATCCGATAATCAATGGCGGCTCGTTCCTGCTGCCGGCTGGCAAAATCGGCCGTCTGGCCGGAGGCGAAGGACCGGGTCAAACCCAGCTGTACATGGGCTTTCAGCCGAAATACGGTCATGCGCATCTCGATCCGCTTAATCTGAGCTTGTATGCGCAAGGCCAGGAGCTGCTGCCCGACCTCGGCTATACGCACAATACGTTTTACCGCTGGTTCGCGCTATCCACGATGGGTCATAACACGGTTGTGGTCGACAGCGCGAATATGGTGAACGGCGCACAGGCGAAGCAAGGCGGCAACGTCGAGGCTTTTGTAACGGAGGGCGGCTTATTCCAGGCGATGCGCGCCGATTACGCTTCGGCGTATGGGGTGACGGAGGCGTACAGCCGGGAGCCGTGGTTCGTGCCGTTCGCGGACGGAAGCGGGGAGCAGGGCTACGTGCTGGATCTGTTCCGCGTCAAGGGGGGAAGCCGCCACGAGTATACGCTGCAGGGGGACGCAAACCGCGATGCGGAATTTGCGACGGATATGCCGCTTACCGATTACGGTACGTATTTGCTGCCTCCGGGAACGAAAGTCGTGCAGCCGGTGAGCAACAGCGACAGCGGCAGCGCGGAAGGCTTCTACCCCGGTTATATCTATATCCGGGATGTGAAGCAGGCGCAGTTGGACGGCGATCAATACGCGGTGACCCTCGTAACGGAACGTAACGGGATTCCGCAATCGAAGCTGAACATTTTCGGGCTGCTGGAACCGGGGGATAACGAGCTGTATCTTGGGCGTTCCCCTTCGCTTCGGTCCATCCGCATGCTTGGCAGCAGCAAGGACAATAACGACGAAGCGGTGAAGTACACGATGCCGAAGCTGGTGCTGCGGCGCGAAGGCGTGAACTTGAGCAGCACCTTTACGACCGTGATGGAGCCGTACAGCGATCGGGCTGCCCGGATCGAGACAGTCGAGCGGCTGCCGCTGGACGGGGCGCCCGAGGGCGCTGTAGCGGTCCGAGTCACCTACGGGGATACGACAGACATCCTGCTGAGCAATCCGAATCACCCGGAGCAGCCTCTGACGACCGGCGATGTGACGATGGTTGGAGAGATGGGCCTGATCCGGCTGACGGGCGGAGAAGTGCGGGATATGTCTCTTGCAGGCGGCACGCTGCTTCAAAAAGGCGATCGGAAAATGACAGGTCCGGGCACCGTATCCGGCACGATCCGCGATACATGGCGCAAGGCGAAGGGCGATCCGTTCGATGCGTTTGTGACTGATCAAGATGTACCGGAACAGGCGAAAGGCCGCTATATCCTTATCCGTCATCCGGAGGGGAACAAAACCGGCTTTAAAATCGGGGACGTGCGCCGCCAGGACGGGAAGACGCTGATTGTTCCGGCGGAGCACGACCCGGGGTTCGAGATGGCGGAGGACGGCTCGTCGCGTCAAATGTTTTATCCCGGACAGTCGTGGACGGGGCCGGGAATGCATACGTTTGCCATACCGAATATCGAGCGGTTGAATCGCTGATAGGAAGTTCGGCGGTTCGCCTCTGCACAGAACCGTCTTCACTGGATCGGCCGGGGGAGTCAGCGCTGCTGGCGGCTTCCGGCCGTTCTCAACACTACTGGGAGAGAGGGAGCGAGATTATGAGACCCTACCGGGCAGTCGTCATTGGAGCGGGAAAAATTGCGGGCATTCATTTGCAGACGCTGCAAGAAAACGGAAGAACCGAGCTTGCGGCCGTAGCGGACATCGACCCCCGCAAGGCGGAGTCGGTCGCTTCCGCGTACGGAATTCCCGTGTATACAGATTATAAAGAGATGGTGCTGACGGAGAAGCCGGATATTGCGGTCATCACGCTGCCTCATTTCCTGCACAAGGAATCTGCCATATGGTGCGCCTCTTACGGATGTCATGTGCTGGTCGAGAAGCCGATGGCGATGAATGTCCGGGAATGCATCGAGATGAACGAAGCGGCGCGCGCCAGCGGCATTATGCTCGCGGTCGGACATATGCAGCATTATTATCCGGTGAACCGGAAAGCGAAGGAGATTATCGAGTCGGGGAGGCTCGGAAAGCTCGTGATGATGATCGACCGGAGATGGAGCGATTATTTTACCGAAGACCGCCCGTCCTGGTTTCTGAACAAAGCGCAGTCCGGAGGCGGGATCGTCATCAATATCGGCAGCCATTCGATCGACAAGCTGCAATGGTTGACCGGCAGCCGGGTAACGAGCGTTAAGGCGAGCCTGACGTATCTCGGAGACCGGGGAGATGTGGAGGGAAGCGCCAGTCTCCAGATGAAGACCGATTCGGGCGTTGCCGCGAACCTATCGCTGAGCGGTTACCGCAACGTGATGACGAACGAAACGGAGCTGCTGTTTACGGACGGTCAATTAAAAATTGAGGGCAGCCGCAAACTGTGGATCAGCGACAAAGACAACAAATCGTTTGAACTGATCGTTACAGATCATCAGCCCGGCGCGTTCCAGGCTCAATGGGACGACCTGCTGGATGCGATCGATAACGGTCATGAGCCGGGAATATCCGGCCGATACGGCCAAAGCGTCGCTGCCGCGGTCGCCGCGGTGTACCGCTCTCACGAGACCGGCACGGAGCAAGCCGTCGAGGAGGCAGAAGCACGGATCGTTTAGATCCGTGCGGATTTGCCTGCGATCGTTGCGGCCCCAATCGAGACGACCGCACTAGAATCAGCCTTCTGAACAATTTGCAACGCATTCGAACGCCATCCCCTCTCTATACTTCCTCCCCTCCCTTGTGCTAATGTAGTAGCTAACTTACAGCAAGGGAGGTCCGCCATGTCCGTACGCTCCAAAATTATCGTATCCTATACGCTCGTGCTCGTCGTGACGATCCTGATTTTTATTACGACGGCTTTTTTGGTCGCCTTGGCGGTCACGGGCGACGCGAGAAGCTTCAAGCCGTTTTATACGATCCATTTTACGCTGCAGCCTTTAACCCCGGAGCAGGAAAGCTTGTACATGGATTTAAAATATATCGCGAAGACGAGCCCCGAGAAGTTGTACGATGACAGTCTTCAGAAAGATTACGAGTTTCAGCTCCGCGTAGCGAAATCGACGCTGCTGATCCGCAAGGAAGGCGATGTCGACTTCGCCTCACCGCAGCTGGAAGGAACCGGCGTGGAGCGGGTGCTGCCCGATTACGAGCTGGACAATATCCGGATCCGCAGCTCGGTCAACATCGGAGACCGGTTTTACGGCTACGCCAAATACGACTTCGTCCTGCCCGATCAGTCCCGGGGGAGCTTGTTCGTGATCCGCGAGCTCAGCCCGTTTGCGGCTTTGACCAGCAAATTGCTGCCTTTGCTTATCTCGCTGCTGTTTGTCGTATTGGTGCTGGCGAATGTGATGCTGTATTTCTTCATCACCAGGCGGATCATCAAGCCGCTCGATACGCTGCGTATGTCCGCCGCCCGGATCAAGGAGGGCGACCTGGATTTTCGGGTCGAGGCCCAGTCCCTGGACGAGATTGGCCAGCTCAGCCAGCAATTCGAAGATATGCGCCGCAAGTTGAAGGAATCGGTCGATTTGCAGCTCCAGTACGAGGCCAACCGCAAAGAATTGATCTCCAACATTTCCCACGATCTGAAAACGCCGATTACGACGATCAAAGGGTACATTGAAGGGATACGCGACGGCGTGCCGAACACGAAAGAAAAGATGGACAAATACGTCGATACGATCTACACGAAGGCGGTAGCGATGGACCGGCTGATCGACGAACTGTTTCTGTACTCGAAGCTTGATTTGAAAAAGGTGCCGTTCGATTTCGTCCGGACCGACCTGCGGGCGTTTATCGACGGTCTCGTGGGAGAGCTGCGTTTCGAACTGGAGCAGCAAGGGTTTCAGGTGGAATGGGCAGGCAAGGGCGGTGCTCCGGCATTCGTCCTGCTCGATCCGGACAAGATGAAGCGCGCCATTGTGAATATTGTCGAGAACAGCATCAAATTCTGTGATAAGCCGGACAAAAAAATTCGGTTTACGTTGACGGAGGAAGCCGGCAAGCTCAAGCTGACGATCGAGGATAACGGGCCGGGCATAGCTGAAGATGCGGTCCGCTCCGTATTCGACCGGTTTTATCGAGCCGATTCGTCTCGCAATATGCGGACCGGGGGAAGCGGTCTCGGGTTGTCGATCGCCAAGCAAATCGTGGAGGGCCATCAAGGTTCGATCGGCGTGGAAAGCGAACCCGGTGAAGGCACGGTTGTTTCAATCACATTTCATGTTTGCGAAGAAACGTAGGAGTCGATCACGATGAAGCACATATTGATCATTGAGGACGAGACGAGCATAGCTGAGCTTCAGAAAGACTATTTCGAATTAAACGGTTTTCGCGTCGACATGTGCCATACCGGCCGCGAAGGGCTGGAGAAGGCGCTGCAAGGGGATTACGATCTGATCGTGCTCGACTTGATGCTGCCGGGGATCGACGGTTTTGAAATATGCCGGAGCATCAGAAGCGCCAAAGAAGTTCCGATCGTCATCGTGTCGGCGAGGAAAGAGGAAATCGATAAAATACGCGGCTTCGGCACGGGCGCCGACGACTACATGACCAAGCCGTTCAGCCCGGGCGAGCTCGTCGCCCGCGTCAAAGCCCATCTGTCCCGTTACGAAAGACTGGTCGGCAAAAAACGGGCGGACGACGAGATCCGTATCCGCAATCTGACGATTCAGACGGCGTCGCGCCGCGTGTTCGTAGCGGAACGGGAAGTAACCTTTACGGCCAAGGAGTTCGATCTGCTTACGTTTCTCGCCGTTCATCCGGATCGGGTGTTCAGCAAGGACGAGTTGTTCGAGCGAATATGGGGGGCCGATTCGCTGGGCGACAACAACACGGTAACAGTCCATATCCGCCGCATCCGCGAAAAAATCGAGTCCGACCCGTCCGCGCCGCAGTTCATCGAGACTGTATGGGGCGCGGGTTACCGGTTCTCCGTCTGACAGAGGTTGTTCAAAAAGTCCACTTTTGATCACGAAGCAGATCAGGAAGCCTAATCGACATCGAGTTTTGAACTCGTACTAACAGTTAATAAATATTTAATCTCCGGTTTCTTTCGAGTTTAGAATTGTCCGTTATGATGAATGCATGAAGTCGCAATCATTATAAACCGGGAGGAATTCGAAATGAAGAAACCGCTTATGACTCTTTTCGCGGCCGCTGTCATCGGCTCCGCGTCGCTTATTCCATATCATGCCCAAGCTGCAGCTGTTGACACGACAATCGTGGCCGCGCTCAGCGATTTGTCCGAAGCAGGCTCCTACCGCAGCGCGATCGAAGGGTTAATCAAGCTGAACGTGCTGTCCGGCTACGAGGACGGAACCCTGAGACCGAACCGCGAGCTGAGCGGCGCCGAGATCGCCAAAATGGCGGTAACCGCGTTCGGCCTGCAGCCGAAGCCAGACGGAGCTCCGCTGCCTTCCGACATTGCCGAATCGGACTGGTACGCGTCGTATGTACAGGCGTTTCTCCATAACGGACTGAAGCTCGGCACGAACGGCAAGTTCGCGCCTGCAGCGCAAGTGACTCAGCAGGATCTCGTATCGATTGTGGCGGCATCGCTTAATAAAAAACCGTCGATCGTCCAACAATGGGTGACCGATTATACCCCGGGCAAGGCGGTAACCCGCGGGGAAGCGGCGCAGCTGATCTGGAAGTCGATCCCGCACCTTCCTTCCGCGAATGCGGAAGTGACGAGCGTGAAGGCGCTCAACCCGGTAACGCTTGAGGTTACGTTCTCCGCGCCGCTTACGGCGGCTGACGTTAACCTGGATCAGGCGAAGAAAAACTTCAACTTCGACAACGATATGGCGCTTCTGAATGTGCCGCAATTAAAAAACGGAGCCGTCTCCACGTATATCGTTCCCGTCACGGTACAAGCGCCAGGGAAAACGTATACGATGTCGTATAAAGGCAAAACCGCCGGTACGTTCGAAGCGGTAACGAACAAAATTCCGACCGGTACGGCCCGTCAGGTGACCAGCGATACGTTCGAGATCGAAACCTTGCTAAAAGACGGAACGGCGGACTATGGTTATGTGGTGGAAGCTTACTACGGCAGCCGCAACGGCCAAGAGCTTACTCTAGACGAAAATAACCGGGCGAACGGCAAAACGTATGCGATCATCTCCTCGCTGCGGGACAAAACTGTAACGATCACGCCGGAGGGCGGACAACCGATCGAGGCGAAGTACGTGCCGTTTACGCAGGCGACCGACGGACGTCAAGCTCCGAAATACCGGCTGCCAGCCGGCGAAACATTAAAACCCGGCGTAACCTATACGGTATCGTCCGACTGGTCGACGATTGCAGAGCCGACTTTCAAGGCCGAATCGGCGGCTCCGCTAGTGATCCAGTCGGCAACCGCGATAAACGAGACGTCGGTCGAGATCGTGCTGAGCGCCGATCCGCAGGACGAGCTGTTCGCGCTTCGCAGCGTGACACTTACCGCCGAAGACGGAACCGCGGTTACCGCGATGTACAAGTTCCAAAGCCGTAAAGGTGCGGCGGGTACATTCGATTTGACGAACGGAGCAAAGCTTGCGCCGAACACGACTTATAAAGTGACGGCTTCGGGCGATTGGGCTTCCGCCGATCAGGTGACCGTTACAACGAAGTAAGGATAAGCATACAACCGACCGGACAACGTTCGGGAAGAAGGATCTCCTCGGAGGTCCTTTTTCAACAGAATGAGGAGGCGGGTCAGTTGGACATCTGGCATAAAATAGGGATTATTACGCTGCTATCCGTCATGCTGGCGGGTTGTCAGACAGCTCCGGCACCAAGCGGACCGGGCGGCGGGGAGCGGATTGAGGCGGAAGCTCCGCAGCCGCCGAATGAAACGCCAACGCTGCAACAGCCAAACGAAACGCCCGCACCGCCTGTGGCGGCACCACAAGACGAAAGGAGCGCCGGCGAAATGAGCAAACAGCTGATCGAAGCGGCGGAACGCGGGGAAACCGGCGTTGTCAAAACATTACTCTTGCAAGGCGCGGCGATCGACGCCCGGGACGACAGAGGCCGCACCGCCGTTATGGCGGCTACGCACGGCAATAAGCCGGAGACGGTAAAAGCGCTGATCGGGGCTGGAGCGAACATCCATATTCAGGACGACCGGCAGGACAATCCGTTTCTGTACGCCGGAGCCGAAGGGCTTCTGGAAATTTTGAAGCTGACGATCGAGGCGGGGGCGGATACGAAACTGACTAACCGGTACGGCGGCACAGCCTTGATTCCGGCGGCCGAACGCGGCCATGTGGACATCGTGAAGGAGCTGTTGACGATGACGGATGTGGACGTCAATCATATCAACCGGCTCGGCTGGACGGCTCTGATGGAAGCCGTCGTGCTGGGCAGCGGGGGCGTCAAGCACCAGCAGATTGTGCAGCTGCTGGTCGATTATAAAGCGGACGTGAACATTCCCGACAAAGACGGAGTAACCGCTCTGGAACACGCCGCCAAACGGAAGTATAAGGAAATCGAGCGTATTCTGATCGGGGCCGGGGCGAAGAAGTAATCATTCGGGTCGATCACTGTCGGAACGGACGCGGCAAAATAAAGACGCAGCCATCATCGCTTGCGAGAAGCGGTGGTAGCTGCGTCTTTTGTCGGTTAGGCCGTCGTTGACGGTATTTTTATACGGCCGGCAGGGTGTTGCGTCTATTCGTTTCTGGTGTTGATTCTCTTCCTCAGTTTGTTTGCGATTCCGTCTATGCCCCATCCGGCAATCAGCCAGAACAGCAGTGTAATCAAGTAATAACCGGCCAGCGGAATTCGGACGTACGATCGTACCGTTACGCTTGCTTCATGCAACCAAAGCGGCGGACTTGTCAGAAATAACACGATGTTGTAATCGTCGGCACCCGATAGATTAAACAAAATGACAGCGGCGTACACGACCGGAAGCCAAAACTTCGCTTGCTTGAGCATGTTTGGGCCCTCCCCGAAAACCGGTATTCGATCAAGGCAGGTCCGGAAGCAGCCGGGCGACCAGCGCGTCGCCGTTGCTAGCGACTTTCACTTCCGCATATTTCGCCGTCCGTTCCACGTCCATGCCCGTTCCTTCCGGAACGAAGAAATGCTCGATGCCGTATTCGATCGTCCGCCAGCTTCTCCATTTGCCGTTCAGCACCACTTCGCCCGGCTGGAGCGCATAGGACTTGTCGTACAGCTGTTTGAACTGATGCGCGCCGGAAGGCGACTTGGCCAGCACAACGGATACTTTGCCGCTTTCCTCCGGCGTATTGCCGGTCCAATCTCTTCCGAACGGCTCGGAAACGGTATACCGCAGCTGTACATAGTCTCCTTGCAGCAAAGAGCGCGGGTCCAGAGGAAGGAGCTCCAGATAAACGGTCTCTCCACGCGCCAGTATCGTTTCGCTCCGGCCGATCTGGACCGACAACAGCATCAGGCAGGCGACGACTACAGCCGCCATCCAGAACGAGCGGACACGCGGTCGGATATCAGACAACCGTTCCTCGGGAGCGTTCCGGAATTTCCGTTCCAGCCAGTAGGTGACCAGCAGGAGGAGGCAGCCGATGAGCGCGAGGCTCCACGACTTATGCAGCAGCTTCCACGCGGTATCGTAATATTTCCAGAAGACGAACAACGTCCAAAATCCGAAGGTGACCCGGTATGCCGCCCTTTCGCCCAACCGATGCGCACCGACGATACAGGCGAGCAGAACGATAAAATAGAGCAGATCGTACTCGTAACGTTGTGAAGCAAAAGTCAGCAGCAGGAACAAGGTCAAAAACGAGTAATACCCGCACCAGCGCATGGCGGACCGGAACGTGCCGACCGGTACGAAGCGATGCAGCCAGGAGATAACCGGCATGACGCAAGTCAGGAGAAGCAGCACCTGCACGGTATCGTCAAGCAGCATAAACAGCCATAGTCCCGCGATCGTAACGGCTGCCGCAAAAAACATCGAACGTTCTGCCAGTCCTGTCGCGAATGTGAACATCAGAGCGCAAACAACCAGGTAGACGAGAAGGAGCAGCGTAAATTCGTCGAACAGGGCGGAGCCTACGCCGATGCATAATCCGATCGAAAATAACGAGTAGCGGATTACCGGATTCAGCTTGCGCGCGGCCATCATGGCGATCGTCAGAAACAACCCGGCGCTGTTTAATACGTTTAACGGCTCATCGAGATCGAAGACGAGGATCAGAAAACCGATCAGGCTGACGGCCCCGATCACCGTTCCGACGAAAATAGCGGTTATCGAAAGCACTCTGACGATCCAATGCCGGAGCGCTTTGCCGTTTTCCTTCTGTTCCTCATCGCCCTCGGCATCGTCCGGAGGAACGAGTGATTTGACGTATTGTATCCATTTCGCGCTGCCCCATATAAACAGCCCGGCGAACAGAAGCGACAGGATGAAAAACGATTCGCCGGCTTCGAAATGAAGAAGCAGCTCGATATATTTCATAATGAGATACACCGACACGAACAATCCGGTTCCGAGCAAATACGGCTGGTTCGCTTCCCGGATGAAAAGCCGGACCCATACGGCGAACAAAACAACCGCCGCAACATTGAATATCTGTGCGTAATCCTCGAACGCAAACGAGTTGGAGAGCAGGATGACGATCCCGTTTAATACCGTAAAAGCGGTCGCTGCCAGAAATGCGCCCCGGAGCCGGTTCGTCCGGACGAGATAGTAAAGCAGTCCGTTAATGAAAGCGAGCAGAGACAAGATGCCGATCGCTTCAACGTCCTCGTAATCGACAAAACCGGTATTCGGAAAAAAGTACAGCCAGTAGGCCAGCGTACCGAGAATATAAGCGAGTACGGTGAATGGTTGCCAATTGACCTGTAAGGCGAATACGATCGATGCTGCGCACCAGACGGCGTACAGGGCGTAACTGTCGGCATGCGAATTGTACGTTTGCCCGATGACCAAAAGCGCGACGCCGAACGTGATGCAGCAGGAGAACAGGGAGAGCCGGCTTAGAAACTGCCGTCCCGGACGTCCGGCCAAATAGACGGACAAGCCGTACAAGGCCGCAAGCAGAATCATGATCGGGGCAAACTTTTGCCAGCGGTCCAGCGAGCCCCAATTGGAGGCGAAGAAATAGACGAGAGAAGCGAGCAGCGAGCTGCAGCCGAGCGTGTATCCTGCATTGTAGCCGAAGGATTGGGTTTTCATGGCGATTCCTCCCTGAAGCTTTAGTGGAGTAACATATCAAGTCCTCTTGATCTTATTGTATCCGCTTGGCTCCGGATTTCTAAGTACTAACTTTCCCTAGTACCTGGTCATAATCGATGCTTATAAATTACCCGGAAACAGCAGTTTGACACAAGGCGCGAAGCAATTTCCGCCGCTTTCGGCCGATAGGCAGTCACCCTTGGGCGATTAGCGTAATATGATGGTTGTAGAATAAAAACGTCTGCGAGGTGTACGAATGGCTGTCGTCAAAGCAAGGGCCAACGATATCGATCTGCTTGCAAGACTTCTGCGCGCCGAAGCGGAAGGGGAAGGCGAGCAAGGCATGATGCTGGTCGGCAATGTGGGCATCAACCGGATCCGGGCGAACTGTTCCGATTTTAAAGGGCTGCGGACGATCCCGCAAATGATTTACCAGCCCCACGCCTTTGAAGCGGTTCAGCACGGATATTTTTATCAGCGGGCGAGAGACCGCGAGAAACGGCTGGCGCAACGGTCGGTTAACGGGGAGCGGAGCTGGCCGGGCAAGTTCAGCTTGTGGTACTTCAGACCGGAGGGCGATTGCCCGCCTACGTGGTACAATCAGCCTCTTGTCGGCCGGTTTAAGCTGCACTGCTTCTACGAGCCCAAGCCGGGCGAATGCGATAATATTTACAATACGTTCTAGTTACCGGCAGGGTTCTCGGCCGGCTGGTATGCCGCCTTTGCTGACAAGGGCGGCTTTTTTGCGTCCGCATGCAGCCGGCGGCAGGGAAGTCGGCCGCTCGTGAAGAATACCAAAGATGTCCGTAATGGAACAAAACAGGATCAAAGGTGGATCGGAATGAAAAACAAGCTGCAAGGAATCGCAATCGGCATTATCATCGGCGTCGTATTCTCCCTCACTTTCGTATCGGCGTCCGGAACGAGCACATCGATCGACGTGTATTTTAAAAATTTGCGTTTTTTGTTTGACGGCGTCGAGAAGAAAACGGAGCAAAGCAGCTTTATCTACGAGGGGACGACTTATGTGCCGATCCGTTTCGTCAGCGAAGCGCTGGGCTTGCCTGTCAAATACTTCGGCGAGACGGAAACGATCCGGATCGGGCGAATTTACGACGCTCCTCCGGCAATGACAATCGATCAAGAGCAAACGTACGAGGCGACGATCACAACGACCAAAGGGAGCTTCAAGGTGGAGCTGTTTGCGAAAGACGCCCCGAAAACGGTCAATAACTTCGTTTTCCTGGCCAAGGACGGATTTTACGACAATGTCTTGTTCCATCGCATTATCCAATCGTTCGTCATTCAGACCGGCGACCCGACCGGAACCGGAAGAGGCGGACCGGGGTACGAGTTCGAGGACGAGCTGGACAACGGCCACAAATATGAGATCGGGACCGTCGCGATGGCGAACGCCGGAGAGGATACGAACGGCAGCCAGTTTTTCGTCTGTTCGGGGGCGAACTGCGATAATTTGAATAAAAATCCGAACTATTCGATCTTCGGCAAGGTGTCGGAAGGCATGGAAGTCGTTACGGCCATCGCCGCCACGCCGGTTGAACTGTCGGCATACGGTGCCAGCAAGCCTACGGAAGAGGTTCGCATCGAGAAAATCGAAATCGCGGTAAAACCGCAGTAGACGTCTTGTTGAAAATGAATATCATTGTCATTATAATAGAAAAGAAGCAAGCTGACTTGGGTGAGGAGTGAAGCCATGTTTTTTGAGACGATAACCATTACGGTGAAAGAAGGGACGTCAGGGCTGGTCGTCGACCGTTTCAGCGGACCGGGACATATCGAGAAGTCGGAAGGTTTTATCGATATGAGCATTACGGTGAAGAAGACCCGGCGAGGCGACGAGGAAGTCATGATATTGATCCGCTGGGAGTCTGAAGCGGCGTGGAAAGGCTGGGAGACGAGCGAGGTTCATATCGAGGGCCACCGTCAGAGCAGAGGCCAGCCGAAGCCGGACCACATTATCGACCGGACCCATAGCCTGTATGAGGTAAAGGCGGTAAAGGGCTACGCAGGCGGCCAATAAAACGGAGTCTCCTCCGTTGCCGCACTGCACGGCATATATAACGTATAAGAGGAAATCCTTGCTGAGCCGCTGTAACGCGCGCCAAGCAAGGACTTTTTTATATCCGGAAAACGTGCCTGTTCATAAGTTCTATTGTAGGATGACTGTCCATATAGTAAAATAGTAGCAGGACCTTTTACTTATTGATAAGGGAATGATGCCGGGTGAGTGTACAAGTGGATCATTGTCCGAACTGCGGCTCCGTCTACCGGAAAAATTTCCGCAACATATGCAGCGATTGCAGCGCCGCTCAAGATTCGTATTTGAGCCGCTGTCTCGATTATTTATGGAAATATCCCGATTCGGCAACCGAAGAAGTAAGCCGCATGGCGAAGGTTCCTTTGGCGTCCGTTCATAGCTTTATTAAAGAAGGCCGGATCTCGTGGTTTTACCGCAAGCTTACCTATCCGTGCGAATGCTGCGGCGCCCCGGTGCGGGAACGCAGGTTATGCGGATCGTGCAGCGCTCCTTTGCAGGAGATCGCGCGCCAGCTGCAAGCGAGAGTCATTCCGCTGCAGCCGGGAAGCGGCTATATGATGAACAATCGGAGAAAATAACGGAAACAAGTGTCACTTTGAACAAGCGGGCCCTCATATGATGGTTAATATTCGGTATGAGGGGGAAGAACTGCGATGGCATCTTGTCTTCCATGGAAATACAAAAACGTGACGCCTGCTGTGTTCCGCTCGCTCCAGACGCTGGGGAAACAAAAAGGCATTACGATTCCGAGCACGCCCTCGGGAACGTTTACGGTAAAGGTTGCAGGGATGCAGGTTAGCTTCCAATACGCCTGGGACGGAAAAACCGGTCAGCTTATGCTGAAGTGCGTATCCAAGCCTCCCCTGCTGGGCTGTTCGACAATCAAAGGGTTTGCCGATAAAATCGTTGCCGAAAGCGGCGGGAAATCGGAATAATCCAAAAGTGATGGAACGTGCGCAGGAAGCGAAGCTCAACCGTAACCATCTTGTATGGTTATGGTTTTTTTGTTTTTCATCGCAGAAACGATTTCGACTTGAAGCTTTTCATAAGGAAAGACAAGCTGTGAATCGGATTGAGCCCGTTTTCGATTTGTGAAATAGAGGGAACCGGCAGCTAAAAGGCATCTAAAAAAGCCTCCCTCCTGCAACAGGAAGAAGGCTGAAAGTTTGTGGTTGATTTCGATTGGAAACTATGTTATTATCGAGGGTATAGCTGATTGGGATCATCAAATTTTCATTACTGTTCTACTTTACAGTACCATATGCTAAATTAATTGTCAATACCGGAAATGGAGAACGATCCCAGTTCCTAGTTGACAAGATGAACTATCCAGGTTGGGGGGAGCCGTATGACAGACAACGATCGTCAACCGGGACCGGAGACAGCGATTACGCTGGAACAGGTGAAAGAGGGATTTGCTTCTTCCGGGGAAGAGACGAACTTCGCAGACGACCTGACACTGCCGCCGGGCACGAATATCAACGATCCTGTTCGTATGTATCTGAAAGAAATCGGGCGCGTTCAGCTCCTTTCTGCCGAAGCGGAAATCGACCTTGCCCAAAGAATCGTCCAAGGCGACGAAGAAGCGAAGCAAAAGCTGGCCGAAGCGAATCTTAGACTCGTAGTCAGCATCGCCAGACGGTATGTCGGCCGGGGCATGCTGTTTCTCGACTTGATTCAGGAAGGCAACATGGGGCTTATGAAAGCGGTCGAGAAATTCGACTATTCTAAAGGATTCAAATTCAGCACTTATGCCACATGGTGGATTCGTCAGGCCATTACCCGCGCTATTGCCGATCAGGCCCGAACGATCCGGATCCCGGTACATATGGTCGAGACGATCCATAAGTTTATCCGGGTGTCCAAGCAGTTGCTCCAGGAGCTCGGCCGCGAGCCGACGCCCGAGGAAGTGGCGAAAGCTATGGATCTTACGGCCGAAAAGGTCAGGGAGATTATGAAGATCGCCCAGGAGCCGGTTTCTCTGGAAACGCCGATCGGCGAAGAAAACGATTCAAACTTAGGGGACTTTATCGAAGATCATGATGCGCTGGCACCGCCGGATGCGGCTGCCTTCGAATTGCTGAAGGAGCAGCTGGAAGACGTGCTCGATACGCTCACCGAGCGGGAGGAGAACGTGCTTCGTCTGCGCTTCGGCCTGGATGACGGGCGGACCCGTACGCTGGAGGAAGTGGGGCAGGTGTTCGGCGTTACCCGCGAGCGGATTCGCCAGATCGAGGCGAAGGCGCTGCGCAAGCTAAGACATCCGAGTCGCAGCAAGCGTCTGAAAGATTTTTTGGAATAAAGGATATGCTTGTATAAATAGGTAGGCGACCCGCACATTGGTGCGGGTTTATTTAATTAGGGTGCAGGAGAACGTAGGAGTGTACATAAGTGTACATAAGAGCGGTTTGTAGCGTTTATTTCGCCCGAAATCGGCTTGGCTGGGGAAATAAGAGCGGTTTGTTTGGGACTGCTAAAATCCGCGAAACGGGTGCATTAACCATCCGTTGGTTGAAATAAGGGGTGCAAACCGTGTGCAAACCGCCTCTATTCGTCCCGGACATCCCCAGATGCCGACAATAGAGGGTCCCATCGACTCTTATTTTGCTCCCCTTGGGGCCCGGATCGAAGTATCGGCTTCGCCCGCGAAGTGGACGATGCGCATCTCGGAATGCCCGGAGGAAACGGCATTTACGCGGCGCAGGTGAAAGCGGCGATCCGGCGGATGATAGGCCGCGAATAACAACGAAGTGGGGAGAACCTCCAAAACCTTAGGCATTGGCCGGGATTGGAGGTTTTTTTGTGCTGCCGGAATGACTGGTATTACGGGAAAAGAAAAAATGTTGCAATGAGCGGGTTCGGATGATTGACAACTGCCGAACTGTGATGTACTGTGTATATAGATATAAACACATGTACACATACACAGTATATCACTTACGTGAACCGAGGAGGATTTTCGCATGATTATGGAGTATTTGGATAAGTGGTCTTATTTGGCAGTATTCGTCCTGTCGGCCCTGCCCTGGGTTGAATCGGCGATCGTCGCGTTTTTCGCCGTTATGTTGGGGCTTAACCCTGTAGCATCCGGAATTCTTGCGTTTTTGGGCAATTGGCTCGTCGTCGTTCTGGTCGTGTTTCTATTCGACAAGCTGAACGTATGGCGCAACCGCAGAAAGGGAGCCGCTCTGAATGAAGAGGCCGACAGCAAGAAGAGAAAACGCGCCTATCATATTTTCGTTAAGTACGGTCTGCCCGGACTTGCCGTTATCGGTCCGCTGTTTATCGGAACGGAGATTGCCGCCGCTTTCGCTATGGCGTTTAAAGCCCCGCGTGGAGCCGTCATGTTCTGGATGACGATCGCTTTGGTGTTCTGGACTGTGGTTGCCTGTGTTGCCGCTTATTTCGGGATCGATGCGGTCGGCTTTATCCGCGGAACCGTTTAATTGGAGGGATAGTCATGTTGCGCGATGCTTGGCCGATAGCCTGGTATGAATTCAAGCAGCGTTATCTTTCGCTGGCGATGAATATGTTTGCTTCCCTGCTGATTGCGCTTGTGGCGGTAGAGGCGCTGATGCGGTTTGAAAGGGACGACTTGTCACTGGATAACGTTCTGACGTTTTTGAATGTCGCAGATTTGCTGCTGCTTGCCGCTCTTCCGGCGCTCGGAGCGCTTTCGTTCTCCAGAGAATACATGTCCTGGAATTCGCTGACGGATGAACCGTTTCTGAAAAGGCTGCGGTTTTATCGGATGTGGGCGATCCCGCTGCCGGTTATTGCCTGGAGCCGCATGCTGTATATGCTGCTTTGTTTTGTAGTCTCGATGGCCGTATTTGTTATCGTATTCGTTGCCGTGGGCTGGACGGTGCTATCGGATACTAGACCGATTGTTCATTTGTTGTCGTTCGCGCTTGTCTGGACCGGTTATGCGGCCGCGATTTGCGGCTTGCATCCTTTTCTGGAGTACGGGGCGAAGGCCAAGATGATCCACCTGGTCTCCATTGGAATGGTCATAGTCATTATCGGAGCGGATCTGCTGCTGAACTACTTGCTGAATAAGCCGGTTTTTTTACACGTGCTCGAAATGGTGAACGGGAATCCGTTCTGGTCTGCCGTTATCTCCCTGTGCGCGGGCGTTATCGGCATCATCGCATTTCAGCGGGGTCTTGTTCGGCGGCTGGAACGTATCGATCTTCCCTGAGAAAGGAGGCGACGGGCCATCCGACTGCCGATACAAATATCCGAACAAAGCCGGGAGCCGATTTATCATCAGATCGAGCAGCAGCTCCTTTCGTTTATCGTCAGCGGTCAGCTAAGGCCGGGCACGCTGCTTCCTTCGATCCGGGCGCTCGCAGGCGATCTGGCCTGCAGCGTCATTACCGTCAGCAGAGCCTACCAGAACCTGGAGCAGCAGCGGTACATCCAGACAATACAAGGCAAGGGGACGTTTGTCGCGGAGATGGAGGCTAAGCAGCAAAGGCAGGTGGCGGATGCCAGCTTGTACCAGGCGTTCCGGACCGCCGTCGAGATGAGCTTCAGGCTGCAAATGGACCCGGATACGACCCGCAAAACGTTTGAGCAGGTGCTGGAAGATATGTTGAAGGAAAGGGGGAAGCAAGGATGAACTCGACGATTGCGCTCCGGACGGAGCGGCTGGTGAAGCGGCGTGCCGATTACTGTCTTGGACCGGTCGATCTGACGCTGGAGCATGGATACACCTACGCGCTGGTAGGCCCGAACGGAACCGGCAAGACGACCTTGCTGACTTGCTGCATGAACTTGACGCGGCCAACTTCCGGTAAGGTAGAGCTGTTTGGACGCTCCTACGAGACCGGGGAAGCGGAGAGCCGAACCTATGCCGCATTCGTCCCGGACCCTCTCGAAGGATGCGAATCGTTTACACTGCTGGAGATGGAGAAGTTTATCGGCAGGTGGTACGAGCGGTGGGACGGGGAGGACTACCGCAGACGTGCGGAACGGTTTCGAATCCCGCTTCACAAACCGTACGGCCGGTTGTCGCAAGGAGACCGCAAGAAGGCGGCCTTGACGCTTGCGCTCAGCACGAGAGCGCCGCTGCTGCTGCTGGACGAACCAACGAACGGGCTCGATCTGGCAAGCCGCAGCCAGTTGAAGCAAATGCTCGTAGAAGATTCCGAGACGATGGAACGCACCGTCCTGATGTCTACGCATTCCGTAGAGGATATCCGCCAGTTTGCCGATTATATATTGCTGCTAAAAGAGGGGCGGGTAGAAGGGCCGTACGACAAGGACAGCTTGTCAATGTCCTGGCGGAGATTGTGGCTAGCCGGCACGGCGCCTCTCGATATGTCGGCGGTACCGGGGGCGGTAGAGTGGGTTGAGGCCCCCGTACCGTACTTGATCACCCGGGACCGGGATGCTGCGCTGACCTATTTGGAGGAGAAGGGCGTTCAAGTGACAAGCGAACAACCGCTGCCTTTGGACGAACTGCTGGAACGGCTGCTCAGCTGTAAAATCAGCTTGTAAAATCTATGAAAACAGCTTCCAAAACTTGCTTTCGCGGTTTTCGTATGGTATAGATGGATACGAGACCAACTGGGAGGCTAAGGATGCAAAGCTGGATTACGGACTTTATGAGCGAGTACGGTTATATCGGCATTTTTCTGATGATAGCGCTGGAAAATTTGTTTCCTCCGATTCCGTCCGAGGTAATTCTGACCTTCGGCGGATTCATGACCACTTATTCGGAGCTTACGGTAACAGGCGTTGTCGTAGCGGCAACGGCAGGAAGCATCGCGGGAGCTATTGCTCTTTACGGCATCGGGCGCCTGCTGCACGTAGATCGGCTGGAAGCGATCATTGACCGCTGGGGACGGCTGCTTCGCGTGAAGAAGGAAGATTTGCATAAATCGGCCGCCTGGTTCGACAAATACGGGTACCGCACGGTATTTTTCTGCCGGATGATTCCTCTGATCCGCAGTCTCATCTCGGTTCCGGCCGGTATGGCCAAGATGAAGTTCGGTCTGTTCCTGCTGTTCACCACGATCGGGACCTTGATCTGGAACGTGGTGCTCGTCTCGGTAGGTGCTGCCGTCGGGGAATCGTGGGGAGATATCGTCGGTTTCATGGACGTATACTCTAATGTCGCTTATGCACTGATTGCCGTCGCGGGTCTGACGGTCATCTACTTCTGGATTCGCAGAATGAGGAAGAAAACTTCATAGAATGATATAGGATCACAAAAGCAGAGAACCGCCGGTGTTAACAGCCGGGCGGTTTTTTTGCTTAGAGTTTGGGGGTAAGAAAAAATAATCCGCTCGCATGAAAAGCTGCCTCTTACAAGGGGCACTCGTTGTAGAAAAGGCTTTGTTTAGAAGCTTTTCTCAGTTAGCGGACACGTTTTGACCCGCAGGAATCGTTCCGTAACGAACAGTGGAATATCGCCGAATTATTAGCCATACATCAGTTTGAGAACATTGATGAGCTCCATAATGTAGATTACTATAATCTTAATTTGTAAAGAAGCGGGGACATTGGAAGGGGGCGGTGGGAAGTTGGTTTACGTGATAGTTAACTTGTTTCTCGTTTCGGCTTTCACCTTGTCGATTCGGAGAGCCGGTGTTTCCAGACCTTGTTCGAAAGCAATTGCCGCAGCGCTCGGGCTTTCGATAGTGGCGGTTGTCTGTCTAGCGCAAAACTATATGAACAATCAAGTTCCCGGAGCGCAAGACGGGATCGGCATTACAAATCCGGTCGCTTATTGGATCATCGGCGAGGATCGTTGGTCGATAGAAAAATTCAGGTTGGCGCTCGTACATTCCGTTGGCTTGATGCTGCTGCTCATTGCTGCTTATCCAGCGGTTTCTTGGAGAGAAGCGCGCATGAACCGGAAATAGGTAAAAAACGCTGCTGGCAAGTCGGTAGTTCGGAACCGACCGCCCTTGCGGCGTTTTTGTATGTTTGTATAGGATAGTTTGAGGACGGAGCAGCGTATAAGATATGTTTACAGCCTTTATTTTGTCCGAAACCCGCTTGAATGGGGAAATAGGAGCGGTTTGGAACTGTTAAAATCGGTGAAAAGCGTGCAGCCTGCCTGCCCTCACATCGTCACGTTGCGAAACAACGGGCTGGAAATGACGTGCAGTAATAAACAATTACACAATCCGTAATCGGGTCGCACACGTCACTCCCAGCGAAGGCTGAACACAAACCGCCCGCAAGAAAGCTGTTCGGGCTGCAAAGGAAGTCGCGGCAGTAGCTGCTGCTGCCGCCCAAACGATCCACATAAGGAGAGAGCGTCCGCAGCAAAAGCATTCCATTCTTTCCCGCACATCCTCGTATGAATTAGCGCGCACCGTTAAAGGACCGTCCCGGCCGTGTTCCTTGACCGGCTAAAACGGACCGGCGCAAAGAAATTACCGCAGCAGAGCCGGATCGATCTCCGGCACGAGCCCTTCCTTGGCGGCCCGTGTAAGCAAAGCGATAATGGCGGCATACCCGTCTTCCCCTAAATTGGCCGTAAACTCGTTTACATACAGCTCGATATGCGCCTGCGCGACTTCCGGCGACATCTCCTGGGCATGCTGCATGACGTAACTCCGCGACGCGTCCGGGTTCGCCCACGCGTATTCGACCGAAGCGCGGGTCCAGCGCGCGATCGCATCCAGATCGAGCGAACGGCGGGCGATAATCGCTCCGAGCGGGATCGGAAGCCCCGTATCGGTCTCCCACCAGCTGCCGAGATCGCTCAGCATGTTTAACCCATAGGACGGATACGTAAAGCGGGCCTCGTGAATGACCAGACCGGCATCGATCCGGCCGTCGCGGACCGCCGGCATAATCTCGTGAAACGGCATTACGACAATGTCCTTGACGCCGCCGGGCACTTGCTGGGCCGCCCACAAGCGGAACAGTAAATACGCGGTGGACCGTTCGCTCGGCACGGCTACTCGCCGGCCGGCGAGTTCGGCCGGAGCCGTAATGCCGCGATCGCCTCCGGCGGATAATACGAGAGGGCCGCAGCCTCTGCCGAGCGCGCCTCCGCAAGGCAGCAAAGCGTAGTCGTTCAGCACCCAGGGGAGGGCGGCGTACGATATTTTAAGCACCTCCGGTCCGCTCGAAGCGGCGGCCAGATTGTTGGTGATGTCGATATCCGCATAGGTGACATCGAGCGCGGGCGCTCCGGGCAGCAAACCGTGTGCCCATGCGTGAAAGACGAATGTATCGTTCGGGCAAGGCGAATAAGCGATCTTCATGGCAGTACCTCCGTTAGTAGGGCGCCGGCAGACTCCAGCGCCTTCATGGCGTCTTTGATATTCCAGGCGGAGCGGTCGCGGGGCCCGACCGGATTGGAGATGGCACGGATCTCCAGCACAGGCAGTCCGCGGCCGGCAGCCGCGACCGCGACGCCGTAACCTTCCATCGCTTCGGCAGCCGCCCCGGGGATGCGGCGGACGAGTCTGTCCGCCGTCTCGGCCGTACCGGTAACGGTGCTCACAGTCAGGACCGCACCTGTCGTTACCCGATGTCCGGCGGCGTGCAATGCTTCGGCTAGGCGTGCGGATAATTCGGGTTCCGCAGCAATATGCGAGGAACCGAATCCTAGCTCGTCCACGCTGATAAAACCGTCGGGCGTCTCGGCGCCGAGATCGGCGGCAATCAGAGCGTCGGCTATGACGAGCGACCCGACAGGCGCCCGCCCGGCAAAACCGCCGCCGATTCCGGCGCTGATGACCAGACGATAGTCAGCCGCTGCAAGCGCTGCTGCCGTTCCCGCTGCTGCGGAAGCCGGTCCGACGCCCGCCGCGGCCAGAACGAACCGGTTGTCGCCGCCCAGTCCGCGCTGCAGCGCTTCTTTTTCCGCCTCGACGGCGGTTATGATCAGATAAGGCTTTTCGGTGCTGGAATTAAAATAAAAATTCGGAGCTTGGCTCATCCGGTAACCTCCTTGACTTGCGGATACAACCCTGTCCTATACAAACTTATCCCGAATAGGCCGCTGTTGTAAAGAGGCGCCGGGATTTCCCGGACCTGCATAACCGTCCGCCCTGCGACAAACACTACCTTTAATTCTACAGGTTTGGCAAGGAAAAGGAGGCCGCTTCGTGAAAGGTGCAATACGTTACTGCTTGGGTGTGGGACTGGTGGCAGCTGCATTGACGGTATCCGGCTGCGCGAACCAGAAAACGCTGAAGGTTGGAATCGAAAGCGATTTTCGCCCGTTCACTTATACGGAAGGCGGGGAAAACAAAGGGTTCGAGGTCGAACTGTGGGAAGAGATTGCGAAGAAGGGAAATATCAAATACGAGCTTGTCCCGATGGAGATGGGGAATATGTCCACAGCGCTCAAATCCGGTGACGTTGACCTCGTCATTGCCGGCATGACCGTTAATAAAGCGCGCAAAGACAATTTGGCTTTTTCCGATCCGTATTTTCAGACCGGGCTCGTAATGCTGACGGCGCAGGATAATACGGACATAACAGGCAAAGATAAACTGAAAGACAAGACGGTGGCGACGAGAATCGGCTCCACGGCTTATACGTACGCAGGCATGCTGCCGAAACTGAAGGAGGTTCGGGGTTATCCCGATATCAATCAGGCGTATGAGGATTTGGCCAACAAAAAAGTCGACTGCGTCATTTTCGACGAGCGGAACGCTCACGATTATATCCAAACCAAAGGCCAGGGCAAAATCAAAATCGTCGGTGACGTTCTGAACAAAGAAAGCTATGCGATCGCCGCCAAGAAACGTAACAAATATATCGGCAACATTAATAGCGCCATCGAACAAGTATCCAAAAACGGCACCTACGAAACGTTATATATGAAATGGTTCGGCAGCAAGCCGAAAAAGCTGCCCGGCCAATAGCCGCAGCCGGCAATCGGCGGCCCGCTCTTCGCAGAGACGGGCTGTTTGTGTTGTCGAGATCCACTTGTCAACTAATGCTCACATTTGCAGGCCATTTATAGCCCGTTATAGTCATTTTAAAATCGCCCTGCTCGGATATGATAGATAGGTAAGCAGCAAATAAGACTAGCCCGAAGGAGTCGGCCGACATGACAATCAAAGGGTCTGTAAAGATGACGGCGTTGATGCTCGTATTTCTCGTTGGCGTATTAACCGCCTGTTCGGGAAGCGATATCCGTTCTGTCGATCCGGCGGATGTGGAAGTGGGATTAAAGTCCGATCCGTCGCCTGCAAAAGCGTCCCAGCCGGTAACGCTGACCGCGACGTTCGGCGGTGTGGAGCCGGCCGAATGGGCGAAGGCGGTGCTCGAAATCCGGGTCGACGGCAGCATGAAGCTGGTGGATGCGCCGAAGACGCCCGAAGGGGGCTACTCCGCCAAGTTCACGTTCCCGAAGGCGGGGACCTATGAAATCTACGTGCATCTGTATCAGGGAGATTTTCACGTAACGAAACTGAAAAAGCTGGAAGTATCATGAGGATATCCGCAATTGGCAAAGTTCTTGCGATTGTATGCCTGTCGGTTGGACTCGGAATCGCTTCCGGGGAGCGGACAAGGGCAGCCGACGCGGCGATGGAAGCAGCGAATATCCAGAGGCTGCTGGACGAGGCGCGTGCCGGAGAGACGGTGCGGATTCCGCCGGGCACGTACGAAGGCTCGATCGTCATCGGCAAGCCGCTTCGCATCGAGGCGGACGGGGACGTAACGATCGTCGCGAGGTCCGGCAAGCCGGCCGTGCATATAACTGCCGACGGCGTTCAGATCGACGAGTTGAAGCTGGTCAACGAATCGTCCCGTGATTCGTCCGCCGTACTCGTGACAGCCAATGACGCCAAGCTGTACGGGCTAAAAATCCGGACATCGGCTTTTGGCATCAAGCTGGAGGGAGCGAACCGCTCCGAGATCCGCAATGCGGATATTACATGGGGCGGCCCGGAATCGGCGAAGCTGACCGAGAAGCGGAACGGAATCGACTTATACAAGTCGGACGACAATGTAATGACAGGCAACACGATATCCTCGATGCATGACGCGATCTACTTGGAGAGCAGCAACGGCAACAAGATCGAGAGCAATCAATTGGAAAAGTCCCGCTACGGGGTTCACTGCATGTATGCGGACCGTACGACGATACGCGGCAATACGGGAATCTACAATGTAACCGGCGCGATGATCATGAGCGTCAAAAACTCCGAGCTGTCCGGCAACTCGTTCGCGAAGCAAAGCGAAAACGTTCACTCGCAAGGCATATTGATGTTCGACGTGCAATCGACGCGCGTAGTTGACAACGCGGCGGAAGGGAACCGCGTCGGGATTTATGTCGAACAGTCGCAGCACAACGAGTTGTCCGACAATGTGCTTACAGGCAATTTTATCGGCTTTCAATTGCTAGACTCCGAGAATAACCGGATTAGCGGAAACGAGCTGATCGGCAGCGTGGTGGATGCAGAGGCGAGGGACAGCCGGAACAATGTAGTGTCGGGCAATTACTGGGATTCGTTCCGCGGAATCGATACGGACGGGGACGGGCGCAGCGATACAGCGTATGCAATCAATCCGTTTTTTCAGGCATTGGCGAAGGCTAAGCCAGCGTATCAATTGTTTTTTCAGTCGCCGGGAATGACATTTCTCGAAAGTTTGTTTCAGGGCGGCCGCCAGGAGTGGACGACGGATCCCGCACCGCTTATGAAGCCGCCTTCTTACGGAACGAAGGCAGGCGAAGCGCCGTCTGCGGCGGCCACGGGCATTCTGGCGTCGTTATTGCTGGCCGCGTCGGTGGTAATCATTTATTATACGGGGGTTAGACGATCATGATTATGAACAAAAAAACCGGAATTACGGCGCTTGCGATCATTCTAGCAATGCTGATGCTTGCCGCTTGCGGAGGGAAAACCTATGAAGCGGTCCCGATTCAAGAAGGGGTCGACAAATGCGAGATTTGCAACATGCTGATCAAGGACGACGAATTCGCGGTGCAACTGCTGACCAAGGAAGGGAAAGTTTACAAGTTCGATGATATCGGCTGCATGAACGAATGGAAGACGAAAAACGCCTCCGAACCGATCACGATTGAGTTCGTGCGGGATCATACCAGCAAAATGTGGATCGATCTGGAGAAAGCGTATTTCGCCTATGACGCTTCGTTCAAGACGCCGATGGCATACGGGCTCGTCTCGTTCAAGGACAAGGCTTCGGCCGAGAAGTATATCAGCGAGCAGGGCAAAGGCAAACTGCTGAGCGCGGCGGATCTGAAATCGCATGCTTGGGAACGGAACAAGGCGGGCATGGACATGCATCGTGGCGAAGGACATGAGCAGAAAGCCCATACCGAAACGGATAAGAAAGGAAGCTCGCATTGAGC
This sequence comes from Paenibacillus sp. GYB004, assembly GCF_036577605.1. NCBI lineage: Bacteria > Bacillati > Bacillota > Bacilli > Caryophanales > Paenibacillaceae > Paenibacillus > Paenibacillus sp. GYB004. The sequence continues at coordinate 307,171 of NZ_JARBDB010000047.1, forward strand.
CACGCCATCCATGTTGCGCTGCGGGAAGTCAAGATCGGATTCCGCAATCCTTGGGCCTATTCCTTCATGGCCCTTTTTACCGTATTCAGCCTCGCGCTGCTGCTCATCCAGGCGCAAAACGTTGTACGCGGATACTCCGCTGCGACGGGGACGATGCTGAGTCTGATTTTGTACTTGCTGCCGCTAATGACGCTGCTGCTCGGCTCGTTCTCCCTGACGGCGGAGAAGGAGGAAGGGAGCTGGCAGCTGCTGTCTACGTATCCGATGAGCACGTTCTCGTTCATCTCCGGCAAATATGCCGGCCTTGCCGTCGTCCTGCTGACGATCGTCGCCTTCGGCTTCGGGGTTACCGGCTTGCTCGGCGCGATAGCCGGCCAAAGTTTCGACGCCGGCACGTACGCGCTGTTCCTCGTGTTCTCCGCCGGGCTTATCTTGCTCTTTTTGGCTGTCGCTCTGGGGATCGGGACGATTGCGGGCAACCGTTGGCAGGCGCTTACGTATGCGGTGGCGATCTGGTTTTTCGCGATAATCGGCTGGCAGGCGCTGCTGATTGCCGGACTCGGCATGCTCCCCTATATGTGGATCAAACCTGCGGTTACGGTGCTGACCTTCCTGAATCCGGCCGAGCTCGTCCGTCTGTTCGTCGTCGTCAAGCTGGGCGGCGGAGCGGTGCTCGGACCGGAGTATTATAATTGGGTGCAGTGGATTCGGGAGCCATCCGGCACATGGGCATTCCTTGGCATATGCCTCGTCTGGATCGTGATCTCGATCGGACTTGCGAACCGGATCTGGGAAAGGGGGCGTGCACGTGGATAAGCCGATGGTCGTATTGACAGATGTGGCGAAAACGATTGGCAAGCAGACGATCGTGCAGCAAGTCCAGCTGAGTGTGCAGCCCGGTCAGGTGCTCGCGTTATGCGGCGGGAACGGAGCCGGCAAAAGCACGATTCTCCGGATGGTGGCGGGAATGATGCAGCCCACCTCCGGGACGATCGAAGTGAACGGGATCAAGTGGAAGGAGAACCGGAGACGATACGCCGAGCAGATCGGTTATATGCCGGACGATTACCGGTTCGGTCCCGGGCTGACCGCCATGGAGACGCTGACGTTCTGGGCGTCGCTGCGCGGACTGCCGAAGAGCAGGGCGGAGGAAGTGCTCGCCGACGTCGGATTAACCGATACGGGACGCAAGCCGGTCGCATCGTTCTCCAAAGGGATGCGGCAAAGGGTGTTGTTCGCGCAAGCGCTGCTGGTGCGCCCGCCCGTGCTGATCATGGACGAGCCGACCAACGGGCTGGACCCGTACTGGATGGATTCGTTCGTCAAGCTCGTGCAGGCGGCGGGAGAGGCTGGCCAAGCGGTTATTTTCTCGACGCACCAGCTGGAGATTGCCGAGGCGTTAGCCCAGCGGGTAGCTTTCCTGCGTCAAGGCCAGATCGAGCTGGAGGGAGCGGTGGAGGACATCCGTACACGGCTCGGATCGAAGGGGCTTCACGACGCGTTCGCTTCCATGTTCGGCATTCAGAGGGCGGCGAATTGACCGCTGGCTTGCTCCGCACGTAGCGCGGCCCGGCATCTGCGATACCGGGCTGCCGTTGGTTTCCTCGATTTATTTATGTTCGGCCAGCCATAACGACAGGTTGGCAATCTCCTCTTCCTTCAAGGAGCTTTTGAATGCGGGCATTCCGCCTTTGCCGTTCAGGATCAGCTTGTACAGCTGCTGCTCGGTAAATTTGGTTCCCGCCTTCTGCAGGTTCGGGCCGATCTTGCCCTGGAGCTGGTCGCCGTGGCACGATAGGCACGATTGCTTATACACCGTCTCGGCAGCGACTTTGTCCAGCGTAACGGCAGGTGCGGCGATTTGCGGTTCCGGCTCCGCTTCGGGTTTCGGCTGGGCCGACGTTACGATCAGCAAAACGAGCCCGAAGGTGCAGGCACCGAAAAACAGTACGGCCATAATCCATTTTTGCATGTAGACAACCTCCTTTCAACCGTACAATACCAGAGCGGACCTCCGCTTGTATATAGCTCCAAATAGTCATGCCCGGCGCGGAAGGCATGGCGGTTTACATTTAACGAATCCCTTCCAAGGAGAGACGGGCCTATGTCCTATAAGCAAATCAAATGGCTGATTCTGATTTTGCCTACCGTCACGATCGGGCTGTGGGAATATATCCGGCACCAGTTTCTGCTGCCGTATATTTCGATGGATCTGGGCAATCTGCTCGCTCCGGTGATCGTATTTCTGGTGACGATGATTTTCCTGACGCAGCTATTCTCGATGCTGGAGGATATGCAGGAGGAGCTGAAGGAAGCCCGCGCCGCCAAAGCTGCGCTCGAGGAACGCGAGAAAATCGCACGCGAGCTGCACGACGGGATCGCCCAGTCGCTGTTTCTGCTATCGGTCAAGGCGGATCAGCTCGACAAGCGTTACGCCGGGGAAGCCGCCGACATCCGGGGTTTCAAGCAGACGGTCTATGAAGTGAACGGGTACGTCCGGCAGGCGATCGCGAACTTGCGTTACCCGGCTGAATCGGATTCGCTCCCGTGGATGGATATGCTGAAGTCGCTGGCCGCGGATCTGACGATGAATACAGGGATCGGCGTCGAGTGGAGCTGGGAGCTGCCCGAGGACAGGCTGACGGCGAAGGAAAAGGTGGAGCTGTTCGCGTCCATACGCGAGGCGCTGCTGAACGTGCGCAAACATTCGAAGGCCGAACGGGTACGGATCGACGCTGCTGAACGTGGCGGGGGCTGGGTGTGCGCCGTCAGCGACGACGGCCAGGGATTCGAGGGAGATCCGCTGAGGCGCGATAACAAATTCGGGCTCAGCATGATGAAGGACCGCGCCGACGAGATGGGCTGGATTTTTGAGATCGTCAGGGAGCAGGGAGAGACGGTAGTCCGCATACGAAAGGGGGAAGATGGATGACTCAGCCGTTTCGGGTATTGATCGTAGACGACCATAAGCATGCCCGGGAAGGGATTCGAACGATTCTCGAACTGGACCCGGCTTTCGATATCGTGGCGGAAGCGCAAAACGGCCGGGAGGCGATGGAGCTGACCGACCGGTATATGCCGGATATGATCCTGATGGATATCCATATGCCGGAGATGGACGGCCTGGAGGCGACCAAGTGGATCAAGGACAAATACCCGTATATCAAAATCGTCATGGTGACCGTATCCGATGACATTACCCATCTGTTCGAGGCTTTAAAGAAAGGGGCGCAGGGGTATTTGCTGAAAAATCTGCATCCCGAGGAATGGCACCATTACTTGCGGGCGGTAGCGGTGGACGAAGCGCCGCTTAGCCGCGAGCTTGCACTGCGGATTTTGCACGAATTTTCCCAACGCAAAGAACCGGCAGCCGTTCAGACGCCGCTGACGGCGAGGGAGCAGGAGATTCTTGCCCTCGTCGCCAAAGGGATGTCGAACCGTGACATTGCCGGCAGACTGGACATCTCGGAGCATACGGTCAAAAACCATTTAAAAAACATTTTGCACAAGCTGCATCTGGACAACCGGGTACAGCTCGCGAGATATGCGTTCGAGAAAGGGATGATCAAGAAATAGAGGCCCGGCATTGCAAGGAGACGTTATTCCTGCAGCCGCAGCCGCGGTTGACGGTCAGCTCGCCGCCTCGTCATCCCCCGACTCGACCGTGACGTTCCCCCACGCCCCCCAGACGAACACGCCGGCGACGGCTGCCGCGACGACAAGCAGCGGGGCTCCCATTATGAGAAACGAGATCATACGGCAACGCTCCTTCCGTTACGTTTAATGCTTGCTTCGTTTGCCCTGGACGTACGACGCGTCGAACAGAAACAGCCGCAGCAGCAAATACAACGACGGTATCAGCAGCAGCAGTCCAAGGACGAATACCGTAATCAGCCCGGCTGCCATCGCGTCGCTCGTAACATGATCGTGGATCGTCAGGTACGGATACAAAATGTACGGCAAATGAGCCGCCCCATAGCCGAAAAAGGCGAAAGCGAATTGCAGCATGACGAACAGAAACGCCCAGCCGAGCCGGATTCTCCGTGCGACCAGCGTAACCGCGATTACGAAGCAGATCAAGGAAGCCGCGAACATCCACGACAGTGACAACATGTTCTCGTAATGCTCGTAGTTGTGGCTGCGTATGGCGAAGAAGACAAGCAAGCTGCTGAAGATCGTCGGCACGCTCCAGGCCAGGGCGTAGGTGCGGACAATCTCGAACGCTTGGCGGTCTCCGGCTTTATGGGCGTAGTAGCTGAGAAACATCGCGGAGATGTACAGCACGCTGACAAGTGCAAGCAGGACGACGGCCCATGAATAGGCGCTGCCGAACAATGCTGCGAACAGGAAACGGACTTCGCCGGTGCCGGTTACCTCGATGTATCCGCCCTCGGATATCGTAAGCACAGTGGACAGCGAGGCCGGAATCAGCAGTCCGCTGGCGCCGTACAGCAGCATATAGACCCGGTTGGAGCGGGAGCCGTACGTGCTGAACGCGTAATAGGAGCCGCGGATCGCCAGCAGCACGATCGCAATGCTTCCCGGAACGAGCAGAGCCGTACCGAAATAATAAGCCGTATCCGGGAAAAAGCCGACGATCCCGACAAAGAAAAAAACGAGAAAAACGTTGGTCACTTCCCATACCGGGGACAAATAACGTTCGATGACGTTGTGAATCAGATGGCGGGTACCGGTGACAGAGCTGTAATAGCTGAAAAATCCGGCTCCGAAATCGATGGAAGCGACGATCAAATAACCGTACAGAAATAGCCACAATACCGCAATGCCCAGCGTTTCGTAGCTCATACCGGATCGCCTCCCTCCATGCCGAGCGCACGCAGCTCGTCCTCCGCCCGGTTGGAGCGGAACATCCGGCTTAATACGCGGACCGTCGTGATGCCGAGCACGAGATATAATAGCGCAAATACGATCAGCATCGTATCGACGTGCCCGGACGTCGTGGCGCCTTCGGTGGTCCGCATAATCCCCCTCAATATCCAGGGCTGACGACCCACCTCGTTCAAGATCCAGCCGTGCTCGATCGCCAGCATCGCCACCGGCGCCGCGACGACGATCAGCGCCAGCAGCTTGCGGCTGCGATACAGACGCCCTTTCCCTCGCCACATGTACCAAAGAAACAGCAGTACGACAAGCGTCATGTAAGCGACGTACATCATTTTAATATCGAATATATAATGGGTCCACAGCGGAGGCTGCTCGTCCTTCGGAATGTCGTTCAATCCGGTTACTTCCGCACTCGGGATGCCGTGGGCCAATATGCTGAGCGCATAAGGGACGGTCAATCCGTACTTCACCTCGTTGTCGTCGCCCAGCACGCCGCCGAACAGCAGAGGCGCATGTCCGGTTGTCTCGAAATGCCACTCCATCGCCGCCAGCTTCTCCGGCTGGTAGTTCGCCAAATATTTGCCGGACAAATCGCCGATCAGGGCGGTGGACATCGTAAATACGGCCGCGCAGCCCATCGTCAGCTTTAATGCTTTTTTGTAATAAATGTGCCGGCGTCCTTTCATCAGTGACCAGGCCGCGATCGCAGCGAGCACGAAGGCACATGTGACGAAGGCGGAGGAGAGCACGTGCGCCACCTTGGTCGGCATTGCCGGGCTGAGCATGGCGGCGATCGGATGAACGCTCGTTATCGTACCGCCCTCCATCGTTAAGCCGACGGGGTAGTTCATAAAAGCGTTGACGATCGTAATAAACAAGGCGGAAGCCGACGAGCCGATGACGACCGGGACGAGCAGCCAGATATGAGCCGTTTTGCTCTTGAACCGGTCCCAGGTGTATAAGTATATGCCGAGGAAAATAGCTTCGAAGAAAAACGCGAACGTCTCCATAAACAGCGGCAGCGCAATCGATTGGCCTGCGACGCGCATAAAGCTCGGCCACAGCAGGCTGAGCTGCAAGCCGATGGCCGTTCCGGTAACGACGCCGACCGCCACCGTGATCACATACCCGCGGGCCCAGCGGCGGGCGAGCAGCAGGTAGTGCGGGTCGTTTCTGCGGATGCCGGTCCATTCCGCTAGCGCGATCAGCAGCGGGACGCCAACTCCCAAAGTGGCAAATAAAATATGAAAGCCGAGGGTAAGTGAGGTCAGCAGTCGGCTTAGCAGGACAGGATCGTAGATCGTTCCGGACATAACAATACTCCCTTCATTACTGCATCTTGAGCGTATTCAGGCGAACAGGTGGCGGGATAGCGAGAGCAGCATAAGTGCAGCGACAATAAGGCACAGGATGATTAGCCGCTTCTCTTGCTTGGCGATGCGCCGATCTTGATTGGAATCCGGCATGGAGAGCCTTCCTCTCTTGGAAGATATACGGGAACGAAACGTCTCTCCAGATTATTACCGGGAAGCGAAATCTTATGCATTCACAAGAAATTAACAATCGCCGGGATTGATGGGGTTCTTGGCGATCTTCTATAATGGAGTAAGGGAAGATTGGGAAACAAGCGGAGGCAGGATACATGGCAGGCAGCAGCAAGAGCGGCGCACGAAATTCGTGGCTGGAAGTATTAAAAGTGTCCTTGAAGCTGGGACTCACTTCATTCGGCGGCCCGGCCGCCCATTTAGGGTATTTTCATGGGGAATACATACGTAAACGGAAATGGATGGACGAACGCAGCTATGCGGACCTGGTCGCCTTATGCCAGTTTCTGCCCGGACCTGCAAGCAGTCAGGTAGGAATCGGAATCGGTACGGTCCGTGCAGGGCTCGTTGGCGGGATCGCCGCATGGATCGGCTTTACGATGCCGTCCGTTATCGCTTTGGCTTTGTTCGCGATGCTGCTCCAGTCGTTCGATCTGGCGAGCGAGGGCTGGATACACGGCTTGAAAATCGTAGCGGTAGCGATCGTCGCTCATGCAATAGCGGGGATGGGGCAAAAGCTGACGCCGGATCGCAGCAGAATCACGATTGCGGTAGCCGCTGCGGTCGTCACCCTGCTTGTTCCGAATGCAGCCGGTCAAACGATCGTGCTGCTGCTGGCTGCCGCGTGCGGCTGGATCTGGTTCCGCCGGCAGGCGGAAGCGGATGTACCGGTTCTGGACGTTCCGGTAAGCCGGCGAACGGCTGTCGTCTGCCTGGTCCTTTTCTTCGGACTGCTTGTTGCGCTTCCGCTGCTTCGGGGATGGATCTCCTCACACTGGCTGGCCGTCTTTGACAGCTATTACCGGTCCGGGTCTCTCGTATTCGGAGGCGGGCATGTCGTTCTCCCTCTCCTGGAGAAAGAGACGGTGGCCGCGGGCTGGGTGTCGAAGGAAGCGTTTCTTGCCGGTTACGGGGCAACACAGGCTGTGCCGGGTCCGCTGTTTACGTTCGCTTCTTATTTAGGGGCTATCGACGGGGGGTGGATCGGGGCGGCGGTTGCAACGTTCGCGATATTCCTTCCAGCGTATTTGCTTGTCACCGGAACGCTTCCGTTCTGGAATGTGATGCGGACAAGTCCCGCGCTGCAGGGAGTACTCGCCGGAGTGAACGCTGCGGTCGTCGGGCTGCTGCTGGCGGCCTTGTATGACCCGCTCTGGACGTCGGCGATCGGCTCGGCCGCCGATTTCGCGCTGGCCGCGGTTCTGTATACGATGCTCGCTTATTGGAGAGTTCCGCCATGGATCGTTGTCGTAACAGGGGCACTGGGCGGGATTGGACTGGCTGTGCTGCAATAACTGGTAAAAAAACGATGGGGTTGTCCCAAAGGTGTCAATGTCAGCATGACTTGGGAACGTCCCGCTGTACAAACAAAAAGGCCCCAAATTCCACTGTAAGGTGGAGGCTGAGGTCCTTTTTGGGTGGGATACCTGTCTGGCAATTAAGGCTTAAACGTTTGTCTAACTATCCCTTTACCGTCTTTTACTTCTACTTTGGCATAAGCTCCGTTTATGAACGTAATCTGAGGCGGCACATGACCGCAATCGATATCGTAAACGACCGGAACCTGCAATTCGTTTGCCAGATCGTCATAAACATCCTTCGTCCTATCGGATCGAAAACATGACAGCCAAATAAGCTGTTACGGTAAACGAGACGCCGAAGCATACGGCCGCCCATGGCGAGTTGCGTTTCCCCGACCGGAAAATGAAATACAAAAACAATAGCGATAAAGCGGCCAAGCCGATCCCCAGCGGCTGGAAGCCGAGCCCCACTTGCATGTCGACGCTGACGCCATCGCCGTGAATCATGCGGAACAACGCGGAAGGAACGGGAAGCTCGGGATTTTCCGGGTCGTCGTGCGGCGGTCTTTGCATGCCCATAAACGCCGTAGCGGCAAAGACGAGCAGGAGGATGACGCTTTCCGCTCGAACCCATTTGCGCGGATCGAAGATCGGGTTCGTACGGACTTTGCGTTTGAACCAGAAGCCGTTCAAAATCCCGAACGCTACGACCGGGACGATCAGCAGATGTTTGATCAGCATCGCCTGGCCGTACGAGACGACCCAGCTATTCGTATAGTCGGGCACAATAAAGGCCATCATGACGAATCCCGCGCCGACAATGACGAGCACACTGATGATCGCCAGCGGATGGAACCAGCGTAAAAATTCGCCCCAGCGGGCGGTGCCGTGAGCGAACCATCCTGCCGCGAGCAGCAGTCCGATCCAGACGCTCGCCGCCGTCAAGTGAAACGATTGGGCGAGAAAGCCCCACGACTCAGATTGTCCGGCGGCGTGGCTGGCCCATCCGTAAGAAAACAGCAGCCCGAGCGTCAATAAAGCCGCCGCCGCGTTCGCCAGAGGATAACGGGCCGGATCGCGGAACGACAGCAGCGCAAGAAACAGCGTGCACAAAATAAACATCCAGACCCACGCTTTGCCGAATTCCAGATCGAGCAGCACGTCGTCGAAAATCTCCCAGAACGGCCCGGCGAATTGAGTCAGAAAGATCGTGTTTTTGATGACCGGCACAAACGATAATACCGCAATCCCGATCACCGCATTGAACAAAAGAGAGCCCGGTATTCGGATATCGGGCTTGGCAGAGAGGGGAACGAAGTTCAGCAGGATCGCTCCGCAAACCAGGGCGAAGCATATGTACAGCAGCGTTTCCGAGATGTATACGATCATAGTCGGTTTTCACTCCAATGGATAGAGACGGCTGTTTGCCGTCAGCTTGGCATAGGTGTCGGGGTCGGTTTGGCATATCCCTTCTGGTACGTCTCGTCGATGATCTGCCGGATTTCCTTAACGGACTTGCCTTGCTCCTTCAACTGATACGATGTGACGGCAATCTGCATACAGACGCCGCAGCGCGTTCCGTGGTCGTCCCATACGACCGAGCCGTCGCTGTTGATTTCCTGGATAAAGCAGTCCTCGTTGCTTTTGTGACCGACGCTTTCGCCGCAGCCGCAGTAACACGGCATCGACCGCAGCACATCGGCAGCCTGCGCCGCTACCCGGTAAGCAATCCGGATCTCCTCGCGCTGCTTGTCCAGAAAGGAAGGAAGCTGCTGAAGCGAAGCGGTTTTCTCCTGAATATCCCCGGATACGACCTTGCTGTGATCGTGACCGTCGTGCTCTCCGGCCGATGACGGCTTGCCCCCGCCGCCGCAAGCGGCCGTGACGAACAGGGATGCGGCGGCGATCAGAACGCCGATAGTTCGTTTCTTCATCCTGCACCTCGTTATTAGTAAGGAATGAGTTAGGAATCGTACAACTCTCATCATATCATACAAATGATATCTGATCGTATGCTCATATGACAAAAGTTCGAAAAGTTGTCCATCCTTTGCAGAGGGGAAACCAGCCTGTTTTGGTATACTGGGAACGTATTCCCGGATCAACCGGGGAAAAGAATCGATGAGGAAGGAACAAATGAAGATGAAACAAACGATGAGCCTATTCGCCCTGCTTGTCCTGCTGCTTGTGCCGTCTGCGGTGTATGCCCATACGGGGCTCCAATCGTCCTCTCCGGCGAACGGGGCGACGGTAACCGAGCCTCTGAACGAAATCAGGATGGTGTTTAACACCGAGATCGGGTCGCTAAGCTCATTCGAGCTGCGTGCCGCGGATGGGACGTCCATCAAAATTGCCGACCGTAAAGTGGACGGGTCCACGATGAGCGGGAAGCCGGAAGGCGTCTTGACCGACGGAGAATATTCGGTCGTTTGGAAAATCGTAGGCAGAGACGGTCATCCGGTCGAAAATAAATTCGCGTTTACGATGAAAGCTTCCGGACAAAATCAAGCCCAGCAGCCGCCGGCACAATCTCCTAGTTCCGCCGATCCGGTAAAGCAGCCTGGAACGGCCGCACCTCCGGAGAAGGCGGACGGTCCCGTGTTGGTGATGGGAGCCGTAATCGTGCTTGTAGCGGTCATCCTGATCGCTGTACTCGTTATCTTCAAGATGAAAAAGGGGAGCGGACGGACTTGAGTCTGGCGGCTCCCCGGCTTTGCCGGCCATCTTGTCCGGCAAAGTTCATGTACGTTTGACACGAAACCAAACGGTGTCGTATAATCAAATGCGAAACCAAAAGGTTTCGTATCGGAACGCCAAGTTTGTCTGATCCAAGCCAAATAAACGATTTATCCAGGAGGAATCGAATGATGAGTGATCTTACACCGGAATCCATCTCCGACATTCGCAAAACGCTGGTGTTGAACGCGCCGATCGCCAAAGTATGGGACGCCGTGGCCACAGCCGAAGGAATCGCGGCCTGGTTTATGCCTAACGATTTTAAGCCGGAGATGGGGTACGAATTTCATTTGGAGGCCGGTCCTTTCGGCCGTTCGCCATGCAAAGTGACGGAGATCGACCCGCCGAACCGGCTGACGTTCCATTGGGGCGAACAATGGTCGGTTACGTTCGAACTGGCCGACCAAGGAGACAAAACCGAGTTCACGCTCGTTCACTCCGGATGGGATCTAAACAAAGTAACCGAATTCGGCGAAGCTCATACGATTGTGCGCGACCGGATGAACAACGGCTGGACGGGCATTGTGCAGAAGCTCGGTGCTTACGTCGGGTCCTGAGATGACCGGTACTTCGCCGAAGCATGATGTGTTCCAGGCGATTGCCGATCCGACGCGACGCAGACTGCTACATTTGCTGGTAGATCAGGAGATGCCGGTTACCGTAATCAGCGGCCATTTTCCGATGTCCCGGACTGCGGTGTCGAAGCATCTGCGCGTATTATCGGATGCCGGGCTCGTCAAGGAGAGGAAGGTCGGGCGGGAGACCCGCTACAGGATGGAGCCCGAGCCGCTCCTCGAACTGAAGCGGTGGCTGGCCTTTTATGACCGGTTCTGGGATAACAGGTTATCCATACTGAAACATCTGGTCGAAGCGGATGGCGTGAACGAACTGGGCACTGCGGTCAAGCCGGTCAAACCTCAGGCTGTGGACCCGTTATCGTCGGATTGAACGGACAATGGAGCTTATTTTCATTTGGCGCGCTTTATCTGTCTTCGGGTTATTCGTTTCCGGCAGCCGCATCCTGCCATTATGCCGGCAACGCCTTTCGCCAGATAGGGGGCGGGAGCGGCCGGCTTTAATCCGGGCAGACGGAACGTGCCGATGATTTTCGGAACATCGTCGTTAACCATTCTTCTCATCAAGCGGATCGGACGTCCGAATTTTACGTAGTCGTAATCGGATTTATCTTTGTTGAGAAATTCATCCGGAAGCTCGCCGGGCGTGCTGTAGGCAAACAGCCGGCCGCTCCGTTCCCCGATCAAAATAAACGGGGAACTGTCATAGCCTTGCCTAATCCATTCCCGGCGGGACATCTTGAAGACGGAGATTGTCAATACGTCGCCATACGTTTTGCCCCGGTACTTGAAGAGAAAGCGAACGTCGTATTCGGTTTCCCCGCCGCTTCTTGATCTGTCGATTACGGTATACGGTCTCCACCAGCCGGGTATACGAACCGTGAAGCCATACCGGGGATCCTTATAAAGATAATCGAGTTTCGGTTTCATCGAGAGTTTTCTCCTGTCTGTCCGACAAGCGGGCGAGCTCGTTCGGAGCTTGAATTGTTCTTCCAACAGGATATGCGGCAGCAGCGGATCGGTTCGTCGGCAGGAAGAGCGGCGTTGCCGCTGCGCAAAAAGAAGAGCTCTGATTCCGTCCGGGCAGGACGGAGCCGGAGCTCCTCTTCGGTTTGGCGAGGCGAAAACAGCGGGATTACCCGGTGTCTTTCTGTTTTTCTTTATTCTCGCGTTTGAAGCGTGTTTTTAATTTTTGATACAGCAGGTAGATCGATTTCGATTCTTTCGTCAATAAAGGTCCTAATACAGCAAGTATTAGCACATATAATACGGCGAAGGATTGGATGGCCGGCATCAGTCCTCCGGCTTTTCCAATATTAGCCATTATGATCGAAAATTCACCCCGGGATACGAGCGTAAAGCCGACGTTCAGCGATGCGCGCGGGGAAACGCCGGATAGACGTCCGGCAATCGCTCCTGCGAGCAGGTTGCCGATGATCGTCAGGACGACGGCGATTAATGCCATGCCGACTGCACCGCCCAGCGTTGCCGGCTCGATAGTCAGTCCGAATCCGAAGAAAAAGACGGCGCCGAAAAAATCGCGGAAAGGCAATACGTGATGTTCGATCCGCTTCACATGGGCGGATTCTCCGAGCACCAGTCCGATCATTAACGCTCCGATCGCTTCCGCTACATGGAGCGTCTCCGAGAAACCGGCCACGAGAAACAGCATCGTCATCACCATGAGCAGAAATAGCTCGGAGGATTGGATATTAAGCGCAATATCAAGATATTTGATCACTTTTCTTCCTATGATCAAAAAGACGACGATAAACAGGAGGGCCGATAAGGAGATCAGCACGACTCCGCCGAGCGAGGTCGCCCCGCTCAAGACCAGACCGGTCAGGATGGAAATATGGACGGCTATGAACAAATCGTCAAACATGATCATGCCCATGATCAATTCCGTCTCCGGATTGGCCGTTCGCTTCAAATCAACGAGCACCTTGGCGACGATGGCGGTGGAAGAGCTTGTCATAATCCCGCAGACGACCAGCGTTTCCTTAAGTGGCAAATCCATCATCCAGCCAAGCAGAAGGCCGGATACGAAGTTCAGCCCGACATAAAAGGAACCGCCGACGAGAATCGCTTTGCCGGACTTGAGCAGCCGGGCGACGGAAAATTCAAGCCCCAAATAAAACAGCAAAAATAAAATACCGAGACGCCCCATGAAATCGATAAACATCGAGCTCTCGATAAATCTCAGGTCGATAATCCAAAAATGCGGTGCGTGCGGGCCGACGGCCATCCCGACCAGAATATAAAAGGGGATGACGGAAAAGCGCAGCTTGGTGGATATGAATCCGACAAGTGTGATCAGGGCAACGGCAAGACCCACTTCGAAAATAAGCATATCCATACGTTACAAGCTCCCGTTCAATAGCAGCTGCTTAAGTTCCTTTAAATGCATCCGTTCCCCGGCTACGACCAAGGTCGATCCGGCTGCAAACATATACTCCGGCCCGGGATTCATACATTTTTGATGATTTTTCTCAATGACGGCGATGATCGTTGCCCCTGTTCTCCGCCGAATATCCAATTCCCCGATCCGCTTCCCGATACATAACGACAACGGCTCGATCCGTACCCATTCGATCAGCAGGCCGTCCAGCATCATTTCCTGCGTTTCCAACTGTTTCGGCTTGTAGGTAATTCCGGATAAGATCCCGGACACCGTCCGTGCCTCCTCATCATCAAGCGTAATCATCGATGTGACCTCGTCGGGGTCGTCCGGATTCAAGTGATACAGTTCGCGACGGTCGTCATTATGAATAACGATAACGAGCTTGTCGCCGCTGCGGGTATCCAGGCAAAATTTACGGCCGATCCCCGGCAAGTCCGATTCTCTAATGTTCAAGATGCGCCCCTCCTTTCCTGATTGCTGGAGAAGCGGTACATCTCGTGATGGAAACTATGGGTCATTGTACGAAACGCCTCCTATGCAAGTTTTGTGAACAACAGCTGCGCAACTGCTTGAGTACTCCAAGACAATCTCCTCCTTGAGATGTTGTACGAATAGACCTCCCGGAAGAGGTCTACTTCAAATCTTACCAGACGACAGAAATAAGTCCAGTACTTAGCGGCAGTTTATTGCTGATGTCACCAGAATGTAAGATGTCCCGTTGATCATCCAAATTATACGTTCAAGCAAGCGAAAGTGGAGATGACGGATGAAGCTGTTACAAGCGATAGAGATAATGAACCGGCAGGGCGGTTGGATCAAGGTAATCTCATGCGGAGGGATGGAGTGCCCATTCCGGACAAGCTTTGCTATAATGGGACAATGAGCAAGTCCAGAATCGAGGTGCAAAGCTTGGGTTACGTCTTTTTGCTGCTGGCTACACTGTCCTGGAGCTTTGTCGGCGTATTGGTCAAAACCGCTTCCGGGATGGTGGACAGCACGACGATTACATTTTTGCGTTTCGCACTCGGGGTCGTATTTCTCGGGATATTTATACTTGTGAAGCAGCACAAGCTGCCGATGCGATTCGATTTCAGATGGATCTGGATTGCGGCGATCGGCAAGAGCTGCAATTACTTTTTTGAAAACTTGGGGCTTTCGCTCGGGTATTCGTACGGCAATATTCTCGTCGTTCCCGTCCAGACGATCATACTGCTGGCCATTTCCATGATCGTGTTCAAGGAACGGCTCACGGTGCGGGGCTGGATCGCGGCCGCCCTGTGCCTGACGGGAGTGCTGTGCATCAGTTGGAACGGCAAACCGCTTTCCGGGCTGCTCGGCGACAGCGGTTCGCTGATTACTATCTTGTTTGTCGTCTCGGCAGTCGGTTCGGCGTTTCACGTATTGGGCCAAAAAAAACTGACTGCCCGTATGGATTCCGGCGAAATGAACTTCTCGATATTCGTCGTATGCTCCGTGCTTATGACCGTCCCGCTGCCGATGCAGGCGGAGATGACCGGAGAGTTCACACTCGCTCCGATCGCGGCTTTGCTGGCGCTGGGTCTCATTACCGGGATGAGCTTCTACTGGTTCTCCCAAGCGCTGCGTCTCGTCTCGTTCCCGATTGCGATCATCGTCAGCAATACGGCGGTCTTGTTCGGCATCTTGTGGTCCGGTATCATACGCCACGATCCGATTACGGTATACATTATCGCCGGAGCGGCCGTCTTCACCGTAGGTCTGGTCGTACTGAACTGGCCTGCGCGAAAGCCCGCTGTCGTGCGCTCCGGGAAAGAAGCGGCGTTGTAAAACGCTGAGTTACTACTAACTATAGAAGAAAGAATACCATTTCTTGTAGGATGGAGGGTGACGGTATGGAGGATCGAAATACCATTTTATATTTTGTCAGGCACGCGCAATCGATATACGTCGAGGGCAGCGAGCGGACGCGGGGATTGACGGAGCAGGGAAGGCTCGATGCGGAGCGGGTCAAGGATCTATTGACCGGCGAGCAGCCGGATGTATTCGTGTCGAGCCCTTATAAGAGAGCGGTCGAGACGATTCTCCCATTGGCGAAGGCATGCAACTGCGAGATTAATCTTGAGGAAGACCTGCGCGAACGTACGCTGTCGGCAACGGATATGGGCCAGGACCGTTTTTTCGAGGCGAAGCGGACCGTGTTCGAGCAGCAGGACTTTGCCTACCCCGGCGGCGAATCGAGTAGCGAGGCACGGCGTCGGGCGAGTCCCGTTATCGCGGATTTGCTGAAGCGGCATGCGGGCAAACGAATCGTGATCGGCACGCATGGCGACATTATGACTTTAATGATGCAGACGTACGATCCGTCCTGCGATTTCGAGTTTTGGCAAAACACGACAATGCCGGACATTTACAGGCTTGAATTTGACGGGCAAGGTGAGCTGATCGGGAAAAGAAGATTATGGAGCTGAGGAGGTCTGACATTGATCCGATTATGTACGATGGACGATGCGGCGACGATTTATGAGATCATTAATGATGCCGCGTCAGCCTATAAAGGGACGATCCCGGAGGACCGGTATCGGGAGCCGTATATGCCGGTGGAGGAACTGGAGGCGGAAATCGCGGACGGCGTCTTGTTTTGGGGTGTCGAGCGGAACGAAAGCTTAGTCGGTGTGATGGGCATTCAGGACAAGGGAGAGGTGGCGTTAATCCGCCATGCTTATGTCCGCACGACCGAGCGGAACGGCGGGATCGGTACCCGGCTGCTATCGCACTTGATGGGCCAGACGGAGAAGCCAGTGCTGATCGGAACTTGGGAAGCGGCGGAGTGGGCGATCCGGTTTTATCAGAAAAACGGATTTGCGCTCGTGTCTCCGGCAGAGAAACGAATCCTGCTTCAGCGGTTCTGGAACGTGCCGGAACGGCAAGTCGAGACGTCTGTCGTTCTGTGCGACAGCCGGTGGAGCTCGAATTGAGCATCGAAATACTATCATATATCATGCTTTATATCGGACCGGAGGAATTATGCCAATCGTTCATGTGGAGATTGTAGTGCGCAGCGACATGGAAAGCTGCTTCGATGCTTCAAGGGATATCGGCTTGCATACGAAAACGGTATGGAAACATACGCGGGAACAAGCGATAGCAGGTGTGACGTCCGGGCTGATCGGCTGCGGTGAGACCGTAACGTTCGAGGCGACGCACTTCGGCATCCAGCAGCGGTTAACTTCGAAGATCGTAGAATTCGATCGGCCGTACCGGTTCGTTGACCAGATGCAAAAGGGAGCGTTTGCTTATCTTCGGCATACCCACGATTTTATAGAGCATCCGGAAGGAACGCTGATGAAGGATACGCTGGAATTTCATTCTCCGTACGGTATCATCGGAAAGTGTTTCAATTTCGTCGTACTGGAGCGGTACATGACCAAGTTTCTCGCGGATCGGAGCCGCTGTTTAAAGGAACAGATCGAGTCGGGCTTGTGGCGGCGGAGCTGACTACATAAAACCCTCCGAGAATCGTATGCCCGGAGGGTTCGAATGAAGAGCCGTTAGCTAAGCTGCTTCTGTCTGGTTTGGAGCAGAATCGTTAAGCTGACGAGAGTTACGAATATCGTCGCTCCCATATCGGACAAGATGGCGATCCAAAGCGTCAGCCAGCCGGGTATGGTGAGCAGAATCGCCAGCAGCTTCAAGCCGAGCGAGACGGAGATGTTGAACTTGATAACCCGGTTCACTTTTTTAGAAATGCGGATCGCTTCGGGCAGCTTACACAAATGGTCCTGCATCAGGACGATGTCCGCCGTCTCGATCGCGCTGTCTGTCCCTTTCCCCATAGCGATGCCAAGCTGGGCGGCGGCCAGAGCCGGAGCGTCGTTCATGCCGTCCCCGATCATCGCTACGCGGCCGTGCTGTTCAAGCTCCTTGATCTTTCCCACCTTATCCTCCGGGAGGAGGTTGCTGTAGTAACTGCAGACGCCTACGGCAGCCGCCACCTTCTCAGCCGTTTTCCGGTGATCTCCGGTTAGCATGACGGTTTCGCGGATGCCGGCCCGGTGAAGGGCGGCGATCGTATGGCGGCTTTCCTCGCGAACCTTGTCGGCGATTCCGAATATACCCAGAATTTGATCCGCATCCGCCACCAGCACGAGGGTAAGTCCTTCGTTTTTTAACTCCTCGATCGAAGCGCGTATGGGGTCGTTTAGTGTAACATGATCGATCGCTTTTTCGCTGCCGATCCAGTATGCCGTTCCTTCGACCTTTGCGGTTAAGCCTTTTCCGGTCTGATTTTGCATCTCCTCGGCATCGGGCGGCACCATGCTTAATCGATCCAGTTCCTTCATGATGGCTTTGGCCAGAGGATGGGATGACGATTTCTCCATGGCCCCCGCAACCCGGTAAAACCGTTCCTCGTCGTATACGACCGTACGCTGCACATGCGGCTCGCCTTTCGTAAGCGTACCGGTTTTGTCGAAGGCGAGGATGTCGATTTTGCCGAGCTGCTCCAAAAACACGCCGCCTTTGACGAGAATACCGTTCCGTGCGTTCCGCGCAATCCCCGAGATGATCGCAATCGGCGAAGACAAGATCAACGCACACGGGCAACCGACGATTAGTACGGCCAAGCCCTGGTACAGCCATTTTCCCCAGTCGCCCCCGAGCATCAGGGGAGGGACGACGATCACAAGTGCGGCGATGATCATAATAAGCGGTGTATAGATTTTGGCGAATTTGTTAATGAACAGCTCTGTTGGAGTTTTCGTCTCCTGCGCCTCTTCGACCAAATGCAATATTTTCGCAAGCGACGAATCGCTGTAAGGTTTGTCAATGCGAACCCGCAGGACGCCGTCGTTATTGAGACTGCCTCCGAATACGAACTCGCCGGCCGTTTTCTCGATCGGCATCGATTCTCCGGTAATCGCCGCTTCGTTGACAGAGCTTCTTCCTTCCGCAATCGTCCCGTCGGACGGAATTTTCTCGCCGGGTTTTACCAGAACGATATCGCCCACCGCCAGCGCCTCGATCGGGATGACCGTTTCTACGCCGTTGACCACTTTGACGGCTTCCTTGGGAGCGACTTGCAGCAGCGTTTCCATCGTCCGCCGGGCTTTCTCCATGCCCATGCCTTCGAGCAGCTCGTTCAACCCGAAGAGAATGGCTACCAGGGTAGCTTCCTTCCATTCGCCGATTGAAACCGCTCCGATTAAGGCTACCGTCATTAACGTGTCGATATCGAACCGGAGCCGGAACAAATTTTTCAAGCCGCGCATAAACGTGGTATACCCGCTCAAAACGGTTGCGAGCAAATACATACCGATCAAATACGGTTCGCCGATCTGTCCGCCGAGCAGCAGGGCGGCCGCATACAAAGCGCCCGATGTGATCAACAGCCCCCAAATTCGCGAATGGGACCCGCCATGCGAATGGTCGTGCCCGTGCGAATGATCGTGATCATGATGATCATGCCCGCGCGAATGATCGTGGCTGTGATCGTGACCATGGGAGTGATCGTGCCCGTGACTATGCAAATGTCCACCGGCTGCGTGATTTTGATCGTGTTTATGCGGTCTGGGCTGCGGCCTGATCAAGGCGGCGCCGTCCGTTTTTAATATTTGTTCGACCTTGGCGAGATCGATTTGCGGATGAAGCGTAAGTTTGCCGGAGTTGTAGCTAAGCTTGGCATCGCTGCCGTGCTCCAGCCGCCGGATTTCATCCTCGAGTCTTTGGGCGCAGCCCCCGCAGGAAAGTCCCTTTACTTTGTACTCGGCCATGACGAAACCTTCTTTCCGATAACATATGATTATATGTTCATATGATATGTCGCATTTCGTTTTTTGTCAAACCTATATTTCCCACAATGCGGCAATACTAATTGATTAAAAACGTTGTTTCTGTTGCGATGCCCAAAAAATGTATAATAGGATGAATACCAGAAGAAACAGGGAACTGAACACTGATGGAGGAATAAAAGTGGGAGACGAAGCAGATCGCGATACGGGATTCAGCATAACAGATGATTATAACGACGAGGATTACGACTATGTAGCGGAGAGTTTGTACGAGTATAACGTCAGGGAGACCGGAGGGCTGCTGAAGAAGCCGGCTCATGACATTCATCTGTTTTTGCGGGACGAGTCCGGGCGGGTGGCCGGAGGGATTTTTTGTGAAACATTTTCTTACTGCATGTACATCGACGTTTTTTGGATCGACGAGTTATACCGGAGTCAAGGTTGCGGCAAGAGGCTGCTGCTCGAAGCGGAGAGAGCCGGCAAGGCGATGGGCTGCCTGTTTTCGCACACGTCCACCTTTTCGTATCAGGCGCCTGAATTTTACAAACGGATGGGATATGAGGTGTTCGGCGTGTTGGACGAGTACCCGGACGGGATCAAGCAATTTTTTCTGAAAAAACGGTTATAGGTACGGCTGCGGCATAATTCCTTACCTAGATTTTTTTAGAATAACCGAACGATTTCACTAAAAAAAACCAATATAGTGTAAGCAAAAGGAGGGAGGAGAGCGCAATCGATCCGACACCGGAATTAATCGATCGGGTGCTGAATGGGGATGGCCGTGCCTTTGAGCAGTTGTACAATCTAACGATCCGTAACGTATACCGGACCTTATATTTCTTATGCGGTGCGGACCGCGGCGACGTCGAGGATATCGTCCAAAACGTATATTTGGAGCTGTACCGCTGTCTGTCGAACTACAACAAGGGCAGCTCATTCACGGCGTGGTTGTCGGGAATTACTTTGCGGCAGCAGCAAGCTTATAAACGGCAAAAGTGGAAGGAACGGCGCAGGAGGGAGCGGCTCTGCTCGGTTCGAGACACGGACCGGATCATCGCCGCGGACGGGACATCCCATTCGCCGGCCGAAGAAATCAAGGGGCAGCTGGACCTGTTGTCGGATAAGCTTCGGCAGGTGATCGTCCTGCATTATCTAAGCGACCTGACCCAACAGGAAGTGGCCGATCTGCTGGGCATCCCGGTCGGCACCGTCAAGTCGAGACTCAATCTGGCATTAAGACGGCTAAGGGAACTGGGAAGGAGGGATCACGATGCGCAACCGGGACGAGCTGATTCGGTCCATACTCGACAAAGCAGCCGCCATTGAACCGCCTCCGGAGCTTAAAGGGAAAGTGATGCAGCTGGTGCTGCGCAGCGGCAGCGGAAATCCCGTATCCGCGATACGTGTCGATTCCTGGGACGAGTCCGATCCGATGGACCGGATCTTGCAGCAGTTGAAGCCGGGCATGGGAATTGCAGTGTATATAGCCGGTACGGCAGACGGTGCAGTCAGCCAGCAAACCTGCTACAAACCGGTCGAATGGACGGGGAGTCTGAACGGGCTTCTGGCGGCAGCCGCGCCGTATGATCCTCGATTGCCAGCAGGTGCCAACTTGATCCGAGCAAGTGTGATGTACGGATTCGATAACTTAACCGATGACGAAATAGCGGAAATGATCGAACGGAGCGAACGGACCGGACAGCGGATAGTCGTCAGAGACCTGGTTCCGAACGATCGTCTTGTAGGCGTACAATTGGATTACATGTACGGAGGCAAAACATTTGAGTTTCACATCCTGACGACAACCAAAAGCCGGATACACGTGCCGGATATACAAGGTCATCGCATTGAACGGATGGCGGTTAACGGACAAGAGGGCCTTTACTTGTCGGACGGGCATCAGAATCAATTAATCTGGGTTGAGGAAGACTCGGCTTCCGGTTATCCGCTTCAATATGAGATTCGAGCCCGCCAAGCGGAGAAAGAGTGGCTGCTGGCGATCGCCGGATTATGCACGATCAGGTGATCCGGTGAAAAGACGGTGACTTCGCCAAAACGGCAAAAACCGATTGCAGAACCAAGCCGCGGCCGGTTCCGTAATCGGTTTTTTTGCACAGCCGGGAACGTTCCGTTCGCGGGACCGCACCCGTGAAGCCATCAAGAGCCTGTCGAACGATAATGCCTCACGCCGAAATGCCACACCAGCAAGCACGGGATTATGAAAACAACCCCGGCTAAAGGGGAGATCATGTAGAGCAGATCGCTGCCTTCGGTTTTACCGAGAATGTACAGCATCGGCAAGTAATTGATACATGCGAACGGGATGACGAATGTAAAAAAACGGGACACCCACTTCTCGTAAATATTGAGCGGATATTGGGCCATCTCTCTGCCGCCGTCCGTAAAAATATTGGCTACCTCCAGCCCCTGGATCGTCCAAAAGCATAAAGTGGCCGCGAGGATGAAAATTCCCGTAAACACGAGAACGCCGCAAGCGATCATCAGGATCAGCGTAACGATTTTCCACACGGTCCAATCGACGGGCAGGCTAGCAATCGCCCAGATCAGCACGATCAAGCTTTGGGTCAGCCGTCCGACCCGGGTGAATTCGAATTTGGAGCCCATCACTTGCACGACGGTGCTTCTCGGGCGGACGAGCAGCCGGTCGAAGTCGCCTCCCGCGACCAGGGAGGAGAACGTATCGAAGCCCCGGGCGAAACATTCGCTGATGGCAAAGGCGATATGAGTGACCGCGAAGATCATCGCCACCTCGAAAAACGTCCATCCCTTCAACTGGCCGAACCGTTCGAACAGAAAGTACAATCCCGCGAACATCATAAACGGGGTGAGACACTGGCCGACGGTCAGCATCCAGAACGACGCGCGGTACTGCATCTGTGACTTGAACAAGATGACCATATATTTGAAATAAAGCTTCATCGCCCGCTCAACCTCCTTGTACGATAACTTTCCGCATCGCCCGGCTCAGCAGCCATTTGCCGAGCGCGACCAGCACGAGCAGCCAGCCGATTTGCGTGGCGATCCCGATCAGCGCCTGGTCATGCGGGATGTGACCGGTATACACCCGGAACGTAAAGTCCGCCGTCAGATGAAACGGGAGCAGGTACGTGACTTCCTGCAGCCAGGTTGGCATGAGCGGAATCGGGATAATGCGCCCCGAGAAAAATTCGCCGACGATTCCGAATATAATCATCGAGCCGGTAGGCGACATCGTAACGAATACGGAAATGTAGATGAGCATCGAAATCGCCACGACAAGCAGCAATCCGAGCATCATCGTAATGAGGAAATAGATAAGGGCGGCGCCGTCATTCGGCAGCGACAAGCTGTAGGGCTCCGGTATAAAAAAGACGACGGCCAGTATCGGAAAACAGCGAAGCATCGCGCTGGACAGACGCTGCGCGATCAGCTTGGAATACCAAAATTCATAGATGCCGGCCGGCCGGCACAGCTCATAGGCGATATTGCCTGTCGTAATAAGCTGAAACAGCTCGTTGTCGCGGGACCATAACATGACGAGCGCCAGAAAGGCCTGCTGCAGCCAGATATAGGTAACCAGCTGCGGCAGAGACATCGGCTGCACTTCAACGGACTGGCTGTAAAAAGCGGAAAATATCATAATAAAGACGAAACCGAAGAAAAATTGGGTAGCGACTCCAGCCAGCGCGGCCGCCCGGTATTGCATCCCGTTTTGCAGCCGCAGCTTTAATACGGACGAGTACGGCTTCATATTTGATACTCCCGGTACAGCTGCACGATGATCTCTTCGACCGGGTACGCTTCCACGGCGAGATCGAGCAGTTCGACTTGAGCGGATAGCTGGCCGATAACTTCGGAGATGTTCGCTTGCTCTGTATTCACGCTTAGCGTTGCCCGTTCGGGCGTCCAGGAGACGATCTCGGTTCCCGGAATGTCCGGACGTACGGAAGTTTCCCGGTAATCGGCGGTGATCGTTTTGCGCGTGCCGAACCGGTTTCTTAACGAGCTCAATTTGCCGTCGAACAGCAGGCTGCCCTTGCCGATCAGCAGAATCCGGTCGGCCAGCGCTTCGATATCGTTCATATCGTGGGTTGTCAGGATGACGGTCACGCCTTTTTCTTTATTGATCGTTTTGATAAACTGTCTGACGGCGATTTTGGAAATTGCATCAAGCCCGATGGTCGGTTCGTCGAGAAACAAAATTTGAGGGCTGTGCAGGAGGGAGGCGGCGATTTCGCATCGCATCCGCTGGCCGAGGCTCAACTGCCGAACCGGCGTCCGAACGATACTATGAAGCTCCAGCGTATCGACGAGCAGCTCGACGTTTTCCTTATATTCCTTTTGCGGCACTTTGTAAATATCCCGGAGCAGCTCGAAGGAGTCCATCACCGGAACGTCCCACCATAATTGAGTCCGCTGGCCGAACACGACGCCGATGTGCTTCACATACGGCACGCGCTCCTTCCATGGCGTATACCCCATGACGCTGCAGGTGCCGCCGTCCGGCACGAGAATCCCGCTCAACATTTTGATTGTGGTTGACTTTCCGGCGCCATTAGGTCCGATATACCCTACGATTTCACCCGGTTGAATCGTAAACGATACGTGGTTTAAGGCGTGGACTTCGGTAAACTCGCGGACGAACAACGATTTGGCCGCCTGCATCAGTCCGGTGGAACGTTTGGCGACTTTAAACGATTTGTGCAAACCTTCTACGGATATCACTGACCTCATGCCTCCTTTATGGAACAATGGATTTTTTGCAGCACATCCTATTGTCCGCAAGGGAAGCGGCCGGGGCAAGGGGGAAGATGAGTATAATTATTTTCCCTTTGAAGGCTTCGCGTACTTGCATTAGGGCGGAGCAAGTAAGGAAGCAGACACGTCTGCGGGTCTTTGATATCATGAGGAATAGATGGGGAGTCGAGAACAAGGCGAGCGGGTGAGGTTA
Source organism: Paenibacillus sp. GYB004 (assembly GCF_036577605.1). Classification (NCBI taxonomy): domain Bacteria; kingdom Bacillati; phylum Bacillota; class Bacilli; order Caryophanales; family Paenibacillaceae; genus Paenibacillus; species Paenibacillus sp. GYB004. The sequence continues at coordinate 331,292 of NZ_JARBDB010000047.1, forward strand.
CGATGGAGGAACGGATTCGGAAGCTGCTGAAGGAGCTCCGTCAGCGAGTGGAGTTTGATAGGCATGAAGTGGTGGCGAAAGGGCACTCGGATGCGGTGAAGCTTGCTTTATTCCGGGAAGAACAGCCGGTCTATTTACTGCGGATCTATAGAGTGGACACTTACAGCCGCCGCAAGAACGAACACGATTTCATCAAGAGGCACTTCACCAACGGGGTTCGCTGCCAAGAGCCGATCGCGCTGGAAGCTTGGCCCGAGCTGCAGCTATGCGGACTGCTGCTGACTTATTTGGAAGGGGAGAGCGGGGAAGTCGTTCTGCCGGGACTGTCCTCTGAAGAGCAATACTTGCAAGGCGAAGCAGCAGGGAAAGAGCTTCGGAAGATCCATCAGGTTGTTCCCGATACGGAGATAAACGGGTTTGAGCGCAGGTACACCAAATATTTGGACAAAAAAAGGAAGGTCGGCGAGCTTGGCCTTCGCTTCCACAAGCAATCGGAGCTTGAAGCTTTCATCGAGCGGAGCTTCGGTCTGCTTCGCGACAGTCCGGTCTGCTTTCAGCATGACGATTATCATCCGTCGAACTTGATTTTCCGGAACGGTCGACTGAAGGGGGTAATCGATTTTAGCCGGTTTGACTGGGGCGACCCGTGGGAAGAGTTTTTTAAGCTGCCCAAATATACGTGCGCCGTCAGCCGATTATTTGCTGCGGGTCAAATCAGCGGCTACTTCGATGGAAAAATCCCCGATCGTTTCTGGGAGAAGTACAATTTGTTCGTGGCCCTGAATCAGCATGCTACTTTGCTTGGGAGCTCGTCAAACGGCAAAGTTCAACAAGCGCTTGAAAAAATCGAATCGACGATAGAAGGCCATGATTTTGCCGGCGGGGGACCTCCGATCTGGTTTTGGGAGACGAGTAAGTAAATGATCAGATTCGGCTTATGGTGCGTCCTTACCGGGTTCCGGGTGCTCGCTTCGCCTCGAAATTCATACAAGGCTTGCCGGACGAGGATAGCACGGTAACGCTTGGCATTTGCGGCGACTTGAAGCCGAACGCTTTGCAGCCTTTCGGAAATTGGGGGTCCCAGGTGACATAAAAGTGGACGCATTTCATACAATCGATCCGTTTGAGGTCTGACATAGGCTCTCCTTAATAACTTGGTCGGTATTATTATAACGTACCGGACGAAAAAAGAGAGCATAGTTTATTCTAGCGATAATAGGGAAACGTGTGCCGGGAGCCGCGAAAGGACCGAAAGCGAATAGGAGCGGTTTGTACCCTTTATTTTGTCCGAAATCGGTGTGTACGGGGAAATAAGAGCGATTTGAAGCTTCAATTATGCGCGAAAGGGCAATACACCTTACCGATGGATGAAATAAGGAGGGCAAACCACCTTTATTTGCTTCTGTCTTCCATTTGTGCCGAAAATAGAAGGCGCCAACATCGCTTATTTATTTGTTCGGTGAAGAGAACATACGATAAACAGATTGGTGCATCCATAACATTAAATATTGCGAGATATCGCGCCTATTGCCTTCAAGCGGACAAATCCGAAAGGAAGGTGCCGGAATGAACGAAAGACAGAACGAAAGACAGAACGAAAGGCAAAACGAAAGAAGTAACCGCAGCGGCATGGCAGACGGCATATACGGACCCAGCATTCAGGTGGACCCGCTGTTTCCCTATTACGCCAACCGGTCTGCGGATAGTATCGCCGAGGAAGTTTTACTGGCGGGGTACCGGATCGTACACTATTTTGTAGTCAACGAAAACAACATAAACGCCGAACTGATCCGGGCGTTCCATCGGCGAGGCATGTTCGTATGGGCGCTTGTGCTCGGCAACGGGACGTTTTCCACGGAAGGGTATCCGAAGGAGTGGACGCAATGGGAGATGAAGCTGCTGAAGCCGGTCGAGGACGGCTACCGGCGATTCTCTTATTTCAGCACGGACTATGTGCGGTGGAAAAAAAACACGATCGCGGAGCTGCTGGTGCGACATCCTTTCGACGGGATCGAGATTGCCGAGCCTTATTTTCCGGAATGGGACGGCATCCGCAGAGGCGTATATGGAGATGTGGGGCCGATGGCACAGGAAGCGTTTATGGGGCGGTATGGCTGCCGGATGCCCGATTTTGTCAACCGATTATCGCCGCGATATTACAAGCGAGATACCGCGACTTATACCAAATGGGTGGAGTTTCGGGTGGATGCGGTAAACGGGTTCGTTGACGAGATGATCAACGGGGAAGGGGGCGCCCGCGACGTACGCCCGGATATCCGGACCGCGACCTGGTCGCTGGCCGTAGACGACGGCCCGGATTCTGCGTCCCGGCTGAGAGAAATGCAGGGATTGGACGCTCCTGCGATGATCGCCCGTGTGCGTCCCGATCTGCATATGCTTCAGACGCATTGGCCGGATTGGGTGAAGGCCCGCCTGCCGGGCGATTACATCCGCAGCTACGAGCCGTTCGTACGTGATATCCGCGCATCGCATCCCTTATTGCCGCTTGGCGTTCAAGCGGATATCGGCTCGGCGAAGACGATGATTAAGGACCGGGGATGGCTGCATACGTTTGCGGGTACGTCGAATCAACTTGGTTACGCGACTTGGACCGCGTACGAATATCATATCGGCGGGACGATGTACGAGACGAGGCCGGTTCCATGGAAAGCGGTCCGGATCTCGTTATCCGAGGTGATGATCTCATTTAATAAACGGATCGATCCCGATAGCTGCAGGAATCTGCAGCAGTTATTTGGAGTATATGTGGCTGGGGAGCATAGACCTGCCGGTATCACCCGCCTGCAGACAGACGGCAATCGGCTCTTCGTACGTTCTCCGATATTCCCGGCGGGCCCGTTCGAATTGCTGATCCCGGGTATCCGGGATACGCCGGAGCTGTGGCTGTTCAAGGACTACAAGGCGAACGAGGCGGCACCGGGATCACGGGTTTCCGTACCTGCGTGTCTGGTATAGGCAGGCGGTGCGATCGATTTTCAGAAAAAAGCTTCGGCTTCCTCGTAACCGGGTGGTATAATAATCAGGATCATGAACTATAGGAGGAATATTCCAATTGACGCCACATCAACAACCCCTTAGTTTCGGCCGGATGCTGGACCGCAGCTTCCAACTGTACCGACGCCATTTCGCGAAATTCGCCCTGCTCGCGTTGATGATGTACGGTCCTTTGTATTTGATGTATTCCTGGATATTTGCCGATACGAATCCGAGCTTTTCGTTTGACAATTTCGGCAGCTCCTTCACCGCTCCAATCGACAACGAGATCGGCGAGAACATCAGTGTTGGAGCTATATTGTTTTTCGTGTTTTTGTTGCTGCCCGTCACATTCCTCATCCTTACGCCGGTCGCTTTCTCTACGTCGGTATTTCTTATCGGGCAAGTGTACGACGGGGATTCGCCGGATCTGCGCACAGCCTTCAAACTAACGTTCCGCCGGTTTTGGCCGCTATTCGGCAACAGCGCGCTGTTTGGTCTTATTATGCTTGGCATCTACCTGGTGCTCGTCTTTGCAATCGTCATGCTTGTCGTCGTATTGGTTTTTGTATTTGGAATTATGGGCGGATTAACGTCCAGCGCCGGTTTCAACGGCAGTGCTGGATTTATTTTTGCCGCGGTCGTGATGTACATCGCTGTCATTCTGCTCGTTTATGCGGCCATTTCGTTTTTCCTGATCCGCTGGGGCTATTTCATTCCGGCGGTGACGGTTCAAGGGGAAGGAATCGGACTCGGTCCGAGCTGGCGGCTGACGAAAGGCAGCTTCTGGAGGTTGTTTTTCGTATACCTGGTGCTTAGCTTGGTCATGACGGCTTTTTCGTTTTTGAATTTGCTGCTGATCGGCTTCATTCCGTTCACGATTTTGCAAGTGCTTTTGTCTGCGCTGTTTTATATTTTGCTCTCGCCGCTGATTTTGTCCGTGTATGCTGTCAGTTATTACGATATGACGGTGCGGACGCAAGGCAAAGATCTGGAATCGATGCTTACCCGGATGCGTGATGCGGAGCCGGATGGAGGGGTCCGAACTGTCGAGTGAACGAGCGATAACGCCTGCCGAGATGGCCGCCGACCGGGAGAAGCTGAATGAAATATTGTCGGGAAGCGAATACGGGGCGTACCGGACTATGGCGGCAGAAGGGGAAAATGCGCTCAAGCGGCTGTTCCTCAAATTGTGGGAGGCGATCCGGGGGTGGCTGCCCGATACGGCGGTCCCCCGTACGTTTGCCGACGTGATCGCTTATGCGGTAATCCTTGCCGGACTGGCTCTGCTTATCTGGCTCCTTATATGGATTGGCCGTTCGCTGGCCGGCAACCGTACCGTTCTGCGTAAAATCGGGCTATCGGAGAAGGAGCTGAGAGGAGCTTCTTCCAGCCGGTATATGGAACAGGCGCTGCAAGCGGAACGGTCGTCCGACTACAAAGAATGCTTGCGGTATCTGTTTCTCGCACTGCTGATCGATGCGAACGAACGCGGATGGCTGCGGGCGGAACGGTGGAAAGCGAACGGCGAATACGCGCTGGAGCTGAAGGCAAGCAAGCCGGAGCTGCTTCCGCTGTTCCGCAGCACGGCAAGCTTGTTTGAGCGTGTCTGGTACGGCAGCATGGAGGCGGATCGAGATTCGGTCGTCCGTCTGCGGCTGGAGATCGAAGCAAGGCTGACGGCGGGGGAGGCGGATGGATATGCTACGGGCGAATAGCGGAGGGGGCAGACTCAAACCGTGGTCCCCGCTGGCGGTTCTGGCCGCGGCCGTCGTCCTGTTCCTCGCAGCCGGCTTGTTTCTTGTCCGGGAGAAGGCGCCGGATCAGGCTCCGTATCTATCGTTCTCCGCCGATCTGGACGGAACGAAGGCAGCTGCCGAGATGATCGAAGGAGTCGCGGTCGACGTGCGCCAGTGGCGGCAGCCTTGGACGCAGCTGCCGGGGACGGTGACCGGAGGCGTGCTGGCGGCGATTCAGCCGGCGGCCGGCGGTATCGACCCGAAAGAACAAGATTCGGTTCTTCAATGGGTGGAGCGAGGGAACCATCTGTTGCTATTTCAGCAGCGGCCTGACGAATGGGCCGGCATGAACGGGGAGCAATTGGAGAAAACTCCGGAGACCGCAGACGGTGCGTTTCCCGTCAAACGGCTTTGGCCCGGATCGCCAGCCGTCGAAGCGTTAACGGACAAGCCGGTTACGAGATACAGACTGCAGGGAGCGGAGCCGTCGGAGCAGCTGCTGACCGACGATTTCGGCACGCTGGCGGCGAGCCGCGGGTATGGCGAAGGAACGATTACGATCGTTCTGACGCCGGAATGGCTGCGCAACGATACGATCGACCGGCACGGCCACTTCGAGCTTGTATGGCCGATTCTGCGCGGGCTGTCCGCCGGACGGACGGTATGGATCGACGAGTATCATCACGGGATTACGTCCAAGCCCGGCCTGTTCGCCGTATACCCCGGCTGGCTGCTGGCCGTTTACGCTCAGCTGGCGCTGGCGTTCCTCGGCTGGCTCTGGATTCGCGGGAAACGGTTCGGCCCGGTCCATACGCCGAGGGAATGGATCGTGCGGCGCGGGGACGAGACGCTGCTGGCGGTAACCGGCTGGTTCCGGAAACGCCGGCTGAACGGGCATCTGCTTCGCGAGCAGGAAATGTACGTCAGACAACGGCTGCAGGACCGGTATGGAGTACGAGCGCAAGCATCGATCTCCGAATGGGTGGAAACGGTGCGTTCCCGCTCCGGAGAGCGGGCTGCGTCGGAACTGCAGGTTATCCTGGAGAAGTTGGAGAGTTTGTCGGGTTCGGACAGCGTTCCGGATCGCGAATTTTTGCAAGCAAGCGGAAAAATCGCTGAATGGATCGAGAAGCTGGATAAGGAGAGATCGCGATAACTATGGAACGACTGATCGCAAGCATGGAACAGACGATTATCGGCCAGCCGATGAACGTCCGTCTTCTAATAACTGCACTGCTCGCCGGCGGCCATGTGCTGCTGGAAGGGGCTCCCGGACTGGGCAAGACGAAGCTGGTCCGGACGCTGGCGGAGAATATCGAGGGCGAGTTCAAGCGCATCCAGTTTACACCCGATATGATGCCGAGCGATATATCCGGCAACGTCGTCTGGAACGCGCGTACGAGTGAGTTCGATACAGTTCGAGGGCCGGTATTTGCCCATCTCGTGCTCGCCGACGAGATTAACCGGGCCGGGCCGAAGACGCAAGCAGCCTTGCTGGAAGCGATGGAGGAGCGGCAGGTAACGATTCATGGACACACTTACCCGCTGCCCGATCCGTTCCTCGTCGTCGCCACTCAGAATCCGGTGGAGTACGAAGGAACGTATCCGCTGCCGGAAGCGCAAATCGACCGATTTATGTTCAAGCTGACGCTGGATTATCCGTCCGAGGAAGCGGAAACGGCGATTCTGCGCGGACATGTTCCCCTTTCTGTGCAAAGCCCGGATAAGCCGGTTCCGGTAAGTACGATTGAGGAGATTCGAAGCAAACGTGCGGAAGCGGCGGGTGTAATCGCGGAGGAAGCGGTGCTTGGCTATATCGCCCGGATCGTCAGGCGGACCCGCGAGCTGTCGTCCGTGCGGCTCGGGGCGAGTCCTCGTGCGGGGATTGCGGTGCTCGCGGCCAGCAAAGCATGGGCCGTGCTGGAAGGCCGCACCTATGTCACGCCGGACGACGTGAAGCTGGTGGCTGTTCCTGCGCTGCGGCATCGGCTGATCTTGTCGCCGCAGGCGGAATTGGAGGGGATGAGCGGTGACGAAGCCGTCCGGGAAGCGCTCGCGTCCGTTCCGGTCCCTCGTTGACCGGCTGATCTGGCAATTCGTGCTGCCTTCCCGTCGTGCGGTTGCGGTGCTGCTGACCGGCGCTGCGATTATCTCCGCAGGTTATGCCTGGGGCGGGGGGATGATCTGGTTTTGGCTTTATAACGGGCTGTTCGCCGCCGTATCGATCGTCGATCTGGCCACGCTGCCGAAGCGGCGGGATCTCGCCGTCCGCCGTGTACTGCCGGACCGGGCCGAGCACAAGCAGCCGTTCGATGTTCGCATCGACGTATCGTTCAGCCAGGCTCCGCGGTTCCCGGTATCGGTCGAAGTCGCGGACGATCTGCCCCTGACCTTCCGGGAGCACGCTCCGTTGAAGGGACGGTTCGAAGGAGAAGATTTGCAGCTGCCGTATACGACCGAAGCGTCGGAACGGGGGGATTTTCCGCTGCGTTACATATACGTCAGATATGGCGGCATCATCGGGCTCTGGTACAAGCAGGCGAGGGTGGAGGCGGAGCAAGTCGTGAGCGTCTACCCGGACTTGTCCAATGTCCGCGGGGTGATGGCTTCCATGCAGGACAGTCTCGTGCTGGACGGGCGCAAGCTGCATCGCAAGACGGTGTCGGGCATGGAGCTGCACGCGATACGCGAGTATTCGCCCGATGACGACCCGCGCACGATCAACTGGGCGGCTACGGCGCGGGCGGGCCGGATGATGACGACGATCCGGCAGCCGGAGAAGGGCAAAATCGTCACGCTGATGATCGATTGCGGGAGGATTATGACCGTCGAGCTGGACGGCCGGACCGTACTCGACCGGTCTCTGGAGGCGGCGCTGACCTTGGCGGCCGTCGCATTGCGGCAAGGCGATCAGGTTGCAACGCTCGCTTTCTCCGGCAGCTTGAAAGCGTACGTCCCTCCCGGGGGCGGAATGGCGCATTTGCAGACGATTCTCGAAGCTTTGTACAATTTGAAGGGCGACTCTGCGGAGACGAATTACGCCCGAGCTTTTGACCACCTGCTGCGCGTACAGCGTAAGCGAAGCTTGATCGTGCTGTTCTCGGATATGGAAAATTATTTGTTCGAAGAGGAGCTCGCCCCCTATCTGCTGAAACTGCGGCGGATTCATCCAGTCGTCCTGCTGTCGCTGCAGGACCCGCTTCTGGCCGGATGGGCCGGAAGCGAAATCCGGACGGTGCAGCAAGCTTACGTGAGCAGTACGGCTCAGTCGTTCGAGCTGAAACGGAGACGGTTCGCCGCCCGGATGTCCGGGATCGGCGTTCCTGTCCTGGATGTAGCCGCCGACAGGCTGGCGCTGGCGGCGGTGAATCATTATCTGGAACTCAAATCGAGGGAGTCGATCTGATTGCGCTTCAGCCTGCCGTAGACGTAGTAGGCTGCCAAAGCGAGCAAGGTGAGCAAGGCGAACGCGTATTTCATCTCGAGGCTGAGGGCCGAAGGGGTAATATATCCTTCAATGATACCGGCGATGACGAATAATGGAACGGTTCCGAGCAGCAGCTGCACGGACTGCTTGGCCGAGCGGAGCAGCTGCAGCCTCCATACGTAACGGCCGGGTACGAACATCCGGTAACCCATATACAGGCCGGCGCCGCCGGCGATAAAGATCGCGGCCAGTTCAATGACCCCATGAGGCAGGATGTATGCCCAAAATAAATAGGTTTGTCCGGCCTTCCAGTATACGGCTGCAAGCGCACCTATGAGGATGCCGTTGTAAGCAAGCAGGTAGACGGTCCAGATGCCAAACGTAATACCGCCGGCGAACGCGAGAATCGCGACCCGAATATTGTTGGTCATGATCTGGGTGGACAGGACGGAGTGGGGCGCGTCTTCGAGCCCTTTGCCTGTCTGCGACGGATCGATATGACCGGCGATTTGCTGCGGAAGAATGGCGTACAGATTTTGTTCGTCCAACAGGACGGAGGCAAATCCGGAGACCCCTCCGAATAGAAATAAGAGGGCGGCCGCAACGATAAACCACTGCCTTTCCCGGATCAGCCGTATAAAGTAAGTTCCGAAAAACTGTTTCAGCTGTCCGCTGCTTTTATGCTGCTGCCTGTACATCATATGATGGGCGCGGGTGACGAGCTGATTCAAATAAGCGGTAAGCTCGCCGCCGGGATCTTCGGTCTGCATCACGGCCAGATGCGAGGAAGCTTGCTTGTACAGAACGGTTAGCCGGTCAATGCTCTCCGCGCTTACCCGGCCCGGGGATTTGTCGAACAGCTCGATCAGTTCCTCCAGCTGCTTCCAATTCCCGCGGTGACGCAGCAGCTTTCGTTGTAGGTCCATATGTAGTTCCTTTCGTTCATTCCATTTTTAGAATTCAAAGATGAAATTGTATGCTATAGCAATCCAATACTCTAATGCTACCATATTAAGGCTCCAAAAGGGAGATCGAGGCAACATGAATCAAACGTTTCAAAGGGAAATGGATGTCGTAACCCCCGAGCAGGTCCGCCTGAAATTTCAGACGGCAGGAATTGGCAGCCGGGCGGGGGCGCAGGCGATCGATATGCTGCTGCTCGGACTCGTTATTTTGCTCGTGTACGCGTTGTTCGGCGAAGTGCTTATCCGGACGGGAGAGAGTCTGCTGACGGAATACGCGCTGGCGGGGGCGATCGCCCTTGCCTTCCTGCTGCAGTACGGATATTTTACGGTTACCGAATACGTTGCCGGCCGGACGATCGGCAAGCGGATCGTCGGCCTTCGGGTGCTGCAGGACAACGGTCAACCGGTTACGGTATTGTCGTCGCTGATTCGCAATCTGCTTCGGATATTCGACTTTTTGCCTGTCGGTTACACGCTGGGGGCGATAGTCAGCTTCCTCCATCCTTCCGATAAGCGGCTCGGCGATTTGCTGGCCGGCACCGTCGTCGTCTACGATACGGCAGGAGAGCGGGGACGACGCAACAAACGGACGAACAAGGTGATCGAGCGCCGAAGGGTGAATCTACCGGCCTTTACGCTGGATGAGCGTTGCAAACGGCTCGTCGGCCGCGAGGATTGGCAGCTGCTGCGCACGTTTATCGACCGGCTGGAATGGATGGACAGTTATTCGCTGAGGACGATTGCGCCTCAGATCGTCGCTCATTTTACCGCCAAGCTGGAGCTTGCGCCGGGCGAATTGCCGGCATTGCCACCGGAGGACGTGCTTGTCGCTTTGTATGAACAGCTTCGGGAAGACTGGGAGCTGTGAGCTAATCGGCTTCAACTGGCACAATGGGTTCATTCAAAAAAGCGTTAATCTCCATAAAAGATTTAAGGCTTACTTATGCAAATCAACTACTAATTTGTTTTTTGTTTGGCAGAGGGTCTACCTTTATCAACCAGTCGATAAAGTAAAAAACCTATACCGGCACCAAGAGTATTCAGGATCAGGTCATCAACATCAAAAGAAAGGAGTGAGTGGAATCCGACAGCGGAGTAGATTAGGTATCGTAAGTGTTTTGATCCTTGCGACGGTGCTTTGGACTTATCTCGAATGGGTCCGGCCGCCGGTCAATCAGTTGGCGGAGCGGAGCATTCGCGAACAAGATCCGTCCTATCAGGAAATGATCCACCTCCAGGCATGGGGGGATCAACTGGTCGTTTATTACCGGACGAACGATAAAGTAGCGGCGGTCTTGCTTCACAAGAAGATGCTTGGCTATGAAATCGCCGGGTATTTATTAAAAAATGAATTGAACGAGATGCAGTCAAAAGCCATCAGCTGGAACGGCAACGGAGGAGACGGCAAGGAGCACCCTAATCTGCTGCACGGGATCGTTTACGATCCGGCGGTCACGCAAGTTATTTTGATTAGCGAGCGCAGCAAGGGAGCGACGATTATTAGAAACGGCTCGACGACGATATGGTTTTCGATTCTGGATGATCAGCCGCAATTGCCTATAACGATTCGCGCAACGGATAAAAACGGAAAACCGTTATACGAAACCGGCGTTATGGAGCACTGGGGCGAACAGAAGCGCCTGTAAGAGCCCAGATAAGCAGTGACAGACGGTCAGCGGGAGGGAGGAGATGATCAGCTTGAACAGCAACATACGTTTATTCGATCCGACATCCATCCGTGAGATGTACTGGCCGTCCGCCGAGGACGGGGACTACGCCAGGCGTTACATCGCCTCGTTGCTGGAGCAGCGGGTAGACCGGCTCATTCCAAATGTGAATACGAGCCTGCATGTGCTGCAAGTCGGCGATGCTGTGCTGCCCGTTACAGTGAACGATAAAGAATACGGCAACTCCTACGTTTGTTCCCCATACACGCACTATGTGAGCTACGCCAGAGAAGAGCTGTACGTGCTGAACTCGCGATTCGCGCGGATTGCGTTAGGGGGCTTGCTTCACGCACTGGGGTTTTTGATGCGGTTCAGCCGGATTAACCGGACGGTCCATATCAATAATTGGCTGTTATCGACCAACCTGTACGGTCCGCTACCGGACAGCGGGGTGGAGCAAGCCGTCCGGCTTCTGCTCCGTGAATATCCGGGGCATTCGCTGGTTTTCCGCTCGTTGAACCGGACGACGAACGGCCCGCTGATCGATCTGCTCGCAGGGCTCGGTTTTCGGATGGTGCCCAGCCGGCAAGTGTATTTGCTCCATCCGTCTGATCCGGCGGCGACGAATTCCAAAGCCCGCTGGCTGGTGAAGCGGGATTACGGCCTGCTGGCAAAACACGGATACGAGACGGTCGGTCCGGACCGGCTGACCGAAGCGGATATGCCTCGTCTGGCGGAGCTGTACCGCCTTCTGTATCTGGATAAATACTCCACCTATAATCCGCAGTTTGGAGCGCCGTTCCTGGAGCTGGCCTGGAGACAAAAGCTGCTGGAGCTGCACGCCATCCGCCACATCGATACGGGCCGGATCGATGCGGTGCTCGGCTTTTATTGCCGCAGCGGCGTAATGACAACTCCTGTGTTCGGCTATGATACGGCTTTGCCCCAGGAGACAGGACTGTACCGGATGCTGTCGGCCGTCTTGATCGGAATCGCTGGACAGAGAGGGCTGCTGCTCCACGAAAGCTCGGGCGCTCCCCAGTTTAAGCGGAATCGCGGGGCGGTTGCGGATATCGAATACAGCGCCGTCTACGACCGGCACCTGCCGGCCCGTCAACGGATAAGCTGGGCGCTGCTGGACAAGCTGTTGAACGGGTTCGGCACGGAACTGCTTCAAAAATATAAGCTGTAGACGATCGCGATTTGACCATGCGCAGCCGAATGTGTTTTTACGCGCCAAAAGGACCTCAACTTCCACTGCAAAGTGGAGGATGAGGTCCTTTTCTCAAGGAAAAGCGGTTCTGAGCAAGGCTCAAAAAATCGCAAAACGACTTGGAGGCAGCTCTTTCTTCATGTCCGGTCAACCGGTTGTTCCGCAGGCTGCTCGTACAGACTGGAGTGGTTTTGGAACCAGTGGAACAGGTGGGTGACGATTACTTTCAGAACGGCATAGCCCGGAACGGCGAGGATGATTCCCAATATTCCAAACAGTTTGCCGGCGGTCAAAATGACGAAAATAATTGTAATTGGATGGATATGCAAGTTTTTTCCCATAATTTGCGGCGAAATAAATTTACCTTCGATCAGCTGCACGATCGTCCATACGATGATCATCTTAAGCAGCATAATAGGCGAGGTCACGATCGCTATGATCAGAGCGGGCGTAATCGCGATAGCCGGTCCCAGATACGGAACGATACTGGTCGAAGCGGCGAAGATGGCGAGGACGAGCGAATAGTCCAGCCCGATAATCAGGTAACCGATATAAAGCAGAACGCCGATGCAAAAGCTGACGATGATCTGGCCCCGGATATAGGAGCTGATCTGATTGTTCATCTCGGTCATCACTGTGTACGTCTGACCGCGCAGAGAGGTCGGCACGAACTTAAGGATAAACTGCGGCAGCTGCTTCCCGTCCTTCAACAAATAAAACAGAATAAACGGAACCGTCACGATGGCGAGAATCACTTCCGTTACCGCGCCTACAAAAGCGCCGATGCTCGTCCAGGCGTTATTGACGATCGCGGTCAGCCGGCCCGTTATTTTCTCGATATAACTTACGGCATCAAAGTTGATCGATTGCTGGATTTGTGCGAAATACCCGCTGCCGATGAGCCGTTCGAATTGGACCTGCACTTCCCTGCTGTATCTCGGTACGTTTTGAATCAAACTCTCGACTTGTCCGCGAATGAACGGAACCACGATAACGAATAAGAGAGTGATGATCCCAATAATAAGCAAATACAGAACGAGGATCGAATAAACCCGCTTTACTTTTTTGCTTTCCATATAATCGACGATGGGGTTAAGCAGGTAAAAGACGACTCCGGTAAGCAGAAGCGGGAGCAGCACCGACTTGATCAGCGCAATGAAAGGAAGAAAAATAAAAGAGACTTTCGTAAACACCATAATGTTTAATCCGATGAGCAACAAAACGAGCAGGACCAGGACGAACCGGTTGTTCAAAAAAAACAGCCTGAACCTGTCGCTCCAGTTGGTTGGACTTTTCATACCACCGCATCCTTCCGTAACGAAAACCACAGTCGCTATAGCCATTACTAGGTCAATTGAGGTACCCGATGAAAAATAGCATATCGAACACGAAAAACAGAGTCAAGTTTCGAAGGGACAAGACAAGCGATTTTGATGAAAAAGTTCATTCTGATGCCGATTCGGTAGCGTCTGCAAATTTGCCGGAATAGAAGCAGCGTAAAAATAACGAAAATTGCAGCTTATTAAGCCGATAGGCCGATAGATAATAAAAGTGATTTTTCCGGAAAACGGACCGGTTGCAAATCGACTGCGATCTTGTTGACTCTTAACTCAACATGTGATAGGATGGGAATTGTTGGAACGGCATGTTTCTATGCCCAAAATGTTGAGTTGAAAATCAACTCTAATATAATCCCGCACATTGGGTTTATAGAATAAAATCCTATTGGTGGAGGTAGGCCGGATGATGGATAATCGGAACCGGAACAGGAATAGCAATGATAGGGAAACGAACACTCAGGCTGATATGGAGCGTGTCGAGTTTCACGTAAGATGCGCTCTGGAAGGAGAAGCGGCAGCTCTATCAAGGACGACGCAAAGAAGGATCGAGCAAGCTGCGCTCCGCGGACAGAGTTCGATCGGGCTGGTCGGCTATAACGGAATCCACGCCTTTATCGAAGCGGATAAAGCTGCGAAGTCTTTGGGCATCAAGCCGATTTTCGGGATCCGGGTGGCGCTCCTGACGGAATTGGGACGTACCGTTCGCTGCTGTATCTACGCGAGAAACGGGAGAGGCAAGAGACGATTATTTAACCTCATCTCGCTCTCGAACGGTTTCAATGGCGATTCGGGACTCGCTTTATCGTTAGGCACGCTGGAAGCCGGTCGGGGAGATCTCATCTTGTTAAGCGAACCAGATGATGCGGAACTGCTGGATACCATCCGTCGAGGGACGATTGCAGAAGTGAAGGAGCTGGCCTGTTGCTTCGACGTTTTGACGATCGGAGCTTGGCACTCCGATCTTGGAGGTCCGAACGGCCGGTTCTATTCCCGCCAGGAATGGGAGGAGATCGTCCGCAGCGTCTGCGACTACGGAGAGGGGTCAGGACAGCCTGTAATCGCCGTGGATCAGCGAAAGATAGTGCATCAGGAAGGGGATTCACACGACCTCCAGGCCTCCGAAATGATCCGCGAGTTCGGCTACCTGGGTGCAGATAACGCATACGCTGTCGTCGTTGACAATACGAGAGAACTGGCCGCCAGGTTCGAAGCTTTCGAGCTGATTCCCCAAGAGCTGTTCCTGCCTAGACTGGAAGCCGAAGACGAGCATATACGTACGTTAAGTTACGACGCGGCCCGAGCCCGGTACGGCCATTCGATCCCGCAACCGATTCAGAACCGGCTGGACAAGGAACTGTCTTCCATCTGCAAATTCGGATTTGCTTCGATCTATCTGATCGCGCGAAGCGTCGTGAACCGGTCCAAGGGCGACGGGTACCCGGTTCTCCCGCGCGGCTCCGTCGGGTCGTCCCTTGTCGCTTATTTTCTCGGGATTACGGATACGAACCCGCTGCCTCCCCACGCTTTGTGCGGAACGTGCCAACAGGTCGAGTGGATCCCGCAAGATGAAGCTTGTAGCGGATTTGACGGACCGGACCGGTTATGCCCCCGGTGCGGGGGTGGAATGCGGGGCGACGGGCACAACATTCCATACGAGATGTTCCTCGGATTTCACGGCAATAAAGTGCCCGATATCGATCTGAACGTAGCCGGCGAGTATCAGAGGCAGGCGCAGTCCGGGGTAAAAGAGCTGCTTGGAGAGAATAACGTCCTTCTGGCGGGAAGAAGCGACGGAACCCCGCATCCGTCAGGGCTTCTGCTTATTCCGGGCGGGATGGCCGCCGAAGATTGTACACCCGTCCGGGACGCCTCAAGCGACGGCAGGCCGGGATGGAGCAAGTCGTATTTCGATTACCGGCATTTGGATCATACTGTACACAAATTCGATATCCTTGGTCACGACGGTCCGTCCATGATGAAGCTGCTTCACACCTCTACAGGCATCGATCCGGAGACGATCCCGATGAACGACCGGCGTGTGTTAAGTATGTTCCGCTCTACCGCAGCGCTTGGCGTAACCTCTGAGCAGCTCCTTTCTCCGGTCGCTACATACGGCTTGCCCGAGATGGGGGTGCCCGTCGTCCGGAGAATGCTTGAGGAGACAAAGCCGGACACGTTCTCGGATTTAGTTCAAATCTCCGGATTTTCTCACGGTACCGGCGTATGGGAAGGTAACGCTCAAGAGCTGATCCGGACAGGAACCTGTACGCTGCCAATCGCGATTGCTTGCAGGGACGACGTGATGCTAACGCTAATCGCCTATGGGCTGGAGGGCGAAGCCGCCTTCAAGATCACGGAAAACGTGCGGAAAGGGAAAGGGATCGACGAGGCGGAAGCCGCACATATGCGTGCGAACCACGTTCCGGAATGGTACATCGATTCCTGCCGGAAGATCGGCTATCTGTTCCCGAAAGCTCATGCGGTGTCTTACGTGATGTCTGCCATTCGCCAAGCGTTTTATAAACTGTACTATCCTCTGGAATATTACGCGGCCTATTTTACCGTAAAGCGTTCCGCCTTGGAATTATCCATCTGTCAGGATGGATATGAAGCGATAAGAAGCCTGCTGCTGGAGCTGCCCGAACCGGACCGTGGCCGCACCCTGGAGAGCCCTCTACCCAGCAAGCGCATTCTGGAAGTCGCGCTAGAGATGAGCGCAAGAGGAATCCGGTTCGTACAAGGGACTTCCGGCGCCGGCGAATGGTTCGTAGAGGGAATGAACCGTCGTATACGAGTTGACGCTTCGGGAGCTTTAGAGCAATTGAACGTATAATCGCGAAGCAGAAGCCGTTTCCTCCCGTTGGGGGAACGGCTTTCCGTCTCAGCTAACTCATATCGATCTGACTGCTAAGGTGACATACATTGCGTGTGGACCGGAAATCGCTGACTAGGCGGCAACTCTTCGGATTGAAGCAATCGTCCCAGGGCAGCCGGCAAGAAAAAAACTGGCAGCCTATGAAGCATCTGAATCTGGATATGCACAGTCTACGGGTTCTTTCCGAAGGTCTATAATGACATCGCAATGCTCCCCGCTAACAATCCTGAATTACTAACTTTCCGGTCGTCAGATCCTCATTCACAAATGCAAAAATCGTTGGCGAGCCTCCCACCAGCAAGCAAAAAGGCTTGAAATTCGCATGCAATTGCAGCAGCAACCGCCAGTTACTATCATCAGGCCAACCATCGCCTTGGAAAAAAAAGGGTACACCTCCGATTTTATCGCCGTCAACTTCATCGCTATAGGCGTTCTGCTCATCCTTTGTAAGCGAGATGTAGGACTTGGAAGCGAGAAATTCCGGGTCTTGCGCTTCTTGCAGCTGAGGGATGCCTTCATAAGATTCACCATTGTCATCCCACAGCGATGGTCCGTTAACCAATGGGGCTGTATCGATCAGAATCGCACCTCCCGGCTGGAGAATGATCGCATTTTCACCGCCATCCGGGTCGATAATATCAGGATCAAAGAAGCCTTCTTCCATATTTTGCGCATGTGTAACAAAGAGATAGGCCATTTGAGGAACAGAAACGTTTGGGGTGGGGAATAGTTGCGGATTCAGCTCTATCTGGCCAATAAACATCATCGGGCGCTTGTCCCATCCGCTGCTAAGCGGCCATTGCGGTTCTGTTAGCCACACGGGCTGTCCTCCGAATTTCGTTATGGGAGTCTGGACCGGTTCACTGACGCGGGTAAAACGCTCGATCTTGAATTTCTTCATGAATTAATCACATCCTTTGATTTTGACACCGTCCAGTATCGTATTTCCCCAAACGGGGAGCAAGCCAGTCTCTCCCGTAAAGCGGCTTCCGGCTAACGAACCGTTATGAAAGAATGCTTTATCAAAGCTGCATTCCTCAAACCGGCAATGCAACAATAATGCGCCACGAAAATTGGCTTCGGAAAAACGGCAGCGTATGAACGATACATCGTTCGCAATCGCTTTACTTAAATTACAGCCCGTAAAATCGCAGTCGTTAAATTGCTTGCTGATTCTGGCACTATTCAGCTTGGCTCCTCGGAAAGAACAGTGGTTGAATGTATGAGTCACGTATCTGCTATCCAGCTTGACCCCGTCAAAGCAACAGTTTGTAAATGTTGAGGTGTTCAAGCTTGCAGAACAATCGAAACGTGCATAAGACAGATCGGCGCCCTGCACGGTCAGGTATTGTAAGGTCTCGGTTAGGGCAACTCCCCGATAATCCTCTAGTCCAGCATCCGTTTGTCCATAGGGGGACGATGGAAAGGAGCGGTCTTTTTTATGCAGGTTATGTTTGCCTGTAACAGAAGCCAACAATCGATTCACTTCAGCGAGCTGGTTGTCGTCCCATCTTGCAATGAGCGACTTCTTGTTCAACATAGAACCTCCTCCTATTTCACTGGCGTTCCATGAATTAACCAGTGTGATGCCGCCAGGATGTTATAGATCTGCTGAGACGATTCAATCTAATGAATAGTTCTTATGGCGATTATAAGTAATAGCGATGCCTTTGCCAAGAAAGTTTCTTTTTATAAAAAAAAGGCTCTAGAGACTATGGGGGCAAATATCGGTGAAAGCTTGGCTTATCCCTCTCTTACTCGTTGCCCTACTTGATTTTATATACCCGTACCAATAAACTAACATATAGGCCAATGAGGATAGGATCATGTATGAAACAAGCCGGCCGCCCGGAGGAGCAGGAAAGTGGAGCAGATTATTAGCAACGACTATATGCTGAAAAATATGGCGTGTTATAAAATAAAAGATTACGTAGCCGCGAACCGACTTAAGCCCGGGGACAAGCTCCCGACTGAAAGAGATTTGGCCTTGGCCTTGGGGGTGAGCCGTCCGGTCATCCGTGAAGCTCTCGGAACGCTGGAAGCGCTTGGCTACATATACAAGAAGCGTGGAAAAGGAATATTCGTAAAAGAAGCCGACCTTTCTTCTTTATTTCAAGAAATGCTGTTTTTGTGGAGCAATGTAGACAACCAGTCTGACAATCTTCTTGAATTCAGAATCATTCTCGAGCAAGCGGCGGTTGCGCATATCGTAGACCGGGCCGGGACGGGAGATGTGGAATTGGAGAGGATATCCGGCATGGTCGATGAGGCGGAGCGTGCGTCGCAGACGAAGAAAGAATTCGCAAAGCATGAGTACAACTTTCACCGGGAGCTGCTCAGCATGACAGGGAACCCCATCTTCATGCAGTTGACCGATGTGATTCATAAATATTTCCAAATGGTGGAATTGAAAAACAAGGACAATGACAGCACGGACGGAGTAGAGGGAAGCATCCGGGATCATCGGGCGATCGTCGAGCTTTTGAAGAACAAAGATAAGAACGGTGCGGCCAACATGATCCGGAGCCATCTATTGAAGCCGCTTGGAGCAAAGCGAGTGGAGTAGGGAGCACCGGAACATGCAGCAATTCCATTCAAGTCCCCCGGCAGATCAAAAAAATAGGTTGAATTTAGTAATATCATGTATTATATTAGGTAATACCATAGTATCTATAGGAGGGGGTGAGCGAAGCGCATGAACACCTTGATCCGGAAATTGCTTAATGATACTGCAATAGAGAAAATCAAAGCAAGATTTCGTCGGGCACAATCTTCAACCGGGTGATCTGATTCACGAAGGGATTATCGAACTTCTTAGCGTAAGCCAAACCGTTGTCGGGGAAGCGTTGAAAGACGAAGTCATCAGCAAGTTTTTCGAAAGTTCGTCATAAACGGCTTTCCGATTTAGGTGGCCGTAAAACGCCGGACGATCATAGACGGATTACGCAGAGCATGAAGGAGCAAGATGTCGGGCTAGCAAAGGAGCGTAGTTGAAACATCTCAGCCAAACAGAACTTTGATGGAACCAGAAAAGGAAATGGTGTTTAGCAAGTCAGCCCCGGTTATGGCATACGCTAACTGTTCTGGGTTGTAGCCGATTCGGCGGAGAAGGAATTAGATACACGATATCCACGATATCCTTTCTATTAGGTATTACCATACTATATTAAGAAGAACTGAACTATTGCATGGATAGTTTTTTGAAATTAGGTATTACCATAGTATATTTAAAGGTGGTAAAACGGATTACCTTCAGTAGCATTTTGCTCGCGGTGTGGAACAGGTTCCCGAATTTCTATACGCAGGTCCTTGCTAGCAACAAAGGGGGACGCAGGGACGCACGCTTTAATAACCGGCATCAGCAGAGACGACTGTCAAATGTGGAACCGATTTTCTTACTTGTAGAAGGCCGGCTGGCCCGGCTCGCGGATACGCAAAGTCGGCTTGTCCGAGTTTAAGGTTTTAAAAAGAGAGGAGAATGGGTGTTGGAGACGAATACTAGCAACAAGCTGAGGGGCGTTATTTGCCCGATGATAACGCCGCTTGATGAACACGAGAATATCGATGAGGCCGGAGTGCGCAATCTGGTTTCCCGGTTAATCGACAAAGGCGTGGACGGTATATTTCTGCTTGGGAGCATGGGAGAATTTCCGATGATCGTGGAGGAGGAGAAGGCAAGGCTTATTCAGATTACCGTCGACGAGGCAAAGGGAAGAGTTCCCGTCTTGGCTAACGTATCCGCGGAAGGACCGCGGAAGACGGAGCGGATGATGCGGCAGGCCATAGACGTGGGCGCGGACCATGTCGTGCTCGTTCCCCCTTATTTCTATAACGTGCGGGACGAGAGAGAAATCAAACAGTATTACATAACGATGAGCAGAAATTCGGATAAACCGCTTGTTATCTATAACATCCCGGCGTATACGAACAATCCGATCCCGCCTGGCATGGTAGTCGAATTAAGCGAAGAACCGAACATCGTCGGCATCAAAGCCGATCTCTTCGCGAACTTGCCCATGGTCAGACAGCTCAGAGGCCGAGACGATTTTGCTATCCTGCACGGAAACGAAGGGACGCTCGACTTGGCGCTCGAGCTTGGGGCAGATGGGATTATCCCGGGCATTTCGAGTCTGGCGGTTGACCGCTGCGTAGAGCTGTACCGGAAAGCGAAGGAGGGCGATACCCGCGCTGCCGGCAAGCAGCAGCTGGAGCTTGCGAATATACAGGAAGCCGTATTCGGCAAGAAAGCCGCACATTGGGGAACAGGGCACAAATATGCTCTTTCGCTTCTCGGGCTGTGCCAGCCGTTTGTAGCCACTACGCTGCTTCCGCTTGACGAGCGGCAAAAGGAACGGATCGCTGCAGTCATGTCGGAGTATGGAATATCATGATGACGGAATTTACGGCGCATATTGTCATTGTCGGAGGAAGCACAGGGGGCTGCGCTGCTGCGCTGGCCGCTGCGCGCATGGGGCAGAACGTAATTATCACCGAGGAAACGGACTGGCTTGGAGGGCAATTGACGAGCCAAGCCGTTCCGCCCGACGAGCATTCGTATATCGAACAGTACGGTGGTACCCGCAGCTACAGGCGTTACCGTGACGGGGTCCGGGCTTATTACAAAACTCATTTTCCTTTGTCTGTAGAGGCTCGGGCGAACAGCCGCTTCAATCCCGGCAGCGCGTTCGTAAGCGCGATCAGTCACGATCCGAGAGTCGGCGTCGCGGTCATACAAGAGATGCTTGCTCCGTACGTGCATAGCGGACAAATCAGACTTATGATGCATCACCGGATCGTCTCGGCCGAGCCGGACGGCGACCGGGTACTCTCGGTTACGGTCGAACATGCTCCGTCGGGCGAGCGGGCGATTTTGACCGCCCCCTATTTTCTGGATGCGACCGATTGCGGCGATATGCTGCCGCTTGCCGGAATCGAATATGTAACCGGTGCGGAAAGCATGGGCCAAACCGGGGAACCGCACGCGCTTCCGGGTGATCCCGATCCGGCGGATATGCAGGCCATCACGTACTGCTTCGCGATGGATTATAGAGCCGGGGAGAACCATACGATCGACAGGCCGCGAGACTACTCCTTTTGGCGGGACCATCGTCCCGGCTTTTGGCCCGGCAACCAGCTCAGCTGGGTCGCGCCGAATCCGCGGACGCTTGAGTCGCAGCAGTACACGTTGTTCCCGAATGGCGATTTGTTCTCGTTATGGTTATATCGACGCATGATTGCTAAAAGCAATTTCGTCCCGGGAACATTTGAAAGCGATATCACCCTCGTCAACTGGCCGCAGAACGATTACTGGCTAGGTCCGGTCATCGACGTAAGCGAGGAACGGAAGCGCGCGAACTTGGACGCGGCCAAGCAGCTAAGCCTTTCGCTGCTCTATTGGATGCAGACGGAGGCGCCCACGCATGACGGCAAGACCGGTTATCCGGGCCTGCGCCTGCGCAAGGATGTCGTCGGTACGCAAGACGGCCTCGCGATGGCGCCGTATATCCGCGAATCACGCCGCATCCGGGCGGAATTTACGGTCATTGAGAACCATTTGAACCCGCAATTCCGAAAAAGCGATCGTTCCGAGACGTATTTCGATTCGGTCGGGATCGGTCACTATGCGATCGATCTGCATCCGAGCACGGGCAACCGAACGTTTATCGACGTGCCGAGCATGCCGTTTCAAATCCCGCTCGGAAGCCTAATCCCGGTGCGGATGAACAATGTGCTCCCGGCGTGCAAAAATATAGGAGTTACGCATATTACGAACGGATGCTACAGGCTGCATCCGGTGGAATGGAATATCGGAGAAGCGGCCGGAGCTTTGGCGGCGTTTTGTGTGCAAAAAGGGTATTCCCCGCGGCAAGTCCGAAACGACCCGGATAAGTTAGAATCGTTCCAGCAGCTTCTTGTGCGCGAAGGAGTGGAGTTGCAATGGCCGGCATCCGCTACATGATCGGAAGTCCCCGCACGGCCTTAAGTTTCATTTGGTGAAATAGCTTAAGAGACCGGAGATTATACGATATATGAATAAGGGAGGCAAAAAAATGGCTGGAAAGAATCGCATGCTTTTGTTCATGATCGGATCCACGATGATTCTGCTGTCTGCCTGCGGAAGCGGTTCCACGATTAAACCGGATCCGGATACCGCCGGGCAGGAAGTTTCTTTAACCCCCGAGGCGGAAGCCGCGCGTGTGGCGAACAGCAAGCTGGAGCTTACGTTCTTGTATCCTCCGTCGGGTACCGAGGAGATCTTCAAGGCGAGGTTCGGTGAACAAATCCAGAAGAAATTTCCGCAATACACGCTGAAATTCATACCCAGACAGTCGGACAATTATTCCGGATTGCTTGCCAGCAAAGATCCGATCGATATTGTAATCGTCTCTCTGAATAACACGGGGACGTATTTGACGGATCTGGGGCTGGAGAGCGACATTAGCGATTTGATCAAAAAGTACAATTATGATTTATCGAGAATCGAGCCTTCGCTGATTGATATACAAAGGCGAATGGCGAATGGCGGCATTTATGGCCTGCCTCTTGGTACTGGTGCAATGGTCTTTCTTTACAACAAGGACTTGTTCGACAAATTTGGCGTTTCTTACCCGCGTGACGGTATGACCTGGGATGAGGTGTATGACCTCACGCGCAGAATGACCCGTACCGATGGCGGTATCCAATATAAAGGAATGATATTCGGATTTGCTTCCGTAATCCGCAGCAACCAGCTGTCCGCTCCATATTTTGACTCGAAGACGGGAAAAGCGATGTTCACTGATAATAACTTTGTTCAGATGTTCACGAATGTTGCAAGATTTTATAAAATCCCGGGAATGGAAATCCCGAATAACAAATACAGCGATCAAGCGGATCAATTTTTAAAGGATCAGACTGTTGCGATGATGATCAATACGGGAGGGATGGTTGCACGAACGGCAGAAGCGCTGAAAAACTGGGATATCGCGAGTGTACCGACGCTTAAAGAAAAACCGGGCTTGGGCATGCAAGCGGGTCCTGATTATTTGTATATTACAAACAGAAGTGCGCAAAGGGATGCGGCCTTCCAGGTACTTACCTATATCGCTTCGGATGAATACCAGGAATGGATGGCCCGAAATTTGGCATTCGTACCTGCGTTGAAGGATTCGAAAAAGGCTATGCAAAACTTTGGAGCGGGTCTGCAAGGTATTCAGGGCAAAAATGTTCAGGCTATTGTCTCTCAACCATATGCTCCCCTGACCTTGGCATCGCCGTTTACCGCTAATGCAAACACCGAGATGAACAATGCGCTCAACGCCTTTAGTGCCGGAAAAGACGTCAATACCGCGCTTAGAGAGGCGGCCGAGCGTATCGATAAACGGATTGAACAGGAGATGAAGAAATGAGCGATTCCGAATTCACCGTAACTTGGCATTCTCCTGCCAATCCGCCATTTCGCATCAACGGCTTCGCCTGGTACGGGGAGGAGGGCAAATACCGCAGATTGCCGCAAGCTCCGCGTGTCGCCATTCCCCCGGCCGTGGACAAATTCGCGAATTGTGCGTCGGGAGGGCAGATCCGGTTCCGAACCGATTCGTCGGGCCTGGCGCTGAGAGTCAAACTTAGCGGTTTGGCCGATCTGAACCATATGCCTGCGACGAGCCAGTGCGGTTTCGACTGTTATATCGATATCGGGGAGAGGCAGTTGTTTCACAGCTCGTCCCGCTATGATCGCACGAAGCAGGATTACGAAATCGTCATGTATCAGAAAATGGAGCGCCGGCTTCGCGACGTGACTTTGTACTTCCCGCTTTATCAAGGAGTGGAGGAGGTTAGCGTCGGGCTGGACCGGGACGGGATCATAGCCGAGCCGGCGGCTTATGCGAGCGATAAGCGAGTAGTTGTGTACGGAACTTCCATTACGCAAGGTGCAAGCGCGGCGCGTCCGGGGATGTCCTATACGAATATTCTCAGCCGGAGAATTCCTCTTGAATTTATCAATTTGGGGTTCTCCGCGAGCGGACGCGGGGAGCCGGAGGTGGCGATGCTCGTCGGTGATATTCCGAACCCCGCCTGTCTCGTGCTCGATTATGAGGCGAATTGTCCGCGTCCGGAGCATCTCGAGAAGACGCTGCCTGAATTTATCCGGATTTACCGGGATGCCCATCCTGACGTGCCGATTCTCGTAGTATCCAAAATCCGCTACGCGCGCGAACTGTTCGACGACGCGCTGCTGAACAAGCGGCTGAGCATGCAAGCGATCCAGCGTGAAACGGTCGAGCGGTTGAACAGGCATGGAGACCAGAATGTGTTTTTTTATGACGGCTCCGGACTGCTGGGCGATCATTTTCACGAATGTACGGTTGACGGTGTCCATCCAACCGATCTTGGCTTCATGCGGATAGCCGACGGTTTGACCCCGGTACTGCAAAAGCTGCTTGAATAGGAAAGAGGAAACGGTTAAATTCAGAAGTCGCGATAAAGATGATCCGAGCGTATTGATCGTTAACGGACAAACTACTGGTGCGGAAGTTAGGTCGGATACGCTTGTTCTCGAAGACGGGATCATCCGATTTGCCGACCCGAGGGAACTGCTTCCTGGGGAAATTGCCGATCGTACGGATATCGAGGTGGATGCTCGCGAAGGCTGGCTGCTTTCAGGATTTATCGACGTCCATGTCCACGGCGGCTGCGGTCACGATTTTAGGTGATGCGATAGAAGAAAATGGTTGACTTTATTAATTCATTCCATTAACTTGGTAATACCATAGTATATAAGAGGAGGTGGAAATGGCTAATGGATATGCTGGTTCGGAAATCGCTGAAGGACGTTGCGATGGATCAAATTAAACAATACATCATGGAACATAATCTGCAGGCAGGAGATCCTTTTTTGAACGAGAAGGAGATTATCGATCTGCTTGGGGTTAGCCGAACGGTAGTCCGTGAAGCATTGAAATCACTGGAGACAATCGGGATCTTGAAGCTGAAACCCGGGGACGGCATTTTCGTCAGTGATGCTTCTTTGGGGCCGATCATGGATCAGTTCTACTTTCGATGGTTCGGCAATCAGCAGACAATGCTGGAATTGCAGGAAATCCGTTTAATCCTTGAGACTTCGGCTGTCGAGCTTGTTATAGTAAGAGCGGAACCGGGCATGCTGGCAGAACTGGACAGATGGAACGATCAGATGGAGCAATCGATCCTTAAGGCTGAGCCGATTATCGATATAGATATCGGATTCCATCGTTCGCTGTTTAAATTAACAGGCAACAAGGCCTTTTACGAAATGAGCGAAGTCATCAGCAAATTTTTCACGGAGGTCCGCAAAAAGCGCCTTTCCTCCTCTGCAAATGGTCACACGACACTGGAGGACCACAAACTAATCACTCAGATGATTAAGGAAAAAAATATTGCACAAGCGAAAGTGTGCATGATGATGCATCTGAATAAGTCAAGAGCACTGAAAGAGTAAATCTAGTCATGAAGGTAATACCATGGTAGATATAAAGCTAGGTGTCGGAGACATTGTAATTTTCTGCGGCTAAAACTGCAAAGAGTACATGTCGTTTCAGTAGGTAATACCATACTATATTTAATGTGGAGCGAGGGAGTGACTCTTAGGAAGATGGAGAAAAAGGGAAAAGTCGTCTTGGATTTGGGGCCAGCAGAGGAGAATCCTCGAAATAGCGAGGGAGCCTTCATAGACCTGAAGGATGGCCGCATCATGTTCGTATACAGCCGGTTTATAGGACAATCGAATGCCGACGATGCGCCTTCGTGCATTGCTTGCCGGTACACCAGCGATGGAGGCGATACTTGGTCGGACGATACGATTATTGCCAAGGCCGAGGAACATGAGGCGCACAATATTATGAGCGTGTCCTTGCTGCGCATGATGAACGGGGATATCGGATTGTTTTACTTTGTGCGTAAAGCCAGAAACAATGGAAGGCTCCATCTGAGACGTTCTGGGGACGAAGGAATCACATGGAGCGAAGCCCGTTGCTGTATACCCGGACTCGGTTATTACGTGACGAATAACGACAGGGTCGTCAGACTAACCGGCGGTCGATTGATCATTCCGACATCTTTTCACAAGATGGCTGGCGAAGTGGCCGACTATAACGTACCGAATTACAAAAATGATTCGAGAGGCATTGCTCACTATTTTTTATCCGACGATGACGGACTTACCTGGAGAGAAGCGAAATCATTCTGTGCCCTTCACGCTCCTCATTCCAAAACGGGATTGCAAGAGCCGGGGGTAATCGAGTTGAGAAATGGCGTGTTATGGTCATGGGCCAGAACGGACATGGGCTTTCAGTACGAGATGTTCTCGATGGATCAGGGCGAGACATGGAGTCAAGCTGCTCCATCGCAATTTTCTTCGCCCCGTTCGCCTCTATCCATGAAAAGAATGCCCCACAATGGATATCTGCTTGCCGTCTGGAATCCGATACCTAATTACCAGACACGGGCAATCGGTAAAAAAACGGGAGGACGAACACCCTTAATAGGCAGTGTAAGTGCAGATGACGGGCGAACCTGGGGAGAGTTTTTCTATTTGGAGACGGAGGAGGACAGAGGAGGTTACTGTTATACAGCCATCCATTTTGTCGGAGATGCCGTTATGTTGGCTTATTGCGCGGGAGTACCGGAGGATGGGAGTCTCTTGGCCAGATTGAGGATCAGAAAAGTCCGCTTGTCTGAAATTGCAATTCCCTAACCGGTGAGATCGCTGTTTCTATGGATGATGACGGTGACGGGGCCATTAATCGAGTATCCAGGAGGAATCGACCTATGGAACGCAAGCTCAGCAGAAGAAATGTATTGGCGTTGGGAGCGGCAGGCGCTGTTGCAGTTACAGGGACCTTGTTAAGTAAAGGAAACGCGCTGGGAAGCAGTGTGACGGAGAGCGTATACGGCGATTGCAATGATATCGAAAACGCAGCGTGCATTCGAGAAATTGCCGAAGAGGTTGTACAGGAGTATACGCAGCCATTTACGACACAATTGGCCGATATGCAGAAGAGATTAGGGTTAGTAGTTAATGTGAAGGATTTTGGTGCAGCCGGTGATGGAGTAACTGATGATACAGCAGCTCTTCAAAACGCTTTTAATCATCTGGCAACTCTACCAACCAATAATAGGAAAGTACTGTACATACCGTCCGGGAAGTATATGTTTACGTCATTAGTTGTCAATGTATCAATGCTGACAGTGAAATCAGACGGTTTTTACGGTGTGTCGTTGGCTTGTACGGATACGACTTCTACTCCGGCCATTCATATCAAAGGGGCATCGTGGCAGTTTGACGGCATTAACCTCGAAGGGGTTGAGGGCGATGTAGTCGGTATGGGGAAAACAGGAATCCTCTTTAAACGGGACGTAGGGAAATACCCTGACATTGACAGCGAGTTCATCAACTGTAGAATCAATAATTTTAACATTGGCGTCGAGTTTTGGGGTAGAGGTTTGAAAATGCAAGGATGCTTAATGGCGAATAATGGATATTGTGTCAACCTGGAATGGATGAATGTTGGGGATTATTTACCTGCAAAAGACCCTAATAACCCGACTCAACAAGACATTACAGGTTTCCGTCATTACAGCTTTATTGGTTGCCGTTTCCATTCGGAAGTACATGGAGCTATTAAAAACACAGGTGTTAACGCTTCCAAGATTAACGGAATTGTGGTTGTGGGCTGCAACATGGACATCGGAAAGGTCTTATGGACAGGTGTGCTTAGGGATGCCCTCTTGGCTTCCAACAGTATCACCCAGACGCCATACAATGCATTTGATCTGCATAGCGGTTCAAGGGATTACTTGATTGCCGATACCATCATCGCAGGCGAAACGTTGTCGGAACCTGACCGAACACCTGTCAACTTTATCATCATCCGCGGAAATCATCAAAACGGGGTATTCCGAAATCTGCTGTTGAAAAATTGCCGGCAGCACGGAATTAACGTTCGGAACGATGGGGTTTCTACAAATATGGTGTTTGAGAATATTACTTTCGTAGAACCTTGTTTAACCGGCGGGGCTTACAACCCCATCACATTCGTAGGTCCGAGTCATACTGCAGTTGTCCGCAACATTACCTTCCAACGCACAGGCGCACTATCAGGAGTGATAAAAACTACAGATGCTGCTGCTGATATTCAAGTGGATGGCGTTTATAAATTTGGAAATGCAACTCCAACCATGACAGGAGCCGGAACCAAAAATGTGAAACGATTCCACGTGATCGACGGGGTTGACCGCATTGATTTAGTCGGTTCTGGTTCTCCGGAAGGGGTTGTGACAGCTCATGTTGGTTCTACTTATAGACGAGTAGATGGGGGAGCGGGAACCACCTTTTATGTGAAAGAAACAGGGTCAGATCATACAGGGTGGGTTGCTAAATAGTAGGGGCTATCATGAACGATAAAATGATGCGATATGTCGATTGGGTCAAGGAGAGCAAACAATGAAACCAGGAAAGGGTCTAAAAAATCGCGGTCTTATCGTATCGTGCCAGGCGCTGGAGGACGAACCGCTTCATGGCGGAGATACGATGACGAAGATGGCCATAGCCGCCGAGCTGGCCGGGGCGGTCGGTATTCGTGCGAACGGGGTTCACGATATTCGCTCGATTAAGCAAGCGGTGAAAGTGCCGGTGATCGGCTTGATCAAAAGACACATTCCCGGATCAGCTATCTTTATTACGCCAACGCTTGAAGAGGTACATGACATCATCGCGGCGGGTGCCGATGTAGTGGCGCTCGATGTTACCGACCGGGAAGGGAGACTGGAGCGGGCGGCCGAACTCATTCAAGCCGCTCATGCGGCGGGGGTATCCGTTATGGCCGACGTTTCCACATTCGAGGAAGGTCTCGCTGCCGCCCGACTT
The DNA here is from genome assembly GCF_036577605.1 of Paenibacillus sp. GYB004. Classification (NCBI taxonomy): domain Bacteria; kingdom Bacillati; phylum Bacillota; class Bacilli; order Caryophanales; family Paenibacillaceae; genus Paenibacillus; species Paenibacillus sp. GYB004. The sequence continues at coordinate 360,395 of NZ_JARBDB010000047.1, forward strand.
GGCGCCGATTACATCGGTACGACTTTATCGGGATATACGTCATACAGCGGTAAGTCTGAAAGTCCCGATCTATATCTGGTTCGAAAATTGAGCGAGGCTACTAAAGCGCCTATCATTTCCGAAGGACGAATATGGACACCGGGCGAGGCGACTATGGCAATGGAGGCGGGGGCGGCATTTGTGGTCGTCGGAAGCGCTATTACCCGTCCGCAGCTTATTGCTGCGCGTTATGCAGCGGCCATTCATCCCTTTACGGTCTAAGATCAGGAGGCTATTGAATGTGCCAAATCGTGCATGACCCGGATTCGATTTATGCGATTGGCGTCGATATCGGCGGGACGAAAATCAATGCCGGCTTAATCCGGGAGAACGGCGAGATCGTATGGAATTGCAGTGTAGAGACGTTAGCAGGTCAAGCAAACCCCGCCGATCGAGCGATTGACGCAATCACGAATGTTCTGAAATTCTTGAATCATAGCGGTATAGAGCCGCGACTGAAAGGAATCGGTGTCGGCAGTTCAGGCCAAATCGAGTGGAGAACAGGAAATATCCGATTCGGCACAGAGCTTATACCCGGTTATGTCGGCACTCCATTGAAGCAAATGCTGGAAGACGCTTTCGGGCTTCCCGTCTTGGTGGATAATGATGTCAATGTGCTGTGTCTGACCGAAAAGGTACTCGGCACGGGGCGAGGTGTTAATCATTTATTATGCCTGGCCCTCGGCACCGGAGTCGGTGGGGCCTTGATGATCGATGGCCGCATCTACCACGGCGCTTGGGGGGGAGCTGCGGAAGCAGGCCATATGTCGGTCGATTATAAAGGGCTGCCCTGTTTGTGCGGAGGGGCCGGATGTCTCGAGCAATATGCATCCGGAACGGGAATTGCCGCGCGGATGCGCCGAAGGCTTTCGGAGCAAGGCGTCCCGGATGAGACGATCACGGCAAGAGATGTAATGGCCCTCTGGCAGGCAGGCGACGGGATCGCTACGGAAATCATGGATGAAACGTTTGCCGCTTTGGGAACGGCGCTGGCCTCGCTAATTCATCTGTTCAACCCGGAGGTTGTCATTATTGGAGGCGGTGTTGCGGAGGCGGGAGAGAGGTTCATCAACCGCGTTCGCGAAGAGGTTCACAGGAGGACGATGCGATCGTTTTTGGAGAGGCTGCGTATTGAACCGGCTTACCAGGGGAATTTAAGCGGAATGATCGGCGCGGCTCTGCAAGTGTGGGAGTACGATATTTGCGGTCATCGGAAAATGTAATCATTAGGCAACCTTAGTCCGAAATTCAACTGGAAAGCCGAAAACCTCCTTAACGGAACGTTGGAGTAGAGGATAGAAATAACGGACATGTTGCATGAAGATTTTGCTGCCGCTTTTGAACCGCACGGTATCACAGTCGCCTACGACGGGATGATTTTGCACATTTGATTGGATTCGTGCGAATCGCTCATTTCCGAACTGCAGAATGCGGTGCGGCGCTATCCGGATTAAGGAGTTTTTTCGTTAACGGGGAAACCCCGTGATTGAATAGAGTTGACAGTAGCCGAATCTTTCCGTATAATCCCAATAAATTGAATATTCAAACAAAGCTATGAAGAGAAAGAGTACCTGACGAACGTCTTATACAGAGAGCTCCGGTTGCTGAGAAGGAGCAAAGAATACGTCCGGGAATATGGTCTCAGAGCTGCGCATCGAAGCCTTGACGGGCCGTAGGCTGCGCCGGGTCCCGCACCCGTTACCGTGCTAGGGTATACACGCCTGTTGTAAACGGATGCGTCGTACCTGAAGAGGTTTATGCCGCGAGGCATTAATAAAATTGGGTGGTAACGCGTGAGTCCAACTCTCGTCCCTTTGGGGATGAGAGTTTTTTGTCGTTTTTACACAAAAAGGAGGTAGTTAGGATGGCAAATGTATTTATCGGCGGCGCATGGCCTTATGCCAACGGTTCGCTGCACCTCGGCCGGCTGGCGAGCTTGTTACCCGGGGATGTGCTGGCAAGGTATTACCGGGCAAAAGGGGAGCGGGTGCTCTATGTGTCGGGAAGCGACTGCCACGGCACGCCGGTCGCCGTGCAAGCGAATCAGGAAGGCGTCACTCCAGACCGGATCGCGGACCGGTATCACCGGGAATTTCTCGATTGCTTCGAGCGGCTCGGCTTTACGTACGATCTCTACACCCGAACCGACGATCGCTTTCATCATCAGGTCGTCCAGGAGCTGTTCCTGAAGCTGCTGGAGAACGGACATCTGTACAAAAAGACCGTGTCGCAGACGTATTGCGAGACCGACGAAAGGTTTCTGCCGGACCGCTACGTGGAGGGGGAATGTCCGGTATGCGGGCAGCGTGCGCGGGGCGATCAATGCGAAGCGTGCTCCACGATTCTCGATCCTGCCGATCTGATCGGCAAAACGTGCAAATTGTGCGGAAATCCGCCGATTGAGAGGGAGACCGAGCATTACTATCTCGCTCTTTCCCGGTTCCAGGAAGCGCTGGCCCGCTATGCGGAACGTGCTCAAGGCTGGAAGGACAACGCAGTGCAGCTGACGCAGCGTTACTTGAAGGAAGGGCTGCTCGACCGGGCGGTGACCCGGGATCTCGACTGGGGCGTCGACGTGCCGCTGGACGGGTTCGAGGGGAAGAAAATTTATGTATGGATCGAAGCGGTATGCGGTTATTTGTCGGCGAGCAGGCAGTGGGCGGCCGAGACAGGCGGCGATTGGGAATCGTTCTGGGCGGACGACGGGGAAGAGATTACCGCCTATTACGTCCACGGCAAAGACAACGTGCCGTTCCATACGATTATCTGGCCAGCGCTGCTGCTCGGAGCCGGCGGGCTTCATCTGCCCGATCGGATCGTTTCCTGCGAATATATGACCCTTGAAGGGAAAAAGTTTTCGACCAGCCGCGGCTGGGCCGTCTGGGTTCCTTACTTGCTGAGCCGCTATCACCCGGACTCCATCCGGTACTTCCTCCTTGCCAACGGGCCGGAGAAGCGCGATTCGGATTTTTCGTGGAGAGAGTTTATCCACAGCCATAACGGCGAGCTGCTGGGCGCTTTCGGCAATTTCGTCAACCGGACGCTTGCTTTCATAGCGAAATTGATGGAGGGGACCGTGCCTGCAGGCCAAGTTCCGGCAGACTGGTCCGGCCGGATCGGGTCGTTATACCGGGAGGCCGGGGAGCGGATCGGCAGCGGGAACCTGAAAGAAGCTCTGGAAATCATATTCGCAACCGTCCGCGCCGCCAACAAATATTATGATGAGCGAAAGCCTTGGGCCGAGTGGAAAGAAAACAGGTCCGGCTGTAACGATACGATATTCACCTGCGTCTTTATCATTGCGAATTTGGCAAACGTCCTGCAGCCTTTTTTACCTTTCTCGTGCGACCGGATTCGAACGTTTCTGTCGCTGGAGCCGCCGAGCTGGGAACCGGTGACCTCTCCGGCCGGCCGGACGATAGGCGATCTCGGTCATTTGTTCGAGCGGATCGAGCCCGGGCGGATCGAGGAGGAGACGCTGCGTTTGGGTGGCTTGTAAAAAAAACGTCGAAAACCGACCGGCGGATCAAGTACAATAGAAACTGGACGCAGGGAGGGATTGCGGATGATTTTATCCGTTCAGGACAGAGAAATGTTATTGGCGGAATTAAATGCGGAGCAGCGGCATTATTTGTCGGAGCAGATGGTCCGAAGCCGCCGTACCGTATTTGCCAATGAGATGGCCAGGGAGAAAGGGTATCATATCCCCGAGCACGCGGACCCGGAAACGATCGAAGTGCTGCTGGACGATTGGCTGTATACCGGCTATATCGATGCGGGAGCCGTCACTCCGGACTTGCGCTGCGAATGCGGGAGGCCCTTGAGATACCAGCATCATGTAACCCATAAGGTCACGGGCGAAGAGAAAAAGTTCGGGATCGAGCATCTGAAGGAGCATCTCGGCATCGACGCTTCCATCGTGACGGCTATTAAGCAGGGCTTCGATGCGATCGACTATGAGCTGGATGAGATCCTAATCAAGATCCGAAGCGGCTGGAAGCCCGAACCGGAATTGCTGGCCAACCCGCCGGCTTCGCTTCCCGAAGAGATCCGGATGCATCAGAAGCTTGGGCTGCCTTTACTGGAAAGACACATCCGGAAACTTCGCCAGTTGCGGTCCGAAGGACTGAAGCCGAAAATATTGCCGCCGCTGCCGCAAGCGACGCCTCCTTCCGGGACCGGCGTGTCCCGCCGGGAAGTGAAGGAGAAAGAGAAGGTCGACGATCTGTTCAGCTGGTTCGAGGAGACGGAGGAAGAGCCGGAGCAGCCCGGGCAGCAGGCGGAGCCGGTATCCGCAGCTTCCGCCATTTCGGTGCAGAGCTTGCCGCCCTATCTGCAGCAGAAGGTGGAGAGCTATGTCCGGGACGACGTGCGAAGCGCGCGGGTTATCTGCGAGCTGCTGATCCGGGAGCACGGAGCCAGCGAGGCGAGATTCGCGACAGGGAAACCGATGATTTATTTGCCCGTCTGCCTGTATATCGAACGGGTATTCCCTGACGCCAAAATAGAACGACTGTACCAGGACGACCGCTGTTATACCGTGTAAAACCAAGGAGCGGGGTTGGTTTAACAGACGAACAAATGGTATATTGGAATATAGCTGAATCAGGAAGGAGGACCCTCTCATGATCGATCATATCGTCTTAGTCAAATTCGGAGAATCAACCTCCCGGGAGCAGCTGGAAGAAGTCGTAACCCGGTTCAAGGCGCTGCAGGGGAAGATGCCGGGAATTGCCGATATCCAGGCCGGCATCAGCTTCACCGGCAAACATCAGGGCTACCAGCTGGCGCTAACCGTGCGCTTCGAAAATCGTGCCGCTCTCGAAAACTACGGGCCTCATCCGCTGCATCAGGAAGTGGCGGCCTATATCCGTGAAATTGGCAGAGTGGACAGCATCGTAGTCGACATCGAGATTTGATTGTGCCGGATCAGACGCCGTCCGGCGGGGCAGGCGGCCGGCAGTCTTGCAAGTGATTGCTTGGAGGGGAAAGCATGCTGAGAACGATCATTATCGACGACGAGCTGCCGGCACTGGACTGGATGAAGAGACTTCTGACCGGCAGCGGAAGCGTCGAGCTGGCGGGCGTGTACACGAATCCGATGGATGCGCTTGAGCAGCTCGGATCGGAGCCGATCGACGTCGTCTTTCTTGATATCGAGATGCCTGACATTAACGGTCTGGAGTTTTCCGGTCATATTGTGGAAATCAGTCCCTCGACCGACATCGTGTTTGTAACCGCCTACCATCAATATGCGCTTGAAGCCTTCGAACGCCATGCGGTCGATTACGTGCTGAAGCCCGCCTCCCCTGACCGGATCGGCGCCACACTAGCGAAACTTGCAGCCAGACGGCGCCAATCGGCCGGACCTGCTGTGAAAAGCGGCGGAGCAGGCGAAGGCATCCGCTGCTTCGGCCGATTCGATTGGCTACGGGACAATGAGCCGGGCGGAGCCGTCAAGTGGCGGACGACCAAAGAGCGCGAACTGGCGGCGTTTCTGGTCCATAATGGCAACGAGTGGGTCCAGAAGGAGAAAATACTCGATGCGCTGTGGGGGCAGGATCATATCGATCAGTCCCGGGCGTATTTGTATACTTGCATCTACACGCTTCGGAAAAAGCTGAGCGCCATGGGGCTCGAGCGGCTGCTGCAATCCGAGCAGAACGGATACCGGCTCGACGTGGCGAGCATCGGCTGCGATGCGGCCGAGTTTTCCAAAGTATGCGAAGGCGAGCAGCCGGTCGATGCGGCATCGATTGCAAAAATGGTGCGGGCCGTCTCCTTGTACCGCGGAGATTATCTGGAGGAAGACGGCTATTTTTGGGCGATGCAGCTGCAGGAACGATACCGGGAGCGATACATCAGCCTGCTGAAACGAATGGCCGCCTATTATGCCGGTGTGCAATCGTATTTGCAAGCTATCGAATGTCTGCGCAAGATTACGGACAAAAATCCGTTTCTGGACGATATCAACGAGCTGATGATCCGATATTACGCCAGATTGGGCGACAGATTGTCGATGATCCGTCATTATGAGAAATTTACGAAACAATTGAAGCAGGAGCTTGGCATCGAACCGCTCCAACGAACGGTATTGTTATACGAGCATTTGCGCAGCGGCCTCTCCGACGACACATTTTCGTTGTGAGAGGTTTTTTGGCATGCGGTTTCAGCTGGATCATTTTTATAGCCAGGAAAGGATGTGTTGACCATTTTAATCGGATTTATCGGAGATATTCATGGAAGGGTTTACCATGCGATGGCTGTCGGTCGGACGACCCTCGCATTTCTAGGCGGGATTCAAACCAAGGAGCCGGATCGAAGGTCGATCGCAGTCGAAGCCCATAAGCAGTTGGACAGTCGGGGGATTGGAGAAATCGATATATTGGTAACCCACGACGCTCCATACGGAGTAGGGACGAATTATTATGGAGAGACCCAGGGCTCCTTGCTCATATCGGACCTTGTGAAAAGGCTGCAGCCCAAGTATGTAATGGCGGGACACTATCATCATAGGATCGGTCCGAGAGTATATGGCTGTACGACCTATATGGGACTTAACGTATTGGTGAATTTGAGAGAGGACGGGGAACGCAGGACCGTTCAGCCGGCCAGCCTGGCCGTGCTCGATACGGCTACCGACAACCACTACTTTGTGATGGAGGATTGGTTGGCTTTATTCGATAAAGATTTTGATTTTAGCCGATATGTGGATCATGTTCGTAGAGGCGAGCAGAAAAGAGGGTACGACGGGTTAAAGGATACGAGCGGCCTGTCATGAATAAAGAGGGCTGCCCGAATACGAGATCCGGACAACCCCCGTTATTTGTTCGTTACCAGCTAATATCAGGATCATCCAGATCCAGCTCGATCGGAGCCGGTCTGGATGGAGATTGAACCACGATCTTATTCGTCTCCGGACGGACGGCAACGACCTTCACTTGGCCGTAAGCGGTCGTGATTGTACCGCCAGGGGAAGGGAAGCCGGATTTCCCGCTCTCATAGTTGTGGGTCTCGAAGCGGAGACAGCACATTAATCGTCCGCATAAACCGGATAGCTTGACAGGATTGAGAGACAGCTTCTGATCCTTGGCCATCTTAATCGACACGGGCTCGAATTCGCCCAGAAAGGTCGAGCAGCACAGTATACGGCCGCACGGCCCGATTCCTCCTATTAGCTTCGCTTCATCCCTGACGCCCACCTGTCTTAATTCCACCCGCGTACGCCGGTACAGGCTAACCAAATATTTGACCAGCTCCCGAAAATCGACCCGGCCTTCCGCCGTATAATAAAAATACATTTTACTGCGGTCGAACGTATATTCGATCTGAAGCAGCTTCATCTTTAATTGCTTGAATCTATCGGTTAAAGAGGCCAAATCCTGCATGGCCTCGACGCTGTTTCCCTTCATCCGGGCATAGTCGTCGTTCGTCGCTATCCGAATGATCTTCCTTAACGGTTGGACGATATCGCGTTCCTTCACGTCTTTGGAAGGAAGCACGACCGTTCCGAATTCGACTCCATGCGAGGTTTCCACGATTACGTTAGCGTGTACCCCGAATTCGCTGCCTGCGGGGTCAAAATAATAAATTTTACCGGCCGGCTTGAATCGGACGCCAACTACCCGATACAAGATGTGTACCACCGCCTTCTCTGTAATTTAGAATGTTGAAGCGTTTATACGCCGCAATTATGATAGCCCGAAAGTCGCAGCAGGATCAGGTCAGGTTCCCCGAAAATAAGCGACTTAGGGAAAGTTTACCATATCGTCTCCTAAAATCAAGCACTTGCGACGGAGGCATGAGGCGTTCGGGTTCTACAAAAGTTGGAACTACAACAATCCCGCACACCTGGATACGATGATAGGTGCAGAGGACGCAATCTGCGGATACCACAAACAGAGAGGAACGGGTACCGACATGGGCGTGAAGGGGTTAGGGCTTATTCTTGCGGGAGCCGTCTTGCTGTTGTTTTCGGCTTGGCCGCTTTATTTGATGGGTCAAGAGTTGTTTTTGGAACGAAAGGTGAGGCAGCAAGCTGACATCGATCGGATTTATGTGAATTTTCTTGAATTGGGCAAAGTCGAAATATTAGGTAGAGGCGTTCCCATACCTGTAACCCGCATCTCCGTCCGGAATCGGGTAGAAGCAGCCGGCGAAAGCCGCGAGCCGCTGTCATACGTTGACTACTACAGGTATATGGAGAATGCCGCTTCGGAAACGGTCCGGTATACGAGGGAATACACGTGGGAAAACCAAGTGATTCGAATCGAGGACGAAACCGCGCCGGGTGAGCTCAGTTCGGATAGCCGCAGCCGCTCGCCGCTGCGGATTACGATCAATCAGAACGATTGGAGCGTATCCGACCCGGTTGAGGTGAGGCCTTACTTTTTGGATGAGAACCGGTATCACGGTTATTTTGGAATGCTGACCGTCCGGCACCGCGACCGCGATCAGCTTGTACTCGTACAGCGTATATCGGAGATTGGAGATTTTCATGTGCCGTCACTGGCATGGCGGGTGCTCTCCATCGCTGCGGACGGTCAAGTCCGGGAGGATCGGTTCGAGTACGGCGAACGGGCGGACGATCCGATTCGGGTGAAGTACATTCAACAGTCATCGGCATCGCCGATTTCATTCGGCTACCGATCGAATATGTTGCATGTGTGGCCTTCGTTATGGTTTCCCGTTCTGTATCCGTGGGCGACCGGCGGGCTCGGGCTCCTGCTTCTGGCCGCGGGGGGAACTGTACGATGGGCGGCCCGGCGAAACAACAAGTCGGCCCGTCATAAGCAATGATCCGAGAGACGGTTCCTGCATCCCCGTATCCGGCCCATTGTTGTAAATATTCAAGATCGTACGTTCGCAGAAGGAATCGCTCCCCCCTGCATCGAATGAATTCAGCAGGCAAGAACTGCCAACAATAGGGCTCTTATCAGGATAGCATGAAAGAGAGAGCCTTGCAGGGACGGTAATCGTATGGAACTGTATCATTATTATGAAGCTGAGCGGGGACCGTTCCGGAACTTATCCGGTTTGAACCGCTCAGAGGCCCGGCTGATCATGGAGGAGCTGAGAAAAGACTCCGACTTGTTCGCCAGCCGCCGCCCGGACGGCTATATGGACATTCGCCGGGAGCTGGAAGCAAAGGCCAGGGCGATGTTTATTCAGAAAGGCGGAATGCCGGTTCTTTCTTATCCCCACTATATGACCGTTGGAGAATGTGCATGGATCAAGGAATGGTATAGAGACGGGCGGGAAATCCGCATTCCCTTAGGCGAGTTTGCAGAAAGCTCGATCAGCTTCACCTACGGAGATTTATTCCCGACGATGCGCTATAAGGACGGCAAACCGTACAGGGAGAACGTCTACACGAAGCGGGAGATCGAAGAACTCATCGCCCGGCACGGGTTGCCTCAGCAGTGGAATCCGGACGGCAAGGGCGGGCCGGAACGGTATATCGAAGTGCAGGTATGGGACGATGCGGTGCTGAGGAACTACATGCTGCTTGAATCGTGAATAGGTTCCGAGACGCTGGGGTATTCGGATATTTACTTTTTCAGCAAACAATTCAAGAAATACAGCGGTATACCGCATCCACGCTCCGGGCGAAGGCGCTGCCTGCAGAGCCTCGTACCGGACGGAGAGCAACTAAATCGATAACTGGAACGTTCCAGAAGAAAGGCAGGCAAACCAAAATGAGTCAAACCGTAAACCGTTTGGAAAAACAAATAACCAAGCCGATCCAGCTTCAATATTTATTGCACTTGCCGCAATCGTATGATCCCGAATCGTCCGAGCGCTGGCCGCTGATCCTGTTTCTGCACGGCGCCGGCGAGCGGGGAGACGATATCGAGAAAGTAAAAATACACGGCATCCCGATGCTGGCGGAACGCGATCCGTCCTTCCCGTTCATCGCCGTATCGCCGCAATGCCCCAAAAACGCTTATTGGCACCAAAAGCAGGACGGAGTGATGGCGCTCCTGGACGAAATCACGGCCAACTATAACGTCGACGACAAACGGATCTACCTGACCGGACTCAGTATGGGCGGATACGGCACGTGGAATCTCGCCTGCGACTATCCGGACAAATTCGCCGCGATCGCGCCGATTTGCGGGGGCGGAGATCCGTACCGGGCGAAGCTTTTGGCAAAAACGCCGGTATGGGCGTTTCACGGGGCCCAAGATACGATCGTGCTGATCGAGGAGTCCGAACGAATGGTCGAGCAGCTTCAGGCGTGCGGATCTGATGTACGCTTTACGGTGTATCCCGAAGCGAAACATAATGCCTGGGCCGAGACGTACGAGAATCCGGAGTTGTACGAATGGATGCTGAGCCATTCCCGCTGATTGCCGGCTTGCCGCAGTATCCGTTCCTAGCCCCGCAGTCCTACTAATCTTCCTAAAATATAGGCGAATTGGTAGTGGATTTATAACTGCGACTAGTATTAATATATAACGATACCCATAATGGGCAGGGAGGAAACTGCAAATGTCCGAAGTAAAACTAACGATCGATTACGACCAATATGAAGAAAACGTGAAAATGACCGAACTGCTCGAGCAATTGGCGAACAGCCCGGAAGCTGCGGGTCTGACCAGTCTGGTTATCGGCGATTGGGGCGGCTCTTACGAGAACGATTCTAGCGATATCGTGGAGACTTTGGTTCGTTTAAACGGCCGCTTTCCGAAGCTCCGCAAACTGTTTATCGGCGACATGGGGTATGAAGAGTGCGAAGTGTCCTGGATCATGCAATCGAATATCGGACCGGTCCTGGCCGCCTATCCGGAGCTGACGTCGCTGACGATCAAAGGAAGCAGCGGATTGGCGCTCGACCCGGCCCGACACGAGAAGCTGGAGGAGCTGGTCATCATCTGCGGAGGTCTCGGCTCGGACGTCATAACGAGCATAAGCAACGGATCATTTCCGCAGTTGAACAAGCTTGAGCTTTACTTAGGGGTCGACAACTACGGCTTCGACGGATCGCTGGATACGATCCTGCCGTTAATCGAACCGGGGAAATTCCCGAAGCTTACTTATCTGGGCCTGAAAGACAGCGAGATTCAGGATGAAATCGCGATCGCGGTTGCCGACGCGCCGATTCTCGACCAGCTGCATACGCTCGATCTGTCAATGGGCACGCTGTCGGACAAAGGGGCAGAGGCGCTTTTGCAAAGCGAAAAAGTGAAAAAGCTGCAACATCTGGACCTTAGCTACCACTTTATGTCCGATAAGATGATGCTGATGTGGAAACAGTCGGGTCTGAACGTTAATACGAGCGACCAGCAGGAAGCTGACGACGATGAAGACTATCGCTTCCCGGCTTTGACCGAGTAAGATGGACCGTTTGATCCTAATCGGCAATCCCGGCAACCGGCGCACGGAAGGATTGCAGGAGGCCCGCCGAAAACTCGGAATGCCGCCGGCCGTCGTCGTTCCTTATCTTGATCTGCTTCGCGGCCGTACGTCGCTGGAGCAAACGGCCGAGCTGGCGGAGCTTCGAGGCAACCGCTCTCCGGTGCTGCGCCTGGACGCGCCCGGCGAGCTGTTCGAGGTGGAGCGTGAGCTCATCGCTCTCGGAGCCCCGGATGCGCCAGCCGAGCTTGCCGACGACCGGCTGCTGCCCTACGGGGCATGGAACGACCCGCAGCCGCTGCCGGTCAAGGCGGCGCTGTCGATTCAAGAGCAGCGGGGACGGCTGTACCATCCGTCCCAATGGTTTCGCGGCTACGGCCGTCTGCTTGCGATGGTGGAGAAGAGGGCGAAGGAACTGTGGCCGCACGGACGGTGGATGAATGCCCCGGACGATATTGCCGCCATGTTCGACAAACGGTACACGCACCGTGTATTAACGGCTGTGAACGTCCCCGTTCCCAGACGGCTCGCTCCCCCCGAGCAACTGCCGGATTACGAAGCGCTCCGCGAAATGATGAGCCAATGCCGGCTGCACCGCTTATTTATTAAATTGGCTGCGGGATCAGGCGCTTGCGGCGTGATCGCTTATCAGACCAATCCGGTCACAGGCGCCGAGCTGGCGGTAACGACGATCGGCGTGGAATCCTACAATACCCGGCCGCCGGCTTATTACAACGCAGTGAAGCTGCGCCGGTATACCGGGAGACAGGAGATCCGGTCCATCATTAATTGGCTGCTGGCGCACGGAGCTCATATCGAGCAATGGATCGCCAAAGCGGCGTACATGGGACATTCCTACGATATCCGTCAGCTTGTCGTAGACGGGGAAGCTTGTCATCGGATCGCCCGTGTCAGTCCGACTCCGATTACGAATCTGCATTTGCGAAGCCAAAGAAAAACGCTGGACGAGGTCGGATTAATTTCCAGTGAACAAGATACGGTGAAGGATTGTGCGGAGCGGGCGCTGGCTGCGTTTGACGGCTCTACGGTGGCCGGTGTCGATGTGCTGCTTGATAGCCGATCGAAGAAACCTTACATAGCGGATGTAAATCCCTTCGGCGATTTGCTGTACCGCGTCGAATACAACGGCTGCGATCCGTACGAATGGGAGATGCGCCGGCTGAGGGAGACATTTTCGCCGCTTTCCCCGATGGGCAAGGAACGGTTCGAACCGGCAGAGAGGAAGAACGAGTATTGATCAACATGAATGACATCGTCGGCAGCCACGACATTTTAATGATTACGCTGGATACGCTGCGATACGACGCCGCCGTACTGGAGGAGAACCATTGTCCGAATTTGTGCGGAGGCGGGTCCTGGGAGAAGCGTCATACCCCCGGCAGTTTCACCTATGCGGCGCATCATGCTTTTTTCGGCGGATTTCTGCCTACACCGGCGACAACGAACAAAAAAGACCATATCCGGCTGTTCCACTCCAAACATACCGGCTTGCCCACTCACCCGAATACGTGGCTGTTCGATACGCCGGACATCGTCTCCGGGCTCAAGGCGGAAGGCTACCGGACGATCTGCATCGGCGGAGTGATCTTTTTTACGAAGAAGGTGCCCTTAGCCAAAGTGCTGCCCGGTTATTTCCAGGAAAGCTATTGGCGCATGACCTTCGGCGTGACGAACCCCAGGTCCACGGAACATCAGGTCAATCACGCCCTGAAGCTGCTGGAGCGCGCGGGGATGGAGGAGAAGCTGTTTCTGTTTCTCAACGTGTCCGCCATTCACGGGCCGAATCATTACTTTGTTCCGGGGGCAAAGAAAGACTCCGTAGATACGCAGCGCGCCGCGCTTCGTTACGTGGACGGGCAATTGGGCCGGCTATTCGAGGCGATGCGTTGCCGGGAAAGGCCGGTTTTTTGCCTCGCATTCTCCGACCACGGCACCGCTTACGGCGAGGATGGTTATGAGGGACACCGGCTAGCCCACGAGGTCGTCTGGAACGTGCCGTACCGCGAGTTCGTGCTGTAAGCGTCAATGGTTTCATACAGCCGGCAACTACTAACTTCCATTATATGTATAGATGACTGCTTGCACCATTACCCGGAAAGGATGTGGCCCTTTTGTTCGAATCTTTTGCTGCCCGCTCGGGAAGCGCAGGCGGCGGTCCGGATGAGATCCGCGGCTGGAAGGAGAGGTTGATCTCCGATCCTTACCGGTCTTATTTATATTCGTACCCACATAAGACGGCTTACTCGGAGCTGGAACCGAAGCGGTCTTTGCCGGAGCTGTGGCGGGACGAGCCGGCGGAGAGCTTCTTTCTGTATATGCATATCCCGTTCTGCGGGGCGAGATGCGGCTTCTGCAATTTGTTCACGCTGCCGGACAAACGGGCGGACGTCCACGAGACTTACGTAGATGCGCTGCACAGACAAGCGGTTCAATGGGCCCGATTCGTCGGCCATAAGCCGTTCGCCCGGTTTGCGATCGGCGGGGGGACGCCTACGCTGCTGGAGCCGCGTCTGCTGGAGAGGCTGTTTGATATCGCCGAAAACGTGATGGGGCTGAATCCGCAGCAAGCGTCCATCTCTGTTGAAACTTCGCCCGAGACAGTTACGGCGGAGCGGCTGCGAATTTTGAAGCAGCGGCAGGTCGACCGGGTAAGCATGGGTATTCAAAGCTTCGTCGAGTCGGAAGCCGCAGCCGTATATCGGCCGCAAGGCCCGGCGGAAGCGGAACGCGCGCTGGAGCTGCTGAAGAGGGAACAGTTTCCAATCCTGAATGTCGATCTGATCTACGGTCTTCCCGGCCAGACGGTCGATTCCTGGCTGTACTCGCTGGACCGTGCACTTCAATACGCTCCTGAGGAGCTGTTTATTTATCCTTTATATACGCGGGACCATACGATCGTGAAGCCGGAGGATGTGCGAAACAGCGGCGAAGATATCCGGATGGCCTGTTACGGGGCGGCGAGGGAGAAACTGCTGGCGGAAGGCTACACCCAGTATTCGATGCGCAGATTCGCAAAGCCCGAAGCCGTTTCCGACAAAACGGTGCTGTCTTACGGCTGTCAGGAGGAAGGAATGGTCGGGCTTGGCTGCGGCGCCCGATCCTATACCCGATCGGTGCATTACGCTTCCCGCTACGGGGTCAGCCGCCGGGCGACGGCAAGCATCATAGCCGATTACGTCGCGGCGGAGCGTTACGATACGGCGGATTACGGGTTCGTGTTGTCCGAGGCCGAGCAGAAGCGGAGATATATATTGAAGGCCGTCCTGCATCGCGAGGGGCTGGATCTGGGGGCTTACGAGAACCGGTTCGGGAGCCGAACGCTGGACGATCACCCTGAGCTGGAACGGCTGCAGCGTGCCGGGCTGGCCGTACTCGAACGAAACGTATTCCGGCTGACGGACGAAGGGATGGCGTATTCCGACGCGATCGGCGACTGGTTCATCTCCCCGGAGGTGCGGAAGCGGATGGAAGGATACGTGCTGGTATGAAGGCGACCTTGTACTTCCGGGGCAGCCTGACCTCCTGCAACTATGATTGTCCGTATTGTCCGTTCAGCAAAAATATCGATACCCGGGCAACGCTGGCCAGAGACCGCGATCAAGTCATGCAGTTTGTCGACTGGGTACGCGGACGGGCCGGGAAAGGCGACCGGCTGTCGGTGTTCTTCAACCCTTACGGCGAAGCGCTGATTCACCGGTGGTACCGGGAGGCGATCACCGAGCTGTCCCATCTGGATCATGTAGAGAAAGTGGCGATCCAGACGAATTTGTCCGCCAAGCTCGATTGGACGGAGAAGCTCAATCGAGACAAGGCCGCCTTCTGGGTTACGTATCACCCGGGGCAGACGAAGGAAGCGAACTTTCTCGACCAGTGCATGCAGCTGCACCGCCGGAACATTCCGTTCAGCGTAGGCTCGGTAGGCGTGCGCAGCGCCTTCGGGGCGATCCGGTCGCTGCGCCAGGCTTTGCCGGACGATGTCTATCTGTGGGTCAATGCGTACAAAGACAAGAAAGACTATTACTCCGCCGAAGACCTGATCTTCCTGCGTACGATCGATCCGCTGTTCGACTACAATGTGTCGGATTACGACAGTATGGGTAAACCATGTGAAACGGGCAACAGCGTTTTTTATGTTCAGGGGCCGGGGATCGTGAAGCGCTGCTACAAAGACCGGCAAGTGATCGGACATCTGTACCGGGACGGACTGGAAGGGTTGTCCGAACAACGCGCTTGCCGGATGAAATGCTGCGACTGCTATATCGGCTACATTCATATGCCGGAGCTGAAGCTCGATCGGGCGTACGGCGGCAGGCTGCTGGAGAGGATCGCTTCTCCGGCGGTTCTCGCGGAGACGCAGATCAGTCCGTCCTAAAGCAGGAGGCTCAGGCCTCTCCTGTTGAAACGTCCTCCTCCCGAATGTATAATTTCCTTGTTATCAGAATCGAATGACGCTTGTTGTTGTCGGCTCCTGACTACAATTGCCCATTCAACAAGGAGGAGAAGACGCCATTACCATGACATTCGGAGCACGTATGCTCAAGACGGGAATTGCCGTCACCTTGGCCTTATACATCAGTACATGGCTGCAGTTTTCTCCCCCTGTTATTGCCGCCATCGCCGCGATTTTCGCCGTACAGCCTTCGATCTACCGGTCTTGGCGCTATTTTCTGGAGCAGGTGCAGACGAATACGCTAGGAGCCGTGATCGCGATGCTGGCCGGCACTTATTTTTCAAAGGAACCGATCGCGATCGGGGTCGTCTGTATCCTGGTCATCATGCTGTGTATTAAGCTGAAGATGGAAGAGACGATCGGCCTGACGCTGGTCACGGTCGTTGCGGTGATGGATGCATCGGGGCAATGGGGATTTGCGTTGAACCGTTTTTTGCTGAGCATGATCGGAATTGTATCGGCGTTTGCCATCAATATCGTCTTTTTACCGCCAAAACCGAAAGAGCAATTTACCGACCAGGTTCATACGGTGTTCGGCAAGCTGTCGCTGCTGCTGCGGACAGCGGTATCCGACGAGATGAAGGAGAAAGTGTTCCGCAGCCAGAAGCAGGGACTCGCGGACAGCCTGAATTCGCTGAGCGGCAAGTACAAGCTGATTGAAGAGGAAGTCAAAAAGCTGAAGCGCGCCAAATACCGGCAGACGCGCCAGCTCGTCGTCTACAAGCAGATGCTGTATACGCTGCAAAAAGGCTACGAGGTGCTGGAGGCGGTGGAGGAGCATTTTTTCCAGGCCGACCGGACGGATGATATGAACAAAAGGTACGACCGGCACATGGAGAAGCTGATCAAGTTCCATGAGCATGTGCTGCTTAAGTTCGAAGACAAGCTGAAGCCGGAGAGCTGGAAATCGGATTCGGTCGTAGAGGCGAACGATCTGTTCATGAAGCACGCTACGGACGGTTACGCCGAAGAACGGGAAGGGGCTTTGCGGCTGTTTATCGTTGCTGCGGCCATGTACGATTACGGTCATCAGACGGCACGGCTGGACCGGCTCGTGGAGCATGTGGACTCGGAGGAAGACGAATAAGGGCGATTTGTACCCTCTATTTTGTCCGAAATCCGCTTGGACGGGGAAATAAGAGCGGTTTGGGGTTGTTAAAATCGACGAGAACGGTGCAGAGCCGGCCAGTTGGTTGAAATAAGGGGTGCAAACCGCCTCTATTCGTCCCCGACATCCCCATATGGGAGGGGTTCCCCTTACTTGGCATTAGAGAACGTATACTCAGGTCCGATGACTAACGAATCGTATCGTTCTTATGGCTGAAAAACGATGTTATTTCAGACGTAACGAATCCGGGTATCGTTATCGAACCGAAAGCGGAAAAAAACGATCCGATTTGCGAGGTATAACCATACAAGAGTTCGTTACAAATTCAAACGTCCGCATTCGGTTCCGATAACGAATGCTAGGTTCGTTAGCCATACCGCCGCATGAAGACAACAACGACTTTAGCGAGCGGCTGGAGCGAAGGTACCCATTCCCTTCGATGCGCATAGGTATGGGTTTGCACATCAAGAACCGTCCGGACTTCAACTTGTACCGGACGGTTTTGTTTTATCCAAGCAAAAGCAGCTCCCGGATATCCGCCTCCGTAAACGACGACAAAGCTTCCTGCCCCGGCCGAATGACATCCTCGATCAGATGCAGCTTTTTTTGCTGGAGGTCGTACATTTTCTCTTCCACGGTGCCTTGGGCGAGCAGCCGGATGATCTGCACCACTTTTTTCTGCCCGATCCGGTGGGCGCGGTCGGCTGCCTGCTGTTCCACAGCGGGATTCCACCACAGATCATACAGAACGACGGTGTCCGCTCCGGTCAGATTCAGCCCGGTGCCGCCGGCCTTCAGTGAGATGAGGAACAGATCGCGTTCTCCTTCGTTGAAGCGGCCGCACAGCTCGACGCGCTCGGCAGGCGGAGTCGAGCCGTCGAGATAAAAGAACGGAATCCCCCGCGCCCCAATCTCCCGCCCGATCAGTCCGAGCATCTCCGTAAACTGGGAGAACAGCAGGACCCGTTTGCCCGCGCTTTGGCATTCCTCCACAATGTCCAAGAGCTGCTCGAATTTGGCCGAAGAGCCGTTGTAGTTTTCCACGAACAGCGCAGGGTGGCAGCACAGCTGGCGAAGCCGTGTTAAGCCCGCTAATATTTTGATCCGGTTTTTGTGAAAACTGGCTTCGCTCAGATGCTTCAAAGCTTCCTTCTGGAGTTTCGCCAAATAAGCGGCATACAGCTTTTTCTGCTCGGGCTGCAGTTCCGACGTATGCAGCGTTTCGATTTTCTCCGGAAGCTCCGTTAGTACGTCGCTCTTCAGCCGGCGGAGCAGGAAGGGGCGGATCTTCTTGGCTACCGTGCTGCGGGAAAGCTCGTTGAACGCCTTTCTTCCCGCGAACAAGCCCGGAAATACGACATCGTACAACGTCCACAGCTCCTCCAGCCGGTTCTCGACAGGCGTTCCGGTCAGTGCGAACCGGTAGGGGGCTTGCAGCTGTTTGACCGCATGCGCCGTCTGGGTCGTGTGGTTTTTGAAAAATTGGGCTTCGTCCAAAATCAGCGTATGAAACGACCGCATCGTGTACGCCTCGATATCTCTGCGCAGCAGCGGGTAGGAGGTAATGATCACGTCCAGACCTGTTGCGTTTTTCCAAAACTTGTTCCGCTCCGCTTTGCTGCCGTCGGCGATTGCCGCCCGGATGTCCGGAGCGAACTTGTGCAGCTCGTTATGCCAGTTGTACACGAGCGAAGCGGGGCAGACGATGATCGCCGGCAGCTCCTGAGCCCGGATCTCGGGCAGCATCGAGACGAGGAAGGCGATCGCCTGAACCGTCTTGCCGAGCCCCATCTCGTCGGCCAATATGCCGCCGAAACGGTAATGGGCCAGCGTCCTCAGCCACTGATATCCGTAGTGCTGGTAATCCCGCAGCACGGGGGCGAGGTTGTCCGGCACCGGGAAGTCCAGATGGTCCGGATTGCGCATGTGTGTAAGAAGGCGCCGGAGCGTTTTGCCCAGACGAACCGCATGGCTCTGCCGGTCGGTGTCCATCAACTGGAGACCGCGAACGACCGGCAGCCGGAAGGTCGTACCGTCCGCCTCTCCCATCCGGACGCCGAGCTCGTTCATGCAGCGCACGATTTCCTGAAATTCCTCGGATTCAAGCGGCAGCAAAGCCCCATCCGGCATTTTGTGATACCGGCGTTTCTCCTCCAGCGACTGGAGCACTTTACGGATTTCCGCTTCGGGAATCGTTTCAATATCGAACCGCGCCTCCAACCAGTCGACTTTGTCATTGACATCCACTGTAATCTTGGGCGGAACATGAACCGGATAGATCCGTTCCTTCACGTTGGAGGTGGCATACACTTTAACCAGCTTTTCAAGCCGGGGCACGGTATGAACCAGGAAATCGTACTCGCCGTCCTCGTCGTCCATCCGGTAGCCGCTTTCCGTCTGGACGAAGGACGACTGCTCCATTAGCTCGAGGATTTGGCGCTCCAACTCGCCGTCCCGCACCAGAATCCGGTCGGAGCTTCGTTTGGCCGACCATGACTCCAGCGGGTTGATCGTAATGTCCCCGTAATGGAATTCCAGGGCGGCCAGCATCTTCTCCTTCACCCGATCCAGGTACAAGCTCGCTTTCAACGGCGTCTTTACGAACTTCTCGGATACGGCTTCCGCAATCTGAACGCGGCCGAGCTTCATTAAGCCGGGTACGGCTCTGTCCATCATCGATTCCAGCTGAACCGGAGACAAGGGAAGCTGCCGTCTGCCGGCGTCGCCGAACATCTGCTTTAGCCCGGATAGCCGGCTGCATGATTCGGACGGCAGCTGCAGCAGCTTGCCGTTTGTAAGAACAATCCCATAGGATTCCAGAACGGTAACGTCGTCCAAGCCCGTTACTTCCAGCTCGTAGGCGTGATTCCCGTTTCCGGTCTGCCGGAAGTCAAAGTGCAGCGGCACCGGCTCATCGGACAGCTGCAGCGGATGGACGGAACCGTCGGGATGTTCAATAAGCACGGACGTCTCCGCACGGGTCAGGAGCGGCAGCAGACTGTCCCAGGAGAGCGGAGGGAGGAGCAAGGTCCGGTCTGTCTGGTGCTTGCTGCGGACGGGGAATACGTTCGAATCCCGATACAGTTGCTCGTTTTTGGCAATATCGGTTAATTGCCGGATGATCGACTCGTCTTCTTTTTTGAACCGGTGGATCTCCGGATCGTACGTGAACAGTTTAGCGAACGGATACGATTTCCCCTTATCGAGCTGTTCAAGAAATTCCCTCATTCTCTGAACGATATAAAGCCGTTCCGGCCCCACTTTCATCTCGATGCCGAAAAGCTGTTTCCGGTAGCCGTAGGGAAGCAGCGTACATATAAACTCGACATGGAGCGGCTCCCTCGGATCATGCAGCAGCCCGCTGCCGGCGGATCGTGCCGGCTGTGTGCGGAACAGCCCGAGCATGCTCTCGACCAGCCGGGCTTCTTCGCGGGGCGTTCCGGTAAGTAGGTTCTGCACTTGCGGCTGCAAGCCGTCTGCATCCGCAGTGGACTCGGGCCGGTCGCTGCGCTGGATCTCGATCAGGCACAGCAGCGCGGCCGCGATATGTTTGCAATGTTTGCGGTAAGAGCCGAGCGTTGGGCAGGAGCAGCTTGCCGCAATCGTTCCGGACGGATCGTCCAGCCTGACGGATACTTCGCTTCGGCCTTTGTCCGTTACGACCGCTTCGAACAATTGCCCGGGCTGGTACCGAACGACGGACACTTTCCCCGACTGGAAGTCGGCTTTTCCTTTATGGTAGGCCATCCGGCCGCACATGGATTCCACAATTTTATTATGAAGCGACATGCTCATAACCGCCATCATCCTTTGAATGAATCGTTGCCGCCATTCGAGCGGCAGAGGTGCGATACTAGAATAGTGTACAATGTTTCCGGTTTTTAGTCGAACGTATGATCGATTCGGCTCGCGGCCATCCCCGAATACGAGGTTGGGCTTTCTTTTTAGGCCGAAGTCTATTAGAATCCCAAGATAGTCTATTATTTTATATATCATTTGAGGAGTAACAACATCATGTGGAGAAATCGCAACGTTTGGATCGTCCTCGTCGGTGAATTTATCGCCGGGTTAGGGCTCTGGATGTCCATTATCGCCAATCTGGAGTTTATGCAGCAAAAAGTACCGTCCGATTTCCTGAAATCGTTAATTTTATTTTCCGGTTTGCTCGCCGGCGTACTATTCGCACCGCTCGCCGGCCGGATCATCGATACGAATCCGAAAAAAACGGTGCTGCTCTTGTCGGGGGCGGGCCGGCTCGTGGCGGTTGGCTTTATGTTCATCGCCCTGTATTTCGACTCGGTGTGGTGGATGGTGCTTTTTGCCGTGACGCTGCAAATATCGGCTGCGTTTTATTTTCCCGCGCTCCAGTCGGTCATTCCGCTGATCGTCCAGGAGAAAGATCTGCTCGCCCTGAACGGCGTTCATATGAATGCGGGAACGATGGCCCGGATTCTGGGCACTACGCTCGCAGGGATTATGCTGACGCTGATGAGCCTGCAGGGGCTGTATATCGTTTCGTTCCTCGCTTACGCTACGCTTCTGCTGACCACCTGGTTTCTCGACGTGCCGGAGAACGGGAAGCAGCAGGCTCGGACAAACCGGGAAGAAGAGTCATCGGTCCCGCCAGCCGAAACCGGTGCGGACGCGCCCGGTAATGGAGGTTTCAAATCGCTTATACCGGTATTGCGCCGGCAGCCGGTGATCGTCGCCGTATTGCTGCTGTCGGTCGTGCCGACGCTGTTCATCGGGGCGTTTAATTTGATGGTCATTAATATAAGCGAGCTTCAGCAAAGCGCGCAAATCAAAGGGCTGCTTTATGCTGCGGAAGGAATCAGCTTCATACTCGCCGGTTTTCTCGTCAAAAAGGTGGCGGACCGGGGCAAACCTTTGAACCGATTGTTCCTGTTCGCCGCAGTTGTAGCTGTTGCCCAATGTTTGCTCTATTTTGCCGATTCTCCGGTATGGTCGCTCCTATCGTTCGCTTTATTTGGCCTGGCGGCAGGCTGCTTTTTTCCGGTGGCGTCCACGATCTTTCAAAGGCAAATGCCGAAGCCGTATCATGGCCGGTTTTTCTCGTTCCGGGCAATGCTGGACCGCGTTATGTTCCAGGTCATCCTGCTGAGCACGGGTCTGCTCTTGGATACGATCGGCTTGCAGCGGATGGTGCTTGTATACGGGGGACTGTCGTTTGTTCTGGTAGCTTTGTTTGCGTGGCGTGAATCCCGGGCACCGGGAAGAGGCGGGGACGGGAAAGCCGGAGAGCTTGTCTGAGAGAAAGAGAGAAAGCAAGTTAGTCTGCCGCCTCCGGAACTCGTATAGGTCACATGGATCTTGAAAGGAATTGATAAATATTGAATCAGGGCCGAACCCTTGGGGGATCGGCCTTTTTGGCGTCTAAGGACAGACGGCGACGGCCTCCGGAGCGGGCGGAGCAGGTTTACGTTCTACGCTTTTGGTAATAGATAAGGGGAGATGCCGGCATACAGAATAGGAGGACAACGTCATGAACGATAAAGCCCAGTCTGCTATCCTGTCGACGAACCTTTCCGATAATTTGGCATTGATCCGCAGCCTGCTGAACGAGCCAAGCGATCTGTTCGTGAAAGTCATCAAGAGCGGAGACGGTCCTGCCAGCTTCGCGGTAATTTGCCTTTCCGGCCTTTCGGATACCGGTCTCATTCACGATCATATTATCCGGCCCATCCAGCAGAGCAGGCTGTCCAGCGAAGAATGGATGCCGCTGCAGGACGACAATGCGCTGCTGGATGAACTTGAGAACAAGCTGCTCGCCGTGCAAATTATTCGCCGTGAGCGCTGCTTGCCGGAAATCGTGCCGTTTCTGCTGACGGGTGATACGGTGCTGATCGCCGAAGGAACCGGACAAGCTCTTGTGATAAGCAGCCGAAGCGGCCCGGAGCGCAGCGTCGAAGAACCTCAAACGGAAGCGTTAGTCCGCGGGCCGAGAGTGGGATTTACGGAAAATATCCAGACCAACGTATCGCTGATCCGGCGAATGATTACCGATCCGCAGTTGAGCTTCGAAACATACACCGTCGGGCAGCGGTCCAAACAAACGCTGTCCGTGATGTATATTAAAGGGATCATTCATCCGGATATCGTAAACGAAGTGAAGCGCAGACTGGACTCGATCGGGATCGACATGGCGCCCGAGTCGGGTACGGTCGAGCAGTGGATCGAAGACAGCTTCCTGTCGCCATTCCCGCAAATCCTGCATACCGAGCGGCCGGATAAGGTCGTAGCCGCGTTGTTCCAAGGAAAAGCGGCGATTCTGCTGGACGGGACTCCGTTCGCGCTGGTCCTGCCGACGACGTTTATCTCGCTCGTCCAATCACCGGAAGATTATTACGAACGGTGGATGATCGGCTCGTTAATCCGTTTGCTCCGTTATGCGGCCATTTTAATCTCGTTGTTTCTTCCGGCGATTTATATCGCATTGATCTCGTTTCATCAAGGGATGATCCCGTTTAAGCTGGCGTCATCGATCGCCGCGTCTCGGGAAGGCGTGCCGTTCCCGGCCGTCATTGAGGCGATACTGATGGAAGCAACGCTGGAGCTGCTTCGGGAAGCGGGAATCCGTCTGCCGAAGCCGATCGGCCAGACGATCGGAATCGTCGGCGGTCTCGTTATTGGCGAAGCCGCCGTGCAGGCCGGAGTCGTCAGTCCGATCATGGTAATCGTGGTCGCTGTTACCGCCATTTCATCGTTTACGATACCTTCCTACAGTGCGGGGATCGCCTTCCGGATGCTGCGGTTCGCGACGATGATCGCCTCTGCTATATTAGGTCTGTACGGAATCGTTCTGATGTTTATTATGATCACGATCCATCTGCTGAGACTGTACAGCTTCGGAGTCCCCTATTCGGCTCCGTTCGCTCCTTCGCTCCGAGGCGACTGGCAGGATTTATTTATCCGGGCGCCGATTACGGTTTTGACGAGAAGACCCCGGTTTATGCAGACCCGGGATGAGGACCGCGTCGATCCAAACGGTGGGAAACGATGAAAAACTTCGAATACGGAGATAAAGAAATCGGACAAAAGGAAGTTGCGTACGCGGTCAGCAACATGGTGATCGGGCTCGGTATTCTGACGCTGCCCAGCACCATCGTGGCGGCGACGACCTCCTCGGACGGATGGATGTCCATCCTGCTCGGCGGGCTGATCGCCCTTGGCTGTGCATGGGGTATCGCCAAGCTCGTCATACGGTTTCCGAAGATGAACTATTTCGAGATAACGGCCAAGCTTACGAATCCGGCTGTTGCTTCGATTGTCACGCTGTTGTTTGCCTTGTATATGTTTTTGTTTGTCAGCATCGAGGTGAGGGGCGTATCCAGCATATCCAAGCTGTATTTATTCGACACGACGCCCGTGGAAGCGATCTGTTTCTTTTTTTTGCTCGTGCTGCTGTACGGAGTGGCCGGTCCGAGCGTGTCGCTGCTGCGGCTGAATCTGCTCTATTTACCGATCATCGTGTTCATTGTGCTGGCGGTGCTGATCATGAGCCTGGGGGACTTCAATATTCGTCTGCTGAAGCCGGCGTTTGTCACCCCTTGGTCCGAGATTGCCATAGCGGCGAAAGAAACGTCGATCTCGTTTCTCGGCTTTGAGATTTTGCTGTTTTATAACGTCTTTGTCAACAAGCCGCAAAAAACCGTAAAATCGGTATTGCTCGGCCTACTGGTGCCGCTTGTCATTTACGAGCTGGTCCTGGTGTTTGTGATCGGCGTGTTCGGTTCGGTTGTTGTCGCTAATACGATGTATCCGCTGGCAGAGATGGCCAAGCAGATAGAAGTGCCGGGCGGATTTTTCGAGCGGTTCGAGTCGCTGTTTTTTGCGGTATGGGTTATGTCGCTGTTTTCGACGGCCGCTATGGCGCTTGACATAACGCTGCTTGCGCTGCGGCAGGTTTTTCGCAAAACGAGCCGGATGACGTTCATCATCGGGATGGCCCCTCTGCTGTTCCTGATCGCGATGCAGCCGAAAAACATCGTCGAGGTGCGGATGTTCTCTACGTGGGTAAGCTATATGGGAATCGGGATCGCCTGGATCGTACCGGTGATGCTGCTGCTGATGGCCAAGCTTCGGGGGGTGAGAGGAGATGCATAACCGGGTACTTGTCGTTGTGCTTACGATCGGCTCGATGCTGCTGTTGCAAGGCTGCTGGGACCGGGTCGAGATTGAGCAGCGGGGTTTTGTCGTAGGCACGGCTCTGGACGATGCGGAGAACCATAAGGTGGCCCTGACGTTTCAGTTCGCCGTCCCAAGCGCGATGAAGGGGAAAGGGACGGACGCCAAGGAGGGCGGCGGCAAGCCGTTCATCAACATCACGTCAGAAGCGAACAGCGTCTTTAAGGCGGCCCGGATCATGTCCAACGAGTTCAGCCGTCCTCCGTACCTGGAGCACAACCGGGTCATTATCATCTCCGAGAAGCTGGCCCGCAAAGGACATCTGGGCGAGGTGATCGACCTGTTCATGCGGGACCCGGAGACGAGACGGGCGGCCAAAGTGATGATCGCCGAGGGGGAAGCGCGGCAATTGCTGGAAAGCAATCCGTTCATCGAGACGCTGCCGGTGCAATATATCGATATGACGGCGGAAAACCCCGAGAAAAGCGAATCGATCACCCCGCCTACCAATATCGGCCAGGTGCATGCATATCTGCTGCAAAACGCCAGTTTCGCGCTGCCCAAGGTCCGGTCCTTGGATAACAAAGTCGTAACAAGCGGCGCAGCGATCTTCGAGGGGCATACGCATCTGCTGAAAGGATTTCTGAACGAGGACGAGGCGACGGGCCGCAACATATTGACAGGTACGCTAAAGGCAGGGGCTCTGGAGCTTATAGTTAAGGACCAAGTGGTTGTGTTCGAGGTCAAGCAAATGAGAAGAACGATCAAGGCAAGCGTTGCAGATCCGCGCCGTCCGGTTTTCGATGTGTACGTTACCGTCGAAGGCAACATAAGCGAGTCTCACCTCGGTCAGTCGCTGATCGATCCGGACATTATGGCGGAGACGGAGAAAAAAGCGGAGCAGAAGCTTATCGATTTAACGACGGACGTTACGAACAAAGTCCAGAAAGTATACAAGGCGGATATTCTCGGGCTAAGCGAGTACTTGCATCAGGAACATTACCAAGTATGGATGGCGCTGAAAGAAAACTGGGAGCAAGGCGAGCAGATTTTCTCGAAATGCCCGATCCGGGTCCATGCGAAAGTGAAGCTGCATGTGGTCGGTTCGATTTTGAAATCGGAGTAATAAGGAAGGGGCGGGAGATGGAGTTTTGGAGCGATCGGATTCCTTCGCTGAGTGTTCTGATTTACGCGCTTCTGTCTATGGTTATTCCGTGGGTCGTCTACGCCGTGAACCGCTGGCTGCACCAGATGGCCGATCCTCCTTGGAAAAAGGAGCCGGAACGGAGGGAGGAGAAGCCGTAAGTCGAGTGTGATATAGATGTTTTCTATGGTAGAGATGCGTCATTCCGATTTCATTTATTTCATGACCCCCGCTATAATCGAGCTATACCCACAGCGATTGGCAGGAGGCGGTCATATGGCAGGCAGTTCGTTTGGAGAAATGCTACGAATCACTACGTTCGGAGAATCCCACGGGGAAGCGGTTGGCGTCATTATCGACGGAGCGACGCCGGGCGTCGAATTAAGCGAGTCGGACATCCAGACTCAGATGGATCGGAGAAAGCCGGGACAATCGTCCGTAACCTCTCCCAGAAAAGAGTACGATGTGGTGCATATTCTGTCGGGCGTGTTCGAAGGGAAAACGACTGGCACCCCGATCTTCGTCATCCTTCATAACACAGATATGCGTCCGGAAGCATACGACGATATCCAATACTCGTTTCGTCCCGGTCATGCGGACTTTACGTATTGGCAAAAATACGGAATCCGCGATCACCGGGGGAGCGGAAGGGCTTCCGGACGGGAAACCGCCGGACGGGTCGCGGCCGGGGCGGTGGCCCGCAAGCTGCTTGCGAACCGGGGCGTGAGCCTTGTCGCATATACGAAAGAAATCGGCGGCATCCGCTGCGAATCGTTCGTGGAGAGCGAGATCGAGCGCAATGCGGTGCGGGCGTGCGACCCGGAGGCGGCTGGCGAGATGATCCGCAAGGTCGAAGCGCTCGCCTTGAAGGGAGACAGCTGCGGCGGCATCGTGGAGTGCCGGATCCGCGGAGTCGTTCCCGGCTTGGGCGAGCCGGTGTTCGACAAGCTGGATGCGGAGCTGGCCAAGGCGATGCTGTCGATCGGCGCGATCAAAGGAATCGAGTTCGGCGCCGGATTCGCCGCAGCGGGCATGCTCGGCAGCGAGCATAACGACCCGATGGACGCCAGCGGCTTCCTGAGCAATCATTCCGGCGGCATCGTCGGCGGGATCAGCACCGGTCAGGAGATCGTCTTCCGCGTCGCGGTCAAGCCGACCTCTTCGATATCGGTTCCTCAGCGGACCGTACGGATCACCGGCGAGGAGCAGACGATCGTTACGGAGGGCCGGCACGATCCGTGTATCTGTCCGCGAATCGTTCCCGTCGTCGAAGCGATGGCATGCCTCGTCATTGAAGATCATTACAAGCGTCTTGCGGCTATGCGCGACTAGTTTATGTCGTGAACGGCTGCGAGGCTTTTTTTAACGTGCGCGTCTAGCCAAGCTAGGCACAACTAGCAAATGTTTAAAATTCCTGTAGGTGCTAAGAAATCGCTTTTGAAAGAAAAGGAGCGCCTCTGGTAATATGGGTTTGCAACGGGTCAGTGCCCTTAATAGCCCATCATCCAAGGAGGACGCTGGGGTGGGACCGAATAGGAGCGATTTGCAGCCTTTATTTGGTCCGAGAACCGGCTCGGGCGCGGAATAAGAAGCTGCTAATATCCACGAAATGGGCGCAGTCCCATTCAAAGGGCGTAAATAAGGGGTACGAACCGCCTTCTATTTGTCTCATTCCTCCCAAGATGCCGAAAATAGGAGGTGCCAGAGACTCTTATCGGGTTAGGTAGTCTGTAGGCAATTCGTCTCAGCGAAGCCCAATGCGGTCGGTTCGCAAGAATAAACCAAATAGCGATTTGGACCGATTGCAAAATGTGGCTTAAATAAATGACCGATTTGGCTAGAAATGGATGAGGGGAATTTTGTATAATTTAATATGTAAGCGGATACAACGGCCGTTATATACAGGTAATTTCCGTGTCTGTCTATGACATCCGCCACTGTCAATAAGTCCGGGGAAAGGAGAGGGGATACAGAACCGTATACAACTTGGGGGGCCGCATGCAGCCTGGCAAGCAGACTGTACGACAGCGGCGGCAATCGGAGGAGCCAGGTTACGCTGTGCAGATATTAGGTGTCTGGTCGCCGGGAGGGGCAACTCCTGCTGCCGAATCCGTCCTTGTACTTGTACAGAGGCGGAGCTGACGGGGTGTCCTCAATCCGGACCGCTATCGCCGAATGGCTCGGAACGCATGGCAAGAGCCGATATCGTACAGGGAATTTGCTGCCGGCAATCTGATTGGTTTCGCGAAAACACTCCATGTCAGTCCGAACAATCCATGGATCGGAGAGGAGCGTTATGATGACCGTTCGCTTACGGCAAAAAATGATTGCGCTTGCGGCTATCGTCAGCTTATTGGCAGCTCTGCTGCCTGCGGCCGTGTGGGCCGATTCGCCTGCCGGCACGGAGGCCGGGACAGGGGCGATCGTTAACGGCGGCTTCGAAGAAATTGCAAACGGCAAACCGAGCGAATGGGTCGGCTTCGGCTCGGGAGCCGTCTACGAGTCTGTGTACCAACCTGTTCACGGGGGCAACTTCAGCGTGAAACTGACGGACAACTCACCCCAGGGAGGGAATGGCATTCGCAGCAGCTCCATTCCCGCCGTCCCCGGCAACCTGTATAAAGCTTCCGTCTACGGGCGAAATGAATCGGGAACTTCCCAGCTGTATCTGGAGTTCTGGAACGCAGCCAATCAGCGGATCGACGTGAAGATCGCCAACGTTCCGGCTGGCGCGCAATGGAACGCCGTTGAGATTGTAGCCGAAGCCCCCGCAGGAGCGGTAGGCGCCAACGTGCTGCTCTATCAGCATCAGTCGAACGTAGGGGTTGCTTATTTTGACGATGCTTCCCTTCAGGAGGTGCCGCTAGTCATGCCTTATAACGGCGGATTTGAAGAAGTGGCGGGAGGCAAACCGGTCGGTTGGACAAGCCTCAGCCCGTCATCGGTGTATAGCTCCGATTCAACTACGGTTCACAGCGGCGTGTACAGTCTGAAGATGGAAGATCCGAGCACGACGTCGGGTCCCGGTCTGAGGAGCGGCAGCATGCCTGTAATTGCGGGCAAGCTGTATGAAGCGTCCATGTATTCGTATAACGAATCCGGGGTCTCGCAGATGTATCTGGAGTTCTGGAACAGCTCCAACGTGCGGATTCTTACGAAAATCATTACCAATTCCGCGATCGGCTCCTGGGAAAAACTCGAAATTCAAAGCGAAGCGCCCGCAGGCGCGACCTATGCTACGCTGCTGATGTATCAGCATGTAGGCAATCAGGGAACGGCTTATTTCGACGACGCCATGTTCCGGTTGGCCCCTCCCGAGCCGGTAAGGGAATTTCCGCTTCTGAACGCAAGCCATCCGAGATTGTACTTCACCCCCGCGGATCTTCCTTCCTTGCAGTCAAGAGCCCAGGATACGGTCCATGCCCCTTTCGGCAGAACCGGCAAGCAGCTCTGGGACTCGATCAAAAGCACAGCAGACGCTTATTTGACCGAAACGAGCTTCTCCAGAACGTATTATGCCGGCAAAGTCGTGACCTTCCCGCTACCGCCGGTACAGCCGGGACCGATCGAGAATCCGCCGGGATTTACATCGCCGTATCCGTATTGGACGATGATGACCCGCTCGATTCAAGAACGGCTGGAGACGCTTAGCCTCGCTTATGCGGTGTCCGGCAATACGGCCTATGCGGACAAGGCCAAATCGTACGTGCTGTCGCTCGCCGGCTGGAACAGCTGGACCGACCCGACCTACCCGTGCGGCGGGGAAACGTGTCTCGATACGTCTCACCTGACATTCGGAGTCAGCATGGCGTTCGATATTTTGTACGACGTATTCACCGAAGCGGAGCGCACGCAGGTTATGACGGCGCTGGAGAATAAAGGTCTGATCCCGCTTTATAAGGATGCCAGAAACAAGCTGGACCATAATATCCAGTCGCTCCGCGCGGCGGCGCTGGGCAGCGGGGCGGCGGTGCTGCTCGGGCACAGCCCGAACGCAAACGCCTACTTGACGAGAGCGATGAATTATTACCAGTGGTATCTGGACGAGCGGATGACTTCCGGCCAGCAGGAAGGCTTGCTGTATACGAGCTATGCGATGGACAATATGATTAAGGCGTTCGATCACATTAACCGCGTCACCGGCGTTCAAGAGCTGGCCGATCATCCGTTCATCAACGATTTCCTCGTCCGCTGGATCGTGTATGCCCTGGCTCCAGGCGGAGGCGGACTCGCGAATTTCTCGGATTCCGGCGCGGCGAACTATTTCGGCTTGACTATGAACGTCATCAACGCCTGGCTGAACAACGGGCAGGCCGGGTGGTATTTGCAGGAAACGGGCGCGGCTGCCAGCGGCAACGACGGCTTCCTGTACTTCCGTCCGAACGCCGTGATCACATCTCCCGACGAATGGCCGGCATCCGCCGTTCTGGACGAGATCGGCTGGGCGCTGCTTCGAAGCGGCTGGGAAGCCGACGATATGCTGTTCGGGATGGTCGGCAACAATTCGAATCTCGGTCACAACCATTTCGACCAGAACAGCTTCCAGATTGCGACAAACCGGACATGGATCGCCGGCGACGCCGGGTATCAAGACTACGTAGCCGGTCCGGCAAACGATCTGACCGTCCGGCTCGGGCACAGCACCATTCAGGTGGACGGCCAAGGGCAGACGGTCCGGGGCAGAGGTTCCTTGACGGAAGGGCTTCTCGCTCCCACCTATGATTACATCAAAGGGTCTGCAGCCGGCGCGTACGGCAATCCCAAGCTCGACCGATTCGACCGCCACGTCGTCTACTTGAAGCCGGATACGTTCGTGCTGCTGGACGAACTGGAGGCGGACGCCCCCCATGTGTACGATTGGGTGCTGTTCAACGGAGCGCTGAACCATTTCGAGGTAAACGGCCAGGAGGTGCAAGCCGGCCAGACGACGCAAGGCAACGGATTGTACGTGCGCAGCGGCGGAGCCGAGCTGGCTGCCAAGTTTTTGGCCGATACGACATTGCCGATCACGGTCACCCAGCATCCGGGGGCGGAATCGTACGGCTACTATACGAAAGTAGGCAGCGGCGCGGCAACCGCCGATCACCGGTTCCTGACCGTGCTAAAGACCCGTCCGTACCAGCCGCAAGGTCTGTTCGACGAGTCCAACCTGCTGCCGCTCACAGACAGCTCCGGCCGTGAAGTGAAGCTCGTTCAAGCGTCGGGCAGCACCGTTATTTTCTATCGCGGAGCCGAGACCGGCGACTACATGACCGTCACCGTCAACGTTCCGGAAGACGGCACCTATGCGCTGAAAAGCCGATTTTTAAAATCGCCCATGTACGGCATCGTCCAAACATACGTCGACGGACAGCCGGCCGGCGGAGCGTTCGACGGTTATGCTCCCGATGTGACGGGGCCGGTTACGGCCGATCAAGGCAATCTTCAACTGACGGCCGGAACGCATACGATCCGGTACGAAGTAACCGGCAAAAATGCGTTGTCGGGCAACTACTTTATCGGCCTTGACGCGGTTACGCTGCTGCCTGCCAATTCTCCCGAGCTGGAGCAGTTGGAGGTTAGCGCGGCGATGGTTACCGGCACGAACGGTGTCGGAGCGAGCGTCGACCGGGAAGACGGAAGCGGCGTGCGTGATCTCGTCGTGTTCCGCACCGGAAATTCCGGTTTCACCGTCGGCGTTGTGACCGGCGATGCCGAGCAAGCAGTCGTAAGTTATAACAGCAATGACGATATCGTCGGATTTAAGATGACACGGGGAACCTCGCTGCTCTCCGGCAGCAGCGTCCTGTTAGCGGGCAGTTCGGCGTTCAGCGCCTCGTTCGATACGAGCAGCGAGACGTTGGAGACTGAAGGGATCGTAGACACCGCCGCCGCGCAAAACATCAGCATCCATGCGCCGGCCGACGCTCTAATTTATGTGGACGGTCAATTGCTGGGCCAAGGCAATTACACGGTCAACGAGCCGGCGGGGACAGTCGACCTGGCATTGACGGCGGGACGTCATCAGGTGCGGATCGTGTCGCTCTCGGCACGGATCGACGCGATGATCGAATCGTGGGGACTCACTCCTCCGGCTTCACAGATCGTCTCGAATACGGTTCGACAGATGCTGCATCACTGGAATCGGGATAATACCGAACAAGCGATAGCGCGTCTGGAGCGGCTCCAGGATCATCTGAATAAACCGCCGCTGTTAGCCGCATTGCCGCAGGAGATCCGTTCGAAGATTCAGCAGACGGTCCAGGAAATGATCGGTCTACTGGGTGGCTGACCCCTATATCGCAACGCGGAAGGAGAACCGGGCGCCGCTTGAGCCGTAAGGCTTGAGCGGCGTTTTGCTTGACGCGCGTACGGGGAATTTGTCGGAGTGTGGCGAATTTTTTATCGGGAATAGGTCCTAAGCTCCCTATGTTTGGAAGAAATCGTATGGTAAAATCCACAACGGATAGGGAGGAGATAAAAATATGAAAAAACAGACAAAATTGAAAAAAGCGGCAACCTCTGTACTGCTGGTACTTTGCGTAGCCGCTTTGGCCGCATGCGGTCAAAAACCCGCCGAGCCTGCAGGCCAGACGCCTGCGGCATCAAATGGTACGGAAGCCTCGTCGCCGGCGAAGACGGGCGAGACTCCAAAACCGGCGGAAACGCCGAAAGCCAGCACAGCTTCGGAAATCTTTATGAAGTCGATGGAAGTAACGGCCAAGTTGGACAGCTATACGGTAAACATGAACGCCAAGCAAAATATCGAGCAAGGCGCTAACAAAATGGACATTCAGTCCAAAATCGATATGGATGTCGTCATGAAGCCGCAGATGTCGTTTAAACAAACGATGTCGATGAACATGATGGGCCAGGACATGAAGATGGAGATTTATATGACCAAAGACGGCATCTTCATGAAGGAATCGACGACCGGACAATGGATGAAATTGCCTCAAGAGCAAATCGACCAGGTGATGGGCGCACTGTCCAGCGAGCAGCTCGATCCGGCCAAGCAGTTCGAGAAGCTGAAGGAATTCGCCAATGACTTCACAATGACGGAAAGTGGCGATACGTACACGGTCGTGTTGTCGGCGAACGGAGATAAATTCAACGATTTTATCCAAAAAGAGATTCAAAACAATATGGGCAGCGATCCGGCGATGCAAGAAGTTGTGAAGCAGGCAGCGTCCGGCATGAAGATTACGAAGATGGAGTATTCGTTTACGATCGACAAAAAGACGTACTATCCGAAAAACATGAAAGTGAACATGGATTTCGACATGGACGTTCAAGGCCAGAAGATGCGCATGATTCAAGCGATCGACGGCACGTACGCCAACTACAACGGCGTCAAAGAAATTACGGTTCCGAAGGAAGCGCTGGAAGCCCCAGCAGCCCCAGCAGCCGGCTAAACGCCGGTCCCGGACAGCTTTGCGGTGAAGTCGTGAGAAACGGCTCCGCAAAGCTGTTTTTTTTGAAAGGACGGAAGGTGTAAGTTCTCCACTGGGGTAAAGCGGAGAAGAAGGCTCCTTCCTTGTCGAGTCAGGGCTAGCAAGAGTCGCTCAGCGAGGGCTGGAGCGCAGGTACCCTTCCTCTTCCACGCACCACTGTATGGGTTTGTATTCCAAAAAGGACCGTCCGGCTTTCATTTTCACCGGGCGGTTTTTCTATCGTCGTGCAGCCTGTCCGGTGACGGGAAGGCAGTCAGCTCCGAACCAAAAGCCCTAATATGGGGCAAAACAGGGGGCCATAAAACAAATTACCGCTTGATTCGTATAAGCCTATGGGATACGATTTGGCTTATTATTGATTTATCAGGGAGCCGTCAGTGATTCCCGATTTATAATCGGACCCAAATGGGATAAGATGAGGATGATAGCAGAATCGGAGGGAATCGCAACTTGGAGACGTTCGCTTGTTTATATATTGTTAGAGGGGAGCCCTTTCAACCCGGGACATGCTTAAATTTGACGGCGGAAGAAACCGTGGTCGGAAGAGCTTCGGCTGCCAATTCCCCGGACGTTGCATTTACGAACACGTTTATTTCCCGCAACCATTTTGTTATTCGCAAGGAACGGCAGAAAGCGGTATTGTACGACTCGGGAAGCCGTCACGGCACCGAGATAAACGGAGTCAGAGCGGTTGCCCATACGCCTTATCCTTTGGAGACAGGGGATATGATCAAGCTGGCCAAAGGATTAACCGTCATTCAATTCTCGTATTCGTTCGGCGATCAGACGCTGGAGATGGAGCCGATCCGTCTGGCCGAGCCGGGAGACCTTCCGTCGGTTCAGCCCACAGTAGATTGGGAGAAGCGGGAATGCGTCATCGACGGTAAACGGATAGCGATGTCGGAGAAGGAATATTTGTTCCTGCAACTGCTGCAGGATCATTCGGGGCGTCTCGTATCCATCCCCGTCATCAAGCAGGCCGTATGGCCGGATCGCAACCCCGGTCCCGACGGAAGCCCCGACGTTACGATGGACGAGCTGAACGCCCTTATATACCGGATTCGTAAAAAGTACGGGAGAGACACGTTTCCGATCCGTGCGGTACGCGGGAGCGGATATATTATGGACAACCAATCGACATAGGACATATGAGAAGAGGGTGGAGCGGCAATGCGATATATACAGATCGAACCTGCCGGCAAACTTCAAGGCGTTATTCAAGTACCGGGCTCCAAAAACAGCTCGCTTGCCTTGCTTGCGGCATCTTGTCTGGCGGACGATATTGTCACGCTGGAAGGCGTCCCCTACAATGAGGACGTGAAGGTCATCAAGCAGATCGGCAAGGAGATCGGGCTGAAGCTGAACCGGCACGGAGACGGGCGGATCGAGCTGGACCCCCGGTATATTCACAGCGCCGTGATCGATCCGGGGAGAGCTTCCTCGTACAGAGCTTCATATTACTTCGCCGGTGCCCTGCTGGCCAAATTCGGACAAGTTACGATCGGTTATCCGGGTGGCGACAATTTCGGATCGCGCCCGATCGATCAGCATATCAAGGTGTTTCAAGCGATGGGAGCCAAGGTCGTCTTCCAGGAGGAGGGCTACCGGGTGGAAGCCACCGAGCTGCACGGCGCGGATATTTATTTCGATACGATCACATGCGGCGCTACGATCAACGCGATGCTGGCCGCTGTCCGGGCGAAGGGCCGGACGCATCTGTACCATGCGGCTGTTGATCCGGAGGTTGTCGACACGGCTGCATTTCTGTCCCAGCTGGGCGCAAAAATCGTCGGAGCCGGCACCGGCCGTATCCGGATCGATGGCGTACCGTACCTGAACGGCGGGCATCACACAGTCATTCCGGACCGGCTCATTGCCGGCACGTTCCTGATGTCGGCAGGAATCACGGGCGGACAGGTGACGGTGGATCAGGTCATTCCCGAGCACTTGGGGTCCTGCATTGCCAAGCTGAAGGAGATCGGGCTGACGATCGAGACGACGGACAGCCGTATAACCGCTTACGGTGCCGATACGATCAAGCCAGCGCGTATACGGGCGTCGATGTACCCGGGATTCGCCACCGACCTGCAGCAGCCGATGACCGCGCTGCTCGTCATGGCCAAAGGGAAAAGCGTAGTGACCGAATCCGTCTTCCCGGACCGGTTCAATCATATTCCGCAGCTGAGGCGGATGGGCGCCGATATCGAACTGCGCAAAGAAACCGCAACGATTCGCGGCGGCCGGCCGCTTCAAGGCAACTGGGTGCATGCGACCGATGTGCGCGCAGGGGCGTGCCTGCTGCTCGCCGGACTCGCTGCAGAAGGAACGACGCGTATTACGGGCGTCGAGCATCTGGAGCGCGGATACGCCGATGTTATCGGCAGCTTCCGTTCGTTAGGAGCGCAGCTTAGCTTTATGGAGCAGACTGTGGAGCCGGGCTTCGGCTCGCACATCGGCTAGAGAAGGCTCCATGTGTCCTTCAGGCGCGTAGAGATTCGAACAGGCACACGTATCATGCTATCCCCAAAGTGTCGGATGACAGGGGAACGTCCCGACTTTCAAACAAAAGGACCTCAAATTCCGTTGCAAAACGGAGGCCGGGGTCCTTTTTAGTCGTGAAAAAGCCGTTTCGGGCGGGCACTAAATTGCGAAAGGACTAAGGGAACAGCCCCTCTGCTACGGAAAAGTAACCGCTTTTGAAGAAGAGGAGATGGCATAATTTGAATTGATTTATGGGTATATAGGTGTTAAGATTTGCATATGGGTCATTAAATGTCCTATAGGGACATAAATTGTCCCATCACTTATAAAACTCAACGTAAACTATATCCGCTTCTCCACAAATAGCAGGAGGTATTCCGATGGATTATCCCGAACTGGTATTACCCCGGCTGCGTTATCAATATTGTCCAATGTGCCGCACGAAGCTGATCCGGGGCGTGTTAGGCGACGACGGGATTGAGCGGGTGAGCTGCCCGTCATGCCGCTGGACGCATTATCCGTCGAATGCGCTTGGGGTTGTGATCCTGATAACAACAGATCATGGGATTGTCGGGTTATTGCCGCCGGACGCCCCGGCTTCATTTCCGGGCGCGCTGCCGGGCGGTCACGGAGAGTACGGCGAGTCGCCGGAGGAAGCGGCTGTACGGGAAGCCTATGAGGAGACCGGACTGCACGTAGCGATCACCCAATTGTTAGGCTGGGAATTTGCGAGAAACGAATCGTATCCGGGGCCGATGCTTAACTTTTATTTCGAAGCGAAAGCGGTTGGCGGCGTATTACGGGGAAGTGAAGAAGGTAGAGCAGCGGTATTCGAACTAGACCGGTTTCCGTCCGTCTCGCCCAAGCGGGGCGGAAGCACCCGGACGTTGAAACTGTATAAGGAAAAGCTCGATCAAAGGAAGCTCGGCGATGCGGACAGCTAGCGCGTAGTCCGGACCGAAACCGAAACCTTGGGATGCACGCGGCGGCAGAGCGGCGGGCATGCTTCGACGGGCTCCTTCGAATTGATCTAGCACCGGGGAGCCCGGAACCGCGACGACGATCGATGATGGACCCGGTTAGCTTGACAGGGCGGTTACGAATTGTCGGGCCTTCGGGAAGTGCGTTCCAGGCGAATCGGTCTCTGAATTTCCGCATAATTATCGTCGATATCCGATTGGATCGACTTGATCAGGTGAAGCGCATAACTTCGTTCATACTGGTCGGGAATGGATTGAATGATCTCCTCCAGCTGTTTAAACCTCGTTTCCGTGACGAACCTCATCATCGGTCCCCCTCTGGTCGTTCTTCCTTACATCGTTCGTTCGGCCCTTCCCGTTTCAGTCGAATGCTGTTCATCTTTCTATTCTACCCGTATCCGTTCGGTAAAGAAAGGGGACGTGGGAGAGCCGAGCAATACTTGCCGGGAATCGAGATTATGAACTTGATAGGATAGACATGCCGTGAAAAAATTTTACACCGCGATGACAAATTCGGGATTGTGCTTTAACAAATGATCCTTATAATAGAGATTGTAAGTAGTTAATAAAACAAATTGATTTATTAATTAAAAGGGGGCGTTTGATATTTTGGTTTCGACCGCGCGATACCGGAAAAGGTGAATCAGACCTTCCGACCTGCCGCGCTGAGCACAAAAAGGCACATCGCAAAGAAGCACGGCAACTGGGTATCTATGCATGAGAGCAGCAGATGAACGTATACACTGTAGAAGAGTCCAGGACCGGACCCTCCGAGTTTTCCGAACCATCCATAGCTGGGGATGTTCCTTTCCTATTCAAATCATTTAATTTATAATACGAAAGGAAGAAGTACCGAACCGGAGGAAAATATGCAAGCTAACAAACCGACAAGCAATAAACTGTTGAAATCGATTAATCAGCAAAAGGTTCTGCGCCTTATCTTCACAGACGGCCCGATCTCCCGGGTGGAGCTGGCGGAGAAGACGGGACTGACCCAACAAACGATTACGAATATCGTGAACCGGCTGCTGCAGGATCGGATCGTGCTGGAGATGACACCGACTACAAGCAGCGTCGGCCGCAAGCCGGTCCCGCTCGTCATCGACGGAAGCAGCATGTACGCGATCGGGATCGAGGTGGCGGTCCAGTATATCCGCGGCTCGCTGATGGATTTTCAGAACAAACGGATTTTTGAAGTCAAACGGGAGAAGATCGACCGGGAAGGTTATCCGCTAGCGTATATGATTCAAGTTGTGGACGAACTGCTGCAACACGTGCCGGATCAGAGCCGGCTGCAAGGAATCGGCTGCAGCATTCAAGGGCTCGTCGACTCCAAGCAAGGGATTGTGCTCTATTCTCCGGGGCTCGGCTACCGTGATTTCCCGCTTAGAGACCGGCTGGAGGAGAAGTACGGGCTGCCGGTGCTGCTCGATAACGACGTTAATTTGCTTGCGCTCGTGGAGAACCTGAACGGAAGGCTGGCCGCATCCCAGAACAATA
This sequence comes from Paenibacillus sp. GYB004, assembly GCF_036577605.1. Taxonomy (NCBI): domain Bacteria; kingdom Bacillati; phylum Bacillota; class Bacilli; order Caryophanales; family Paenibacillaceae; genus Paenibacillus; species Paenibacillus sp. GYB004. The sequence goes on from NZ_JARBDB010000047.1 coordinate 399,054, forward strand.
TGACGCTGAAGCTGGATTACGGGATCGGCGGAGCGATCGTAGCCAATAACCAGCTATGCTCCGGCGCGAATCATGTGGCTGGGGAATTCGGACATTACAAAGTCGTTGTCGGCGAATATGCCGTAAAATGTCACTGCGGCGGCAAAGGCTGTCTGACGACGATCGCTTCGATCAGCAGCTTGCGGCGGTCCGGCTGGAAGCTGGACGAGTTCCGGACCCGTGTGCTGGAGCGGGAACCGGAGGCGATAGCGCGATTCGGTTCGATAATCGACGGAATCGGCCTCGCGCTAAGCAACATGATAACGATGCTGAATCCCGAGCATGTGCTCGTAACCGGCGCTCTTGTAGATGCGTTCAGGGACACGCTGATCGATGCCGTCAAAGAACGGATCGCAAGCTCCGTCCCGGATACGTGCAAAGGAGTCGAAATCATATGCCTGCCGGAGACCCCGAATGAATCGATATCGGCGGCCGGATTGGTCATGAACGACTTTTTCGAAGTGCCGCTGGAGCAGCTGTCTCTGTAGCGAACGGGGGAGAGGATGCCGGTACGTGTCGTCTTCCTGCGTCCCCCTTAATGAGGCGGAGCTGCGCGTTCTTCTTTTTCAGTAATTACTAAATCAAATATATTAATCAAATAAGGGTGATTCCGATGCTGTCTCATAAAAAGATTGCAACGTACGGCACCGCGCTGCTCGCCGTTTCCATTGCTTTGTCGGGCTGCAGCCAGTCCGGCAGTGACGGTACTCCGTCCGCCGGAACGACGGAGCCGGGCGCTCCGCAGACCGTTCCCGAGTTAAACATCACGGAGCCGGTTACCGTCAAGCTATACTCCCACTACGCGGCGATCAACAACGAGAACGATCTGAACGCATTGTTCAGCACCGTCAACCAGAAGCATCCGAACATCAAGATCGAGCTGATTAAAGGAATTACGCTGAACGATATGATTGCAGCCGGCGAAGTTCCCGATCTGATCGCTACGACGCATTTTTATATGAACGGACTGCTGCCTCTCGGGGTTGCCAGCGATTTGAATGCATTCGTCAAAACATACAAAGTGGATCTCGGCCAGTTCGAGCCCCAAGCCGTCAATGCTGTGAAAAGTTATGGCAAAAACGGCGAATTGTACGGGATTCCGTATACGTTAAATTACGGGGTGCTGCTTTACAACAAAGAGATTTTTAACAAGTTCGGGGTTCCGTTCCCGAAAGACGGCATGACCTGGGAAGAGGCGATCGACCTGGGCAAAAGGCTGACCCGCAAAGACGGCGAAACACAGTTTATCGGACTCGATCTCGGGACCGACCGGACGCTTGCCCGCGGCTATTCGCTCGGAACGGTCGACAAGCAGGGTAAGGCGGCTTTCGATTCGGACGGCTACAAGAAGATGTTCGGACTTATGAAATCGGTTTATGAGATACCGGGGATGATCGGCGATAAGAACAAATATACATACGGTGTCGATTACTTGATCAAGGATCAGAAGCTGGCCATGTTCCCGTCCTGGTTGGCAGCGATTACAAGCCGGCTGAAGACGGCGGAAGAAGGAGGGCAAACGTTTGATTGGGACGTCGCCGGACACCCGGTATTCTCGGATAAGCCCGGCGTGGGCAGAGAGATTGAGTTCCAGTCGCTGATGGTGCCGCCGACGGCCAAAAACAAAGAAGCCGCCTACCGCGTCATTTTGACGATGATCGGAGAAGAGTCGCAGGAGGTGATGAACAAAGACCGGAATTTGACGATCCTGAACAAGCCGGAGCTGCGCACACAGTATGCTTCAACGACGAACATTTTCAAAAACAAAAACTTATCGGGTGTATTCTCGGTGAGACCGGCCGAAGCGCCAATCGCCTCGGAGTATGATAGCGAAAACTACAAGTTTTTGCGCGAGGCTACGGAAAGCATGATCTTTGGCGGTGTGGATATCAACTCCGCGCTCCGTACGGCGAATGAGAAAGCGAACAAACACATTGAAGAAGTGAAGGCGAGATAATACGAGGTTGGGGCTCCCGGGCGGAGCCCCGCATTTGCATCACTGCATTCGCAAATCTTACAGGGAAAGAGGGATATCATGACCGCATACCGGTTGCTGGCATTGGATATGGACGGCACGTTGTTAACCGACGACAAATTGATTACGAAAGAAGCGGCCCATTGGATCCGGCTTGCTGAAGAAGCCGGGGTGACGGTAATGTTCGCTACCGGGCGCGGGATGCAGACGGCGGGCTCGTTTTGGGAGGAGCTTGACTTGTTGTCTCCGATGGTTCTGCTGAACGGTGCGGAGATATGGGAAGGGCCGGGGCGGCTGCATGAACGGACGTTTCTCAGCAGGGAAGATATCCGCAAGCTTCACGAATTGGCGGTTGTGTCGGGGGCGCGCTTCTGGGGCTACAGCGTCGAAAGCTTGACCGGCAGCAAGCATTGGAGCGACGAGATGTTCGACCGGGATTGGATGAAGTTCGGCATCCATCATCAGGAGATTGACGTCATCGAACCGCTGCGGGAAAAGGTGCGAAGCTGGGGGCATCTGGAGGTTACCCGGTCGGCGGATACCAACATGGAAATATCGGTACGGGGCGTCAGCAAGGCGTCCGGCGTAAAGAAAGTATGCGGGCTACTCGGAATTACGATGGACCAGGTGATGGCGGTCGGTGATCAGCATAACGATATGGAGCTGATCCGCGCAGCGGGACTTGGGATCGCGATGGGCAATGCGGACGAAGCGTTGAAGCGGGCCGCCGACGGGGTGACGGATACGAACGAGCGCAACGGAGTGGCGAAGGCGATACAGAAATATATTTTCCAATTGGACCCTTCAGAGTCGCAAGCGGGATAAGGGGAGGGGCTGACGGCAGCGGCAGTCCCGAGAGCGGCCCGCAAGGAAACGAGCCCGGCAGCAACACCGGAACGAAAGCCTCTATAACCACTTTGCAGTAGGAGCGGAGGCTTTTTTGTGCTTGGCCTGCAGCTTGTCCGCCTCATATATACGAATCCGATTAACAGCTATCCTAATTAATAAATCAGTTGGCAACCAAGTATATATTATGTAAAATATATAATGTAATGAGGTAGTCGGCGATCCCAACCTGCCCAGCCGCCCCGAGACAAGCCGACGCAACCTGCAGTGTACATTAGGCGAGTCCACCATAGCCAGGGAGCTGATCGGATCGTGAGGACCATCAAAAGAGCGGTGCATATCGATTTTCATACGATGCCGGACATACCGGATTTCGGAGAACGGTTCGATGCCGTCCAGTTCGCGCGTACACTTGCCGATGCGCGGGTCGATTTTATCAATTTTTTTGCCAAATGCAATATCGGCTTTGCGTATTATCCGACGAAGATCGGTATCCCGCATCCGCATCTCAAGTTCGATATGCTGGGTCAGGTCGTCGAGGAGTGCCGCAAGCTGGGGATTGGCGTTACCGCGTATTTTAATGTAGGCCTCGACCACGAGATGGCGCGCATGCGCCGGGACTGGACGGTCGTCAACGAGGACGGACAGATTATATACGGGGACAGAACCGCCAACTTCTTCCGCAACATGTGCTTCCATTCCGGTTATCGCGACTATATGCTGGCGATGATCCGCGAGGTTCTGGAGCAGTATCCGGTGGAGGGCGTATTTCTGGACTGTATGGTGGTGCGCCCGTGTCACGGGAACGAATGTCTGGAGACGATGCGCGAGAAAGGGATGGACCCGCTCGATCCCGGTCAGGTGCGGGAGTTTGCCCGCGAAGCGCTGCTCGAGTTTTGCCGGGACGTCAAAAAGCTGGTCGGGGACGATAAATTTTTATATTTGAACGGACTGAGCACGCAAGAAACGAAGGGGCTGCGGACTCATTGGGAAATCGAATGTCTCCCGGGCGCCTGGAGCTACGACTTCTTTCCGGCGCAAGCCGCGTATATCCGCAACTTGGGGCAGCAGGTGTTCTACATGACGGGGCGGTTTCATGCGAACTGGGGCGATTTCGGAGGACTCAAAAGCAAGGCGTCGCTCCAGAACGACTGCTGGGATGCGATCATGAATGCGATGCCGACCTCGGTCGGCGATCATATGCATCCGCGGGACGGACTGGACGAACCGGTGTACCGGATGATCGGAGACGTCTACCGCGACATCGAACGTTACGAGCCTTGGACCGACGAGGCGGCGGCTGTTGCGGATATCGCCGTACTGACCCGGACGGACGGACATCTTCACGGCTGTCATGCGGGAGCGGTCCGTATGCTGGGCGAACTGAAGCTTACGTACGACATTATCGACGAAGAGATGGAGTTTGACCGTTACAAGCTCCTTATTATGCCGGATCAGATAACGGTCACTCCGACGCTGCGGGCGAAGCTGAAGGTTCATCTGTCGGCCGGCAAAGGGATAATCAGCTCCGGACACTCCGGGCTGGACGAGGCTCACACCGGCTTTGCCCTGGAGGAGTGGCAGTTGGGCTATGAAGGGAAGGATGCGTCGAACGCCTCTTATTTCCGGATGAAGGAGAATACGGGGGACGACATACCCGATATGCCTTGCTCGATGTACGGAACGGGAATCCGGATGAAGCTCGGAGAGGGCTCCCGGACGATTGCGGACTACGTGCAGCCTTATTTTAACCGGCGGTGGGACGGTTTCCATGGTTCCTTCTATACGCCTCCCGAGAAGGAGAACGGTGAACCGGCCGTTGCGAGAAGCGGAAACATCATTCACTTCTGCTTTCCCGTATTCGGCAATTACAACCGTCATGCGTATCCGGTGCACAAATATGCGGTGAAGCATTGCATCGATCAGCTGCTTGCGCAGCCGGTAATCCGGTGCGAACGAATCCCGACGACAGCGCGTGTGACGGTAACGGCGAAGGAGCGGAGCCGGATGATCCACATCAAGCTGACGTATCCGGAGAAGCGGGGCAACTACGAAGTGATTGAGGACCGTCCGATTCTGCACGGTGCGGCGGTTTCCTTAAGGGCGGACGGCGTGACGGCCGTCTATATGGCGCCGGACCGGACGCCGCTGCCCTTCGACCGGACGCCGGACGGCTATGTGCGGATCGCCTTGCCGCCCATTGAGGGGTATGCGATGGTTGTCGCGGAAGCCGCGTCCTGACGGACGGCTGACATGTGATGCGGAATGGGGAAGGGACACTTGCTTAACCGGCAAGTGTTTCTTTTTTGTCCTCCCGGACCGGTTTTCCGAAGCGGTATTTGTTCTGGCTGGGTTCCGTCTTATGGTATAATGGGATGGATAGGCTTGGGAAAACTGCCGGTATACGGCCATAACGAACGGACAGACAGAAAGGGAATCGGCAATGAGCATTAGTCAAGTGGAACAGGTAAAGTTCATCCGCAACAAGATTACGCGGTTTATGATGATGTACAAGTTTGCTCTAAGCGAGCTTGAAACGAAGGTGGATATTCTGAAGGAAGAGTTCCATCTGCTGCACGATTACAATCCGATCGAGCATACGAAGTCGCGGATCAAAACGCCGGTCAGCATTATGAACAAGCTTCGCCGCAAAGGCTGCGGCACTTCATTTTCCAGCATCAGGGAAAATATTAAGGATATTGCGGGGCTGCGGATCACGTGCTCCTTCATCTCGGATATTTATTGGATCAGCGAGATGCTCAGCAACCAGAGCGACTTGAACATTGTAGAAATCAAGGATTATATCATGAATCCGAAGCCCAACGGCTATCGCAGCCTCCACCTGCTGATGCAGGTGCCGGTTTTTATGTCGGACCGCCAGGAGAACGTTTTTGTCGAGGTGCAGATCCGGACGATTGCGATGGATTTTTGGGCGAGCCTGGAGCACAAAATTTTTTACAAATACGATCAATCCGTCCCTGCCCGTCTGCTGCAGGAGCTGAAAGAGGCGGCGGACTCGTCCAATCAGCTCGATCTGCGGATGGAACGGCTGCACCGGGAGATCGAAGCGATAAAGGGAGAACAGCATCACGACGATGCCGAGGAGCTGGCCCGGTTTATGATTGACAATAAGCATTTCTCGATCCCGGCCGCTTTGATGGAACTGCTCAGCAGCGAAGATATGGAGCTTGGAAAATCCGGGGGATAAGCGCCTGAAGCTCGATGTGCCGGGGGAGAGGAAGAAAAAGGGAGGGATTTCGAAATGAGCTGTACGGTTGTGTTTCCGCATGACGGCGATATGTTGAATGAGTACGACGGACAAATCCGGGAGGGGCGGCTCGTTATTAACGTGTCCATATCCGCGCCTGACGGCAGGCAATTGCTCGTGAACGGTGCCGAAGCGCGCCGGGAGGGCGAGTATTACTACGGGGAAGCCGCTTTGGACGGGTATGCGAATACGATAACGGTAACGGACAGGGAGACGGGTTACATCGACAGCCGGGTCGTCTATTGGCTGAAAAACGCCGTGAACAAATACCGTATTGCGGTAGACGACAACATCTGGTTTCTGAAAGACATCGCCGACAATCGCCATCAGTACCGGTCCATCTTCGACAACCCTTACCTCGGCATGTTCAAGGATATTCACGACAAGTACGGCACGAAGGTGCAGTTTAATCTGTACTACCAGACGGAAGGCTTCAACCTGTCGCAGATGCCGGATACGTACAAGGAGGAGTGGAAGGCGAATGCCCACTGGCTCCGGTTAACTTTTCATGCGCTGCAAAATGACCCGCCCCGGCCCTATGAACATGCGGAGCCCGAAGAGGTGCTGCGCGACTGCAAACTCGTCACCGGCGAGATCGTCCGGTTTGCGGGCGAGGAGGTTCTGGAGCCGGCCACGACGATCCATTACGGCGCAGCGACACGCGAAGGGTGCAGAGCGCTCCGGCAGTTCGGCTTCCGAGGATTAGCCGGTTATTTCCGGTTTGCGGGCGGCCGCCCGATCGTCTCTTATTATTTGAACGACGAGCAGACCGTGCATCTGAACGGCCGGGACTTCTGGAAAGATCATAGCGAGGATCTCATCTTCATCAAGATCGATGCGGTGCTGGACGGGCTGAAGAAAAACGATATCATCCGGGAGCTCGACCGGGTCAAGGCGAACCCCGGCGAAGCGGGATTTATCGAGCTGCTGATTCACGAGCAATACTATTATCCGCATTATACGGCTTACCAGCCGGATTACCGGGAGAAGCTGGAGACCGCAGCCAGGTGGGCGACGGAGAACGGTTACAGCCCGGCCTTTTTGAGCGAGTGCATCGGGGAGTAAGGAAGCCGGAAGGAGCGGGTGTATCGGATGAAGCGGATGAAGACGGACACATCGCTATATTTGAATAAGATCGTTGATCTGTTCAGGCAACTGCTCGAGGAGCGGTTGATCGGTATTTATCTACATGGTTCGCTCGCTATGGGCTGCTTTCATCCGGATCGGAGCGACATCGATTTTCTGGTCATCCTGAAGGAGAAGCCGGACGAGGACACGTACCGCGAACTGGCGCGTGCCGTACTGAAGATGGCCGACGACATGCCGGAGCTTCCCGAGCTCGAATTCAGCGTGCTGCTGGAATCCGCGGTGAAACCTTTTACGTATCCTACGCCTTTTGAATTTCATTACTCCCCGCTCCATAGAGAGAAATACCGGCAGGATGCAAACTACAGATGCGGCGGATTTAAGGACGAAGATTTGGCGGCCCACCTGACGATCGCCTATTATCGGGGCATCGCTCTATACGGCCGGCCGCTCCGGGAGCTGTACGAGCCTGTAGATGCCTTGCACTATACGTCGTCGATCCTGAATGACGTTAAGGATGCCGCCCGGGATATTCTTGTGAGTCCGCAGTATATGACGTTAAATTTATGCCGGGTGTTGTACTATTTGAAAGAAGGGGCGATAAGCTCCAAAAAAGAAGGCGGGGAGTGGGCGGTACAGGTTGTTCCGGACCGGTACAAGGCGCTGATCCGCCGTTGCCTGGACGAATACAGCGGAGTATCCGCGGGCCTGGAAGCGGAGACGCCGTTGCTGCCTAGCTTCGCTGAGTATATGCTAACTGAAATCAACCGGTCCCTCAAGGAGCGCGAATCGCCTGGAAATCGGCTGTTGAAGGAGTGAACGGCAGCAGATGAACCCTTATCATTGCTGTGCTTCCTGTACGCATTATGAGATCCGGAAGCACACTCCGGAGAAGTACTGGTGCAGCCGGCTCGGTTATGCAACGAACCCGAAGTACAAATTCGACTGCTGGACGCCGAAAGAATCGGTCCTTCATGCAATCGGGAAGAACAAGCCCAAGTAACCCGCCGCAGCTGCGTTCGGGTCGAGGAAGAGAGACGGCCTTTCCGCATTCCGGCAAATCGCTTCATCCTGGACGAGTACCAGCTTCAGGTTAACCGTACCTTTCCGGGCAGGAAAGCAGCTACACCGCTTGGAAGGAAGACCAGCAAGTTTCGGCAGGCCGAGCGCCTGCTTTTTTTTGTTTTTACGAATCGAAGAGGAGCTGTGTTTCAACTTTTTTTTGCAAAAAGGCGTACTTCATGCAACCGGATCGGTACAGCGTGCATCTAAAGTGCAGAGAGAGAGGGGGCGAGCGGACTGGATGTCATCGAACGGTTGAAGCGCCGGGATGAAGCTGCGCTGCAAAGTATGATGGAGATGTACGGCGACTATTTGCTTCGCACGGCCTATCTCCTGCTCAAAGACCGGCAGGCGGCGGAAGAGGCGGTTCAGGACACCTTCATCACCGCTTATTACAAGATCGGACAGCTCGCCGAGCCTTCCCGGCTGAAAGGCTGGCTGACCCGGATCGCCGTCAACCGGTGCCGGATGAAACTTCGTACCTGGGACTGGAACCGGCTGCTCTCATATGCACGGATGGAATCGTTTCTGGGGGACGATCCGGAGCCCGGTCCGGAGGAGCGTTTCTTTCTGGAGTGGCGCACCGAGCGCCTGACTGATGCGGTTCATCGGCTGACGTATTTATACAGAGAGGCGATCACGTTATATTACTACAATGAACTGACTGTGCGGGAAATGGCGGAACAGCTCGGAACGAACGAAAATACGGTTAAAGCGCGCCTCGCAAGAGGGCGTTCGATGCTGAAGCGGATCTGGGAGGAGGGGGACCACGATGAGCAGGGACAACGAGTCGGCAAAAACACGATTGGATAAGGAGCTCAGCGAGCTTCATTTTACGAAGCAGGAGGAGGTGCGGAAGCAAGCTTTTCCCGCTACACGGAGTGAACGGCTGCACGCGTTATGGAACAAAGAGATCGAGCTTCCGGTCGTGCCCGGCGCTGCGGCGGCGTTGTTATTGTTCGTCTTGCTGGGCGTCCAGCGGTTCCCCCAGGTCTCCGAACCGGAACATCCTGCGCCTGCGGCGGTCCGGCAGCTCGTCGAAGCGGGCGGCAATACGTATTGGGAAGATGAACTCGAGAAGGCGGTGACCTATGCTGAAAATCAAAATAAAAGTTAAGCATCTGGTCCTGTCGGTATTGGCGATCGCGGTGGCCTTGCCGCTGCTGACGGAAGTGGCGCTTCCTTACTGGAATTTGTATTACGCTCGACAGCAGGCGGCTGCCGGCAATATCCGGGGGGTGCAGGGCATCATGGAGGCGCTTGACGGTTCGCTGTTTACGGAAAAGCAGAAGCAGAAACTGATACGGGAGACGATGATCGAAGGAGCTATAGCGCCTGAGCGGATGCGCGCATCCAACTACGATTTGTATGTCGGACCCGGTCATACCCAGTCCCATCTGCCGAACCGTACGGAACTGTTCCGGACCGAAGAGAAAGTGCCTTACCTGGAATACTATGTGGACCAGGCGTCGATCGACGGTTATTGGTCGCAGGCGGTGAAACATCTGGCGTATGTCTACGAACGCCAAGGGCAGCCGGAGGAAGCGATCCGGACGCTTGAGGAGGCGGAGCGGCGGCTGACTGCCAAAAATTTCGCTTATGTGCGTCAAACGCTCGTCTTTAGACAGGCTGAGCTGCTTGCGGCCAGCGGACAAGTGGAGGAGGCGGACCGGGTTCTGGCAGAGTTCGCCTACCGTCTGCAAGAGGGCGGGACGAACGGCAGCGGGGAGATCGCCCGTATGAGAGCCCGGGTCTGGATCGATGCCGGTCAAAGCAGGCAAGCGCTGGAACGATTCAGTGCCGAGCTGGAGGAAGCGAATTCGCTCCCGGCGGCATCCGCCAATAGGCAGGTCTTTATACACCAATTAACGATGCTGCAGGAGCTGCTGCAAAAAGAGGAACAACGACTCGAAGCGGGACGTACGATCGTCTCGGGGACGCTCCGCCGCAGCGACGGCACGCCGATCGTAAACGCCGGCGTCTTCCTTCGGGAGGAGTCGATCGCGAATCGCAGCGTGACGGAACAAGATCCGTATCAGACGACTACGGATGCTTCCGGGCAGTATACGTTTTATGGAGTCACTCCCGGCAGCTACCAGCTGTACCTGGGGATGAATTTCGATCAAATCAGCGGCTGGACGTGGCCGATCGGCAATGACGAATGGACGATCATCGACGGACAACCGAACGTTTCGCTGCCGGTGACGTTATATCCGCTGTTGGAGCTGTTTTCTCCGGTGAACCAGCAGACCCTGTCCGGACCCGACATCGAGTTCGAATGGGAACGGGTGGAAGGAGCAGCCTATTATAATGTAAATGTAGGAATCGGATTCAAAAACGGATCGGGCAGCACGACGCTGCAGACGCATGTGGAAAATAACCGCTTAACGATTCCGGCGGAACGGTTGTACGATCAGGTATTCGGCTTGTCGTACGAGACGGAGAGGGACTGGGCGTCAGCCGACCCGTCGGGCCTGCTTGGTTTTTCCAATCCGGACAACCGGTTTTTCTGGAGTGTCGAAGCTTTCGGCGCGGACGGCCGGATGCTGACGAAGAGCAGCGGCTACCGGCTGGATGACGATTCCATCGGCAATCTGCCTTTCTTCTACATGAAGCAGAGAACGTTGACGGAAGCAGATCGGCTCGTTCAAGTGAGCCATTATGAGGAAGCTTTGTCGAAATACAAAGAGGTGCTGGAGAACGATCCGAACGACGTTCACGCTCTTCGAATGGTCATTCGCCTGCTCCAGTCGAAAGCGCTCGTGATGAAGGACGAGTCGATACAAGACGCGGTTGTTCCGTATTTGAAACGGATGCTGGAGGTTCATCCCGAAGCCGTCTATGCGAGCGCGCTGGCGGAATATTATGCCGGCAAACGGGACTGGACCGAATACAATGCAACAATCGGGCTTTACGACCGGCTGCGCCGCTCGCCGTTGTCCTCTTACGAGCAATCCGTGCGCGGCAAGACGCTGACGCAGCAAAGCCGGTTCGACGAAGCTTTGACGTACTTCGAACAGGCGATGCGGCAAGATGGCAGCCACCGATTCGTCGGATTGTATCTTGCAGTCGAAATCTATACAGACCGCTCGATGGAGGATGCGCTACGGATTGCAAAAGCTTACCCGGAACATTTCGTCGGTCCGCCGCAGCGGGATTGGGCCAGGCTGGTCGAGGCGATGGGCGAAGAAGCCGCATCCTCTTCCCAGGCGCTCACGTACATGGACGAATTAAGAAAGAAGCTGGAATGGGTGTTTCAAGGCGACGAGGAACGGTTGAGATCGTGGATCGCGGGGACCCGACAAGACGGTATGAAGGAGTTTGTAAGAGCGGTTATGGCGGTTCGATAACTGAATCGGGGTGGAGGAGAAAAGTCCGAGCGATCGGGCTTTTTTCGTTATGCCTTGAAGCTGGGGCATACGGCGAGCGGGCGTGTGCTTGACAGCAAGCGTAGGGGAGGATATATAATACTATTATGATAATAACAAAATGATACTAACAAATTTCAGTCTAGCTGACGGAATAAGCTGGATAGGGAGGGGAACTTATGAATCGGTTGAATCGTATAAAAGGCGGTCTGTACGGTGTCGCAATCGGGGATGCCCTGGGCGGAACGACGGAGTTTATGACCCGAAGCGAGGTCAAAAACAAATACGGCTACCTGACGGAGATCATCGGAGGCGGCGTCTGGGATCTGGAGCCGGGCGAAGTGACGGATGATACGATGATGACGCTCGCGGTCGGCGAAGGGATCGTCCGCAACCCGCATGATCCGATTCCGCATATCGGGTCAAACTTCCTGGAATGGTACCGGTCCGATCCGAAAGATATCGGCAATATCATTAGAAGAGTATTAAGCACTTATAACGACAGCTGGTTCGAAGCCGCCTACATCGCGGATCTGGATCTCGGTCAAAGCGCCGGGAACGGCTCGCTGATGCGTTGTCTGCCCGTAGGGCTATGCTACCCCGGACTGCCGGAGATCGAGAAGTTTTCGCGGTTGCAGTCGAAAATGACCCATTACGACGAACGATGCAGCGAAGCTTGTACGCTGTACAACCGGATCGTATACCGGATTATGAACGAGGAGCCGCTGCGCGAAGCCGTTCGCAGCGAAATCGGGAATACCGTCTACGCATCCGTCCTCTCCCGGGAACCCGACTGCGAACCAAGCGGTTATGTCGTTCATAGTATGAGCTGGGCGCTTTATATCCTGCTCCAGGCCGAATCGTTTGCGGAGGTGGTCCAAGCGGCGGCGAACTTGGGCGGAGACTCGGATACGATCGCTGCGATAGCGGGAGGGATCGCGGGCGTGTATGATGGATATGAAGGCATTCCCGCGTCCTATTCGACCAAGATTCTGATCAGGGACCGGTTGGATGAGCTGGCGGAGCAGTTGGCCGCCGTGCGCGCCAGGCTGATTACTTAGCGACTGGTCGCTATGAGCTCCGGCTGGCGGCATCCGTTCCGGCCGAACGGTGTGAAATTCGCAAAGTGAAGGTGGAAGAAAAGATGAGCAGCCCGTATCAAGACTTATACATAAGGCGGTTGGAGGATGACGATATCGGTTCCGTGATGGAGCTTATGCAGCTGATCGTATCGCTGCTTCCTTCTTCCGACTATTACGCGATGGACGATTCCGGCTATTTTCGCGAGCATATCCGGAATATGGGGGAGCTGTACGGCGCTTTTGCCGATACGCAGCTTGTGGCCGTAACCGTCCTGGGATTTCCCGGACCGGGTCCGCGAAACTTGGCACGCGAGTACGGGGTGCAGGAACGGGAGCTGCTTCGCGTAGCGGCTCTGGAAGGCTCGGCGGTCCATCCGTCCGTCAGGGGGAAAGGGCTGCAGCGGTTATTCGTGGAGCTTCGCGAACGGAGAGCTGCCGAGTACGGATGCTTGCACCTGTATTCGACAGTTCACCCGGACAATGAGGCAAGCCGGCGCAATCTGGAGTTGTCCGGATACGAATGGAAGTTTTCCCGCCCGATGTACGGTGGTCTGCCCAGACATTGTTATGCGAAACGACTGAACGGACATTTGTAAGCAGCAACCGGCGACTCATCGGCAGCTTCGAGCACCAAACCAATACGGTATCGGGGCCCAACAAAACATCCTCTGCCGCATCCGCCGAATATTGGCGGGCGATAGAGGATGTTCCGCGTATATCGGATCGCAAGCGGCTTAATTGGCTGAATGGCCCAGCTTGCGAAGCGTTTCGCCGATGAAATCCGGTTCATCGTGCGGTCCCCGGGAAGTAACGAAGTTGCGGTCCACGACGACCGGCTGATCGGAATATACACCGCCTTGCTCGGCGATTTTCTCCGCTACGCCCGAATAGGAAGTGAAATTTCGGCCCTGGACGAGCCCGGCTTCGGATAGCAGCAGCGGGCCGTGACAGATGGCGGATATTGTGATCTCCTTCTCGTTGGCTTGCCGAAGGAAGTCCAGAATCTGATCGTTCTCCATCAGATTTTCGGGAGAACGTCCGCCTGGAATGACGATCGCGTCATAATCGTCCGCAGATGCTTCGTCGATCGACAAATGCGTCGTATACGTGATCGTCCCCTGCTTGCCTTGCAGCTCCTGTTCTTTCTCCAGGCCGATAATGACGGCTTCGTGCCCATATTTGGTTATCGCTTCGAACGGATGTTTCATCTCGGAATCCTCATACCCGTCTGCCAGCAGAAAAGCGACCTTGCATCCTCTCTGTTCCATGTTCCGCACTTCCTTTCGTCATAAAGTTCTCTCTACAACTATGTATTACCCTTCTTGGAGGCGAGTCAAACGAAAGCCGGTATTCAACTGCGGGGCGGCTCGGGCCTGCCGGATTGCCATGAATGACGAGAAAAAATCAATTCCGTCCGGAAAATACGGAGGAGATGGAAGGGGATTCACGAATATATACGTATTGGGGTTTCATCGCGCCAATCTTCATGAGCTGGTTTTCATGGCAGGGAAGAAGGGGGAACGATATGAGAAGAGTAGCCATAATAGGAGCGGGCAGCGCCGTATTTTGCAAAACGCTGATGCTTGACATGATGGCCACGGAAGCGCTTGAAGATACGGAGTTCGTCCTGATGGCTCCTTCAACGAGAAAAACGAGCCAGGTCGCCGCTTTCGCAGATCGCGTCATCAAGCGGAACGGGTTGAAATCGAAAGTGAGCGTAACGACGGACCGCCGGGAAGCGCTGCGCGGCGCCGATTATGTGATCTGCTCGTTCCAGATCGGCGGGATGGGTGCATTCGAGCTGGATTATAAAATTCCGCTGCGCTACGGCGTCGATCAATGCATCGGCGATACGCTCGGTCCCGGCGGCGTGTTCCGCGCGCTGCGCACCATTCCGGTTATCCTGGACGTAGCCCGCGATATGGAGGAACTGTGTCCGAAAGCGACGATGCTTAATTACGTCAATCCGATGGCGATGGTCGGTTGGGCGCTCGGGGAGACGAATATTCAGTACGTCGGCTTGTGTCACGGCGTGCAGACGACGCTTGATCTGATTTCCGGCTATGTGGAGGTGCCGAAATCGGAGATCGATTTTGTCTCCGCAGGGATCAACCATATGGGCTGGTTTCTTAAAATCGAACATAAGGGGAAAGACTTATATCCGGAGCTTCGGAGACGATTCGAGCAGCCGGAGTATTACGTAAACGAGAAAGTACGAGGCGAAGTGTTCCGGCATTTCGGCTATTTTATGACCGAATCGACCGGGCACCTGTCCGAATACGTTCCCTGGTTCCGCAAAAGCCCAAAAGCGATGGAGCTGTACTGCGACGAACCCGCCTTCGGAGGCGAATCGGGAGCCGCCTATCACTGGGGCGAATACGTGGCCCGCAAATACGAGGAGCGCGACCTTCTGGCGGACGAGCCGGCCGACCTGCCTCCGCGTAGTATCGAATATTGCGCCTACATCATTGAAGCGCTCGAAACCGGCAAAACGTTCAAATTCAGCGGCAACTTGCGAAATAACGGCATGATCGCCAATCTTCCGGCGGATTGCTGCGCGGAAGGCCCGTTGTTCGCGGATCGGACCGGCATCCACCGGACGATTGTCGGGGAGCTGCCGCCGCAGTGCGCCGCGCTTAATATGACCAATATCAATGTTCAGCGTCTGGCTGTTCTGGCAGCCAAATCGGGAGATCCGGAAACGGTGGTGCAGGCCGTCGCGATGGACCCGCTTACTTCATCTGTGCTGACGCTGAAGGAAATCCGCGATATGGTGACCGAGATGCTGCAAGCGCAGGCGCAGTGGCTGCCGCAATTCGCAGGGCGGCTGCCGAGGCCGACTCCGGTGATTCCGATTCCGGCCGACGTCCGGAGGGCGCATGTACCGATCGATCCGGCGCTCGCGATCTTCTCGCGTTTCGGAGAATTGGCCAAGTAGGCTGCACGATAAACGAATACATACATAGGAGCCGAGTTAACGATGAATCCATTTGCAGATTCCGTAAGTATGGGAAGGTATCATTTAGAGCACGATTCGTACGGCCTGGCGTCATTTTTCTTTTACCGGGCGATCTTGGAAGAGAATACGAACGGAAACGCCTGGAACGGATTAATCATGTCCTTTAGCCTGATGCGCAGGGAGGAAGACGCCCAGATCGCGCTTGCCCGGTTCGCTTTGCAGGAAGGGCTGCCGTTTGATAAAAATCTGGTCACGTTCGCCATGATGATGTTTCAGCGCAGTCCGATCGCTTTGTCGTCGTGGTTCCGGGCGATGTCGAAACGTTTCGGGCTGACTGCCGAGGAGCGGGATAATTACTCGCAGCTGGCGGACGAGATGGAGCAGACGTACCGGAAAGCGGCGGAAGAGCAGGGCGAGACGCTGCTGAACTTGCAGGGCAACCTTACTTTGGAGGAATATGCGGGCAAGACGATGGAGCTGGACAATCTGGTCGGAGGCCAGGTGGATGCAATCTATACCCGCGCCCAGGCCGGCTTGGACGGGGATATGCACGAGGCGCTGAACGCGGTCCGGATGTTGTGCATGGTGCCCGATCCGAGAAGCGAGAAGCTGCTCCGCCGGGTATGCCGCAACGAAGACCTGAACGGCAAAGTGATTACGCAGGCGCTGCTGTCGCTGCGCTGGCTCGGAGTCCGCGGCAATGTGAAAATTCATAAGATGGGCGAGCCGTTCGTCGTGAATCTGGACGATCCGCAGCCGGAGCTTACGATATCGGTGCCGGCCGCGTACAAACCGGCTCTCGACCGGATGAAGCTGTGGATGGCAAAGGAACAGGGCGCCGTTACCGAAGCGGAATACGAAAGCCACGCGTCTACGGACGAGCCGGAGCTGCCGCAGGAGCTGGCCGAGAAGCTGGAGAAGGCGGACATCCCGGCCGTTCTGCAGGAAGTGGTGCATACGCTGATCCGGGCCGCCTACGATCATTATTATCCGTTCGTACCGACCATTCGCGAAACCCGCCAGTGGAGCACGGCGTTCCTTCTGCTGATGAGGGAGTATTTATTGGGAATCGGCGAAGCGTGGCCATACGGGGAGCCGGAGCAGGACGATACGGCTGTGCTGCACCGCAACTGGCTGTTAAGCGCCAGCCCGGATTTTCAAAATTCGGTGAAAACGGCCGGATTGATTCGGGCCAGCTTGAAGAAAGACTAAGGGTAGTCCGAGTGGAAGGGCAAGGGTAAGGATAGTGCAGGTGCATATTTGAGCTTACGAAAACGGCTAAAAGAAGGGCTGTCTCCATAGTTATTATGCGATTGTGGAGCCCGGCCAAGAATCGATTTGCTTGAAACGAAAGGACCTCAATCCACGTTACAGTGGAAGCTGAGGTCCTTTCGTTTCGAAACCGGGATGTTCCCGCCTCATGCGACACGTTTGGGGCAGCCACATTCCATGTGGAAGAGGCCTGGTGAAAAGCTTCCTATGATCGTTTTTGTTCCCGTCCGTTTTGTACAAACACCAAGACACATTGTTGAGTTTGTCCATTGAGTCTCGTTCCGATTTTGTGTAATCTCATTGATGATAATAATTATCATTATCACAGAGAGGCAGATTGCTCAAAAAGCGGGAGGGAACCAAGTTGAAAAGGCTGACAAAACAGAGCATCTCCGTGATCGCTGCGGCAACGATGATGGGGCTGCTATTGATCGGGTGTACATCCGGCAATTCGGATTCAGGTTCAGCGAAAGGGGACAACGGCGGCAGTCCTGCCGGTACGAATGCGACATCGCCAAACGGGCAGACGGGAACTAAGGAACAAGCGACGACACGCTCGTATACAGATTACAAAGGGCATACGGTGCAAATTCCGGCAGCGCCGAAAAGAGTTGTATTCGCAGGGGAGACGACAGGCGATCTGATTGAGCTGGACATTCCTATGATCGGCATTTTCGGTGATCATCTGGATGGTAGAGTGTACCAGAAAGAAGCGGCGCAAATCGAAAACGTAGGTTTTCCGCTTAATCTGGAGAAGGTGATTTCCTTAAATCCCGATCTGATCATCGTCGGCAATACGGACGAGAAAGCTTACGCCCAGCTGGACAAAATCGCGCCGACAATTATGTTCGACACGTTTGCTTCGCTGGACGACCGCTTCAAGGAATTGGGCATTATTTTCAATAAACAGCAACAGACGGCCGACTGGTTGAAAGCTCATCACGCCAAAACCGCCGAGATGTGGAAGAAGCTGTATGCGACAGTGCTGAAGCCGGGCGAGACGGCCTCCGTGTTCACTTATTACCCCGGAGACCGGTTGTTCGTCATGGCAAGAGCAGGTCTGCCGCAGCTGTTGTACGGCGAAGGCGGGCTGAAGCCGACGGCCCCGATTCAGCAAGTGCTGGATGCGAAGGAAGGTTTCCGCCAAATATCCGTGGAAAGTCTCCCCGAATTTGCAGGCGACCGCATCTTTATTCTGGACCCGGTTGCCGACGAAGCAAAGAAATCGACGGATGCCCTCATAAACAGCGCGGTATGGAAAGGACTGCCGGCCGTTAAGAATGGGCATGTATATCGCCTTTACATTCAGAAATCGGACTCCGACGCCGCCTCGCGGGAATGGCTGCTGGAGGAGCTGCCGCGCATGCTCGCCAAGTGACCGTCAAGAACCATGAAGAGCAAGAAGAGCAAGAAGAGCCATGAAGAGCCAAGAGCCATCGTCAAAGCTGGTACTTCCAGCACGTCGGGAAAAGTTTGCCGGACCGTGCTTCACCCTTTGGGGATTTCCTGAGCCTTCGCTTTGCTGAAGCTATTGTCGATAAATTGTCGGTGGACATTATGTCCCATGGATGTATAATGTAGAGATATTATGTGTACATGGATGCTGGACCGATAGGCATGTGCTGGATGGAGGAACTTACGGATGGTTGCGGATCGAGTCAGACTGGAAGACATTATCGTGGCGGGGCATGCGCTGAAGGACGTCGTGCACCATACGCCATTGCAAAAAAACTATATTTTATCGGAACGGTACGGCTGCAACGTTTATTTGAAACGGGAAGATCTCCAAGTCGTCCGTTCCTTCAAAATTCGCGGCGCCTATAACCTGATGCGCGGGTTGTCCGAGGACGAGCTTAAGAAAGGCGTAGTCTGCGCGAGCGCCGGCAATCATGCGCAGGGCGTCGCTTATTCGTGCAAGGCGATGCAGGTTTCCGGCAAAATTTTCATGCCGGCTACGACGCCGCGGCAAAAAATATCCCAGGTCAAGCTGTTCGGAGGCCCGTTCGTGGAAGTGCTGCTGACCGGCGACACGTTTGACGATTCGTTGCGGGAGGCGCTTGATTATTGCGGCCGCGAAGGGATGCAGTTCATTCATCCGTTCGACCAGCCCGAGATTATCGCCGGACAAGGTACGGTCGGTCTGGAGATTTTGAACGATATGCGGGAGCCGGTCGATTACATTTTCGCCGGGATCGGCGGGGGCGGCTTGATGGCCGGCATCGCCGCTTATGTCAAAGGATCTAAGCCGTCTGTGAAGCTGATCGGCGTAGAAGCGACCGGAGCGCCGTCGATGCGCCAATCGATACAAAGAGGCGAGATCGTAACGCTCGGCGAAATCGACAAGTTCGTGGACGGTGCCGCGGTGAAACGCGTAGGCGAGCTGACTTACGAAATCTGCAAGGACGCGCTGGACGATATTCTTGTTGTGCCGGAAGGCAAAGTGTGCACCACCATCCTCGAGCTGTACAACGAGAACGCGATCGTCGCCGAACCTGCCGGAGCGCTGCCGATTGCCGCACTCGACTTTTACAGAGACGAGATTGCCGGCAAAAACGTCGTATGCGTAATCAGCGGAGGCAATAACGATATCGACCGGATGCAGGAGATCAAAGAGCGCTCGCTTATTTATGAAGGGCTGAAGCATTATTTTCTGGTCAATTTCCCGCAGCGGGCCGGGGCGCTCCGCGAGTTTCTGGAGTTCGTCCTCGGGCCGAACGACGATATTACGCGTTTCGAATATGTGAAGAAGACAAGCAAAGACAACGGACCGGCGCTTGTAGGCATCGAGTTGAAGCAGAGGGACGATTACGAGCCGCTGATCGACCGGATGCGGACGCGGGGGCTGCAGTTCAGCTACATTAACGAGGATTCCAATCTGTTCAGCCTGTTGATTTAAGGGCTGGACAACTTTGGAAGCAAGATGAGCTTCGATACCCAAAAGACAGATGATCCAATCGCTGTCTTTTTTTGTTTTTTCAAGGAAACAGCAGGAAATATTCGGGAATTGGGCGAATCTATCCGATATGGAGGCAATATTCTATATTAGCTAATCAGCATAATCGGAAGAAAGGGGGCGCGGCACCGGAACTTGCAGACTTACACGAAACGGGGAGGTTAGTCGGATGCACAAACCTTACTACAATGTCGGTCACAACGTCGGTACGACCATTCGCTGGTTTATTTTCATACCCAGCTTTTTCGGCGCTTATATGCTGATGGCCTTATTTCGATATCCGGTCGATTATTTCGTGCTTAGTTGGTTTACGAAGTATAGTTTGCAGACCAAATTTATTTTGGACCATCTGTATTCGGACTTTATCTGCATCGCGTTCGCCATATTCGTAAGCTGCATATTCGCGCCCGGAAAAAGGGTCATGATCGCGGCCGTTTACATGGGATTTGTGCTAATCGCCATACCAGGGCAGCTCAAGACCGATCTGCTCTACAACTATTACGGTTATCAGCCCTGGAAGATGCCGTTTCTTATTTCTTGCTATGTAGCCGCAGCCGTCTTACCGTTTCTTTTTATGCTGTTGCAGCAGTATTTAGAAAAGAAAGCTTCAATGCCGGCGGACACCCCCAAGCAAATCGCGTAATAAAAAACCGGATCAGCCGGGAGGTTTCAAAGTGATCATTCTGCTGGTAGTCGGTCTGTTTGTCCTCGCAGCCGGAACTTTCGCGGGTATTCTGGAATCCGATATTCTGATCGTCGTTTGCAGTGTTGCCGGAGGTCTGATCCTCGTCTCCCTATGGAAAATTTGGAACGTGCTGCAGAAGATTCATTATCGGCTGCTCGGCATTGCGTTGACGGACAGTCAACTGAACACGATTGTGAAACATTCCGGGAAATACGTTGTCGAGTCGGACCTGTTCGACGTTTATCCGGATTCCAACACGCTATACCCGCTGGTTATGCTGGACGGCGAGCTTTATATACGGGCCAGACTGTTTCGCGATTATGTGGAGCAGGAAGAACATCGGTATCGGTTTTCGCTGCCGGACCGGGAGCCTGTCCAGATGAAGTTTTCCGATCGTTATGTTCCGGGCGCCGCGCTGTTCGGTCACGGGGATCAAGTGTTCGTTTCGGTTTCGAGGCTTGGGCTCACGCCGGTTTTCTATAAGGATCGTATCCGGCTGGAGTAACTGCCGAGAAGATGGCACGATAAAAACCCCCGCAAGGCGATCAGCCTCATGCGGGGGTTGCTTCGATTGACAGTCAATCAGATCGCTTTGAGCTCGGCGGACAAGTCGAGCCAGTTCAATTCCTCTTCGCTCAGCTGAATCCGGGTAGCGTCGTGGCACGATTCCAGCTCCGCCTTGTTTTTCGGTCCGATCAGAGCGCAGGACGGGAACGGCTGGTTCAATACGTACGCAAGCGCAATCTGAATCGTGGATACGCCGCGCTCCTTGCCGAGCTGTTCGGCCCGGCGATAACGTTCCCAGTTGGCGTCGCTGTAGAAGACGCGGACAAGGTCGGCGTTGTCGCGTACTTCCGGCGTGAACGATCCGGTAAAAAATCCGCGCGCCTGCGACGACCAGGACAGCAGCGGGAACTGCTTCTCGCGGTGCCAGGCGCAGTCGGCGCTGTCTGCGGATACGCAGCCTGCCCAGAATGGCTCGTTAGCCTTCGCCAAGCTTAAGTTCGGGCTGCTGAACGTAAAACCGACGAGTCCGTTCGCTTCGGCATAATCATTCGCATCCTGAATCCGCTGATGGGTCCAGTTGGATACGCCGATGGCACGTACGCGGCCTGCTTCGATATGCTCGTTCAGCGCTTCGATAATCGGGCCTACCGGCACGTTCGGGTCGTCGCGATGAAGGGCATACAGGTCGACATAGTCGGTGCGCAGACGCTGTAAGCTGATGGCGAGCTCCTCGTCGATCGCTTGCTTGTTGACGCGGGGGCCGCTCGCATTGTGATGGGCTCCTTTCGTCAGCACGATCACTTCGCTGCGGTTGCCGCGGGATTCCATCCATAAGCCGATTGTTTCTTCGCTTTTGCCGCCTGCATAAATATGGGCGGAATCGAGCGAATTGCCGCCCAGCACGATATATTCGTCAAGCAGCACACCGACCGTGTCCAGCAGCTCCGGCTTGTAGTAATCCGTTCCCATCATGAGCTGGGAGCAAGGTTTGTCCAGTCCGGGTATCGTAAAATAGTTCATGTCGGCTTCTCTCCTTTATCCGTTCGGGATCGAAATTCGGGAACGCGTGCGCGCCGATTCGAGGCAAGCGTCGAGAACTCGCATATTCAGGACGGCATCGTTCGGTGCAAATCGGGCAGGGGCGCCATCCAGGACGGCAGCCGCCATCTCATCCGATTGCAGACTGTACTGGTTGACGGGCTCCAGCTGTTCTTCGCGCCGGTTGCCTTTAACCGTGACATAAAAGACCGAAGGAGCGTCCGTCGAGCAGACGAATGCGGAAGGAAGCTCGATGCGGCCTTCCGTGCCGAGCACCTCCAGCGTGTTGCGGCCTGCGGCCCACATCGCGCAATCGAACGTAAGCGCCACGCCTCCGGAAAATTCCAGCAGCCCGGAAGCCATCATGTCCACGCCCCCATGCTCGGGCGAGAAGAACGCATGTACGGTTGCCGCTTCCGGCTCGCGGCCGAGCAGCATACGGGCGGCGCTGATCGGATAGACGCCGATATCGTACAAGGCGCCGCCTCCCATGGCTTGATCGTTGCGGAAGTTGGTCGTATTGGCCGAGCTGTTGAAGGTAAACGTTCCGTGGATTCCGCGAATCGTGCCGATCTCGCCGGATGCGATAATCTCTTGAATGCGTGCATATCGCGGATGATGGCGGTACATGAACGCTTCGGCCAGCTTCACGCCGTGCTTGTCGCACGCGGCGACCATCTCGGACGCTTCGGCGGCGTCCATCGAGAACGGTTTCTCGCACAGCACGTGCTTGCCCGCTTCCGCGGCGCGGATCGTCCACTCCTTGTGCATATTATTGGGCAGCGGTATGTATACCGCGTCGATATCGCCGTCGGCGAGCAGCGCTTCGTAGCTGCCGTACGCTTTCGGGATGCCGAGCTTTTCTGCGGTTTGCTTGGCTTTGGCTTCATCGCGGCTTGCGATCGCGGTGACGACACCCCGCTGCGATTGCTGGATTCCGGGAATGACGGAACGGATGGCGATTCCGGCGCATCCGAGAATGCCCCATCGAAGTTTACTTTGTCCCATTAGTTGTCCAACCCCTTATTAGCAGTATATTGTCATTATAGTTCAATGATATTAGAATAAAAATAATAATATATTGGCCCTCATAACACGATATTGTCATTGGATGGTATAGTTAAAAGCTGATTGCATCCATCGTACAAGTCCGGAACGCGTTGCTCTTACAGCTCGCATCGATGGGATGCGACATTTATTCAAGTCCGAGGTGTTCTATGTCTACTTATTATTATTTCAAATGTAATCGCTGTAAAAGAAAAGGAGGCTTCTACTCGCGACAGGCATGGGGATGGGGAAACTTCGATGTGATCGGTTCCTTTAAATTTCTCGCCTATCATACCGAGCATTGTGGAGAACAAAACACTCGGGTCATTTCCGAACATAGTGAAGACTACGAGGAAGATCTGAACCGGGAAATATTGGATTTTTATCTGAAGGATAGCAAAGAGATGTTCCCTTTCTCCAACGACTGGAGTTTCATGTACGAGAATAGAGAGAAGTGTATAGAAGATATAAACCGGCTATGGGTGGAGGATGCGACGTCAGGGATCGTACCTGATCAAAGAATAAAGCTGCGTGGTATAATAACGGAGATCGAATACGAGCAGAACAAAAGAGGATGGGCATACAAAGCGGTGCTAAAGACCAATAAGGGAGAGGATTATACATTCGTCCATGTAGATAAACGGTTGCCCGAGAAAGGACAACACTATTACCTATTGGGAGAAGTCGCATCCGACGATTGGTCCGGACTAGAGTACATAAGAGAAGTCAAAGGGAAGCTGAATCAAGTAATAGAGATCAAACGGCTGGACGAACCCGAATAAGCGATCGAGATCGTCGCTGTTATTACGGAAATGAGGTGCCGGACTTGAACGAGCGAGCAAGCGGAATGAGCGGGCAAAACGATCGACTGAAGCAAGGAGGGCGCATACACGTATGGATTCAACCCGAAGAGCTCCGGACGGGTGAAGGAACGGATATTTGGCAAATGATCATGGCCTCGATCACAGGAGACCTGACAGGCGCCGAACGTCTGCTTCGCGGCAATCCGCAGCTTGCCGTATGCAGCTGGGGATATTATACCCCGATTCATTTCGCCGTGCGTTACGGACATGCCGAACTTGTCCGGCTTCTGCTCGAACACGGGGCGGATGCGACGGAGCGATGGCTGAGCTGGCAGGACGTTCCGCTTACCAAAGCGAAGGATCGCGGGTATACCGTCATCGAGGAACTGCTGTCCGGTCACCTGGAGCGGGCTTTTAACATATCGCCGGATGGAGGCAAGGTTTGCGACTTGATCCGGTCGGGCAGAACCGATGAAGCTGTGCAGCATATCGACGATCGTCCCGAGCTGATACATGCCGGAGATGATCGCGGCAACACCCCTTTGCATTGGGCTGTGCTGACCCGGAATCTGCGGCTGCTGGACGGCTTGATCGAACGGGGGGCTGACCCGGACGCCCGGAGGATGGATGGGGCGACACCGCTTCAACTCGCGATTGAAGGCGACTACTGGTTTAGAAGCCAGCGCGATCTGAATCGTAACGCCATCCGCAATGCGTGGTTTGTCGTCGGTTATCTGGTTGCCCGCGGAGCGGCATACGATCTATGGACGGCAGCGGCCATCGGCGATACCGAATCGATCGAGTCTTTTCTGAACGAAGACTCCGCACTTGTTCAGGCGCCCGATTCGATGGGGAGAAGAGCGTTAAGCTATGCCGCCAAATACGGACATTCCGCAGCCGTTCAACTGCTGCTCGATTATGGAGCCGATCCGAATGCGGCGGAACCGGATGCGCCTTACGGCAGTGCTTTGTGGCATGCCGTGAACGGCAATTATGAAGATATCGTTCAAAGGCTGCTCGAATCCGGAGCGAATCCGAACGCCCCGGTCGATGCAAGTGGCAATCCGCTGTTCATCGCGGCGAAGAGAGGTCACAGCTCGCTCGTTCAGCTGCTGTATGCCCACGGCGCTGCGATGAATCTGGATGCGGCATGCTGTCTGGGCCGGCTCGATCTGGCCGGCGAGATTTTGCAGGCGAACCCGTCTCTCGTGAACAGCGGCGGCGACTACGGGCCGTTGTGTATGGCGGCGGGAGAAGGGCGTACGGACCTGGTTCGTCTGCTGATCCGCCGGGGTGCGGATCTGAATGCGCCCTGGTACGCCAACAATTATATGGGCTACGCGATGGAGAAAGGACCGGAACTCGTAAGCTTGCTGCTCGAATCGGGGGCCGATCCGAATCACGCAAACTGGCTCGGTGTCACGTATCTTCATAAAGCGGCGGCGGCAGGCAATCTGGAACTTGCCCGGCAGTTCGTGGATGCCGGCGCCGATTGCAACGCGATGGACGAGGAGTACGGGGCGACGCCTCTTGGCTGGGCGGCCAAATACGGCAAAGCCGAATTGGTCCGATATTTGCTGGACCTTGAAGCGGACCCCCGGCTTCCGGCCGAGCAATCCTGGACACAGCCTCTGTCCTGGGCAAGGCGCAAGGGGCATGCGGATATCGCGGAACTGCTTGAGGTTGCGCTGACAAAATGAAGACAGCCGGACATTGACAGGTCCGGTCTCCAGCAATTACGAAGGGTGCCGTATGTGATACCGGCACCCCAATTTCATGGATTAAACATGTACAAATAGCTGATCCTCGTTAACCGTAACGTCATAGCGCTCGACGGTCACATCGTACGTTTTCGTTCTCGTCTTCGGATCGACCACCATGCAGCCCGTCTTGATCTCGAATTCCCAGAAATGCCAGGGACACCGTACAATTTCGCCTTCCTGTTCAAAGCAAAACTCGCCGCGGGCGGTAGAGGTAACGAAGGAAGTCGTGATTCCCAAGCAGAGCGGTGCGCCTTGATGCGGACACAAATTGCGGATGGCATAATAATGTCCGTTCACATTGTACACGCCGATGCTGCGTCCGCCGATCTCCACGATTTTTCTCGACCCCGGTGCGATTTCCGAGGTGCTGCCTACACATACACGGTTCAAGCCAGGGCACCTCCCGCCGCTTGTTTTCTCGCCGGCAACCTGTACAGCTCCGCCGCATTTTGATAAAAGATACGTTCCTTCATCTCCTCGTCCATCTTCGGAAATGCAAGCAGCGGCGAATCAAAATCCCAGTGCGGATAATCGCTTGCAAACATTAAGTTTTCCCGGGCGTAGATCGCCTCCATCATAGGCATAAACATCTCCTTTTGCGGCGGAAGCTCGATCGGCTGCGAAGTTACTTTCATATGTTTGCGGTAATATTCGCTTGGCGGCTCTTTCACCCACGGAGTCTGATGACGCAGCGCCTTCCAATCCTGATCCAGTCTCCAGATGAAGGGGGCCACCCACATCATCCCGGCCTCGACCATGATTACTTTCAGGTCCGGATATTTGACGAACACGCCTTCGAAAATAAAGCTGGCCATATGCGCCATCATAATTTGCGTGCGTGCTGCCCTGTATTCCGCGTAATAGCTTACATAACCGGCGCCGGTAGGCGGGTTGTTGATCCCGATTCCCTCCATGCTCACGTGGATCGCGAACGGCAAATTGTTGCGCACGCAAGCTTCGTAGATCGGCTCGTACATCCGGTTGCCGTATGGTTTTATCGCACCGTTGGAGACGATGACTTGAACCATGTCCGGATGCGAGCCGACCCGGTCGATTTCCTTGGCCGCCAGGATCGGATCCTGCTTCGGAATATGGACCGAACCTTTCAGCCTGCTGTCCCGGGACAAATAGTGCTCGATCACGTAGTCGTTGGAAGCCGAGCAGAGCGCTGCCGCATAATCCGTGTCCGGCGTCGTGTGAACGCCGTAATCACTGCCCGTCATTATTCCGTACTCCAGATTGAATTTATCGATATGCTGGGCCCGAATATAGTTCAAATAGCTGTCTTCTTCCTTATTTCGCGGAGGTTGATGCTCCTGCATCGAGCCGTTCGTGCCGCCATTCAGATACATGTGGTTTTGTCCGGGAAGCCGGCGTCCCCAAGTTTCAACCTGTTCGCGGTATATACGGGGCAAATACGGCTTTATTCCGTCCAGTGGAATGGTGGCATGAATATCGCAATCGATGATGGACGTTTTCCCTCCGGGGGATTTGATTTTCGTCGACGCATTCGTTTCCATACGGTCACTTCCTCAACTATTAAGGTTTGGTAAAGTACTTATTTTCATCTTACAGGGGAGGGGGGGGCAAGAATATACAGGAATTTACCGTTTTATTTTCACTTTTTTGCATATGATCCGAATAGGTGCGGCTAATTTCGGTTCTTGATCCTTCGGGATCTGTCAGAGGAACTTCGGTCAGTGGACGAAGTATGGAAATGGAGGGCTTGGACAAAATTTTCGCCGGAGTACGCCGCCCGCCTGCCATCTTATCGTTAAAGAAGAAACAGACCTCCCGCCGAACCTGCAGCTGGAAGGTCTATTGGATTATGAGGATTACTTGCTTGCTTTTTCCTGCGCGATCCATTGATTCGATTCCTCTTCAATTTGCCGGAAAGCGGTATTTAAGTCGATCGTTCCTTGCGCGAGCTGCTCCAACGGCTTGAGGTATATATTCTGCACACGCAAATCGTACACTGTCATCGGAGGGGAGTTTGTAAATTTGTTTTTGAGAATCGCCGAATAGTTTTTATTCGGGTAAGGCGCTTTGGTGCCGTAGGCTTGGATGACGGCCGGCGTTTGCAGGATCGGAATGATGGCGCGTTCGGACAACGATTTTTGCACTTCTTCCGACAGCATGTAGGAGAGCACTTCCATAGCTTGATCCGGATGCTTGCTAAGTGAGGTTATGGCGAACATCGTAGGCAGCGCCTGCTGTCCGACTCCGGGAACTTCTTTATATAGAGGATAAGAAGCGATGTCCCAATTCATTGCGGATACGTCAAAGTTCAGAAACATATTGGCTAGTCCGAGAAACATGGCCATATTGCCTTTCAAAAATTGATTCGGATCGGACATTTTCTTATTATCGGTAGTTTGATAAGCGGTAACCAAATGCTCGTACAGCGTCTTCCAGCGGGGATCGGTTTGGATCGTCGCTTTGTCGGTTTTGGCATCGACGTACGGAATCGAGAACGGACTTAGGGCAAGGGCGTAGGAAGGATACGTTCCGAGTCCGTAATATTTGATCCCGCCGTCGGTCCGGTTAAACCGCTTGGCCAGATCCAGCAGCTCGTCCCGTGTCATGCCGTCTTTCGGGAACGCCACTCCGAACTTATCGAATACATCTTTGTTGTAATAAAGTACCTCGGTGTTGCTCACCAGCGGGAGAGCGGAGATGCCGCCGCCAGACATCGATTTGGCGATATGGAGGGAGGACGGGTCCAGTTGGGCCAGATTGACATTATGTTTCTGGATCAGCCCGCTCATATCGGACTGGATCTTGAAACGGTCCAAATTGTTGAAGGTGGCCGTATGAGTATCCCAATACACGTCGATCGCGGTTTTGGATGTGATCAGACTTTCCATCGTAACTTCTTTGCTTGCTTGAATATACTTGATCGTATATTCCGGGAATTTGGCTCTCATCGTTTGGCCGAATCGTTCGTTGAACGCTTCCTCCGACCAGCCCGAGGTGGAGAAAAAAACAAGCTCCACCGGTTCCCGCATCGCTGACGGTACCGGCTGTTGCGAAGTCTCTTGCCCGGTGAAGCCGCATGCAGCCAGTATCGACATAGTCCCTGCAGCGAGCAGAAACCGGTAAGGGGTTAGCGCTTTCCTAGAAATAGGTTCAATCAGCCTCTTGACGGTATGGACACTCGAAAAAAACAACTTGTAACCCTCCTCAACGTCATTGGATAACCTAATTACGCTTTCATGATACATGCCGCCTGCGCGAAAAAACATGCAAGAATTTGAGATTTAATTTTCATTTTTTTGTGTTCGAAAGTTTGTTATTCTGAAAAAGGACGATCTGGCAAACAGGGGAGAATCGCGCATGATGACATTATGGAACGGGAGCATCGAGGTGGAGAACTGCGTTTATACGGGACCGCGACCGAGCTTCATGTACCCGGAGAGCACGAACCAAACGTACACGCTGCTAGGGATCGAAACCGGATCCTTCGAATACGAGATTCGGGAGGAGACGGGCCGGGCAGCCTTTGGGGACTTGTTGTTATGTCCGCCGGACACGCTGTTTAAGCGCAAAGCGCTCGAGGAAATTACGTTTCATGTCATCTATTTTCATTGGGTGATGCCCGAGCGGGAGTTGTACGATCAGCTCCCTGTAGGCAAATTTGGAATCCGCGACACCGACCGTTTACTATCGACTTATTCTTATTTGCGCGGCATGCAAAAGATTTTCAGCACGATGACCTCCGCTAGAAACAGGGCGATCCCGTTGCTGATCGACCTGCTGTTTTTGTGCGAGATGGACAGGGAGCTTGCCCTCAAGGGCAAAGATTCGAGCGACCCGATCATGCAGCTGGCCGCGGGGTATATCCACCGGCATCTGTTCGAAGAGATCAGTCTGAAGCAGATTGCCGGGAAGCTGGGCATCGGGCAGTCCCAATTAACCCGGCGTTTTCATGCGGCCTATGGCACGACGCCTGTCGATTACATAACGAAGCTCCGCCTCGACGAAGTGAAGAGGCGGCTGCTGGAGACGGATGAGACGCTGGATGCGATCGCGTACCGGTGCGGATTCGAGAACGGCTCGTACTTAAGCCGCGTATTCAGCGCGAAGATCGGAATAACCCCCTCGTCCTTCAGAAGAAATTACCGGATCTAGCTGGCGGCGCTTTTAAGAAAATTCCTGACGAGGTTTGAGGCTCGCTGTTTCCGGAGAATATGGTTAGATAAAAATACTCGGTTGCATGAACGGAGCGTTAAGGTTAGAATAAGGGGTATGTTCAGGAACGGAGGGTTTCGTGTGGTGGATTTTATCCGAGTAGCAAGAATTTGGCGCGGCTAATGGAAGGTGCCAAAGGTCTGCCTGCGGGCAGAGGACTCGGGATAGGTCTGTCCACATAAGCTCATACGACAAGAAGGGAAATTGTGCTGCAAGACGGGAGGAGTGTGTCCCGAGGCGGCAGAAGTTCTGTTTTCTTTCTTTCCGTGTGACGATAGACCCGGCTATTCGAAATCTAGGCGTTTCGCCTTGCGAATGTATCCTTACGTCCTCTATACCGGTAACACAGGCAACGGCCGCGTCGTCTGTGTTTTTTTGTATTTTCAAAAACCGAGAATGAAAGGGCGATGAATATATGGAACAAAAAGCGATAATAGTTGGAGTTAATTTAAACGACCAGTCCGATTTTACGGATTCGATGGAAGAGCTTAAAAATTTGGCGGCGGCCTGCGATGTTGACGTAGTCGGGGAATTGACGCAGAATGCAAGCAAAATTCATATCTCGCATTACATCGGAACAGGCAAAGTCAAGGAAGTGAAGGAGCTGCTGGAACAGCGCGATGCCTCGATCGCAATATTTAACGACGAGCTGTCTCCTTCGCAAATCCGCAATCTGGAGAAAGATCTGGACTGCAAGGTGATCGACCGCACCATCCTGATTCTCGATATATTTGCCGATCGGGCCCAGACGAGAGAAGCCCAGCTGCAAGTCGATGTGGCCCAGCTGCAATATATGCTGCCGCGTCTGATCGGACTGCGGGAATCGCTCGGGCGGCAAGGCGGCGGTGTCGGGATGAAGAACAGAGGGGCTGGCGAAACGAAGCTGGAGCTGGACCGCCGCAGAATCGAAGCCAAAATATCCGCCCTGCAAAAAGAGCTGGAAGGGCTGGTCGCCCAGCGACAAGTACAGCGGAAGCAGCGGCAAAAAAACCGGATTCCCGTAGTCAGTCTCGTCGGATACACGAACGCCGGCAAGTCGAGCCTGATGAATGCGATCCTCGAGACTTACAATCCGGAAAGCGGCAAGCAGGTTTTGGCCAAAGACATGCTGTTCGCCACGCTCGAAACGTCGGTGCGTAATATTACTTTGCCGGACAACAAAGCGTTTCTGCTCACCGATACGGTAGGTTTCGTAAGGAAACTGCCGCATCATCTGATCAAAGCGTTCCGCTCGACGCTGGAGGAAGTATCCGAAGCCGATCTGCTGATTCACGTTGTCGATTACTCCAACCCGGAGCACGAGAAGCTGATCGAGGTTACGCGGGAGACGGTGGAGGAGCTGGGCGCCGGTCATATTCCCGTTATATATGCTTACAACAAGGCTGAATTGACGGGCGGGGAGTGGCCGGCCAACGAGCCGGATCGGGTGTACATGTCCGCGAAGCATAAGACCGGGCTGGATGAACTGATGCAGCGCATCCGCAGCAGCATCTTCGGCGACTACGTCCGGTGCGAAATGCTGATTCCGTTCGATCAAGGCCGCCTCATCGCGTACTTTAACGATAATGCGAATGTGACGGCTACAAGCTACGAGGAGAACGGGACGAAGTTGACGATGGAGTGCAGGCGTGCGGATTACGAGAAGTATCAAGCCTATATTGTGGAAGAGGAAGGCAGCTGATTTCAGGCTGAATGCAACCTCTTACCGAAAACCCGGGACGTTATGTTCCGGGTTATTCAGCTTACCGAGATGCCGGGACGTCATGTCCCGGTTTTTTGTCAACTTACCGGAATCCGGGAAATGCTGTTCCGGTTATTTTCTGCTTACCGAAATCCGGACATGCTGTTCCGGTATTGGCCACGTTTCGCGCTTAGCAGCACCCCTTAATTAACCAGGAGGACAATGCCGAAAATAAAGGGTGCCAAAGGTGTGCCAAAGGCTCTTATTACATAGAGTACCCTGCACGCCCAAAAGGTTTTGGCGAAGGGAAGCACTACCTGCTCGCAAACAAAGACGTTTACGGGCCGCATTTTAGTCGTGCGGGTGGATAACACGACTGAGGGCGGTCATCAAGCCGCTTGGTTGTTCTACACATCCGGAGATCCCCCAAGAAAGCATGGACAAGCAATTGAAGTTCCGATTGACGACCGTCACCTATTTAGTATATTATATATAATATAGATTATGTACATGGAGGTTGTGGAGAAACCGGAGGCTTAAGATGGAAGCGCATGCGCGAATGCCGTGCAGGAACAAGCACACAGGGGATCACACCGCGAGTGGTCGTTACTAACGTATTTAGAAGCACATATCGATGAGTACAGGGGAGGATTTCGACTTGATCGATGCTAAATATTTGTTGAACGATGAGCAGGTGGCTCAGTTTATCACCCATGGATTTGTGCAGCTTCAGACTGATTTCACCGAACAGTTTCACCAGGCCGTGCTGAAGAAAATGAGCGAAGTGTACGAGAACGAAGGCAATCCCGGCAACAATCTCGTCCCCCGCATTCCGGAAATTCAGAAGTTTTTCGATCATCCTACCGTTAAAGGGGCATTAACCAGCCTACTTGGGCCTAGCTATACGATGCACGCTCACCGGCACGGGCATTTCAACCGGCCGGGAACGAGCGACGGGGGATGGCACAAGGACAACTATTGGGGGAACGAGAAGACCCGCAATCATCTTCCGTGGTCAGCGATGATTTTTTATTATCCGCAGGACGTTACGGACGATATGGGGCCTACCGGCATCGTACCGGGCTCGCAAAACCGTTATAAAATGAACGTCGCCTCGGAAATCAACTTGCCGGTCGTCGGCAAGGCGGGGTCGTTCGTACTGATCAATTACGATATATGGCACCGGGCTACAGCCAACACGTCGGCGAACGACCGGTATATGCTGAAATTTTTATTTTTCCGCCTGGAGGCGCCGAAGCGAGCGGAGTGGAACAACCTCAGGGAGGAGTGGAAGACGCCTGAGGGAATGATGCCCGTTCCGGACAACACCTTATTGTGGAACCATGTGTGGAAATGGATGTCCGGGTCCCCGGCTTGGGCGGACCGGCCGGCCGATCCTGCCGAGCGTACGGGGGCAGCGCGCCATAGCGATATCGCCGGGCTGGAAAGCCGGTTATACGGAGAAGACGAGAATGAGGCTTTGAACGCGGCTTACGGCTTGGCGGCGATCGGAGCGGAAGCGGTCCCGGCGCTTATACGCGGATTGAAGCATACTGATCCCGATGTGGTCAATCCGCTGACGTTTTCGATTCCCCGGCTTTGCGCACACGGCCTGGCGGCTGTGGGACCCGAGGCGATTCCCGCACTAACTGAAGCGCTGGGCGATTCGTACGGGAACCGGGACGTGATCGGGCAGATCGCTTTTGCACTCGGCGAGATCGGTCCTCCCGCTTCCGGCGCCGTACCCGCATTAATCGGCTTGCTGCAGGAGGAATCGGATTTTATCCGCCAACATGTCGTGGAAGCGCTCGGCATGATCCAGGAGCCGGCGGAACAGGTCGTTCCCGCTCTTGGCGGCGCTCTGCAGGACTCGTCGATGTACGTCCGCTTCTCGGCCGGCCTGGCGCTCGCGCGGATCGGTCCTGCGGCCGCCTCCGCAGTCGGCGCGCTGAAGCAGGCGCTTCACGACGGGGATGAAGGTCCCGCTCCGATGCTGGCGGCATCCAAAGCCGACAAAGGGGCGCGTTACGTTTCGGCTATCGCCGCTACTGCGCTTCAGCGAATACGAACAGACGAAGCGTTGGACATTTTGTTATCCTATTTGCAAACCGCCAGATGGTGTCCGTCCACAACTAAAGTTTCTACGTTTTAATGTACAGGAACGGAAGCGGGTCCATCGTATAAGAAAACAGGTGCGGCTCGACCCCCGGCAAGTACGACGGTTATTGGGCAAATTGGCCTTGCCGGGGGCCGGCTCCCTACGAACAGAACGGATGATATGCCTCCCTGGGGGCAATCGTTCGCCCTATCCTCCCATCCTCCAGCCCTACGGCTTCCTAGCTGCAGATGAAACCTATACCTACGGATTTCGATCGATCATACCCGCAGATGCGATACCTCTTCTGACTAACAACAGCATGTGCCGAGTTTCTTTCAACCTTGTATGCGTTTACAAGTATGGATAGATAGGACGGATAACGTTGCAAGTCCGGAAAAATTAAAAATGGGGTGTTCCATATGCGGAAATCAAGAGTGATTTCATCCATCGGACTTTTATCCCTCACGTTAATTGTAAGCGCTTGCGGAAAGGCGGCCGGTCCAGCGGAGCCGGCTCCCGGTCAAACGCCGGACACTTCGCCGCCTCCGGCAACGGTTAATAACCAGCCGGTTACCGTGAAAATCGCCGTCCACGCCGGGATCGTCAACGACAACGATTTAAAACGGTATTTTATCGAACCGGTAAAAGCGAAATATCCGCATATCACAATCGAGAGAATCAATGTGGCCGACAAAGGGCTGAGCTTGCCCGAGCTGGTCTCGACGAATGCCGTTCCCGACATGGTGATCAATTATCCGTACAACTTGACGGATCTGACGCAGCTCGGCATCAGCTACAACATGGATGAATTGATCAAAACCCATAAGCTGGACTTGAACCGGATCAGCCCGGAATATTTGGAATCGATCAAAATCGTGAACGGTTCGAATTTTTATACGGGGTTGCCGATGAACAACAATACGTTCGCGTTGTTTTTCAATAAAGATTTATTCGACCGGTTCGGCGTATCGTATCCGAAGGACGGCATGACCTGGGATGAAGTACGCGAAATCTCGGTCAAGTTGACCCGCAGCGAAAACGGAGTTCAGTATTACGGCCTGTTCCCGGATAACGTGTACCGGGGGGCATATCAGGCAAGCGTGCCGTTCGTCGATCTGCAAAACAATAAATCGGTGTTCCAGACTGATGCATGGAAAAACTTGTTCGAGCTGTGGTACAGTCTATACAAATATCCCGGAGCCGAGATCATGCCGAAAGAAATGAATACCGTTAACGGCTTCAAGACCGGACAAATTGCGATGTTCTCCGGGTATTCGGGCCAATTGCCGGATCTGCTGTCGATGAAGGATCTGAACTGGGATGTGGTCACCTATCCGACCAATAAAGTCGCGCCTGGCGTCGGCCAGCGGGTGGATTCTCCGATGATGTCGATTACGAGCACAAGCAAGGTCAAGGATGCGGCGATGCAAATCATATCCGTCATTTTGTCGGATGAAGTGCAAACCGAGATGACGCGCAATCTGCAGTCATCCGTCTTGAAAGATCCGAAAATTAATGCCCAGTTCGGTAAAGCGACGCCGGAGCTTGCCTCCAAAAACGTCGTTGCGTTTACGAAGCTGAAAGTAGCGGTGCTGAAACCGTTCGGGTTCGTGCCGGTCGGCAGCGCAGCCGGCATCCCGATCACCGCGTTCACAGAGCTGCTCTACGCAGGGAAAGACGTGAATACGGTTCTTCGCGAAGCGGACGAGAAAATGGAAAAGGTGATCGCGGAAGAATTGCAGAAGAAAAAATAGAGCGGGTCTTTCAGGAACGAATGCACCCTCCTGCTCCAGACAGGGCGGGAGCATATAAGGAATGCGAGGAAGGCTGCCGCGTGCGGCCTTTTTTGTTTTAACCGATTGATCCTTCGGCAGGGGAAGGAAATCATGGAAGTAGTCCAGAATAACTATCCGGATAAGGAAGGGGGCTTACCGAACGATGAGTGAATGGAAATCGTTGACGGGTGATTCGCGGGCAAGGTGGGATGAGGTGGCGCCATTTTGGGACGATTATATGGGAGCGGCCAGCAACCGGTTTCACCGGGAGATCGTCAGGCCGAAAACGGAGGAGCTCCTGGAGGTCAAAGTAGGACATGCCGTTCTCGATCTGGCCTGCGGCAACGGGAATTTCTCCAGACGGCTGGCGGATCTGGGCGCCAAAGTTGTCGCTTTCGACTACAGTCCGGTCATGGTTCAGAGGGCGCTGGCGAGGTCCTCGGACTATGCCGGACGAATCGATTACCGGGTGGCGGATGCGACGAGCGCCGAATCCTTATTGGAGCTGGGGACGCAGCAATATGACAGTGCAGTGGCAAATATGGCGCTGCATGACATCGCGGATATATCGGCTATTCCGAAAGCGCTGCAGGTTATGTTGAAGCCCGGCGGCGTATTCGTCTTTTCGATTCCGCACCCTTGCTTCCAGCCTCCCGGTATGAGGAAAATTCATGAGACGGAAGAAATAAACGGTGTTGTTGCCACGAGAAACAGCATTCAGATCAGCAAATATTTGACTCCGGAGCCGTGCGAAAGCATCGGGATTCGCGGTCAGCCGGTACCGCATTATTTGTTCCATCGCCCGCTGTCGGCGTATATGAACCTGTTTATGCGCTCTAGCTTTGTGCTGGACGGCTTCGAGGAACCGAGCTTCGAGCCGGACGACAAAGCGGGCGAAAGGTTCGACTGGTATGAGATCCCCCCGGCGGCGATATTCCGGTTCCGCAAGCAGGGATGAGGTTTCGCCAGCTGTTGTGCGGCTGGCGTAATATAACATCGGAGAAAAGGGGGGACACGCTTGACTAAGCCGGTATCGGCGGATTCGGACAAATCTTTGTGGGCGGTGTACGTCTGGTGCGTATCCTTTCTCAAGCCGTATCTGTTCTTGTTAGTTTTATTAATAACGTCAGCTGCCGTCGTATCGGCGGCCGAGCTTGCCATTCCGCAATTTATCCGTACTTTTATCGATGTTACGCTTCCGTCCCGGGACCGGAGCGGGTACTATTCGGCGATGGCTTGGCTGGCCGGCATTATCGCAATCATGATCGCAGCGGGAATGGTTCAGAATCTGCTCCGCCGCATGTTACAGGAGAGAGCGGCACGCGATTTGCAGGTTGCCATACTCGGGCATCTGCGGCGGCTCGGATTTGCTTACTTTGAACGTACGCCGTCGGGCCAAACGTTGTCACTGGTCCATACGGAAGTCGCCGCCGTTCAGAACTTGTACCGGCAGCACTTCCCTGCGATGATCGGCAGTTTTTTGTTCTCGGTCCTGTCGATCGCGATTATGGCATCCACGCACATCGGGCTGACGCTGATCGTGATCCCCTGCTTTTTGCTATACTATGTATTCGGTCCGATGCTTGAGCGCAAAGCTTCCGTCAGCGGCAAGGAAATGTCGCAAAACCGGATCGAAGAAAACCAGAAGGCGTACGAAAGTGTCTCCGCTGCGATGGAGCTGCGGGCGTTTAGCGCGCACGGATGGGATATGAACCGGTATAACGAAAAGGTGACGACTCACAACCGGAGCATGATTCGCACGTATTGGTACGCTTATTTGCGGGGGACGAACCGGAGACTGACTTATTACGCGGGTGCCATTGCCGTCTTTATATATGGATATCATTTGATACAGAATGATTTGTTAACGGTTGGGGGATTCGTATCTTTTCTGCTGTATTATTTCGCCGCGATGCACCGGCTGACCGCTGTCGTGACCAGCGTTACGGAACAGAAAGTACTTATGTATCAAGCGGAGAAGCTGTATCAATTCATCCGGCGCAAGCCGCTCGTCGAACCGCCGGCGGAGCCTGTAAGTCGGGACAGTATTCAAGGAGAGATCCGGTTCGAAAGGGTTTCGTTCAGCTACGATTACGGAAGGCCCGTTTTGAAAGAGATGGACTTGGTCGTACGGCCCGGGCAGCGGGTAGCATTGGTCGGACAAAGCGGCTGCGGCAAATCAACCGCCCTCAAGCTGATCGGCAGATTTTACGACCCGGACAGCGGCTCCGTTCGCATAGACGGCATACTTGTCCGCGAATTGTCGCCCGACTCGCTTGGACATGCTCTAGGTTATGTGTTCCAGGACACCTATTTATTTGGATCCTCGGTCAAAGAAAATATCCGTTTCGGCCAACCGGATGCAACAGATGAAGAGGTTGAGCTTGCTGCCAAAGCCGCTTACGCCCATGATTTCATTACCGAGCTGCCGGACGGCTACGATACGCTTGTCGGGGAACGCGGAGTGCGTCTGTCGGGCGGACAAAAGCAGCGCATCTCCATCGCTCGCATGTTTATCAAAAATCCTGCCGTCGTTTTGCTGGATGAAGCTACCTCCGCCCTGGATAATACCAGCGAACGCGAAGTGAAATCGGCATTGGATCGTCTGTTGGCGGGCCGAACGGTGATCGCCGTCGCTCACCGGCTGACGACCATTAGCGACTTCGATGCAATCGCTATGATGGAAGACGGCCGGGTGATCGAATTCGGTACTTATGAGGAGCTGATAGCGGCCGGAGGTGCTTTTAAGCAACTGGCCGAAGGCGAAGCGCCGAGAAAGGAGGAGGCCGGTGTCTAATCTTATCTGGCTGGCCAGGCTGGCGGGCAAAGCCAAGTGGCTGCTCCTGCTATCCGTTGTATTGATGACGGCTGAGTCGTTATCGTATCTGATGCAGATCGGACTGCAGCAAACGATCATTGACGATGTGCTGATGGCGGGACGGACGGAGTTGTTCTGGCCGACCTTGCTGCAAATCGCTGCGGCTTATATTGCTTATTCGCTTTTATTTACGTTCGGGCCGCATGCGATCCATCACACCGTTGCCCGGGTTCGCCATTCGCTGTCGGGTAGTCTGATGGATCGGCTCCACCAGATCCCGGCGCTTGATTTGCAAAAAGAAAGAACCGGGCACTACGTGTATCATTTCACAACTGATTTGCAAAATGTGGCCGGCATGACTGGAGGCGATTTGCCGAGATTGTTTCAGCACTTGACCACCGTGTTGTTTCTATCCTATGTGATTGCCAAGGCAAACCTGATCTTGTTTGCAGTTTTGGCAGCATTCAGCGTGATTTACGTACTTCTTGGAAAAAGGTTTGCCTCCGAACGCAAGCAGGCCGCTGCCGAAATCAACTGCACCAAATCTGCGCTGCTTGTACATATGGAGGAGAGCATATCGTCAACTCGTGAAGTCATCGCCTTCCACCGGCAGTCGTGGGAATCCGCCATCTACAAAAAACTGTTCGGAGCTTATTACCGTGACGTCATACGGGAAGGCAAGCTGGTCAACCGGCAGCAGTTGATCAGCGACCCTCTGCGATGGGGAACGACGTGGATCGTGCTTCTGGCCGGCGGACTTCTCGTCATCGACGGCCGGCTGTCTCTGGGGATGTTCGTGATCACGTACCAGTTTGCCAACCGATTTATGGATTCCTTTCATGGATTGTATCAATTCACGCTGGGGTTGTCCGGCAAGGTGTCCTCGGTAGAGAGGTTGCGCCGCTATCTGGGTGGGGATCGTCTGCACACGTTAGGTGACCCGCTGCAAGCACCGCTCTCGGAACTGAGGTTCGAGCAGGTATCGTTTGCGTATGACACCGGACGGAATGCCGTATTGGCCGGAATCAGTCTGGACATCCCGCTGGGACGGAAGGTTGCTCTGGTCGGCACAAGCGGCGGCGGCAAATCGACCCTAGCGGGCTTATTGCTCCGGTTTCTGGAACCTACGGACGGTGTACTTGCGGTAAACGGCCGACCGCTGCCGGAATGGTCCCGCGGCGACTGGATGAATCGGGTGGCCGTCGTGCTTCAAGACCCTTACTTTTTCCCGGATACGATCCGGACGAATCTGCTGCTGGGATTGGAACAAGTGTCGGATCGGACCATGATCGAGGTGTGCGAGGCGATGCAAATTCATGATTTCATTATGAATACTCCTCAGGGCTACAACACGGTGATTGGGGAAAGAGGCATTACGCTCTCCGGCGGGCAAAGGCAGAGGCTCGCTTTGGCGAGAGCGCTGCTGCGCAACCCGGATATTCTCATCCTTGACGAATCGACCTCGGCGCTCGATCTGGAGACGGAACGGCGCATCCAGGAGCAGTTGGATATCATCCGCGAGGGGCAGACGACGATCATCATCGCGCACAGACTGTCGACGATCCGCAATGCGGACCTGATTGTGGTGCTCGATAAAGGGAAGCTGGCAGAAAGCGGGTCGCACGACCAGTTAATGCAGGACGGGCGGCTATACCGCGAACTTGTTTGGAAGGAGCAGGAGGGGGAGGGGCTCGTGGCCGGGTAACAATCAAAGAAGCAGACAAGGCTTGAAGGTTGCGCGAAAGCGTACCCGGTTCGATGCTGGAACAGGTACGCTTTTGTATGTTGAGCCGGGTGATCACTTTTGCAGAAAGGTGGGTTTACAATGAACCGATATACACATTTGGGCGTTTACGGGATTTTAACAAACGATAATAAAGTGCTGCTCATCAAGAAATCCAGAGGGCCGCACAAGGGGAAATGGGATTTGCCGGGCGGTTCGATTGAGTTTGGTGAAGAGCCTTACGCTGCACTACAACGGGAATTTCTGGAGGAAACCGGGATCGGACATATCGTGGGGCGCATCCGTTCGGCCGTATCGTCTACGATTATTTACCCTTATCGAGATGAAGAATTGGAGCATATGCACCATATCGGAATCTTGTACGATGTAAGTACGAATGCCGATCCTGGTACGATTAAGATTGGCGGAGATGGTCAAGATTCGTTAGGGGCTCGTTGGTTCGAACCGGACGAGATTAAGAAGATCGAAACAACCCCGTTTGTAAAAGAAATCGATTCGCTGTAAGTTGTATCCAAGTCTGTTTCCAACCTCCCAAAAAGACAGCAATCCGTAAGAAAGCCCGGCGCAATCACCATGCTACAATAGGAAAGCGATAGGAGCATAAGTTCGCTTATGGCTTATGGTTTACGGCTTATTGCTTATGGTTTTAGATGGAGACAAGACCGGAGAGGAGCCAGACGGTGGAGAGTCAAGGAACTAAAAAAGATAGAGAAGGAACCTTTGGCAGCAGAAGTAATTTTATCGTAGTTCTGGTTATGATTCTGGGCGTGTTTGTCGCCATTTTGAACGAGACGCTGCTTAATGTGGCCTTGTCCAAAATTATGGCTGATATCGGCGTTCTGCCCAGTAAGGCCCAATGGCTGACGACCGGATATTTGCTGGTGATCGGTGTGCTGATCCCGGTGACGGCGTATTTGATTCAGAGGTTTACGACAAGGAGCTTGTTTCTGACCGCTATGGGGCTGTTTACGGCGGGGACGTTCGTCGCTGCGGTCGCTCCCGGATTTGAAGCGCTTTTGGCCGGGAGAATCTTGCAGGCGGCGGGGACGGGGCTGTTGTTCCCTTTGCTGACCAACGTCGTATTCGCTACAGTCCCTATCGAGAAAAGAGGCTCGGCCATGGGGATGATCGGGATCGTGATTACGTTCGCTCCTGCAATCGGACCGACTTTGTCCGGCATCATCGTCGAGCATTTCAGCTGGCGGCTGCTCTTTTACAGCGTGCTTCCTGTCGCTCTGTTCGTCATCGCCTTCGCTTACGTGAAGCTGCGCAACGTGACGGAGACGACGAATCCGAAAATCGACCTATTGTCGCTTCTGCTGTCGACGCTCG
Organism: Paenibacillus sp. GYB004; assembly: GCF_036577605.1. Classification (NCBI taxonomy): domain Bacteria; kingdom Bacillati; phylum Bacillota; class Bacilli; order Caryophanales; family Paenibacillaceae; genus Paenibacillus; species Paenibacillus sp. GYB004. The sequence continues at coordinate 440,446 of NZ_JARBDB010000047.1, forward strand.
GGTTCGGAGGGCTGGTGTACGGGTTCAGCAGCGCAGGAGAAGGCCACGGCGGATGGACCAGCAGCAAGGTATACGTGCCGATCGGAATCGGAGTCGTGTCGCTGGTGTTATTTACATGGAGACAGTTGACGCTGACGCAGCCGCTGCTCGATCTTAGAACGTTTAAGTACAACGTATTCCGGATGTCGACGCTGATCATGATTATCGTCATGATGGCGATGTTCTCGGCGATGATGCTTCTGCCGATCTACTTGCAGAACGCCTTGAGCTACAGTCCGCTTGAAGCCGGGCTAATCATGCTGCCGGGCGGAGTCGTGATGGGGATCATGTCGCCGGTCACGGGAAGGCTGTTCGACAAGTTTGGCGCCAAGTGGCTGGCTGTAGTCGGGCTTGGGTTAATCGCCGCTTCGTTATGGCAGTTCGCGTTTCTGTCGGTGTCCACACCGTATTTCACGATCATGATCTTTAATACGTTGCTGATGCTCGGGATCTCGATGCTGATGATGCCGGTTATGACCAATGCCTTGAATGAACTTCCTTCCAGGCTGTATCCTCACGGAACCGCCATCATAAGCACGCTCCAGCAAGTGGCTGGAGCCGTAGGGACCGCGCTGCTCGTCACGATTATGACGAACGGCTCCAAACGTTATTTGGAACAGCTCGGCGGCTCTGCGGACGATAGGGAGATGCAAATTCTTGCCATGATGGCGGGAATGAAAAGCGCCTTTCTGCTCGCCTTTGCTCTGGTCGCGGTCGCATGGGCGGTATCGTTTATGCTCAAACGGTCGGTTCCGCCGGAAGGGGAGCTGGAAGGCAGCCGGGCAACGGCTAACTAGTCGCCGAAGCAGCGGACTGTTGGCGGTTGAGAGGCGCTCTGAATATCGAAAGCTCGGTTTCTATCTATTTTTTAGGTTTGCCCGGTTTTGGGACCATTTTCGGCTTGGACACTAACGTCATTTTCTTATTGTCGATATAGTCGATTTCATAGTCGCCGAGCTGGCGGATCAGGGACAAGACGGCAGGCGGAAAATTGGCTGCCTGAACATCAAGCTCATCTTCCAGCTCGTTGTACCAGCCCAGCATATTTTTATGGATCGTGACGAATTTCGCTTTATTTTTCATAGTGTACCCCTCTGTTCTAGTTTTTCTATATCCTATGCGCCGCCACTGTAATAGGGATGGACTAATAGAGGTAGAAACCGAAAAAGATTCGAAACCGAGACCCCGTTTGTTAATCTTGGCTGAATCGTTGATAATAACTTGAAAAGCGGTTATTACACCATATAGAAATGAGCGATCAACGGTGCAAAAACGATGGGTTGGCGAGGTCACGCATATTACGAGATATCCGGTAAAATCGATGGCGGGAGAGCCTTTAACCCGGACCGCTGTAGCGGCTTACGGCTTGTACGGGGACAGGAGCCATGCTTTCGTCGATCCTGCGAAGCAGGGCTGGGAGCGTTATATCACCGCCAGACAAATCCCCCGGCTGCTTGGCTACAGGCCGACTTTTCTCGAACAAAGCGCCGAGGGAGAGTTCCCGCAGCTGAGTATCGCGTCTCCGGATGGACGATCATTCGGGTGGGACGAGCAGTTGTTAAGCGAGATCGATGGCCTGTCGAACCGGACGATAACGATGATCCGGCATCGGGCGGACAGCGTCGATCTGCTGGCCGTGGATACGGGGGCGATTCTTCTGATTACCGACCGGTCTTTGCGGAAGCTGCAGCGTCTGATGGGCCGGGAGATCGATCCGCGCCGGTTTCGCGCCAATTTCATCGTTTCCTTGCGGGAGGATTCGGCAGAGGACGAGACTGGTTGGATCGGAAAGGAACTTTCCATAGGCGGCTGCCGGCTCCAGATCGAAGAGCCGTGCGAGCGATGCTCCGTTATTACGTTAGATCCGGATACCTACGAGCGGGATGTGAACATTCTGAAGCAAGTCAACGAACAGATGAATCTGATCTTCGGCGTATATGCTTCGGTAACGGCGGTCGGCGACGTAGGCGTGGGGGACCGTGTGTATGTGGAGCGGCAGGGATAGATTTGATCGGATGGCCAATTAAAAAGATTGGAAAGTTATGATCAATTATTCCTTGACAGGAATATTCCTTAATAGGTATATTTAAAACGTAACCTGTAGCGGGAAGGGAAAACCGCTGCGGCTCAAGGAACCGAATGAGGTCGGCAAAGCGGCTCAGCCTGATAGCCCGTAATAAAGCCGGCACGACAAATTATCGATGAGGTGATCGCATGGCAGTTAGAGCGAATCAAATTTTTGTTAATTTACCGGTTAAAGATTTGAACCAAACGATCGAGTTTTTTACAAAAGTCGGATTTGAGTTTAATCCGGAATATACGGACGAGAATGCGGCATGTATGATCGTCAGCGACCATATCTTCGTGATGCTGCTGGTCGAAGAGTTTTTCAAAAATTTCACTAAAAAAGAGATCGCGGATGCAACGAAAACGACGGAAGTTATCGTGGCTCTGTCCGCGGACAGCAAAGAGCAAGTGAATGAGATCGTAAACCGTGCGCTTGCAGCCGGCGGTACAGTATCCAACGAACCTATAGATCAAGGTTTCATGTACGGATGGAGCTTCCAGGATATTAACGGCCATCTGTGGGAACTGATGTATATGGATATGAGCGGAGGCGGCCAAGCTTAAATCCGCGGCAGAACGAGCTTGTTGGGTATGAAAGCGAAGACGGGCCTCCTCAAGCGGGAGGCTTTTCGCATACGGGGAGATCGAAAGGAGTTCATAGTGGGCGCATATGTGTATTCGGGAATCGTATGGGGGCTGCTTCTGATCGCGGGCGTGCTGCTCATCGCCGCATCCCGGACGAATCGGAAAGATAAGAACAGCGGCATTTTAAGATGGACGGGGTATGGACTTCTTCTCTGTACTCTTGGGCTGATTGTCCTGGAAATCTATGCTGGTTTCGAGGAAGCGTCGCATCGGATCGGTCATTAAACGCCGAGCGCGAGCGTATATCCATTTCGCCGAGATGAAGTTGAAAGACAAAGGGTATGGGTAGCAGATCGGAAGTCCGTTTCTGGATGGAGCGGGCTTTTTTGCATTTCGAAGTTGATGGGGCTTCTCTGCATACGATCGGTGCGGGACGTTTTCCATCCGTTTGAAGTATAATGAAAAAGTTGACATTTAGTTTTCAGGCAACTAAGCTTAATTGGAAATTAATACGATTTTTTTGGGGAATTTTTTTGGTTTATCCGTAATAGATGATAGAATTTGTCTTCCTACTATTAGTTCATCTTATATAGTTAAGAATTTTAGAGGGGTGCCGAAGTGGAGTTTATCAAACTAATCTGTCCAAATTGTAACGGGAAAATTGAAAATAAAAAAGGGCAAACGTTCAAATGTCCTTTTTGTGAGACAGAACTATTATTAAAAGAGAATAAAGTCTATTATGTGGACCAAACGATTCATAATTATTACGGAACGCCTCCTGCTTCCGCTCCGGTAGCAACAAAACCGGCGAATAGTGCAAAAAAGCTAGGTCTTGTGTCGCTCGTGCTCCTTTGTGCCATGGTTGGATATTTCTTTTTGATCGGCAATCCAGTTAAAGACAGCGGTACTGTCAAATCGCCGCCTGTACGAACCATGCCGGAAAGCGAAGTGCTCCTGTTCTTTTTAAAAGATATTTTCAACAAAGGCACAGCGATGCCGACGGAAGAAGAAATTGCGCGAATCCGTTATTTGTCCGCAGACCATTCTGAAGATCAGTGGCATTTCGTTTACAGCTTCGACGATCCGTTTACGAATAAGCAAGCCGAAAAAATCAACTATGTGATTACAGACAAAATATTGAATACGCAAAAAATCGAACAAAAAGACTTTGAGGCGTTTAGCGGACTAACGGCGTTAAATCTGATGGGGGAATATGAGATTTCCAAAAATCAGGACATTAGTTTTCGGCATATGCAAAGCTTAAAAAGCTATGAAGGCGGCTTTAACGAATCGTTCCGGGTGTTCGCCCAATATTTTGCCGATAAAGCCAAGATCGTAGAACTCTCCGTACAAATCCGGAACAACGCGGAACTGGCTTTGCTGCTGGAGTTTCCGAATTTGCAGTCGCTTGACATTTCCTATGTCGATAAGTCTGTTACGGACTTCCATCTGCTGAATCAGCTGAAGCTAAAGTCATTATCATTTCGTACGATCAACGATATAAAATGGTTGTCTTCCTTAACCGGCTTGGAGTCCTTAGGCATCTATTATAGTGATGCAACCGACTTTAGTTCCTTGTATTCACTGAGTCAATTACAAGAGTTGAGGTTTGAGGCAGTAAAAAATTTAAAAACGATTGATTTTGTCCAAAACATGCCTAACCTGCAAGTGCTGGAGATCGATCGGGCCGATCTTGCGAGCTTAGAACGCCTAAGAAATAAGTTATCCTTGACGAAGCTGCAAGTAGCGTACCTCTCTCCATTAGGTTCTGTTGAATTTGTGAACAGTTTAACTTCTCTGACGGAATTGTCGATAACGGGTTATCATGGAGCGGTCTCCTCATTCACACTGCCTAATTTAAAGAAAGCCGAAGTATCCGGTTCGATCTTGAAAAAGCTGACGGCGCCTGCCTTGCAATCTTTAAAGGTTAACATTGGCAGCGTAGATGTACATGGGGCAGATGTCATGAAATACCCGCAGCTGGAGCAGCTTTCACTGATTGATGGAAGTTTTGAAGATGTCCGTTCCCTGGATCGTCTGCCCAGTCTGCAATCCTTATATGTAGAAGATATGAGTTTTTACGATGAAACGAGTGCGTTATTCCAATTACAGCATATCAAAACGTTGACCTGTAATGATTGCAGTTTCCAGCTCCGCAGCCAAGATCCGTTCTCAAATGATACGCTCGAACATTTAATTTTGACCAAGACGTGGTTTCAAATAGGCAACGAACGAGTGAGTGAAATGGATAAGGTGATGCCTTATTTTGCAAATGTGACAGCCTTACGTTCATTTTCCATGCAGGACAGCTCGCTGCAATCGCTGGATTTCATGAACAAGTGGCAGCACATGGAGGTGCTTCATTTGGAAAATAACGCGATTTCCAATGTGGAGCCTTTAGTGAAATTGCCTAAACTGCAAAAGTTGTATATGGCAGGAAATCCGGTACAAAACAAGTCTGTTCTGGATAAGAGAATTTTAGTTTATTGATAAAAAAGGTCGGTTGTCCAGCTCCCTATAGGATAGACAGGTAACACGGTCTGTCGCATAGGGAGTTTGTTTTTGCTGCAGAAACGATTGCATATGGGAGAAGAGGATATATATTTTTACTTGATAGTAGTAATAATTACGATTATAATATCGCTATGCTTCACACATTGATTCTTTTTCAGTTGTATTAATAGTAAAAATTACGTTTAATCGATTCATCTTACAAATCGAAAGGCAGGTAAATCTCATGAGCGAAAATCAGCTTTACGATGTATGGTGGACCGAGCAGAAAGACGGCGAGCAGCGCATGGAGGATGAGCACCAGACTCATTGGCGCAAAGTGGTAGGGTATATGGAGGAGTCCGAGCTGAGCGATTTCGAGATTCTCGACTTCGGCTGCAATCAAGGAGGCTTCCTTCGCTTTCTGTACGGACAGAAACCTTTCAAGAGCGGTGTCGGCATCGATCTGGCCCGTCGTTCGGTGGATATCGCCAATGCAAGAAAGGGCGGCTTGCCGGTTCGTTATGAAGCCACCTCAACGCCCGAGCAATTTCAACACCGGTTTCACTTAGCCGTCAGCATTTCTGTCATCTATCTGATCTCCGATCTGAAGGAGCACGCCTGGAAAATCAAGCAGGCCCTCAAGCCGGGCGGCGTTTATTATGCGACCTACACCGACTACTCGGGGAATCCGAGCTTGCCGTCCATTCGCGAGCAAATTAACCGGAACGGTGCTTTGCCCATGAACGAGCATCGGCTTGACGATATCGCCGGCGCATTTCTTGGGGAAGGTTTTCAAGTCCAGATTCGCCGAATCCCGCCTCGCGGCTACATCACGCTATCCGATCAGGAACGATGGTTCGGCTGTTATGCGGACCGGATGCTGTACGAGTATGAGCAGGCTTATATGTTCCGTTTCACGGCTCCTGCCGAAGATCAAAGTAACCGGTAGCGAAAGGAGTTTATATCATGCTTGCTCTCATTAGAAAATATGTATGGCTGTTTCCCTTGACGCTTGCCTTCTTGCTCGCAGGCTGCTCATCGGGCGATCCTGATTCCGAAACGAAACCATCCCCGGAAAAATCCGTCACAGTAGCCTGGAACGTCGATGTCGGTCCGCTAAATCCGCATCTGTACGCTCCCAGCCAAATGTTTGCACAGGCTATGGTATACGAGCCGCTGGTGGACTATGCGGAAGGCGGCAGCATTGTCCCGCGGCTGGCTGAGAAGTGGGACATTTCGCCGGACGGCTTGAGCTATACCTTTCATCTTCGCCGGGACGTCGTTTTCTCCGACGGCACCTCCTTTGGGGCAGACAACGTGAAGCGGAATTTCGACGCCATTATGGCCAACAAGGAGCGCCATTCCTGGATGGGAGTCATCTCCGTGCTGGAGAAGACGGAGAAGCTTGATGAATACACGATCAGGCTGACGCTCAACCAGGCTTATTATCCGCTTCTGCAGGAACTCGCCTTCGTCCGGCCGTTCCGGATTCTTGCGGACGCCGGTTTCCCGGACAGCGGCAAAACCTCGGAATCGATCGCCAAGCCGATCGGCACCGGACCGTGGATTCTGAGCGAGTACAAGAAGGACGAGTACGCGGTATTTCGCCGCAACGACCATTATTGGGGAACGAAGCCGAAGCTCGGTTCGGTGAAAGTACGTATCATCCCGGACCCGGAGACGATCGTAACCGCCTTTGAGAAGAACGAACTGGATATGATCGTAGGAAGCGGCCTGATCAGTATAGACAGCTTCAAATACTTGAAACAGTCCGGGAAATACATCACAGGATCTTCCGAACCGCTGACCACCCGCACCTTCGTGCTGAACAGCGTCAAGGCGCCTACGTCAGATATTCGGATTCGGCAAGCGATCCAGCACGGCATCGATAAGGAGAAGATGGTGAACAGTGTCACCCTGGGACTGGAGAAAAAAGCCGATTGGGTCATGGCGCGCAACTTCCCCTATTCGGACATCGGGCTCAAGCCGTACGAATACGATCCGGACAAAGCCGTGCGGCTGTTGGAGGAGGCCGGCTGGAAGCTTCCGGCGGGGAAAACCGTACGCGAAAAAGACGGCAAGCCGCTTTCGCTCGACCTGGTCTACGTCAGCACGGATGCGATCCAGAAGCCGATGGCCGAGATCGTTCAAGCCGAGCTCGCGAAGATCGGCATCCAGGTTCTCGTCAAAGGTGAGGAGCTGATGGTCGGCAACGGGCGGTTGAAGTCCGGCGATTATCATCTGAATGTGTGGAATACATACGGCGTGCCGAACGACCCTCATAACTTCGTAACGACAAGCACGCAAGCCAAGACCGGTATTCATGAGGCGCTGCTGGACGTATCGGCGAAACCCCGGATTGATGCATGGGGCAAAGAAGTGCTGAACAGCACGGACGAGAAGAAGCGCCAACAGCTGTATGTCCAGTTTCTGACGGCCATTCACGAGAGCGCCGTGTTTTACCCGATTTCTTACGATGCTGTGATCGCAGTCGCCCATAAGAAGTTTAGCGGTCTCAAGTTTGGGGCGACGAAGTACGATTTCCCGTTCCAGCAGCTCGACATCGTTCCATGACGGGACGCCGGATTCTCCTATACGTTCGCAACCGGCTTCTGGGCCTTCCGTTCATCCTGCTTGGCATCTCTCTGCTGGCGTTCGTGCTCGTCCGTCTTGTCCCTGTGGAGCCGGCCGAGGTCGTTCTGCGGATATCCAACATTCCGCCCACCGATGAAGCGATCGCCTCCATGCGCCAGGAGCTCGGTACCGACCGGCCGCTTCCGGTTCAGTATGCCGATTGGCTGTGGAAAGCGGTGCATTTCGATTTCGGAACGTCTTATGTCGGCAAAAATCCGGTGTGGGCAGACATCCGGGAGAAGTTTCCTTCGACGCTGCTGCTGGCGGGCTCGGCTACCTTGTTGTCGCTGCTCGTCAGTATTCCGCTCGGTGTATGGGCCGCCATGTACAAGGGGAGGGCCATCGATCAGTTGAGCCGCGTGTTATCGCTTGTCGGTTCCTCGATGCCGCGTTATTGGCTGGCCTTCCTGCTCGTGTATGCGTTCGCGGTCAAGCTCGACTGGTTTCCGATCCAGGGCCGCGGCGGCTGGCAGCATCTCGTGCTTCCTACGGTCACGTTATCGGCGGCGAATATCGCATTGTTCTCCCGCCTGCTTCGTTCCACGATGCTGGAGAATGCGAAGGAACCCTACGTCCTGTACGCGAGGGTGCGCGGACTAAGCGAGAGGGAGATCGTCCTGCGCCATATCCTGCCGAATTCCTTGCTCCCGCTGATCACTTCGGTAGGCGTCAGCTTTGGTTATTTACTGGGAGGAACGGTCATCGTGGAGCAAATATTCAGCTGGCCCGGACTGGGGCGGTTTCTGATCGAATCGATTATGAGCCGGGATTATCCGGTGATTCAATGTTATGTGCTGCTCATGGCCGCCGTGTTCGTTCTGACGAATCTGGCGGCGGATGTGATCGGCCGGATGCTGGACCCCCGGCTGATGAATGGGGAAGGGGGGAACGGGAGTTGAATGCGCCGGCTGCCCCTAGTTATGTACGGCGGGGAAAAAAGCAGGTTTCCGTCGTGATCGGATGCTCTATGATCTTGGCGCTTCTAGTGCTTGCCGGGGCTGCGGCGCCGTGGATCGTGCCGAACAATCCGAATCAGATCGACCTGATAAACAAATTTGCCTCCTTTTCCGCCCAATACCCGTTAGGAACCGACCATCTGGGAAGGTGCACGTTCTCCCGGCTGCTTATGGGAATACGCACTTCCTTGTTTATTTCGCTACTGGTCATATCGTCAACGATTCTGATCGGCGCTCTCGCAGGCACGATAACGGCTCTCCGAGGCGGGTGGCTCGACGCCGCATTTATGCGAATCTGCGACATTCTCCTGGCGTTTCCGACTCTTGTGCTCGCCTTCGCCCTGCTCGGGATTCTCGGTCCCGGGACGATGAATCTCATTCTCGCGCTGGTGCTCTCCCAGTGGGTCTATTATGCGAAGATGGTGCGCAGCATGGTGCTGAAGGTGAAGCTTCAGCTCTATTATCAGTCAGCCCGGGTTGCCGGTACGAGACGATGGGGACTCCTGTGGCGGCATGTGATTCCGGGCATATCGTCGCAGCTGCTCGTACTGGCTACGCTTGAGTTCGGAACGATCCTGCTCGAGGTGACCGGATTGTCCTTCCTGGGTCTCGGCGTGCAAGCTCCCCACGCAGAATGGGGGAATGATGATGAACGAAGCCCGCCAGCACCTGCGACAGCATCCCGAACTGATGTGGCTTCCCGGCATAGCAGTTACGCTTGTAGTGATTTGCAGCAACGTGCTGGGGGAGACGTTAAGAGATTATTTCGATCCGAAGGAGCGGTCATGATGCGGAATGTCAAATTGCCGGAGCCGATCCTCTCGGTAAGCCGCCTTGCCATCGATCTATCGGCGGCAGCCGGACCGGTCCGGATCGTGGACGGCGTCGATCTGCATGTCCGCGCCGGGACGGTTATGGGGATCGTCGGGGAGAGCGGCAGCGGCAAATCGATGACCTGTATGGCTTGTATGGGGCTATTGCCTCCGGGGGCCGCCGTTGCGGGCGGAAGGATCTCGCTTGCCGGTCGGGAATTGCTCGCGCTCTCCCCGGAAGAGCGCCGCCAGCTTCGCGGTTCGCGGTTATCTATGGTTATGCAAAATCCGATGGCTTCGTTTAATCCGATTCGAACGATCGGCCATCATTTCACAGAGACGATTCGGGCCCGCGAATCTGTCGGACGCGAAGACGCCCGGGAGCAAGCCGTCGGCCGCTTGAAGCGGATCGGTCTGCCCCGTCCGGACGAGCTGATGAACCTGTATCCGTATCAGTTAAGCGGAGGGATGCTCCAACGGGTCATGATTGCAATCGCCCTGTCGGCGGGACCGGATGTGCTTTTTGCGGATGAACCGACAACCGCGCTCGATCTGGTCAGTCAGCGCCATGTATTAACCGAACTGGAGCAGTTGTGCCGTTCGGAAGGAACGGCTCTTGTGATCATTACCCACGATCTGGGAGTAATCGCCGAACTGGCCGACGAAGTCGCTGTCATGCGTCAGGGGCGTATCGTCGAAACGGCTGAGGTTTTCCGGCTGTTTAACGATCCGCAGCATCCCTATACGAAGCAGCTGCTTGAGAAGCAGATCGGGTGAGGCGGCGAAGCGACGGATATTTCGTATGAAGGGAGGTTGCCCGGAATGTCATTGCTGGAGCTGGCAGGTGTGAGCAAATCCTACGTGAAGGAACGCGGCTTACTGGGGAGCGCCAAACGTTATGCGGCGCTGCATCCGGCATCGTTCAGCCTGGAGGCCGGCGAGTGCTTGGGGATCGTCGGAGCAAGCGGATCGGGCAAAAGTACGCTCGGCAAGCTTATCCTCGGACTCGAACAACCGGACGAAGGGGCGATCCGGTTCCGCGGCGCCGATTGGCTGAACGCCTCAGCGGCGGAAAGACACCGGCTCCGCCGCGACCTGCAGGCCGTCTTCCAGAACAGCGGCGATGCGCTGAACCCTCGAATGAACGTTAGACAAATCGTAGCCGAACCGTTGTTGAATTATGAGCGCTTCACGAAGCGGGAGCTGGAGCGGGCCTGTCTGGATGCATTGGAAGCCGTAGGGCTGAGCGCCGCGGAGGCCGGCAAGCTGCCGCATCAATTAAGCGGGGGCCAGCAGCAGCGGCTGTGCATTGCCCGCGCCCTGACGCTCCGTCCCAAGCTGATTGTGCTTGACGAAGCCGTAAGCAGCCTCGACCGGATGCTGCAGGCTCAAATTCTGGAGCTTCTTCGCCGTCTAAGATCGGAACATCGGCTGTCCTACCTCTTTATCACGCACGATATGAAGGCAGCCCGTCATTTAGCGGATCGGCTGATCGTAATGGATCACGGAGACATCGTCGAGCGTTTGGATTCCTTGACGGCGCTCGAATCCTTGTCCCATCCGGCATCGAGACGGCTGCTGGAAGCCCGGTTGCCGGGTCATCCTTCGGGGCGTAAGCGAATTGTGGAAGCGGGACTAAGGGGCGCAGCGTCTCCATGCCTGGTCCATATTCCGTAGATAGTAGGCAGGACTTGAAAAGGACGGTGCGAATTGATAAGATTTTGGTGACATCCAAAATCCAATTCAATCAGGCAGGGAGCAGAAATAGCGATGAATTCAAAGCCGAGCCGACGCACTTTCAGAGACCGTATGAACGAAATGATCGCCGCGCTGCGCCGCGATATCGAGTCGGGCGTTTATGCGCCCGGTTCTTTCTTGCCATCGGAGGAACGGCTTGCCGAGCAGTTCGAAGTGAGCTACAAATCGGTGGCCAAAGCACTTGATCAGCTGGCGGCCGAAGGGTTGCTGGTCAAAATACGCCGGGTGGGCAGCAAGGTCGTCAAAAAGGAGACGGTTCATTTCGGGTTTCACGATACGATGTACCGGGACGTCGACCTGGCCTCGCTGCTTGCCTTGTTTCACCAGGAGCATCCGCATATCGAGATCCGTCCGGTCGCCATCTCGCAAAACTATGCTTCGGATACGATCGATGATCTGATGACATCCGGCCGGTTCGACGTCATGATGACTAATCATATTTACTACCAGCACGCCCGGGAGCGCAATCGGCTGAACGTGCTGGAGCCGGTGCGCCTTGCGGACGACACGTATCCGTTTCTGCGCGAGGAGCTGCTTGTCGACGGCGTCAGCTACGCCTTGCCGCTTGTATTTTCACCGGTCATCCTCGCCTATAATCCGGAGCATTTCCGGGAGGCGGGGCTCCCGGAGCCGGACAGCGGATGGACGTGGGAACGGATGCTGGAGGCTGCCGCGCAGCTGACGAAGCCAGGCGGAAGATACGGGTTCGCCGCCAGCTTCCTGGCCGGCAACAACCGCTGGCCGGCGATCTGGATGCAGCTTGCCTCCGATCCGCTGCATTCATCCGGCTGGCGGCCGGAGGCGGAGGAGCTTGCCGCCGCACTGACGTACTGCTGCGGCTTGATGAAAGCGGACGGAGTCGTACCGAGTTTCCTTGACGTTTCGACGATGCAGTCTCTGTTCGCCGAAGGCAAGCTGTCGATGCTGATGACGACTTACTTTTTGCTGAACGGCTTGGGCGACAAGATTCCGTACGATATTGCGCCATTGCCGTACGTAACGAAACCGCGAACCATGCTGCTGTGGATCGGACTGTCCATCTACCGCAAGACGGCGGTGCCGGAGGCGGCCCGCACGTTCGTTGAGTTTATGTCGTCTCCCGAGGCGCAGGCGGTCATCCGCCGCAATACGCTCAGCATCCCGGGCTCCGCAGTCGCGGCCGGCGCATCGGAGCCAAAGGTGCATAAGCCGGAGCGTTACCATTTGTACCGGGAAATTATTCCGTCCTACCGGAGCCATCGGCAATACGGACTGAGCCACGAGACAATCGAAGCGGTGCGCGAGCTGCTGCCGCTGCTGTACTCCGGCTTGATCGGAGATGCGGAGCTGCGCGTCCGGCTGGCGGAGCTGCTGGATCGGCAGGAGGCGGAGCGGACCGCTTCCGGCGGTTAAGGCACTTCGGCACGGGGCGGCTGCCAGTCCGATGACAAAAGGGTACATCCCCGCCAGTTGGTTGGAATAAGAACAAACCACCTTTATTTCGTTTGTTTGATGGAAAAACGCACTAACGTAGAGGGTTGCTCGCCAAAGGACCGCCCGGATGGCTTAGAGACCACAGAAATAGTCATGGTTTTTCGAGGAATGCCGATTATTAGGTTTGATCTTCAGCGAAAAGACCGTTTAAAGCCAGTTCACAGGCTAAAACGGTCTTTTTGCATCTTAGAAAAAAGCCGAGAGGGCTGTTCTGTTCAGTGGCCGCGAGCTTTTTGGACGGTTTTTGGCTTGCATTCGTTCTGCCGGACGCGCCATTGAAATCAAAAAAAGCGACGAATGGAAATCCGATGGTTGACATTGCTGCGGGAAGGATTATAATTTGTTATGTAGATAGTATGTAGATGTTTATATGTGAATTATTATAGCTTGTTAACGTATTCTGCATATCTTCTACATAACGTAAAAGAATGGAGGACGAGAAGCTTGGCATGGACGATCGCTCTCTGCTATCCGCCCAACCTGCAACGACCGATTTTGCACGAACGGCACCTGGAACGTCTGGCGGGCCTGGGGAGGGTGATTCACACGGAATGGACGGACCCGGAGCAAGCGCGCCGTTCGCTGTATGAGGCCGATGCGGCCATCACCTCGTGGGGGACGCCGGTGCTGGACGAGGAGTGGCTTCGCCACTGCCCACGGCTGAAGGTGGTCGCGCATGCGGCCGGCACGGTCAAAGGGCTTGTATCCTCCGCGCTGTGGGAACGGGGCATCCGCGTATCGAGCGCCAACGGACCGCTGGGGGAGGGGGTTGCCGAGACAACGTTAGGCATGACGATCGCCTCGCTGAAAAATATGTGGCGCATCGATCGGGCAACGCGTTCCGGCGGATGGAAGGAAGAAAGAAAAGAGGCGCGAGAACTGTATCAGATTACGGTCGGCGTGATCGGAGCGGGCAAGGCGGGCATGCACTATATGAAGCTGCTGCGTCCCTTTCAGATCAAGGTGCTGGCTTACGATCCGTTCGTCAGCCGGCAGCAGCTGGCAGAGCTGGGAGCGACCCGGACGGACCTGGACGAATTGATCCGCCAATCCGATGTCATTTCGATTCACGCGCCGCTGCTGCCTTCGACCCGCAATATGATCGATCGGAGCCGGCTTATGGCGATGAAGGACGACGCCATTGTGATCAATACGGCCAGGGCGCCGATCATCGACGAGGAGGCGCTGGTCGAGCAGTTGTCGCTCGGACGGCTGTTCGCCTGTCTGGACGTCACCTCGTCGGAGCCGCTGGCGGCCGATCATCCGCTGCGCTCGCTGCCGAATTGCACGGTGACGTGTCATATTGCGGGAGCGGTATCCAATGGCGGCTATCGGCTCGGACAATTTGCAGTCGAAGAGCTTGAACGTTTTAAGCGGGGGATCCGGATGGAAGGCGAGGTGGAACGCGAGCAGATGGAGATTTTGGCGTAGGAGCCGCTGGCTTGGGCACTTGAAGAAAGCGTTTACAAAAATAAGGAGGCAATGTGGACCATGAATACCCGAACTGTGAAAACGGCATGGCTGCCAGTGATGATGGCGAGCGCGCTTGCCCTGACCGCATGCGGCAGCGTCGGAACGGAGCCGCGGCAGGCCCAAGAGGACAATGGCGCGGCCGTACCGAGTGCGCCTAAGCCGGTCGATCTGTTTATTTATACCGATGTGACTGACGAAGTGTTCCAGGCGACCTGGGGCGAGCGTATTCGCCGGCAATTTCCCCATGTGACCGTCAAGCATCAGCAGGGGGTAAAAGGCGCGCGGATCGAAGATCTGGTGGCGGCGGGCACGATCCCGGATGTGATGCGGACGCAGACGACAACGATTCGCGACGAATATCTGAACCTGGGGCTCTCCTACGATATGCGCGAGCTGGTGCAGAAACACAAGTTGGACCTTAACCGGTTCAATCCCGTTTATTTGCAGCGCATCATCAATGAAACCGGGGCGTCCGGGGGCGAAATCTACGGCTTGCCGATCAATTCCCCCAGTCCGCTCGTCCTGTTTTACAACAAAGACCTGTTCGGCAAGTTCGGCGTTCCGTATCCGAAGGACGGTATGTCATGGGACGATTTGGTTCCGCTGGTCCAGCAGCTGTCCCGCTCGGAAGGCGGCATCTTGTATCGCGGATTGACGACCAATTATATGTCGGTGCTGCGGGACAATGCATGGTCCCACCCGATTTTGAACCCGAATGCCAACGAGATGGCCGACACGGCCAAATGGCAAATTTTGTTCAACAATCTGAAGCGTTTTTACGAGATTCCCAACAATCCGATGGCGGCCTCGCTTACGGCCGAGCTCCAGCTGTTTTACAAGGAACGGACGGCTGCGATGTATGTCGGGCAAATTAACCAGTTCAACTCGTTCCCGGCCGATCTGAGCTGGGATATGGTCAGCTTGCCGCAGTTGAAGGAAGTGCCGAACAGGCTGTCCCAGCTGACGCCTCCGTACTGGTCGATTACCCGTCAAAGCAAGGTGAAGGACGAAGCGTTCGCCGTCATAATGGATTTGCTGTCCGAGGACGTGCAGCTCGCACAAGCCAAGGAAGGCAAAATTCCGACCCTTGCGGACAAAAAGCTGGAGCAGGCGTTCGGTCAGGAGACGCCGGCGCTGAAGGGCAAAAACACAAAAGCGGTCTTTTATCATCCGTTCGCCGACCCGACGCCGCTCAGGAAAGCCGAACTGCCGGTCGTGCCGCTTGGCAAGCAGCAAACGATTGTGAGCAACGCTTTCGAGAAGGTGGTGAAGCAGGGAACCGACGTCAATACGGCGCTGCGGGAGGCGCAGGATCAGCTTAAGAAAGAGCTGGATACCGCAAAAGCCAAGTAGAGCCGGCTGCGCAAGGCGCACAGACGACAGAACAGCGGGATGAAGCGATCCTATGACGATACGAAGCTGTATATCGCCTGGGACGGACGATATGTAAGCGGATACAATAAAAGGCTGCGGCAATCCTTACAGCCTTTGAGGAGGAGACGCACATGCAGGGAAAATGGAAACAAGGTCTCACCCGGGTGCAGGCGGGCGTATTGATCGTGGCGCTGGCATCGCCAGGCTGGACGGCAGCGGGCGGCTCGCCGGTGACGGAGCCGTATGAAGGGGAGAGCGCCACTGTAGTGGTTGCGCCAGAGGTTGCCGTGCATACGGATCGATGGCTGACGGCGCAGCGCGCTTCAGTCCCCGTCCAGACGGACGGCGTGTGGAGCGAAAGCGTATGGGAAGAAGTTTACGGAACCGGCGGTTTTTCCACCGCCTTTTTCAATGAACAGGCGGAACAGCAGACGATCATGAAGCTGGCTTATGACGATACGCATCTGTATATTGCCTTGGACGGCCAATATGAGAGCGGATACAGTCCGGCGAATGCGCCGGAGGCGGAACGGGTTTTCGTGCTGCTGAGCCGCGACGACGACATGATGAAATTTTACAGCGTCCCTGTCACGATTACGCCGGGACCGCATCCGATCCGGATTCGGTACAACAATTTCACAGCTGCCGATGTGCGGGAAACGCTGCAAGTGACGGTGGACTTGACGCAAGGCGGGCAGTCGCAGCAAGCGGTGAGCAAGCGAAGCGACGGCTGGAGCGCCGAAGTCAGCATCCCGCTGTCCGTGCTCGGAGTCGATGAGATTGAGCCCGGTGAGCGCTGGCATGTGAATGCGATCCGTTATTTTGGGATCGCTTCCCAACGTCCGCTCAGCTCCTGGGCGCCGGTCCGGCGGGCGACGGTGATCGATGGCGACGGCTCCGGCCCGAACCGCGGATATACGCTGAGCGTATACACGGCCAATGAAGGGCGGTTCGGCAGCTTGTATTTCGGAGGAAGAGCGAATGCGCCCGTCAGCGGCAAGCCGGTTGTCGCGTGGCCGCTGACGACTCCGGCACGATTGCTGTACGATAGCTTTACGGAGAAGCGGCTAATCCTGCAGGAGAGTGATTGGAATGCGGTTGAGTCGTCGGTGGATATGCGCTGGACTTCGCCGCACGGTGAACAAACTTCGATCGTTCCGGCGTCCATCGCAAGCGAGGGAAACGAGCGGGTCCTCTCGTTCACCCATCCGGAGCCTCTGCAAAACGGGACGTACCGGCTTCAGGTGACCGCAGAGGAAACCGGAGGTCTTCAGGCCAGACAGCTGGAGCTGGCCTTTGACCGGGACGGACTGATCGCCGCCGGCGATAAGCGGTTTCCGGTTCAACCGTTGGCGGCCGTGACTCATTTGACGCCTGCGGCCCCATCGCCGGAAGTCGCCTTGCTGCTGACACTTGTGCCGGAGAAGGTGGGGATGTTTTTCGCGGGGGTGCCGCATGCCCCGGAGCTTTCGGAACGGGCGACCAATTACACCTGGTCGGTTGCCGATCCGTGGGCATTGACCTCGACGGACAGCGGGAAGTTGAAGTATCCGAATGCGCAGTATCCGGAAAACAAGCAGCTGACGGTGACCAATCGTCTGGGTCAGACGGTGGACTACCCGTACTACGAGGATGCGAACGGAACACGGTACTTTCTGTCCGCCCATCTGTGGTATTTGCAGCGGCAGTACTTGTTGACGCGGACGCGGGAGCTGGCGTTAACCGATCCGCTTGGGGCGGCGCGTCTGATACACCGGTTCGCGGAGGTGTTCCCGGGCTGGGTGCCGATGAACGATTACGACAAAGGCGTGCAGTATCCGGTCGATCCGGCGGGCGGTCCGCCTTACCCGTACTATGGCGGCTTGTGGTCCCGCTGGTCGCAGTCCGAACTGAACGCGCTCGGGCAGTTGGCGGATGCTTATGCGATCGTCAAACGGACGAACGCCTTCGATCTGCTGAGCGCCGAATTGGGCGAAGACGCGGACGCGCGCATCGTCGAGGACATGTTCCGGCCGACGCTGGATTACTTTCATTCGTTTCCGGTCATTAAGCACAACAACGAGGTGCTGAACTACATCGGACTGATCGCGCTGGCCAAAGCGCTGAACGATCCCGCCCTGATGCACGAGGCGGTCGAGCTGGTGGAGCGGTACGCAGCCAATGTATATATGCTGGACGGCTTCTGGAAGGAAGTATCGGTGACGTACCACAAAGATTCGGCGCTGCTGCTCAGCCGGGCGGCCGAGCAGGCGGCGGGGTGGAGCGATCCGCCGGGGTACGAGTCGCCGCGGACGGGCACGCGGCTGGAACAGCTGGATTTGCTGCAGCGGATGCCGCAGCTGCCGGCGATGCTCGGGCTCGCTGCGAAGCTGACGTACCCGGACGGACGGGTGCTGCCGATCAACGATACCTGGGCGTTCTATAAACCGCCGCAGCCGCAGGATACCGGCTCGCTGGTGCTGCCCGGCGGCGGGATTGCCAAGCTGACGCGCGGCCAGGGGGCCGGACAGACGATGCTGTATATGGGCTTTTCGCCGAACAACGGCCACGATCACAAAGATCCGCTCAATTTGACGCTGTATGCAAACGGTCAGGAGCTGCTGCCGGACATCGGTTATACGCATACGAAGTATAGGCAGTGGAGCGCATCGACGCTGGCGCACAACACAGTGGTGGTGGACGGCCGCGATGCGTCGATCTCGGGGAATGCCAAGCCGGGCGGCGTCATCCGCGAGATGGTCAAGCTGGGCGATGCGGCCGAGGTGGTGCGGGCGGAGCAATCGAACGCATACCCGCAGACGGAGAGTTACGGACGGGAACCGTGGTTGATCGGGTTCCACGGAGGGGGAGCGAACGAGGCGTATGTGCTGGACTTGTTTCGCGTGACCGGCGGGGCGCGGCACGAGTATACGCTGAACGGTGATGCGAACCGGACGGCATATTTCGAGACGGAGGCGGCACTGCAGGAATACGGCCCGTATTTGCTGGACGGAAATCCGGCCGTGGTGGAGCCGGTGAATGAATACGATACCGGCACGATCAGCGGCGGGCAGTACCACGGGTACATGCATGTGCGAAACGTGCGGTCAGCGGCGCTGGCGGACGGACGGTTCGAGGCGACGCTGCGGACGATGGAAGGTGCGGGAGCGCGTTCGAATCTGCGAATCAGCGGGTTTGCCGGAACAGGAGCCAGCCAGCTGTTCATCGGCGAATCGCCGTCGCTGCAGGCCACCCGGCTGAAAGGCTTGAACTATGACACGCAGACGGAGGCGGTCAAACATTTCATGCCGAAGCTGGTCGTGCGCCGGGAAGGAACAGCGCTGAAAAGTAACTTCATTACGGTGCTGGAGCCGTTCGCGTCCGGGCAGCAGCCGCGGATCGAACACATCGAAGTGCTGCACAGCGACGAGCAGACCGGAGCAGCCGCGGTGGCGATCACCTACGGCAACACGCGGGATATTGTGCTAAGCGCGCCGCAGTATGCGGGTGTGCCGCTGGTCGTCGGCGATTTGCGGCTGGACGGCAAGCTCGGCTTTATCCGGCTGGTGGACGGCCAGATCGAGCAGATGCGTCTGGCGGACGGCACGCGGCTGAGCAAGGGAGCGGTCGTAATCACGGCAGGCGGCGCGGTTCAAGGTACGATTGTGCGAACGGAGCGGGAGCGGGACGGCCACGGGCATAACGCGCTGGTGACGGAGGCGGCGGTGCCGCAGTCCGCGGCAGGCCGTTACGTGATCGTCACGCATCCGGACGGATCGGCAGCCGGCTACCGGATCGAAAGCGTCCAGCCGCGGGCAGGCGAGACGGCGCTTGTGCTGGGAGAGCAGGAGCCGGGCTTCACGATCGGGCCGGACGGCCGCTCCGGACAGCTGTATTTTCCGATGAAGCAGTGGACCGGTGCGCATACGCTGCATCTTGCAAATCTGGAGGCAAGCGGGTTTGCCGCTCTTCCGCAACTTATGGCGGGAACGGTAAGCGGAACGGTATACGGTCCCGGGCTTGAACCGCTGGATGGCGCAAATGTGAATGTGAGCGGATTTGGCGGTTTATCAGCCGTAACCGGACCGGATGGCGCCTTTGTGCTGCCACAGGTTCCGGGCGGCTGGCAGCGGGTAACGGCTAAGAAAGACGGCTATCGTACGACAGTGTCGGATGCCGTCTATGTAGAAGCGGGTCAGGCGGTAAGCGTTCCGCTGAAGCTGGATGACAACTCGCCTCCGATGTTGACCGGCGGGCCTGCGGTAGGTGCGGGAATCGGGGAGTCGATACAGGCGGCGTCGTCCCGCGACGGCTGGCTGTACCTGGTACCGGAAACGGTTCCTCCGGTGCCGTCGCAGCTGGAAACGGCTGTCGTCAGCGCAGCGGTGTACGCTGCCCGCGCCGAGGCTGCGGCTCATATTCCGGCTTTGCTCGAAACGTCCGGTTTCGCTGCCGGGAGGTATATGTTGTACGCAGTAGACGGCCGCGGACGTGTGTCCGCAGGATCGCTCGTATGGCTGTTGTCTACCGTCCAAGAGATCGTGGACAATGAAGATCCGCTCGTCCGGTATTCCGGGACGTGGACGACGACGCGCAACGACGACCGGCATATCGGCAGCAGCGCTGTAACGGCGACCTCGGACGGAGCCTACGCCGAGATTCCCTTTTATGGCGCAAGGGCGCAACTGCTCGGCGTTCGTTTCCATACGCACGGCAAAGCTGCGATTTATGTCGATGGCGAATACCGGACAACGGTGGACAACTACCGTGCAAGCTGGAAAGCGCAGGAGGTCCTATTCGATACGGGAGAGCTGCCGGAAGGGGCGCACATCATCCGGTACGAGCGGCTCGGCGAGAAAAACGCAGCCTCCAGCAACTATTTGATCCACTTTGACGCGCTGCGTGTCATGACAGCGGCACAACTGCCGCCGGTTGCCGCCCGCGTCGGAGAAGGACCGGTTGCCGTCGGCTCGCCGGTAGCGGCCACGAGCTCCAAGAGCGCTACCCTTTATCTTGTCCCGCGAAGCACGAGCGCGACTCGCAGTGCGATCGAAGCGGCAGCGGCGGGAGCCGGCGGCTCAAGCGTGACGGTGACGGCTTCGGCTTACGGGCTGCTGGACACGACCGGTTTTTTGCCGGGCTTGTACAGCGTATATGCGATCGATGCGAACGGCGTCCTATCCGAACCGCTTCCGCCGATTCCCGTGATCGATCCCGGCGCAACGATTGTAGACAGCGCCGGCCCGGTTGTCTATTATAGCGGATCGTGGTATACCACAAACAATGATAGCCGGCATATCGGCAATAGCGCGGTGACGGCGATGAACAATGGGGCTTATGCCGACATTCCGTTTTACGGGAAAAGGGCGCAGCTGCTCGGCGTTCGCTTCCATGCGCACGGGAAAGCCGCGATTTATATCGATGGCGAGTACCGGACAACGGTGGACAATTACCGCGCAGCCTGGAAGGCGCAAGAGATTATTTTCGATACGGGAGAGCTGCCGGAAGGGCTGCACACGATCAGATACGAGCGAATCGGCGAGAAAAATCCCGCCGCCAGCGACTATTTGGTTCACTTCGACGCGCTTCGGGTGATCAACGAGCCGTAGTCGGGGGGAGGAGGGGATGCCGATCCGCAGATCAGATGTATAACATACTCTACCTGCTGCTGCAGGAAAGCATTCCTCCCACGCACTGCACGTCAACAGACCGTCCGGACTTTTACCGGACGGTTTTTTGGTTTTCTCAATCGGATTGTCATCGAGTGACAAAAATGGTGACAACGCGCTCCCAGATATGGGCCGTTCGTTGCTATGTTGCGAATGGCGCCTCTCCTATAATGAAAAAGGCAAAAACTGCACGCATTGCCAACAAATCGAGGGAGGAAGAAGAGATGAAACACGGATGAAGCGCGAAGTCGGGTACGGACAGCAGCCGATGCCGGGTTATGGATCAATCCGCGATTAGGAGAAGGAGCAGTGCAATGGGAAACCGTAATCGATTTTTGAGGAAAACGCTTTGTTTGACGCTGGCGCTTTCGATTCCGCTGTCCGGTCTGCTGGCGCAGACGGGAATCGGGGGGACTGCGGCGGCCGAGACGAATGCATCGGAAACGATGCTGAGAAGCTTGTTCGGCGGGTTGACCACAGAGTCGATCACGTCGCAAGCTGCGTCGCCGGAGTCGAACGACGATCCGATCGTCAGGCAGAACATCGGTATATTCGCCGCCGATGCCGGGGGTGTCGTCAATGCCGTCTACGCGGCGGAGAAGCCGGCCGCGCCGGTACTGGACCCGCTGCCCGCCTACTCGAACCTTTCAAGCATCGCCGTAACGGGAAGCGCGGCGGCGGGAGCGGCCGTAACGGTAAGTTATGCCCGGAACGGGGGGGCTGACACCGCAGCGGGAACCGTCACAGCCGACGCTTCCGCGGCATTCCGGTTCGATTTGCCGCTGATGGAGGAAGGGGAGTACCGGATTACCGCCATAGCAAGTCAGAACGGGACGTCAAGCGACCGTTCCGGGCCGGCTGTCGTCATAGCCGACCGTACGCCGCCGCAGAGAGTGGAGAATGCGGGCTGGAAGCTGCTGTACCCGTCCAATACGACGGTGCTGCTGCAGTGGATGCCTCCGCTTGTCCCGGACGGACAGGGAGGCATGAAGCCTGATGCTTCGATCGCCCGCTACACCGTGTCCGATACGTCGGATACGCAGCTTCGGGAAACGGCGGGGTTTGAGGCGATCATGGAAGGGCTGGAGCCTGCGCGCATGTATCCGTATCGGGTTCGTGCGGTCGATCAGGCCGGCAACGTATCCGACTACGAGACGATTTATGCGGGAACGTCGCCTGCCGGGGAGGTCAAGTTGACCGATTTTGCCTTCGAGGTGCCTGTGCCTCCCGCAATGAGCGGCGATGGCGGCACGATCCTGTACACGGACGACGAGAACCAGCTGTACCGCGTCGATACGACGACAGGAGATCACACGGAAGTGGTTCTGACGCGCGACGGGGAAGCGCCGGACGGCACAATCCGGGAACTGGCCGTCAACCGTGCCGGGAACCGCTTCGCCTTCTCGTCGGATGCGGCCAATCTGCGGGTCGCCCAAAACCCGAACGGAGCGCCTAATGCCGTCTATGTGTATGACACGGATACGGAGCTGATCGGTCTTGTGTCTACGCCCGGACAGCGGGCAGGCAAACCGGTCTTGAGCGGAAGCGGGCAGTTGCTCGCATTTGTGGAGAACGGCCAGGTTTACGTGCACGACCGTGCCGACAATTCCGTCAGGCTGGTAAGCGAAGCGGAGGGCGGAGGGGCCGGCAACGGCATCAGCGACTTTCCGGCGATCAGTGCGGACGGGCGGCGGATCGTCTATGAGACGACCTCGACGAACCTGAAGGGGGCGGCAACGAGCGGGGGCGGGTCCAACGCCATCGCCGTGTACGACGTCGCCTCGGACCGGCACGTATGGGTGGCCGGAAGCGTCGGCTCGAGCCGCAACCCGGCGATCAGCGCCGACGGCGCACTTGTCGTATACCGGGGCAGTTTTGGCGGCTTCCCCAAGCTGCATATGCTGGATATGCGAGACCCGGACAGCGCTAATTGGACCAACGAGGCTTTCCCGGACAACCGCTCTACGAATCAGCGGAAGGACAAATCTTACAGTCGGGTCGCGATCAGCGGCGACGGCAGCTATGCGGTTGCGACACTGCATGACTATAACCCGCAAGGAAGCCCGTACGCCAATTCGTATGCCGAGCGGTTCAACCGTCAGACCGGAGCGGTCGATACCGTCGGCAATCCGGCCTCCAACGCCCCGTTCGCCTTGATCGACGAAACGGGCAACCGGATCGTTTATGTGAGGGACGGGGGTTTGTACACGTACTGCTACGGAGTATGCGTGCAGCCCGAACCCTCGGATGACATCGAATCGGTTAATTGGTCGACGGCAAGCAGCGATCAGACGTTCGGCAGCGTGAATCCCGGCGCCGTTGTCACGATTCAGGCGATCGGCAAGCCGGGAGGCGATATCGTGGCCGAGGTTGCTTACCGCGAGACGATCGAGGGAGATCCGGCCCGCGAGCGTGCGGCGAAGAAAACGCTGGCGATGACGGAAACGCCGGGCGGTTCCGGCTTGTACCGGGCGACGTTCTCCGTAGCCGAAGGCATGACGCAAATCGACTCCATCGCCGCCCGTCCGGCAGGCGGCGGAGATTCGCGGTACGCGCCTCAGACGCCGATTCACGTCGCCGGCAAGCTGTTGGTCACGATTGAGGCTCCGTATCCCGCCGTGCTCGGCACACTCCAGCTCGCGCTGCAAAGCTCGGAAGGACTGTCAACGAAGAGGCCGCTGGCCGCAGGGCAGACGCGTTACGAGTTGATGTGGCCGGCCGATCCCGGCGTGACCTTGGAGATCCGCGACGCGAACGGCGCAGAAGTTTACGCTAGACAAAGCGGCGTAACGGTTCACAAGGGAGCGGCGACACCAGTCGCGCTGGCTCCGGTCATTCCCGCCACCCTGTCCGTAGAGGTGTTGCACGGCTTTCGCCCGGTGGTTGCTCAGTTGACGTTCAAGGACGAGAGCGGCGCGACGATCGGCAGCATGACCACGGACAGTATGGGCAAGGCTGTCTTGTCGGGCCGCCAGGCCGGTGAAACCGTAACGGTATCGGTCGCGCCTCCGAACGAATATGCTATGCCGGCCGATCGGCAGGTTACGCTCCGCATCGGAAACGAATCGCTGCAAGTTTCGCTCGAAAAGTGGAGCGATACGGTAGGCAGCCATAAAATCGAGTTCGCCCGCGAGGTTGGCCGGGAACCGTTTAAACGGCCGGTAATCGGCAGCGAGGTCCGCGTGACGGCCAGAGCGAAAAGCGGTATTGCGCTGCGGGCCAAAATCGTCAAGGAGGTGTGGGACGGCGGGGAGTCGACCGTACCGGCAGACGAGTGGATCGGGCTTGCCGAATCGCCGGATGATCCGGGAGGTTATGCGGGGAGCTTTGCGATCGCCGAAGGAACCGCCTCATTAGAGGAGCTCACGTTCGAAGCAAACGGCGTCTTGTTCGCCGAAACGTATCCGATCCGAAAACATGTGGCAAGCCGGCTCCAGGTCGAACTTGACGTGCTTCCCGATTCGGAATGGTCGGCCAAATTGGCAGGCGCTGCGCTAGACATATCGTCTTACGGCGCTTCGAATCTGTTCTATTACTCGGAGAGGAAGACGGTCGGCGACGGAACGGAGGTGTACACGTTTGACACCCCGTATCCTTTGTCAGCGCATTCGCTTATCTTGCGTCCGGCCGGGTTGAAGTCGGTACAGCTTAAGGTGGCTTCGCCTGCGAGCGGGTTAACCTCGAATGTGTCGCTCGCTCCCGAATTCGACTTCGCCTTTCGCTGGAACATGAAGCAGGATGGCGTTCCGGCCATGTGGTATAAAGGGACGCTGCGAAACGTCTCCGACGATTCCGTCCTCTGGCAGAGCAGCGGATACGACTTGTTGCCCGCCACCGTCCAGCTGCCGCGCCGCAGTGCGTCGGTGGAAAGGCTGCAATTGACGATCGTTCCGTCAGACCCTTCGTACGAGGTTCAAACGGTCGAAATGACGGCAAACAGCGCTGTCACCGCCATGGATGTCCCGATTGTCAAAAAGCCGGAAGCGCTGCTAAGCGGGCGCGTGTTCGGGACAGGTGGGGCACCGTCGGCTGGCAGCACCGTAACCGCTACGGTCAAGCGGGACAACACGTCCAAAACGTTCCGGGCGGTCACGGACAAATCCGGAGCTTACAGCCTGACCGTGCCCGCGGGCGAAGTAGAGCTGAAGGCGACGAGCTCTGCCGGCGCCGGACGATTGTCCCGCACGTTGAAGCTGGAGGCGATCGGCGAGCAGACCGTCGATTTGACCTTGCACGACTATGCCAAGGTAACCTTCCGTCTGTATACGAAGCTGCTCGGAGGGGATTGGTCAGGCCCGATCGAGCTGGATTGGCGGACTTCCGTCCATTTTCATGTGAAGCCGTCGTTCCAAGTCATGAGCCAGAAGGGGAACGAGTATCGGGCAGAAGCCGTAATCGGGGATACGATCGGCATATGCGTGAACGGATTCGAGGCCGGATTGCCTGGAAAATGCCAGGAGACCGTCATCGACGAGAATAACGAAGCCGCGATCGAGATCCGATTGGAAAACTCGGGCGGGCAAGCCGCATTCCGCGCGATCCGCCCCGACGGCAGTACGCCTACGAGCGTTTCGGCGGTACTGTACCAGCCGGACGGCTCGCACTCCAACTACTCCAATCTGTTGATTCATAAGGAGAAGCAGCAGTTCGTCATCCCGATCGGCAGCGCGGGCAACCACCGCCTGCAGCTGAGAGCGGCGAACGGGGATGCCGCCATGGTCGATTTCGCTGCGCGGCCGGGAGACATCGTCGAATTGGGCAACATTGCCCTGCAGCGGCCGATACGATTTTTCGGCGCAGGCAACGGGCTTGAAAGCGCGTCGGATTGGGCGACGCCGAACGGACGCATTACGCTTCGCGCTTTTTATTTGGACGGCGGCGGCTCTGGTCAAGCCGAAGTTCGGGATGCTATTCTGTCGCTTCAACTGCCTAAAGAAACGGAATACGTTCCGGGGACGCTCGTCGTGAACGGTACCGCTGTGCAGCCGTCGGACGTCGGGCAAACGCTTGAAATCCCGCTCGGATCAGTTAAACGGGGAGAACGCGGCGCCGTGCAGCTGCAATTGAAGCTGCGGGAGCAGCCTTCGCTGTCCCAGGTCGCGATCGCAGGCAAAATTCGCTATTCAGACAGCGTTCCACGCGAGGAAGCCATCGGTACGACGGTCATCGACATCGTGCCGGTAACGATCCGGGCGCCGGAGACGGTTGCGGCGCCGCAATTCAAGGTGAGCGGGTACGCGCCGGCTGGAGCGCAAGTAACTGTCTATGACAACGGAGTCGTGATGGGCGTCGCGTCCGTATCGCCGGAAGGCACATGGTCGCTTCCCGTGGAGCTGACCGACACGTTGACGCGGAAGCATCGCCTGACAACGGAAGCGGAGGTCGCCGGCGTACGTACCTACGGGGAACGCGCTTTCGTCGAGTACGATCCGAACGATCCCGGGCTTTCTTCGGTCGTGATGCGGCAGCCCGACGGGCGCGTCTACCAGTTCGATCCGGGCGAAGGAGTGGCGGTATTTCCATATGTCGTCGCCCCGAGCTATCCGTTTCTCTTCGAGCTCAGTTTTCGCGATATTTCCCGCGTCTATGACGTTTATGTGACGGTCGGAGACAGCGTCGCGCCGGCACAGCTGGTGGACGGCCGTTACCAGGCGAGCGTGCCGGTCACGTACAATCTCGGTCCGATCGGCGTGGAGTACAGAACGAAGCGAGCGGCAGATGAAGGGCCGGGTCCGGTACCGGATGAGGAGCAGTTCCGCCGCAGCCTGCCCAGCGATGTTGCCGGCTACAGCGTCGATTGGATCGCCGGTCCGGGCGAGAGAACGCCGGATGGAACGGTTATGCCCGCAGGCGCCGCTTCCGTCAAGCTGCAGTTCAATAGCAGTCTGAAAGGGCAGATGAGCGTGCTCACGGAACCGGCAGGCGCATACGAGCCGAGCGAGCGGGACCGGCAAGTTGCGGAGAGAACGGGTGTCCCTGTATACGGCTTCAACCTGAGTCTGTCCAAGAACGAGTCGTCTATGACCGTCAAGCTGACCGGATACGTGCCGGACGGCTCGGCCTCGCCGGCGACGGCGCGCGGCGGCGGTTCGGTCGCTGCGCTTGCGGTCAAGGAGGAACTGGTAAAGAAAACGGTGAGATTCACGATCGATAGGGTTGGCCAGGCGCTCGGCTTCCGCGACATCATCGCCGGGGCGATGGACGCCGCCGATCCGGACAATTTTGCAAGACGGATCAACCGGGCGATCGAAGTCGCCGAAAACCTTTGCGATTTGCAGGCGCGGGAATATTACACCAATTTCGCCTGGAACGTCAAACTGGATATTCATATGCACGAGCGAGTCAAAACGACAGTCGGCGTGCTCGGTACGTATCTCGGCAAAGGCCTTGGCGGTATCGCCTTCTGGGGAGAAGGCTACTACATCGGGATGAAGCTGGATGAGGTCATCAACGATGAATTGACTGAGCTGGAAGACCATTTGAACAAATATAACAGCGAGTTGAAATGCTCCAAGAAAAAGCCGAAGAAGCCGGTCGCCGATCCGAAATATATATGGGACCCGAGCGGGTATGTGTATGAAGGCATTCCGGGCAACCGGGTACAGGGCGTGACCGCAACCGTGATGGAGAAGGAGCCGGCAACCGGCGTCTGGAACGTGTGGGACTCCGAATGGTACGGCCAGTCGAACCCGCTGTTGACCGACGGTCAAGGCCGGTATGCCTGGGACGTTCCACCCGGCAAATGGATGGTTAAGTATGAGAAGGAAGGCTACGAGACGACATACAGCGACGAGTTGGATGTACCGCCGCCGCAGCTCGAGGTCAATATTCCGATGATGTCGTTTGACGAGCCGCAGGTGGACGCCGTTTACGCTGCCGCAGGCGGTGCGCATGTGGATATCCGTTTCAGCAAGCCGATCGATGCAGGCTCCATTGGTCCGGATTCCTTGATCGTGACCGCCGAGAATGGAACGGCCGTCGCGGGGGAAGCGAAGGCGAAGGAGCCGGTTGAAGCGAACGGCAAGACGCTGACCGAAGCGGTCCGTTTCGTTCCGGCCGGGCCGATGCCTGATGGGGCTTATCGGATGATCGTATCGGGAACGCTCGCCAGCTACGCCGGGGCAACGATGGGACGCGATGCCGAGCTATCGTTCCGGGTCGCAAGGCGGGACGTGACGCCTCCGGCGGATGTTGCGGGTTTGACGGCCGGGGTGACGTCCGGCACCGCGATCGTGGCGTGGGACGAACCGAAGGACGCCGATTACGCAGCGGCGCGCGTGCGCTGGAAGATGCGCGGTGCATCGGCGTTCGGCGAGCCGATCGAGGCGGCTAAAGGCGCCGGATGGGCGCAAATAACGGGATTGCCCGACGCGGACGGTTACGAGTTCCGAGTGACGGCCGTCGACGAGTCCGGCAACGAATCCGCGGGCGTCACCGCGCCTTGGACGCGCGGGGAAGATTGGACGCCGCCGCTTTCCGCTGCCGATCTGGAGGCTCTTTCCGTCGGGGAGGATCGGATCGAGCTCCGCTGGACCGATCCGGCTTCCTCCGATCTGGCAAAGCTACGGTTGTCGTGGGCCAGGGAGGCTTCGCCCGGCGACGTTCGTTCCGGCGAAACGACGCCGCGGACGGGGGCTTATACCATATCCGGGCTGACTCCGGATACAGCGTACATCGTATCGGTTGTGGCTGTCGACACCGCAGGCAACGAATCGCTGGCGGCATCGATCCAAGTCCGGACGGACGCGGCGTCAACAGGAGGCGGCGATCCGGCTCCGGGCGGCGGCTCCGGCGGGCACCCGGGTGGTCCTGCAGGCGGTGGTTCCGGCAGCGGAACGGCGGCGGACCCGCATGCAACGGAAGCGACGACCGGCCCGGCTGGCGGCATCTACCGGGCGTTCGAAGGCAAGTTGGAGCTGACCGTTGCTCCGGGAACGTTCCCGGCCGATACGAAGCTGTCTCTGCGCCTGAAGGAAGGAACGGACGCCAAGCTGCCGGGCGGTTATGCCCGCATATCGCATACGGTTACGATCGCATCCGACGGAGCCGTGCCGGCGAAGCCGATGAAGCTGAGCCTTCGGTTCGATCCGGCAGCGGCACGAACGATCGACGTGCGAAAGCTCGGCTTGTATAAGAAAGCAGATGCCCATCCGGCCGGATGGACTTATGTCGGGGGGATCGCCGATCCGGACAGCGGTACAGTCGAAGCTGATGTACCAGGCTACGGCGAATACGCCGTACTGCTGTATGACCGGACGTTCTCCGACTTAATCGCCCATTGGGCACGAAGCGATGCGGAAGTTCTCGTCAGCCGGCATCTTGTCGACGGTGCGGGCGCCGACCGTTTCGAGCCCGACCGGCCGATTACGCGGGCCGAGGCGACGAAGCTGCTGGTAGAGTCGCTTCGGCAAGGAATGGCTGCGGAGTGGAACGGCCAGATGGAAGCCAGGGCGAACACCGTATTTGCGGATGTGGCCCCGGACGCATGGTATGCTCCATACGTGGCTGCCGCCGTCCGGCTCGGCTTGGCGGAAGGGGCCGACAACCGATTCCGTCCGGACGATGCCGTCACCCGCGAGGAGTTGGCCGTCCTGCTGCGGCGGTTTGCCGGGCTGTACGACGGCGGAGCCTTGCCGGTGCCGCGCGGCGAAGAGCCGGCAGTGCTGGAGCGCTTCGCCGACGTGCGGGACATCTCCGGCTGGGCCAGGGAGGCGGTGGCGGATTCCGTCAGCCAAGGCTGGCTGCAAGGCGTAACCGCCACTGAGCTGATGCCGCAAGGCGAGGCGAATCGCGCCCAGGCCGCCGTGATGCTGCTTCGCGTGCTCACCAGCCTCGGCGCTATAACGAAATAGGCCGGCGTCATTTCAGCCTAGCCGTCTGGAAAGGGCAGCGGAACACCTTCGGGTATTCCGCCCTCTTCCGGGCGGCTTTTTCTTGTTCTCTGAAGGGGCTTTCGCAGCAGTTTTCCGCTCAACCCGCTATGTCCGGAACCGGCGGTTATGTATCGCGTCCAGCAGGGGAGTACCGTTTTTTGTACGACAACGGCGTCTCGTTCACCAGCTTCCGGAATTCCCGATAAAAGGAAGAGATGCTCTGGAACCCGCATTGCTCGCAAATGTCCTCGATCGGCATATCCGTCTGCACCAGCAGCCGCTGAGCCGCTTGCACGCGCAAATGAAGCAGGTACGTTTTGAACCTTTCCCCCATCACCTCCGCAAACAGATGACGGGCCCGCGACGGGCTGAGCGACATCGCTCTGGCGACGTCCTCCAGATGGATGCTCTCGCGATAATGGGATTGAATATAGGCAAGACCGGCTCGTACGGTTGCATATTTGGAATAAAACGGCTTCCATGCCCCATCCGTCTCGGCATCGTAATGGCGCGCGAGCAGCGAGCATATATGAAACAGCAAGCTTTTGACCAGCGTACCGTAGGCCGGACGGCGCTCCGCCAGCTCCTCCTGCATCTGTTGAATCAGTTTGCCGATGTCTTGAGCGATCGGGAGTTGTCCGGGGATCCGATGCGTAAACCGCTCGCGGTCATAAATAAACGGTCGGAGCAGATGGAAGTCCAACTGCTCGATCGTTGATGCCTGGAAAAATAAAAACATATTCGAGCAGGTGCGGCCCCTGTACGATTTGGACGTGTGACGCTCGACATTGTTGACGATGATCAGATCGCCCGGCTCGATATCGTATTCCCGGTTTTTAAAATAAAACACCCCTTTGCCGGAAAGACAGTAGCAAATCTCCAGCGTATCGTGCCAATGCGGTATTTCCGGAATGGTCGGCAGCGTCCATGGAACGAGCGAAACCCCCGTTTCGGCGCTAGGCAGATGGTTGTTCCGGATCGCCTCGACGGACTGAATAATGTCCATAGCCACAGCTCCCTTCGTATAGAGCCTTCTCGGTTCCAGTATAGAACCCGGCCAGCCGCCGTTCAATACGCTCCTGACGAAATAGCCGTTTTTGAGAATAAAAGAGACGCTGCCGCCATTGTTTGCGTTAAGGATGATCAGTAAGATGAAATCACGATCGGTGACCGGATGATCAAGGTCAGCGGTTGGACAAAAAGGAGGGATATGCGGATGCCAGCACATGCGACATTGCCGTACCGCTTCGAATTCGACAAGAACGAGGTGCGGAACATTGTGGAATGCAACGAGCAGCATGGTTTTGCGATTGTAAAAGGGATGCTGCCCCCTGCTATGGTGGAGATGCTGAAAGCGGAAGTGCGCCGCGTGCTAGAGTCCGTCGTACAGTCATCCGGCGTTATTACGTATACGCATACTCATTTCATCGAGTTTTCTCCCGTTTACGCGTCTTTGATGGCTTATGAGCCGTACATGCAGATCGCCCGCGCCCTGAACAACGATGAACCGATCACATTGAACCGTTCCGCCGCGATTTACAAAAAAGCGGGCTGCGGCCCGATGGCCTGGCATACGGACTGGGGGCCGCTGGAGCATCCGTACGATACCAATGCGGTTTTGAACAATTCCGGCGCCAGCTCCATGTGGTTTTATTTGAATGGCATTGACGATGTGAGGGGAGGGTTGGCGATCATTCCGGACTCCCATACGGAAGATTGGAACGCGCCCGAAGGCTTTGCTTTTACGAAGCACAACAAGTCGTTTTACCGAAAAGGGGACGTGCCGGCGCCTCATACAAGGATGGACGATGTGCCCGGCGCGATGCCGGTAATCGCCGAACCGGGCGATATGATCTTGTTCGCGGAGCGGACGTACCACGGGGTATACCCGCACCTTGGGACGGAAACGCGGCTAAGCTGCGGAATGAGCTTCCGTAAGATAAGCTACAAGCCCGAGCAAGTATGGCCTCTGTCCGAATCGGCGAGACGGTTTATCGACTCAAGCGCGCCGGAGATCAAGCCGTTCGTCGAAGGGTATATCGGGATGGGCGGGGACTGGCGGAGCGTCGCCCGTTAAGGTGTTCCCGCAAGTCGCAGGAATGAGTCG
The DNA here is from genome assembly GCF_036577605.1 of Paenibacillus sp. GYB004. Classification (NCBI taxonomy): domain Bacteria; kingdom Bacillati; phylum Bacillota; class Bacilli; order Caryophanales; family Paenibacillaceae; genus Paenibacillus; species Paenibacillus sp. GYB004. Next base: position 472,738 of record NZ_JARBDB010000047.1, read on the forward strand.
TAGAAGCTGTCTACTGATTGTGGGCAACTAAGTGCTTCTCGTTTGAGCAATAGAACGATCGTGGTAACTGTGGTCAACGTGGAGTTTCATAAAAATTTGATCGGAGGCATCCACAAAGTAGACTTTAAACTGTCCCATGTAATCGACAGCCTCTGCGTACACCGCTAGTGCCAGACCTCGAAATTAGAAATTAGACCAACGGATAAATCTACCAGCGTATGGGCAGCGGAGATCGGTGTCCGGATCCGGCAGCGAATGAATTTATGCCTACATGCTGAATGAGGATAGCAAGGGCTTGTGCAGAGTGAAGCGAGTAGCGGAAGAAAGACTTCCGCTACTATGCCTGAAACCGTCCAGAAAGGTGGATAGCGGAACAATTATTTCCGTTATTTATGAAAATTTGCTTGAAATACAGAGAAATCCTCCGTATAGAGGAAATAAAACTTCCGCTAACGACCATAAAAGAGTTTGATTGACGAATTAGCGGAAGTAAAGTTTCCTCTATCTTCATTTGCTGGTAGCAAAACATCTGTTCAAGTTTACTAAATCGTTAAAGCAGTAAAATGAAACATTCTTTATTAAGTAAACCCTCCGCTTACATAGGACTTTCATCGTGGCTAAGCATCGTTTAGCCACTTTTAGAACGTATACTCAGGTTCGACGACTAACGAATCGGATCGTGCTTATGACCGAAAAACGACGTTATTGCAGACGTAACGAATCCGGGCATCGTTATCGAACCGAAAGTGGAAAAAATCGATCCGAATTGCGGCGATTAACAATACAAGAGTTCGTTACAAATTCAATCGTCAGTATTCGGCTCTGCTAACGAATGCTGGGTTCGTTAGCCCAACCCAACTAAATCACAACACAGGAACGAACCGTTTCCGGTATTCCATCGGCGTGAAGCCGGTTTGTTCCTTAAACACTTTGTCGAAATAGTTGATGTTGCAAAAACCGCTTTTTTCGGCGACATCAGTGACCGGTATGTCCGAATCGAGCAGCATCCGCTTCGCTTGTTCGATGCGAATCCGGGTCAAGTAGCGGATAGGGGGAAGGCCGAACACTTTTTTGAACAAGCTGGAGAAATGATATGGGCTTAAATTGACGGTTTGGCTGACTCGCTCCATTTGCACTTTGCCGGCATAATGGTGTTCCATATAATCGATCGCCGGCTGCAGCCTGCGGAAAGAGGCGGCATGCTTCTCGGCATCGCCGTTCCGCGGCTCGTGCTGATGCAGCCGGAGCAGCGGGGCCATCACCCGGTAAATGCAGGACAAAATGCCATATTCGTAGGCCAGTTCCTGCTTGATATACTCCTCGTACGCCTTCTCCATCGCATCGGCCAGCTCCGGCCATAGCGGATGTTTGGTGTTATAGTGATTGCGTATGACGTTGGAGCCGCCGAACAAGGAGAGCGCCTGGCGGATTTCCGGATTGTCCGCGGCAAGGAGCAGCAGCGATTTATCGAACACCATTCCTTGGATTTCGCCCTTGCCGTTCCCGCTCGCATCCACTTCGGTCGTAACGGAATGGATCTGGTTGCTGTTGAAAAAAAAGATATCGCCGGCTTGCGCTTCGAACGTCTCCCTGTCAATCCGGACGGTAACAGAGCCTCGCGATACCCGTATAAATTCGAGATGCTCATGCCAATGGGCGATTACCAGAAAAGGTGCCCGATGCTGAATGGACGCTTTGAACGGAAACCGAGTTCCTTCAAAATCTTCTATTTTTTTCATAGGCTCCATCGCCGGCTGCCTCCTTCGGCTGCTGCTATTGTATGGTTTTATTGTAGCACGACTCGGTTAAGCGTTTTACCGGAATCGCAAAAAAACATAACTTAATCGCGAAAAGTTGTATAGCTATCCCTATCGGAATCGGGCATAGTAAAGAGGGTAAACCGCGCGGGGCCCAACGAAAGATACAAAATTGGAAAACGATTTCATAGGGGGATTACAATGTTTAGTCGCCGATTGCGTTTTTTTGCTGCCGTACTGGTTGTCGTCATGGCAGCGGGCTGCTCCGGAGAAAGTAAGCCGGGAGCTTCCTCGCCGAGCAGCGACGTTTCGTCAAACAAGGGCGAAACGCCCACCGAGCCGGTTACGTTGAACTTCTATACAGAAGGGAATGCATCGGTTTTGGCGGATACGATTGCCGAGCTGGTTGCGAAGAAATATCCCCATATCAAACTGAATACGACGCTGGGCAAGGGAAAGGCTCAAATCGAGGATATGGTCGGAGCCGGTCAATGTCGTATCGCTTCCGGCTTTCCAAGGATACGAGGGAAAAGGCTCCCAGTTTAATGCGCCGTATTATACGATCCCGCCGACGAGTAAATATAAAGATCAGGCGTTTCAAGTGATTGCGTACATGATGTCCGACGAAGTGCAGCAGATAATGTCCAGGCGGGGACGGCTTCCGATTGTGAAGGACGAGAAGGCGAAGAGTGAATTCGGGACCGGAATCGAAGGCTTGAAGGACAAAAACTTAAAAGCGTTCTTCATGGATACGGTCGCCAAGCCCGCGCCTTCGACGATTTATGATACGATAGCCAAAACGACGATGGTCCAGAAAAGCATACGCGGTATCGCTGTGGACGGCAAGGACGTCAATACGGCGCTTCGCGAGTCGGAGGACGATATCAATAAACAGATTGAGGCTGACAAAGCAGCTAAGAAGTAAACGAATCGGACCTGGTCGTCAAAAGCGGAAGAGGGAGAGGGAACGACATGACCCATAAACAGGAGCAATACGATATTGTCATCGTCGGAGCGGGAGTGGGCGGCATATGCGCCGCTCTCGCGGCGGCCCGGCTGCGGCGCAGCGTGCTGCTGCTGGAGGAGATGGCGGAGATCGGCGGAACGGGCGTGCATTCCGCCGTCTCGCTGATCTGTGCGTTCAGGGACAACAACGGACGGCCGATCAATAACGGAATTCACCGCGAGCTGTTTCCGCAAGCGTATACACACGGCAAGGGCTTGTTCGAAGTGGAGGAGACCGTTCCCACCTACGACGAGAAGCAGTTGAAGGCTTCCTACCAGGCATTACTGGAAGCGGAGCCGGGCATAACGGTTCGGACAGGACACAAAGTGACGGATGTCGAATCGAAAGACGGCTCGATCGTCTCGTTATCGGTGGAGTCGGTTAACGGGGAGACATCTCGGGTAGTCGGACGCGTGTTTCTCGATGCGACGGCCGACGGCAACCTGAGCGCCCTGGCAGGCGCCGAATGCCAGATGGGACGCGAAGAGGACGGGAAAATGCAGACAGCTACCGTGACGTTCAAGATGGTCGGCTTCGATCCTGCCAAGCTCCTCAACCCGCGTATTACGACATGGGGCGGCATCCATTCGTTAAGAAAAGAATTGACGGTGTATTACCAGCAAATGAAGGAAGCCGGGGGAACGAACAATCCGCGCCCGAGCGTACTGTGCTTTCCGTATCCGGACGGACGGGGCATTTTGTTCAACTCGACGGCCGTGACCGATATAGACCCGACGGATGCGGAATCGGTTTCCGCAGGGATGCGGGAAGGAACCGAGCAGGCGGTTCAACTGGCCGAAGCCGTCAAGCGCCACCCGGCGTTTGCTCAAGCGCAGGTCGAATTTATCGCGCCGAAGCTGGGCGTCCGCGAAGGGCGGCGAGTCGTCGGGGATTATATGCTGACGGCCGACGATTGTTTGTCCGGGCGCACCTTCGACGATATGGTCGCCGCTTGCGCGTACAGTTTGGATATTCATGATCCGCTCGGCGGCGGCGCCAAGCTCGTGAAAATCGGCGGCCCCGGCTATTACCATATCCCGTATCGTTCGCTGATCGCGAAAGGCTGGACCAATTTGCTGCTGAGCTCCCGCTGCATCAGCGGCTCCCACGAAGCGCACAGCTCGTACCGCGTCATGTCCGGTATTAGCGCTATCGGGGAAGCGGCGGGGACGGCGGCGGCATTGGCGCTATGGAGGAATGCCGGCGATGTGCGCGACGTTCCGGCGGCGCAAATTCGCTATGTGCTTCAAGCCGGCGGCCAGTTTGTGGAAGGTCCCGTAGAGAAAGTGAGCCTGAAGCAGCCTCCGGCGGAACAGAGCATCCAGCGGTAGAACAACGGATAGAACGATCAGGCTGCCGGACAGCCGGGTCGTTCTATTTGTGTAGGACAGCTTGACAGTTGGCATTTAAGGAATCGAGGTTTTCGTTGGAGCAGAATCGTCAGATTCAGTTAGAGGTTGGATGGCAATGCGCGAATGGACATCGGGGCATCAAAACAACCGGAAGCGCTGAAATAGCCGGAAGCGCCACAGCGAACTAAAGTGCTACCTTAGTCCGCTGCACGGCCTTCAAGTTTTCCCTTACGTGTAATCCAAAGAGTGGCGAGCTGAAGCCGGTCTTCCGTCCCGGAATTACGCGCCGCTCGGGGTCAAGGAAGCGCGGATGCTTTGAAACACATCATAAGTGCGTTTGGCGCATTCCGAGATCGAGATGGGGTGGAATCCGATCAATTCCGCGTATAACGTATCGTTCAGCGGTTGCGTCCAGTTTGCAGGCAGATTGTTTGCGCCTAGCGAGGCACCCATAATGGAACCCACAGTTGCGCCATTGCAGTCGGTATCCCAGCCGCCAAGCACGGAAGTCGCGATCGCAGTAGTGAAATCGCCTTTGGCGAAAATGATCGAGGCGGCGACAAGAGCCGCGTTGTTGTTCGTATGGACAGGGTGGTAGTGCTTGAACGACTCCCAGATCCGGTCGACAAGCTCTACCTGGTCTTTGGCTTCTTTGGCGATCGTGATCGCAAGCTCGATATCGTGCGCAAGTCGGCAATTGCGCGGGATTTCGCTCAATCCTATGCGTACGATCCGCTCCGGATCGCTTTCGACGAAAGCGGCTGCGATCATGGCCGCACAGAACATTTCCCCGTAGATGCCGTTCTTCACATGGGAGAAAGAAGCGTCGCGCCAAGCCAGATCGGCTGCAAGTTCAGGGTTGCCGGCTGCGCCGTAGGCGAAACCGTCGGCGCGAATTTGCGCTCCGATCCATTCCCGGTAAGGATTCAAATACGTGCGCACCCAATCTATGCGGGAATTCCAATCGTCCGGCCGTTGTCCCTTCTGATGAGAGGTCGCCTGCATGAAGTTCAAATAAGCTTGTGTCTCTGCCGTACAAACCTGTCTGTAGGCGAGCCGTCTGTGCCATAATTTCCCGATGTCGAACGAGTCGAATTCAAGCCCTTTCTCCTCCAGCATAACCAGTCCAAGGACGGTATAGCGGATATCGTCGTCCGTTTCCATGAATGCGATGCGTTCCCGCGTGCTTTTCACGCTGGCAGGGGCAATCGCTAAACCATGCTCCTTCTCTGCGCGGGATGCGATCGGGGTGTAGCCCTGAATCGGCCAGGCGTCAGCGCCTTCGAACCACAGCTGGACGTTGCGCCATCCCGGATTGTTCTCCGTTCCTGCCATGTAGGGCCATGCCTCGAGCGGCTTGCCCAGTGCGCAGCCGGCGCTGCGGCCGAGCCAGGCGCCATAAAATTTGTCCTGCCACTGCGCTTCATCCATCGAATCGTTCAACAGGCGCGGACCGTCAGGCCGCAGAGCACGTATATCCGCCAGCTCCGACGGCTCCTCGAACGGGAAATCGCTTCGAATCGGAAGCGCTGCCAATTCGTTGTAGAGCGCCATCAGCAACGCTTCATCGGTTCCTGCCGCCGCGACCTTCTCGGCATAGCCGTCCACATTGCAGCCTTCCTCCTGTCTTTGCACGACTTCCTTTTGTACCAGCTCATCGAGCGATGTCCAACCCGCCATATCCGAACCCTCCATAAAATGATGTTGTTGTAGGATCATTATAGTTGCGGCACGAGTGAGACTTCTACTCAGCTATTGTCGGGTATTCTCAATAATTGCGCAAACGGAAAATTTACTGCGGTAATCTAACGGAGAAATTCCCGCGATCGATTTGAAAAGACGATAGAAGGAAGGGATGCTCTGAAAGCCGCTTTCAAAACAAACGTCTGCGGCGCTCAGGTTCGTACTGATCAGCAGCCGCTTCGCTTCGTTAATCCGCAGCTGCAGCAAGTAATCTTTAAAGCTGCGGCCAAGCTCCTGTTGAAACAGATGGCTGGCCCGGGAGGGGCTTATGTGAAGGGCATCCGCCATGTCCGTCAACTCGAGCGGTTCTCGGAAACGCTCTTCAAGGATAGCCAAAGCCGGCCGCATCCGCCGGAACGAGTCGCTCATCCGTTTCCATTCGAGCTTTGACATGCCGGTCGAATAATGGCGCAGCAGCAGCACGCACAGCTCCAGCAGAGCGCTTTTGGCCATGCTTAAATAGCCGTCCTGTTTGGCGTCGAGTTCGTACCATACTTTCTCAATTAATGCCCCGATCGGTGCAGACAGGGGAGAGGCGGAAGTCAAGCGATTGTCGAAATGATCGGAGCTGTAGGCGAAGGGCAGAAGCAGCGATTCTTCCTCACCCAGTAGCAGCCGCGGATCGAAATTGATAAAGATGTACGTACTGGGGTCGCATTCAGCCGATTGGGCAATATGAAGTTCCCTGTTATTTACAATGAAAATATCGCCGGCAGCGACCCGGTACCGCTTCTCGCCGAAATAAAAAAAACCGCTGCCGGAAATACAGAGGCCGATTTCCAGGCTGGAGTGGTAATGAAGCGGCTCCAGCTCTGGGCTCGGCGTCCAGCGGAAGGCGTTGATCGGAATATGATTCTCATAAGTAATAGTCAGCCTCATCAGGAACCTCGAATTCTCATGTTTTGCCCCGGGCATCCCAAAGAAACGCCAGTTAAGGCTGATGCGGCCCCTGTGCCTTCGTCTCCCGCCGCTCCTGCTGCTGATATTGGCGGGGGGAGCAGCCGTATTTGCTGCGGAACACCCGTTCGAAGTGGGTCAAGGTGCGAAAGCCGGAAGCGTAGCAAATATCGGTTACCGGCCGGTCCGAAGCAAGGAGCAGGGCTGCCCCGAATTCGAGCCGCAAGTTCTGCAGGTAGTGCTGGAACGTATGGCCGGTCGTCTGCCGGAAGCATGTGCTGAAGTAGCCGGGCGCGAGATTGGCTTCTCTGGCGGCATCCTGCAATCGCAGCGGTTCCCGGAAGTGATGATGAATAAAGGGAAGGGCGTTCGCTACCGCGGCGTGCCCCGATGTCGTAGCCTCGGCGCCGATGAAGCCCCGATCGGCCGGGCTGATCTCCCGCTGGCGCAGCAGTTCGATCAGGATGCGTTCCAGCGCCCCTTTGACCATCAGCCGCTGGGCGATCTTCGGCTCCCGCACCTCCCGGTCGATAACCCGGTATTCCTGCTCCACCCGCAAGAGTGCATCGTGTTCCAGACGGATCATCCGGCTGGTATTGCCGTATAGCAGCAATTCGCGCAGCTCGCCGACCAGCATATCGTCCGAGAAGATTACGTTATAGATATGCAGGACGGAATCGGGGTCGGGATAAACTTCGTGGAAATCCGCCGGGGTTAGCAGGAAAAGACTGCCTCTCTCCAGCGGATGGGAGACTCCGTTCAAGACGTTCGTTCCTGTTCCTTCCGTTATGACGCACATCTCGTAAAATTCGTGCCAATGAAGCGGAGACGGCTTCGTCAGCCGCTGCACGAAAAAGTTGAATGACCGGTTAAGCTCCATATACTGCTCATTCAACAGCCGTCTGGGCTGCGTTCCGTTCTCCCGCTTCATCGGTTCATTCCTTTCCGGTTACAGTCGTTTATATGTTCTCGAAACGGCTTCCTGCTACATCCCGTCCTCGGGCAAGCCATACCTTGTGATTCTCATTGCGCTCCGGAATGACGCGCGTTTCCGTAGAGAAATAACGCATCGTATAGCCGCATCTGCGGTATGGGCTCGTATTGGCCTTTGCGCCGTGGATGATCCGGCTGTCGTGCAGCGAGCATTCGCCCCGTTCCAGTTCAAAGTAGACCGCTTGCGAGTCGTCGATATTTTTGATCTGCGACCGAAACAAGTTTTTGCTCGAATCCACTTTCTCATATTCGGAAAACCCGTTGTTGTGAGTGCCGGGGATGACGCGCATGCAGCCGTTTTCCTGATTGCTGCGGTCAATCGCCAGCCAAACCGTGACGATTTTATCGAAGCTGCTCACGCGTCCTTTCCAGTAGGCGGAGTCTTCGTGCCATGGAGTTGCGCGTCCCACCACCGGTTCTTTGCTGATGAAATGGCTCGACCACAAGCCGATGTTCGGGCCGATGATCGGTTCTACCAGATCCAGCACCTCGTCCGCCAGCAAAAACTCCAGCAGCCGTTCGTCACGGAAGTGGGGGGTATCCAGCTCATCCGACAGTTTTGCACCTTTCAGCTTCAGATGCTCTTCGAAAATGTTCGTCAAGAGATTCAACTTTTGTTCAGAAAAAAGCGGCTTTTTGTAAAGAAAATAGCCGTTTTGATTATAATAGGCCGCATCCTCCGGAGTTAGCAAGCTTTCTTTTTGCTGCATGAACAACGCCTCCACCAATCGATTATAGGTACAGCATTACTGTAGCAAATCAGGTGCGGAAGGCGCTCATCTTTCCATCCGGAAAAGTTAGCGTATCTTCAGATGGTTGTCGTCGGATCTCGCCTGGACCGACCGTGTATATTCTGTAGGCGTCATCCCGGTAGTATGTTTAAATTGCCGCGAAAAATGATGCACACTGCAATACCCGAGCCTTTCAGCAATTTCCGAAAAGTTTTTTCTTTCCCCCCGGATCAATTGCTTGGCCTGCTCAATTTTCAACTGATTGAAAAACTCTCTTACCCCCATGTTCGTCTTCGCCTTGATAATCATCTTTAATTTCGTGCGGCTGATGGCAAAATGGGCACATAATTGGTCGATCGAGAGCGTGTCCGAAAGATGCTCGATCATATATTGAATGATTTGCTCCGCCAATTCCTGAGCGCTATGCTCAATAGCAGCAGTAGACACGATGTTCGTACGATGAGCCGGATTTCCCGATCGGATTAACTCAATCAATAATATTTCCAAATAATTGCGAATCAGCTGATCGCTGCCAAAAGGCGCATCCAAACGACGAAACGGGTATTGCATCGAAGGAGAATGGATGGGCGGATCGAACGACGACTTTCCTTCTCTCACTAATTTCGTTAAAATGTACCGCTCCTCATCGCGCAGCCGAAAGGAATTGCCCGAAAAAAAGTCCATACACGGGGCGGAGCATTCGAAGGTGATAATGATCAGATTAGGTGCCGTGCCGTGCAAAGCTTTGCCGCCATGAAATTCATTCGGTTTATAAAACACAATCTCGCCCTGCTTCAGCTGGCATGTGCGCAAATCGGTCACGATCTCGATTTCTCCCGTATCTACGTAGACCAGTTCCCAAAAATCATGTTTTTCGCCCGGACTGTCATAATGGCTCGGCAGTTCCTTGTAGTAAAACGTTATCAATTTACGAATCTCCAATTCTTCCTTCAAGAGATACCGTTGATACACCATGTTGTGTCCGGCCCCCATCCAATCATGCAAATTATATGCCTAAGCAGATAAAGCCTTTTCATCCCGTATCTCTTATTATAGCAAATAAGAATGAACACTTTGAATTCATCATGCGCAGAGGTGTATCATTCTCTTATTTTCAACGATACGGTGGGGGAGAGAAGACGTCATGAGCAAAATCAGATTAGGGGTTATAGGCTGCGGAAACATAGCCGGATCACACTTTGGGGGGCTGACCGAATTAAGCGATGTGATGGAATTAACTGCGGTATGCGATATCATCTTGGAACGAGCCGAGCAGGCGGCCGCCCGATTCGGAATCCGGACGGCTGTGGCGGAATACGAGCAATTGATTGATGAAGTGGACGCGGTGCTCATTTCCTTGCCGCACGATCTTCACTTTCCGGTAGGCATGTATTTCTTGCAAGCAGGAAAGCACGTGCTGATGGAGAAGCCGCTCTGCAATACCGAAGAAGAATGCACCCAGCTAATTGAGACGGCTGAACGCAATAATCGGGTGCTGATGACCGCTTATCCGGTACGTTATTGGCCGGCGATTGTCAAGATTAAGGAATGGATCGACAACACAACGTACGGAGAACCTTTCCAGCTGTCGATCTGGACGGAGCAATATACGAAATTTCCGGAAGACCACTGGGCGGCATCGGCCGAACGTCTGGGCGGCGGACAGTTTTTCAGTCACGGCTGCCACTATGTGGATCTGATGATGTGGCTTCTCGGCGATCCGATCCGTGGCACTCACATGGGAACGAATCTGGGGACGCCTTGGATGGAAAAGGAAGGGACGAGCAATGTCGTGATCGAGTTCGCCAGCGGGGCGACGGGGTACCATATGGGAACTTGGGGAGCCCGGGGCACTCGGCTCGGTTGGAGCTTGCACATTCATTGCACGCACGGCATGATCGAATACAAGCGTTCCGATGGCAAAGTTTACTTGCACCACAGCATCAAGGAAGAGAAATCAAACCTGGACACGGATTCGAAAATCACAGTCCTATATGAAGATTCCAGCAGCGGCAAGCTCACCCAGCATGAAACGCGCCACTTCCTGGAATGTATCCTGAACAATAAACGTCCGATGACCGACGGACCATCCAGCCTGCAAGGATTGCGCGTGATCTGGCGTCTATATGAAGCGGAGAAAAATCATACGGTAGCGGACCTGAGAGGTCTGGGTCTGCATGGACATGGAGTCGTTAGCGGGATATAACACATGGAAAAGAGGGGGATGGCATGATGCAACGAGTTGCTCGGCAAAAAATGATTGCTATGATCGGTTGTACAGCGATTCTATCAGGATTGTTGGCGGGCTGCGGCAGTCCGAAAGAGAGTTCGCAGCCGGATGCGAAGCCCCAGTCTGCGCAAGCTGATCCTGTTGAACTCGTTTTTTACGCGTTGTCCCCGTTGTCCGGAACGGAGCAGGAGATGGCGGCGCAATGGACGGCTTATGTGCAGAAAAAGCATCCGCATATTTCATTCAAATTTATTAATGCAACCGGGGAAAATTCCGTCGACAATTTCATTCTCACGAAACAGACGGCGGATATCCTGTTCGGTTCGTTTGCCAGCTTTCTTCTGTACAAGGACCGGGATCTGGTGGGAGATATGAGCGACTTGGTCAAGCAGTATAAGATGGATCTCGGTACGATCGAGAAGCCGTATATAGATCTGGTGCATCATTCTTTTGACGGCAAGCTGCCGCTGCTGCCCGTATACGATCTGAGGTTGGGGCTTTATTACAACAAAGACGTATTCGATAAATTTGGCATCCCTTACCCCAAGGACGGGGTCACCTGGGAGGAACTGCTCGTCACCGCCAAACAGCTGACCCGGGTAGACGGGGGAGTCACTTACCGCGGACTCGTAACGGCTGCCGCTGGAGGAGGTCTGGCGATCAACCAGAACTCGTTAGGGTACGTCGATCCGAAAAAACCGGATAAAGCGGCGATTTATACGGATTCGTGGAAGCGCTATTTTGAAACGATCGTCCCTTTGTTTACAGCTCCGAACTATGAACCGACACGAGAACTAATGGCAGGGGGCGCCCAACTCAAAATGTTCGAGCAAGGCACTGCCGCTATGCTGCTCGCCTTTAACTCTTACGGGATATTCAACCTTCCTTCGCTTCATCTCAATTGGGACGTCGCCAGCCTGCCCGAAATGAGCAGCCTGCGCGGAGTCGGAGCTCAACCGTATCCGGTGTATCTGGGTCTCTCGTCCACGAGCAAACATAAGGATGCCGCTTTTCTGGCGATCAGCGCGCTGCTCTCCGGAGAAGTCCAGATCGATCGGTCTTCGAAGTATGGAGTGTTCAGCCCGTTGAAGGATTCAGCAGCGAAAGCCTCCTTCGGAGAAGCCGGGATGTGGAAGGGGAAAAACATTCGCGCCTTTACGGCTCAAAAACCTGCGGCTCCGGCTCCGGCTGCCAAAGCGGAATTCAAAACGATTATTGAAGGCGAGCTTAACAAGGCGTTCCTGTCTGTCGTAACGGGTGAAAAAGATATCAATACCGCTTTGCGGGAGGCGGAAGAAGCGTCTGACAAAGCGATCCAGCAGCAGCAGTCCCAACAAGCCAAGTAACAACTCTAACGGGCGAAGGAGGCGTTACCAATGTCAAACAATCAGGGAAAAATGCAGGGTGGAAGCGATACTCCGGTTCTCAAAGACCGGAGTGCCTTCCGGAAGCTTAGCCGAAGAAACGTGTTGACCGCTCTTGGTGCGACAGGGGTTATGATGGCAGCACAATCGTTCGGCGGAGCGTCCTTGTTGATCGAATCAGAGGCGTCGGGCTCGCCTCCATTTGTGAAGTATGTTTCAGACATTGCGGAGCTGAGAGCGCTGAACGGTATGCAGGAAGGGCAAGCTGTGGCGGTAATGAAGACTGGACGGGCGGGCTTGTTTTATTTTTCCTCAGGGAATCTGTCCGCGAAGGTGGCCGGCGACCCGCAATATGGGGTTTATATCGCTCCCAACAGCGATACGTCAGGAGCCAGCGGGGCGTGGATTCGTCAATACGGGCAAGCTGCAGCCTTTAACGCGAAGGTCAACATTGCCTGGTTTGGCGCCGCAGGAGATGGGGTTACCGACGATTACCCGGCCATTCAAGGCGCCGTCGATTTCTCGTTGAACGTATTTTTCCCGGAGGCTCCGGTGCAGTGGCGAGTTTCACAGTCTGTAGTCGTACGCCCTCTCCAGCAGTTGGAGGGCGAATGCAAGTGGCAGGATTGGAATTTGTCTGCCGACACAGCCAAAGGGGTTAAAGGCGATCCGGGAGTAGCGCCGTTCACCACGCTGCCGGCAGGCACGTCCTATCCGTCCGTGCCTCCCGCATCTGCACAGCAGCGGCGCGGTCTGACCTTTTATCGGATGCACGTCATCGGAGATCACGCGCCCGCGGTCATTCACCATTACGCGAGCAATTTCACTTATCGGGAATGCTGCTTGCGCTCCAGTCACGCCCCAACCCTTCCGATGCGTTACTCGTACCGGGGAACGTTCGACAACAATCTGATCGGCGCCAGCAATTACGCAGGGTGGGTGGTACAGCTCTATGACAATTGCAATGCGATCGACTTTAAAGGGAGCAATTACGTTGCGGGCTCTTCCATTGGCGGCGCCATCGATATTTCCAAAAGCCAGTCCATCACGATTCAAGGCGGGGTGCACGAGGTTGTCGGCCTTCCTTGCTACCGGATCGGCGGCCTGTCCACTCAAGAAGCCGAGCATATCCAAGAGGTCGGCAATTGTCACGGGATTCGGATCGTCGGCAATTACTTCGAGCGGTGCGCCTTACCGATTTCTGTGGGCATGGCGGCCTATGTGTTCGGTGTTGAGATTGAAGGCAACTTTTTAAGCTGCTACGGAAATGAGACCGCTTACATAGCGGGAATCGAGCTTGGCTCCGTTAACGGCTGGAACGTCCGGAATAATTCGCTGATTAAGGGAGCCAATAACATCCCGACCGTCCGCTTCGGCTACAACCCGCAGGCCACGTACCGATACGCAGTGGCTGGAACGTTAAAGGATAATCATGTTCAGCGAAACGATCTGTCTAACGGAATCGATTATGAAGTGGCTGCGGGAATGAATGCCGGGCTTCTCGGTTACTTGTTTGGCAGCAATTACATGGATTTTACGAACACGAAGGACCTGACGGACGGGAGTCCGGTCACGTTCAAAACGTATGGCCGGCTTCATGAGTGGACCTCGCGTGTAATAGACGGCACCGAAACTACTAAAATCATCGATTTCGATTTTGTCGGCCCTGAAGGCGGGATGTTGGAGGAAGTGACCGTATTTCTCGTGGACGGAGCGCCGGATGCTTCGATGTCGGTGGGATATACGGGCAATAGCCAATATAACGCAAACACCGCGATCGCATCCCTCACCTTCATCGGAGAGAGAGCCTCTGTCCCGATCAGCAATCAGTTGATTTTAGGAGGGGCGGGGCGCCTGGTCATCAGGCACACGGCCGGCACGGCGTCCGGACGATATATGGTGCAGATCAGGTACAGGAAGTAAATAAAAGCGAACGGTCGCCGGGGCGTTCGATCGTTGGAAAAAGGCTGCTGACATGGATCGGCAGCCTTTTTTGTTGTTTCAATCCTACTTATCTCCATTCATAGGGGTCCAGAGAAAACGTGGTGTTCTGGTTTCTATAAATATTTGTTGTGGTTTTTATAATCGGTTGACACAACGATCAAATGCGTTATATAACTAAATTAACCCGGGTTATATGCATGAAAATCAATATCTGGTTATCAAATTTAAAAACCAGAAACCGATTTAAACGTTTGTAAAGTAAACATAGAAGATGTGCCATTCCACTCACGTATGGGAGAGTTGGGCGATGAAGGGCAGGCCGACGAGCGAGCAATTCCAGAAGCAGCTGGAGGATATGGTCAATACGTTGCGCAGCGAAATCGTCAGAGGCCACTACGCGGCCGGGGAGTATTTGCCGTCGGAAAAAATGTTGGCGGCGCGTTTCGGGCTGGGCAACGTATCGGTTCGCAAAGGACTGGACCAGTTGGTGGAGGAGGCGTTGATTGAAAAAATTCCCCGGGTCGGCAACAGGGTTCGCATCAAGCGCACGAAGGGCGAGCCTGTTTCGCTGACGGTGTCCTGCAGTGACGTAACGGTGCGCAATCTGGAGCTACCGCGGCTGCTCGACGAGTTTCACAAGCAATATCCGTGGATCAGGGCGGACTACAAGATCGCTACGGCCGAATCGACCGAAGGGGACGTCATCACCCTGGACAATTATCAGTTTCGGCGTCTGGTCGAAACGGAGGGGCTCCCCGCACTGGAGCCGCTGGATGCTCAGCCGGATATTTATCCCGGTTTGTTCAAACCGTTTCTGGTGCGCGGCCGGCTTTATATGCAGCCGATCGTGTTTTCTCCGGTGGTACTTTGCTACAACAAAGCGCATTTTCGCGAATGCGGACTGCCGATCCCCGACGGCGGGTGGACGTGGGACGATCTGGCCGGAACCGCGGAGAAGCTGTCCGAGGTGAAAGGCCGTTACGGATTTTGTTTCCATGTGCCGGATATGAACCGCTGGCCGCTGTTTTTGCTGCTTGGCGGGGGCCGGTTTGAATGGGACGGTCCGCGGCTGAAGCCGATTCGAGGTACGGCGCTGATGGAAGGAATCCGGCTGTGCCGCAATCTGATCCAGAACCGGAAGGCGTTCCCGCTTTATTTATCCCAGAATAACTACGACATCAGCCAAATGTTCTCGGAAGGCAAAATATCGATGATTTTGACGACCTACCTCGGCTTGAACCGCTGGAAACGGACGGAGCTGGACTACGATATAACGCCGGTGCCCCGCCTCGATTCGCCCAAAACGCTTTCGATATGTCTGGGAGCCGGCGTAAGCGCGGGAACCCGTTATCCGGAAGAGGCTCGCTTGCTGGCAAGCTTCTTCACATCCCCGATCGCGCAGCGGTTTATTCAGAAGCAGACGATGAGCATTCCGAGCAGCCGCCTGTTGCCCGTGCGCATAACGGACGATGCGATTCGCCGGCCGGAGCGTTATCCGATGTTTCGCGAAATGATGTTTTCCTTGCGCACGCATCACGATTTGAATGTGCCGGCGATGGCTTTTCCGGTGTTATTTAATCAGATCAAGGCGTACTGGGCCGATCTGATTGACGAGGAGGAGCTGTGCGCCAGATTGGAATCGATTCGTTTCGACGCGAATCCGAACATGACAGACGAAGAAGGCAGGGAAGTGGAACGATGAGATACCGGACAGCGGTTATCGGAGCGGGACGCATTGCCGACAGCCATATCCGCGGAATACAGGCGATTCCCGATTTTGCGCTTGTCGCGATCGCGGATGTGAATGAGGAGCGGGCCCGAGAGCTGGGTCAGCCCGATCAGCTTCGCTGTTACACCGATTACCGGGAGATGATCCGCAAGGAGAAGCCGGATGCCGCGATTATTGCGCTGCCGCATTATTTGCACCGGGAGGCGGCGATTTTCTGCGCCGAGCACGGCTGTCATCTGATGATCGAGAAGCCGATGGCAATTGGTCTGAACGAGTGCGACGAGATCATCGATGCGGTGCGCCGGTGCGGAGTCAAGGCGATGGTCGGCCATACGCAGCACTACATGGCGGCGAACCGGGCGGCCAGGGAGCTGGTGCGTAGCGGGGCGTTGGGCACGCTCGTGATGATTAACGATACGCGGCACGGCAATTATTTTGCGGCGGACCGGCCGGATTGGTTTTTCCGGAAAGCGCTGGCGGGCGGCGGACGCATGATGAATCTCGGCTCGCATTCCGTCGACCGGATTCAATGGATTACAGGCAGGTCGATCTGCAAGGTGAAGGCGTCGCTTACCTTTTACGGCAATCGCGGCGATGTGGAGGGCAGCGGGCTCGTCTATGCGGAGAACGCAGACGGTGTGCCGATTACGATCTCGCAATCCGGTTATATCGGCGCTCCCCGCAATGAGCTGGAGCTGATCTTTACCGGCGGTATGATCCGCATCGAAGGGGGAAACAAATTGTCGGTCAGCAGGGGAGGAAACTACGAGCAGGCGGATATCGAAGCAGGCGAATCTTCGTTCGCCCGGCAATACGGTGATTTTCTGGAGATGATCCGGAGCGGCCGCGAACCGGAGTGCTCATTGGATTACGCCCGCGGCGTCATAGCCGTCGTGGAAAGCATGTATCATTCGCACGAGTGCGGCCGGATAATCGAAGTGCCGCAGGCCGGGCGGATCTCAGGTAATGCACTATAGACCAAAGGGGAGATTGTTTCAGATGAACATAAAATGGATCAAATCGTTATCCGTGCTGACGTTGTTGACTGCCGCCGCATGCGGATCGAAGGAAGGAGCGGGGGAAAGCGCCCCCGCGGCCGATCCGGCCAAGCCCCAGACGAAGGAACCGGTGGAGCTTGTCGTCGTTACGCCAGACGCCGATTTTAACGAAGCGCTCCTGGAGAAGCTCGGCAAAAAATTCCCGAACTACACGATACGTCATATCAACCAGTCCACGAAAGGGAACTCCATCCCGGAACTGCTTACGAACGGAACGCCAATCGATCTGTACGGCAAAGCGGCCGGCGGCTTCGCCGAGGAATATATCGCCAACAAGCTGCATTATGACATGACCGATCTGGTCAAAACGTACAAAATCAACCCGGCCGACTACGAGAAGGGCCTAATCGATTACGTGAGGAAGCTGTCTGACGGTAAAATGTATGCGCTTCCAGGAAACGGAAACAACCTCGTGGTGTTTTACAACAAGACGGTGTTCGACCGGTTCGGCGTTGCTTATCCGAAAAACGGCATGACGTGGTCGGAAATGATGGAGCTGGCCAAAAAGCTGACCCGCACCGAGGACGGCAAGTCCTATATCGGGCTGAGCGGCCACACCCAGCTGCTGCTGAACTGGAATCAGATGGGCTTGCCGTTTGTCGATCCGAAGACCGGCACGCCGATGATGAACAAGGATGAGAGATGGCGTACGTTCTTCCAGACGATCTATGGCGAGCCGGTCTTAACCCAGGCGTACCAGGCCGCGGGACAGACGTTCTCGCAAGGGAACAGCGCCTTTTACGCAGGCACCGTGGGCATGATGATCTTTAATTCCAACACCGCTGCGATGGCGGGCTCCAACCTGGAGAAGATGGACTGGGATATGGTCGCCATGCCGTCGTTCCCCGGTATGCCGAATGTGGGGACGCCGATGAACGCGACGCTGTGGGCCGTTCCGGCAATCTCGCGGAACAAGGAAGCGGCGATGGATGTAATCGCTTACTTGCTGTCCGACGAATATATGGGCGAGATGTCGAGGCGCGGGAAGCTTGTATCCAAGCAGACGGACGCTATTCTGAAACATTTCGGCTCGGAAGCGACCCCGAAGGACAAAAACTGGTCGGCGATCATCCACAACAAGTTTGCTCCGTTCCCGGAAAAAGCGCCGTATGAGCCCAAAATTTTAACAATTAACGAAAAGTTTGCAAACGAATACATGGCCGGTAAGGCCGATCTGAACACGGCGCTTCGGATGATGGAGGAAGAGGCGCTGAAGGTCATTCAGCAGGAGAAGGCTAAGTAGCCCGGCCTTGCCGGATGGAGACAAGACGTAACATTATGGTCAACGAATGAAGGAGGACCGATGTATGAAGAAAGCGAGTTCCTGGATCGTAATCGTCTCGCTGCTGGCTGCTCTCTGTCCGGCCGCAGGCCCCGCCGGTGCGTTGGAGGGGCCCGGCGTTACGGAGGAAGGGGAGCTGGTGCGGATGTATACGAACAAGTGGGCGGTTGTCCCGAAACGGAATCAGGCTCCCGTCATAGACGGGATCGCCGACGAAGCCGTCTGGGTGCAGGCGGCGGTTCTGGATGATTTCCGGACCGCTTACCACAACGAGGCTGCAGTCGATAGTCCGGTCTATACAATCGCTTACGACGATGCGGGCCTGTACGTGGCCGGCTCATTGGCACAAGTGGAGAAGGAAGCGCTCGCGGAAGTCGATATTATCATAAGCCCGGATACGCACGGCGACCGGCATTATGTGGCTACGATCCCCGTTACTCCGCCGGCGATGCCGATGAATACGGATTGGAACCCGGATCTGCTCGGCGACCAGAGCAACCGCAATCGCATTTCTATCACGTCGTTTACAGTGGAAACGTCGGAGTCCGGCGGACAGTTCCGGCTGGAGGCGGCCATTCCGTGGAGCGCGTTCGGCACGGCGGCGCCCGCTCCGGGGGACGAATGGCGGATGAACATTATGCACCTGCACCGTCTTAATACGAGAACGCTTTCTTCATGGGTGCCGATCCGGACCTCAAGCTTCTGGGATACGGGCGGTTCGGTTACCGTACCGGTCAACACGGTCGATCAAGGCCGGCTCGGCAGCGTGTACTTCGACAGTCCGCCGGCGGGTGAAGCGTGGACGCCGGAAGAACCGGAACTGCATTACCTGGACTTTACGCGGAAAGGGCTGGAGTTCAAGACGCCTTCTCCCGAGCCGGCCTCGTACGTCCTCGCTTGGAAAGGGCCGACAGGCGACTGGGAGCAGCTGCAGCAGGCAGGGAAGACGGCGGCCGGGGGACGGACGTCGCTGATCTTCGAGCATCCTCCTGTGCTGGAAGACGGGCATTACGAGCTGCGGCTGCACACCTACGGCGGCGTTCCGGCGAACGAGTTTTTTACGGTGTTCAGCTTCGACCGCGATGAGCTCATTCGTGCCGGCATAGCCGGGGCGGCCCAATTCCCGCCCGCAGCCCGTACCCCGGTAACATCCGCTCCCGCATCGCAGCGGGTGGAGACACTGCTGGAGCTCGTTCCGGACAAGATCGGCTTCCGTTTCGCCGGACTGCCGGAAATGCCGGAGCTGAATCCGGACGATTTGTACAGCTTGTCCGCCGACCGCAAAAGTCTCGTTTCCAAAAAAACGGGCACGGTTTATCCGAATGCGGCATACCCGGAGGCGCATACGCAAACGGCGGTCAACAAGCTGGGGCAGACGATGGAATATCCGTATTACGAGGATAACGAGGGAAGGCGGTATTTTCTTTCCGCCCATCTATGGTACCTGCAAAAAAACTACGTCGTTCAGGAAACGGAAAACGTTTCCAAAACAGATCCGCTCGGAGCGGCCAGGCTGCTGTACCGGTTCGCCGAGCGTTATGAAGGCTATGTGCCGGTAACGGATTACAACTGGCATACGTACCCGATCAACTGGACGGCCGGTCCTCCGTTCAACTATTGGGGAGGGATGTGGAACCGCTGGTACATTTCCGATTTGACCAGCCTGCAGCCGCTGCTGCGCGCATTTGAGACAGTAAGGAAAACCGATGCGCTGGAGGTGCTCAGCCAAGAGGTCGGGGAAGACGTCGAGACGAAGCTGGTGGAGGCGATGCTGGTGCCTTCCGTCGATTTCGTACTTGGCTACACGAAGCGGCTCGGCAACATGAACGCGAGCGCGTGGCGCGGGCTGATCGACGCGGGCAAGGCGCTCGGACAACCGGACTATATTCACAAAACGGTGGAATGGATTCGCGAATACGTCGACAAGCAGTTTTTGGCCGACGGATTCTGGAACGAGGTGACCCTGTCTTACCATATCCAGTCCACGGAAGGGGTGCTGGGGGCGGTGAAACAGCTGGAAGGCTGGAGCGATCCGCCCGGCTACGAGTCGCCGCGTTCCGGCGTCCGTTACGATAACCTGCAGATGGCTGCGGAATACCCCATTACGGAGAAGGCGAAGGAGCTGCCGAACTTGCTCGCGTACCCGAACGGCTATGTTCTCCCGATCCAGGATACGTGGGCCAACCAACGTGCGGAAGCGCCGGACATTACATCGGGATCGCTGCTGTTGCCGGCGGCCGGAATCGGTAAATTGGCGTCCGGAGAAGGGGAGAGCCAGACCCAGCTTTATTTGCAGTTCAGTCCCAAGTACGGCCATACCCACTACGATCCGCTGAATTTGAATTTGTACGCGCAAGGGCAGGAGCTGCTGCCGGATCTCGGCTACACGTATACGAAGTATCGCTACTTTACCCTGTCCACGCTTGGACATAATACGGTAGTCGTAAACGGCAAAAATATGACGACAGCGGGTGAGGCGAAGCACGGCGGAACGATCGAGGCGTTCGTCCCGAACGGAGGTCCGTTTCAGGCGATCCGGGCCAGCGAAACGAATGCGTATCCGGAAACGGAAGAATACAGCAGGGAACCCTGGTTCGTTCCTTTCGGCGGTGGTAACGGCAGTGAAGGCTATGTGCTGGACATCTTCCGGGTATCCGGCGGGGGCCGTCACGAGTATACGCTGCAGGGCGACGCCAACCGCGATGCGGTGTTTCGCACCGATCTGCCGCTTGAGCCGTACGGTCCGCGGCTGCTGCCGCCGGGAACGGAGGCGGTGGAGGCCGAGACGTTTCAGCAAAGCGGAACGGCGGAGGGGCATTATCCCGCCTATATTTATGTGAAGGACGTTCAGCGCGCGGAGCTGCAGGACAACCGGTACACGGTTACGCTGGTCACCTATGACAGCGGCGCCGAGCAGGCGAAGCTGCGCATCACCGGGCTGCTGGAGGACGGGGACAACGAGCTGTACCTCGGACGTTCTCCTTCCCTTCGCCCGACCCGGATTTCCGGCAGAGCGCTGGATACGAACGATGAAGCAGTCAAGCACGACATGCCGAAGCTGGTGCTGCGGCGCGAAGGAACCGACTTGACGAGCACGTTCGTTACGGCGATGGAGCCTTACAGCGGCACAGCGGGTCCGGTCATCGAAGCAGTGGATCGGCTGGAGCCGGATGCGGCGCCGGAAGGCGCGGTTGCCGTTCAGGTGAGCTACGGCGACACGACCGACCTCATTCTCAGCTCGCCGCGGCACCCGGCAGAAGCGCTTGTTGTTGGAGACGTGACGATGCGCGGCGAGATGGGGATGATCCGGACGGTGAACGGCGTTATTACGAAAATGGTGCTGGTCGGGGGCACTTTGCTGAAAAAAGGAGACCGGGAACTGACCGGAAGCGGGCCGGTAACGGGAACGATCGCGTCCGTGAAGCGCCTCGACAATGGCGACGGCTACAACGGCTTTGTGACCGGGACTCCGGTCGCTCCGGAGCAAGCGGCGGCACTGCGGAACCGTTATGTGATCGTCACCCATCCGGACGGGTCCGCGGGCGGCTATCGCATCAAGGACATTCGGACAGAATCGGGTTCAACGGCGATCGAGCTTGCCGACCAAGATCCGGGATTCGAGATAAACGGCGACGGCAGTTCGGAGATGGCGTATTTTCCGGGCAAGCGGTGGACCGGCACACACACGTTCGCGATCGCCAATCTGGAGATCGAAGATAACGAAGCGCTGCGGTCCGTCACGCTTGATGCGCCCAAGCGTCACTTGCTGCAAGCGGAAACGGTTCGGATAACCGCAAACGGCGCGTCCGTTGACGGCTCCGCGATCCCTCTGTCCCGGTCGCAGGTCTCGTTTGCCAGCAGCAACCCGGCCGTATTAAACGTGGATGCGGACGGCAACGTGACGGCGGTCGGGGAGGGAACCGCGACGATTACGGCGGAAGCGAGCGCCAATGGCGGAACGGCAGCCGCCTCCGTTATGATGTCTGGGCAGGCCCGGCTCTTCCGGCAATTCGACGCCGTCGATCTGCCGATCCTGGAGCAAACCGCGGCGACCCAATATTTTCCCCAGTATAATATGGTCCGCTTCGAGGCCGCGGATGCCGGACAACATATCCGCTTCGGCTTCGAAACGCCGGGAACGGCAGCGACCGATTACGATGTCGGAATCAAAACGTACAAAGGCGGCGGCTTCGGCAAATACCAGATCGGTATAGACGGAGCGGACCAGCTGACCTACGATTTCTTCAGCCAGCCTTCCGTCATCGGAACCGAGTTCGAGCCGCTGGGTACGATTGCCTTGACACCCGGCTCGCACAGCCTGGAGCTGACGAATGACGGGAAAGCTTCCGCCGCCTACGGCTACCGGTTCGGGCTGATTCAGCTCCTTCTGAGCGAACGGATGAACGAGCCGCCCGGTCTGCATGCCGCCGGATACCCGTTCTACACCGGCGAGGCGGCGGCGTTCACATTCGCGGACGATCCGGACTGGAGGGCAGGCGTATCCGGGTTGAGCGTGAACGGAACGCCGCTGCCGGCCTCGGCCTACGCGCTGACATCAGGCGGACTGACGATCGCGCCGGGCGTGTTAACGGAACCGGGCCGTCACTGGATCGTCGTCCGGTCGGCGGGTTATCGCCATGCCGCGATCGAGCAGATCGTCCTATCGAGCGCAGCGCTAACCGGTCTTACCGTTGATTCGGGCGTGTTGTATCCGGCATTCGCGCCTCAACACTCTGCATACGCAGCAGCTGTCGGTTCGGACGTGGAGGAAGTGAGCGTAACCGCAGTTACGTATCGGCCGGACGCGGTGGTTAACGTAGCCGGACACGTGTACGGCACCGGCATGGCGGCGCCGATCGGTCTGCATGCCGGCAAAAATTCGGTGGCCGTAGCCGTGTATGCTCCAAACGGCGAAACGTCCAATTACACGATAGATATTTATCGGGCACATCCGGAGCTTATACGCAGCAGCACCGTTACCGGCACCGTGTACGATCCTGATGGTTATCCGCTTGACGGAGCTGCGGTTCGGCTAATCGGCCCGACTTCGCGATCCGAAGCGGTGACGGACGTAACGGGATCGTTCTCGATCGCGAACGTGCCGGCGGGACATTACCGCGTGAAGGCATCCCGGATGGGGAGCAGCGGCATGTCCGCTCTATTCAAGGTGGATGCGGCGCAGACCGCCGGAACGACCGTGACGGTGATCGACACGTCGCCGCCGCAGATCGCGGGCGCTCCCGTGCGATATGCCGCGACCGGTGATCCGGTTCAGGCCGCTTCCTCGAAGAACGGGCATCTGTATCTTGTTCCCTCAGGCACGGGGGAAACGGCTGCCGAGCTGGCAGAGGCGGCCGCCGCTCCCGGCGGCGCCGCGGCAACCGCCACGGCCGGCATTACCGTTACGCTGGATACTTACGGATTCGCTGCCGGACTATACAACGTGTATGCGGTCGATACGCCAGGAAACGTATCCGCGCCTAAACCGGTTACGATCATAAGCCGCGATCTCGCCCTGCTGGACGATCCGGACCCGGTCATCGCGTATTCGGGGGCATGGACGAAGTACACGTCGGCCAACTATGCGGGCGGTAGCTTGTACCTGGCCAACCAGGCCGGCGCGTCGGTCGATCTCCCGTTTTACGGCACGCGCGCCGAATGGGTCGGCATGTTCTCCTCGAACGGGGGCATGGCGGACCTGTATGTCGACGGCCAGCTTGTACAGACGGTTGATACGTATCGCCCGGGCGTTTCGCAGTATCAGGCGACGCTCTACGATACGGGCGCTTTGCCGCCCGGCGTCCATGTGCTGACCGTTGTGGTCAAGGGAGAGAGGCACCCGTCATCGACGGGCGGCTTCGTACGCTTCGACGGCTTGCGTTTATTTGGATATTGACGTTGCTTGAATCATCGAACCCGCAAGCGGCAGATGATGCAGATCACTGCAAAGGAAAGCTTAAAGAATGACCGGTTGGTCGTGAACTATGCCCGATATCGTCAACATACTCACAAGCTGATGCTGGTACCCTGCGCGACCTCTTGGTGTCCGGGTTATAAGCTACCAACAACATTGTCATGCAGTATGATGGAACGGTTAATCACCCAACTTTCGGAGGTGCGAAAGTTGGGTGATTGACTTTACCGGGCATGTTTATGTTCTCCGCACTATGTCTGACGCTGCTTTACCGTTTCATCGCTGCTTAGCAGGGCGCCGCTCTTCCGCAGCTCGCTCTGGAGTTCGCAAACCGCGATGTCACCAGGCTGGCAATGATGCTTGACAGCGAGTCCCGCTGCTGTGCCCGCAGCTTGCCCCGTCGCCATACAGCTGGGGGTCAGCCTGGTGGTGGCGAGCGCCTCATGGGAGGTGGAGATGCAGCGGCCGGCGACAAGCAGATTGGTTATTTGCTTGGGCAGCAGACAGCGGTAGGGGATGTCGTAGGCGCCGTCGCCTTGCACCCATGCGGCTGTGACGCCCTTGCCGGACGGATCATGGATATCGATCGGATAGCCGCTTCTGGCGATACAGTCGTCGAAACGTCTGCCGCTAATCACATCCTCCGCCTGCAATACATACTGTCCGTCGATTCTGCGCGATTCCCGGATGCCGATCTGGGTGCCGACGGAGGTGAGCGAAGCGCGCTCGAAACCGGGCAACTGACGGATCATAAAGTCGGCCACCATCCGCACCTGCTTGCGTCCAAGCACTTCCGCTTCCGTCAGATCGGCGACATTGGTGCCGTCAAGCCCCTGCACGCGCGTCGTATTAACCAGCACCTCGTCCTCTCCCGGCCCGGTAAAAAACAAAATCTGATCGCGGTTGATCGGCAGATTGGCCGCCTTCCAATGCTTGTAAAAGCCAAGCACGCCGGACAACGGCAGATGCGGCAGCTCGTCCACAGGCGTTTTTTTGTAAAACTCGTCGGGATGATCGATCATATATTGCTTAACCCGCCCCAGATCGACGCCGCGCATCCGGAACTTCATGGTCATCGGCTGAGTCAGCTTATCTCCGTCGCGTCCTTGCAGGCATGGCGCACCGGACAGATGGGCCAAGTCGGCGTCGCCGCTTGCGTCGATAAACTGCTTGGCCCGAATCGTAATACGCCCCGATTTGGTCGTAATGGACAAAGAAGCAATCTGGTCGCCGTCCACCGTTACATCGTCCACAAAGCTGTGCAGCAGAACCGTTACGCCGGCTTCGCGCAGCATATCGAACACGAGGATTTTGTATACCTCCGGGTCATACGGCGTAATCGTGTTGACGAAACCGACCGTATCTCGAACATGGCCGGGCGATGCGCCCTCCGCCTGCAGCCTGTCAACGATTACCTGCGCAATTCCGGCGATCACCTGCTTGCCGCTCTCGGTATGAAACGTCATCCACGGATAAACAAGCGCGATCGTCGACATGCCGCCAAGAAAGCCGTAACGCTCGATCAGCAGCGTTTTCGCGCCGCTTCTGCCCGCGGCCAGTGCGGCATTAATGCCGGCGGGGCCGCCGCCGCATACAACAATATCGGTTTCCAGCAACTGAGGGGGTTGTTTACTCATAGGGCAACCTCTTTCCATTGGCGTTTACCCAGTATTATAGAGTTCATTTTCCCTTTCATCCTAGTGTTACTTTCGTTTAATATAGGCAGTAATGGGTGCGGGAGGGGACGGAGCATGAAACGACGCAAGCCTGTTACGCTTGTTGATTTGTCTAAAGAGCTGGGTCTGTCCGTACAGACCGTTTCGAAAGCGCTGCGCGGCATGCCGGGCATGTCGGAGGAAACACGGAGCGCCGTCATCCGCGCGGCTTACCGCTGCGGGTATTTATACCCCCAGCAGGCGCGCGAGATGGCGCGGCAAGGGATTGCGCCGTACCCGATCTTCCGGCTGCGGTTTATTCTCGTGCAGTCGCGGGAGTCGATGAACTACAATCGGCTGCTGCTGGATGGACTGAAGGAGCGCTTCAGCCAGTACGACCACCAGCTGGACAGCTTTGTACTTGATGAGGATTTATCGCAGAAAGCGTTCGAGGAGTGGGTGGACGAGCATCATCTGCTGCATGCGGACGGGTTATTCATTGCGCCGCGGCTCATCTCCGGCCGCATGGAATCACAGCTGCTGGCGCTGCCGATCGCCAAAGTGCTGATCAATTACGCCAAGCCGTTAACGCAGGTGGACAGCGTCGTTTGGGACGTTTGCGAGGCGGTCTGTCAACTGGCTGATGCCTTGATCCTCTGCGGGCATCGCCGTCTGTTGTATGTCGGCGATACCCATTCCCAGCGGGGCTACGTCCTGCGCTGGCAGGCATACCGGGATTGGGTGGAAGGGCATGGAGTGGAAGCGCAGCATACGACAGTGGAGTCGTTCGACAACGATTATGAAACGTATAAGCCAACAGCGGTTATCGTTGGCATTGATGAGGATTGCGGTCCGGTGTACCACGCGTTACACCGCAAGGGAGTGGCGATTCCGGCTGGCTGCTCTCTCCTCGGCCTGGTGAATGAAGGGATGCCGGATCTGCCGGGATTGACGCGATCGCTGCTCACGATCAAGGAAACGGCCTATCGAGCGGCGGACCGGATGCTGTGGCGGATTGCGCATCCGAATGAGCCTGTTGAGCATACGCGGGTCGCAGGCAAATTTTTCGCGGGCGAAACCGTCCGTTCGCTGCCTGGTGGAACCGTCCAATAACGGAACATTTTACTGAAACCGCTCGGTCATCATTTTCCTGTAATGGCCTGGGCTTGCGCCGTACAGCGATTTGAAAAAACGGGTAAACGGAAACGGCTGTTCATAGCCGACCCGATTTGCGATTTCATGGATCGTCAAATCGGAAGTAGCCAGCAACGATTGCGCTTTCTTATATCGCTGCGATTGAATATATTGCAACGGAGAAACTCCGAACGCCTCTTGGAACTCTTTATGGAAATACGATGTAGAGATGAACATCAGGCCGGCTAACTGGGATATGGTTATTTTCTCATTCAGATGGCTTTCGATATAATCGAGTACCGGCTGGAAACGCTGAAGTTTACTGATTTTCTCAATACCCCCGGATTTGTAGCGAGAAAAGGACATGACCAGCTCCAGCACGACGTACATGAGCTGCTTCACAAGGCTGGCCGTGCGCAGAAGCTCGCCGGGATCAGAACGCTCAGCATGAATAAGCTCGTAAACTTGTGTTTGCAGCCTCCTTACCTCGTTTCCAATGGATTCAGAGGATACATAAGGAACATCGAGCAGATCGAGCAGCGGAAAATGTTCAAATACCGTGAAATTGAAATTAAGCCAATGCGAGACGACGTCGCGGTCGATCAGTTGCAACGTGTAAGGCTGATTGGCCGGTATATACAGCGCTTGCCCCGGATTCACGATAAACGTTTCATGCTGGAGCGTAATTTGTACAGGCCCGTCGGTAATTTGAGTCAGCAGCGCCCACGGCTGGACGCGAATGGACGTGTAGTAGCTTTTGTCGTGATTCGTGCTTAGCGTGGAAGTCCCACATTCGAATTCGGACAATCTCAGTGTCGTGAGTAAATGAACGAGGCGGAAATCATCCGGCGAACCTTGCATACGAGTCCCATCCCTTTACCGATATTCACCTGATACCCCTTTGAAAAGAGGCTGATCTGCGCGGTGTCATGCTACCATTATAGGGGGTATCGGGTTGCAGTCAATACGAATCTTGCAGGCGCCCTCGAAAGTGCAGAGGATATGTGCACTCGACTGCACAATCCGTGCTTTTTGTCCAAAAGTCTATGTGTGATAATGGCTTTGCGACACGATGAGCGCTTAAGCGGACGATACCGAATGGGCAACGAAGGGAGCATACACATGACAGACAAAGTGAAGATCGGTAATTTTTGGAGGTGGATAGATTTTGCAGGCGAGTGATTCGGCTTTTGTGCGTTCAAAAGACAACGTCGTACAGAGCTGATCTTGAGCAAGCAAGCTGCTGCGTTAGGGGCGCTGTACAGCGACAACATGTCAAGAATTTGTTTCTTTTCTTGATGTAAGCGCTACCAAATTCTAGAGAGAGGAATTGCAGCTCGATTTGACGCTTCTTTCGCTTGCCCCATTGGATGGAGTCCAAGAAGGTAAACGAAACGGTACGACATTGTTACAAAGTTGCAAGACCATGTTTCAAGCAATCCAATTTATTCAATGGGGTGGGTCTATATGAAAAAATGGAAAAGTGCAGGGTTAGCCGCTGCAATGGCCATCGTTATGCTGACTGCCGGATGCGGCGGCGGGAAGGAAAGCGGCTCGAAAACAGAAGGGGCTGCCACACCGGGCAGCAATAAGCCTGCGGAACCGGCGAAGCCGGTCAAACTGCTCGTCATCACGCCACAGGGCGGCAACATGGAATGGTTTATGACCCGATACGGCAGTCAGATTCAGAAAAAATATCCCCATTATGAGTTTGAAGTGGTGGAGAGCGTCGGAAACAATGTGCAAAATCTCGTGATCGAGCAGCGCAAAGTCGATCTGATCATTTCCTCCGTTAACAATTACCGTGCCAGCCTGCTCGACCTGTACGGCGGCGATATCTCGGATCTGATCGCGAAGCACAAGTTCGATCTCAGCCGACTGGAGCCTTCTTATATAGAAGCGGCGAAGGTGGACGGGAAAAACCAGAACGGCTTGCCTTTGTACGATTTGCGGCTGACGATGTATTACAATAAAGATATTTTCGATAAATTCGGCGTTCCTTATTTGAAAAATCATATGACTTGGGAAGAAGTGACGGAGGTTGCGACGAAGCTGACGCGAATCGATGGCGGCGTGCAGTACCGCGGATTTGTCGCCCACCCGAACCCTTTGCTTGTCGGTAATCCGCTTTCAATTCCGTATACCGACGAGAATGGCGAGAAAGCCGTCTTGCAGACCGACCCGTGGAAATCGTGGATTAACACGCTGCTGCCGTTGTATAAAGCGCCGGGCTATGACGCCAAGCTTATGAATGAAGCGCGGAACGTCTTCGTCAAAGAGAAGACAAGCGCCATGTTCCTGGCGATGAACTCTGACGCTCCGAAGCCTGAGGAAAATATGAACTGGGACGCGGTCAGCCTGCCGGAGTTGAAAAGCTTGCCGGGCGTCGGCTCGCAGCCATACCCGGTCATTATTACGGTAGCTCCGACGAGCCAGCATCGGGATGAAGCGTTCCAAAGCATCGCCCAGCTTTTGACCGATGAAGCGCAAACGGCGATCGCCTCCGACTTTGCCGCGATTACGCCGCTGAAGACCCAGGCGGTGAAAGAAGCTTTCGGCCGCAACGTAGCGCAGTGGAAAGGGAAAAACGTTAGCGCAATCGCTGCACTAAAGCCTGCTGCGCCAGCCCGCACCGGCGTGTTTGATTCGAACGCGACAAGCGCGATGAACAACGCCGTCCTATCCGTCATCGCCGGAGAAACCGATCTGAACTCGGCTCTGCGGACCGCCGAAGAGCAAGCGAACAAGAAGATTGCCGAAGCGATTCAGATGAAAAAGTAACGAATAGTCCCCCTGATAGCTATGTCGCTGCCCAATAAGGCATTTAACAAAAAAAGAATGGTGCAAACTGGCCCCTATGGTGATTGCTTAAGATGAAGCCCTTCGGGGCTTTTTTATATGGAGTGACTGCATTTACATCTGTGTCAAACGCTTCCACAGGATATCCGCTTCGCTTGCGGGGCGGAAATTGATAGTGATATGATGAGGTAATAGGGACCTTTTGTTTCGGGAGGGTTGAGTTCAGATGAACAAGAAACTGGAGCACTATGAATTCATGGAAGGAAGCAGCCCTGGGGAAGGTCAGCTGCCATTTTATATTGGAATTCATGCCTATCCCACAACTGTGTTAAACTATCATTCCTTCGTTGAGCTTACTTATATCCTAGATGGAAGCGGTTACCAGAGCATAAATGGAGTTCTGCATCGTATGGAGCCGGGCACGATTTCAATTCTGCCTCCCTATCACATTCATCAAATGACGAGCGATAACGGATGTGTGATTCGAAAATACTGCTGCCTGTTCGATATGAACATTTTATTAGGTTCGCCACACGCTTCGGAATGGTCGGAACAACTATATCAGATTGGAACCGCACTTCCGTCATCTATTTCGTTTCGTGGAGAAGAAGCGGCTCTGATGAAAGACCTGTTTGCACGCCTTTTGACGGAATACCATAATACCGAGCTGCGCGGGCGAAATCAGATGATTTGCAATAAACTGTCCGAGGCATTGATCCTGTTTCTGAGAACGGCCGCTGCTGCTGTCGAGCTTGCGCCAACGCCGAATGAACAGGAGGAAGGGAACCCGTTGTTCTGGACGGCTCTTCATTATGTACATGCGCATTATACGGAGCGATTAACGCTTGATAGGGTAGCGAAGTATCTCCATATCAGCGAAACGTATGTAAGCCGGATGTTCAGAGAAAGAACGGGACGCAGCTTCCTTGAATACGTGCACCAACTTCGTATAGATAGCGCGGCCAGTATGCTGATTACGACGGACAGAACGATTATGGATATTGCATTCGATACCGGATTTGAATCACCCCGTACTTTTTATCGAGTGTTCAAAGCGATTAGGGGGCAGTCGCCAAAAGAGTATCGGAATGCTAAATTGTGCAGGCCTGGACTAAGCTAAGTCCAGCCTGTTTTTCATTTTCGCCGCTGCCCGGTTAAGGATATGACCTAATGTTATTGGAATTTGTCACCAATATTTTCCCGAATCGGGTTACAATCCGAACAGATCCGAAATTAGCTTTAGATGATCCAAATCGGAGCAAATGAACTATCACACAAGGAGAGGTATACATGGACAAATTGGCAATCGATGGAGGTCCGCGAATCAGAACGAAACCGTTTCCGGCATGGCCCATATTTGACGAATTGGAGGAACGGCTTATTCTCGAAGTCGTTCGCTCCGGCAAATGGGGAGGCACCGGTCGTGTCAAGCTGCCTGAGCTGGAGGAAAAATTTGCCGCCCTCCATGATGCGAAGCACGCGGTATCGATCGTCAACGGCACAGTTGCGATCACGATAGCTTTGCAGGCGGCCGGCGTACTGCCGGGTGACGAAGTCATCATGCCTCCGTATACGTTTATCGCCACGGCCAGTTCCGCACTATTGTTTGGCGCAATCCCGGTATTCGTCGACGTCGAGCCGGATACGATGCTGCTCGATCCGGAGAAGGTGGAGGCGGCGATCACTTCGAAGACGAAAGCGATTATCGCTGTTCATATTGCCGGTTCTCCTGCCAACCTGACTCGTTTGAAGGCGATTGCCGATAAACATGGACTTCGCCTGATCGAAGATTCGGCGCAAGCGGTCGGCGCGAGGTGGAACGGGGTCGGAGTCGGCGCCTTGGGCGACCTTGGCACGTTCAGCTTTCAATCGAGCAAAAATATAAATGCCGGCGAAGGCGGAATGATCCTGACCAACGATCGGGAGATGGCCGACCATGCCTGGTCCTTGGCGAACGTGGGGCGCATTCGGGAGGGCGGTTGGTATCAGCATGAGACGATTGGCTGGAATTTACGGATGACCGAGCTGCAGGCAGCGATTTTGCTCGGCCAACTGTCTCGTCTGGACGGACAAATGGAGCTGCGCGAGCGGAATGCCAAGCTGCTTACCGAACTGCTGCACGATATACCGGGAGCCCGTACGCTGCGCCGCGATCCGCAGGTTACCCGGCACGCGCAGCATTTGTTCATGTTCCGCATCGATCCGGAGTTAGCCGACAGGGTTAACAAAAACGACGTGATCCGTAAGCTAAATGCGGAAGGCATACCGGTAAGTTACGGCTACGTTTCTCTCAACCGGAACAAGGCAGTTATCAAGGAGACGAAGAAATGGACAGGGGAAGAACGCGAGTATTCGTGTCCGAACAGCGAGAGGGCATGCGACAAAGAGATTTTGTGGCTCAATCAGAACGTATTGCTGGCGGGCGAGACGGATATGCACGATATCGCGGCAGGGGTGCGCAAGGTG
Organism: Paenibacillus sp. GYB004; assembly: GCF_036577605.1. Classification (NCBI taxonomy): domain Bacteria; kingdom Bacillati; phylum Bacillota; class Bacilli; order Caryophanales; family Paenibacillaceae; genus Paenibacillus; species Paenibacillus sp. GYB004. Next base: position 504,792 of record NZ_JARBDB010000047.1, read on the forward strand.
TTGACTTCCTTCCGGTAAACCATGCGCATGGGTAGACAAGCGGCAAGCAGGGACGGATCGCAACGACCGTGCCTGCTTGTTTTTTCTGTTGCTCTATCGCTCAACAAGCTCGGCCAGCTTTTGGCGGATCGCTGGCTCCGCTGCTTCCGTAAACGGCGAACACAGACCGAAGTATGAACAGGATCCAACCGGCTCATATCCGCCTTCCCGAAGCTGCGGGACCGTGGATACATAACCGATCATCCCGTTGCTGTAAGCTACAGGGAGCGTGCGTTTGTCTGACCGTTCTTTGATAAACAGACCGTACTCCACGACCATTTCCGCATTCATGGCGAGCAGCGACAGCCCGTCCGCAATATCCATGTGCACCAGGTCAAGCTCTGCCGCAGGCCGCACCAGTTCCGGATGGTCCAACAGCAGCTTTGCCCAGCTGCGTACGTGCGGTTCCGCCGATAGGCTGTATGCGGCAAGCTCCGGCAACGTAGGGACAGAAGAGAAGGCCAATGGCAGTTTGACGTGCTTCCCTTTTGGCGGGCATGGCTGCAGTTCATGCATATGGCCGTTCAACACGTTCCTAATGGATTCGTATAACCGCGCTCCAAGCTGCCGAACGTCTGTATCGGTTCCGCTGTAAAAATGATCGTCACGGTACAAAGCCGGGCGTACATCGCCGCAGCATCCTTGGAAGAACAAGGAAACAGCGCCGCCACCCGCTTCGCGTTCCAGTTGTTCCATGGCCAGACCGCAATACTCGGATGATACGAAGTTGGCGTTCGTTGTCGTCGGGTGGCACGTATAATGGACGATCCATGCTTTTGCTTGTCCCGTTCCGTTGACGAATCGGATCACCGTAACTTCAGGGTCGGTTACTCCCTGCTTATTCGGAGCGGTAACCATCTTACCGACAACGAGCTTCCTGCGGTGAATGCCAATGTCGCAAACCCCGGCTCCGCGCTGTATAGTAACAGGCTCCAAATTTGCCTCGGCAAGTTCAATACCGGCGAGCAGCTTGCGTTCCAGCTCTTGAAGATAGCTGTCGTCCGCTGCCCCCAGCGACGGCATCAAGGAACTTGTTTGCGGACCGGAATGGCTGTGCGTGGCGTTGAGAAGGATGTCTTCCGCCCGCATGCCCCAGCGCGTTGCCAGTTCCCGCCGCAGCTTCTCCGTCAGTTCGGTTGACCACCAGATCAGATCGCCGGCAACAAGAAGACGGTTACGCGCTGTTCCCGTTTCCTCGTCTTGCTGCCTAAGGAACAGGGCTTTCGTATAAATCGGGTGATGCACCCCTTCGAAGACGCCATTACGGCTGCTGTAACCGGCCAACATTACAGGTGGGCTTGGGGTAATGTCGATTTTACAAGTTCCTAACCAAACGCTCATGTTCGTTTCAACTCCATTCTTATATCGTTCAGGAACGCTTGCTCGATTCCCTCAGGAGCTATGATAAACTAAACCCACTTGCAGCGTGTGCCATTTTCAGGATTTGTTGCGCCATTATTTACCACAGTTCGCCGCTTCCATCCTCCGCTTGTTTATTGGTTTTCGTCAGCATGGATGGCTGGCAAAGACGATTGAAGATCAAGTTGTTCATCTGGGAAGCAAGCCTAGCCAGTAAGGATATGACCCATTGTTTTTTTATTTTGACACGAATATTTTCCGTAATATAGATACAATTTGTGCAGATAAGAAGATCAGTTGTTACTTTTTAGCGTTTGTAAATGCGACTTTTTTCGATTATTTAACATTGATGAGGGGGTGAAATGTTGAAAGTGAAATGTTTATCCATTGGTCGAGAGTTGCCCAACGTCACCTGTTCATCATGACGCTCTCCGCTTTGATGATGTCTGGACTGGCGGCACGGATTACCCAAATAGGATCTCAGGCGAGGAGTTTACTATAATAAAGATCTGTTTGACAAATTTTACGTTCCTTACCCATAAGACGGAATAGGCATCACCTGGGACGAGCTGTACGACTTGTCGGTCAAGCTGACGCGCAAAGAAGACGGCGTCCAATATTACGGCTTCACGATTTCGCCGAATCATTACTTTTGGCGCAACCAAATGTCGCTCAACCTCGTCGACGCGCAAACGCTGCAAGTGTCGCTGACGAACGACAACGTCAAAAGCCTCATGAACAACATAGCCCGCTTTTATCAAATTCCCGGCTTCAATCCGGATAAGGACAGCTTGACCAAAATGTTTTTCAAGGAACAAGTGTCGGCGATGTGGACGCCGGTGGCCGGTCTGCATGTCGAGAAAGACCTGGCCCCGGCTCAATTGGGATATTGTCTCGTACCCGACGATGAACGGCTTCGGGCCACAGCCTTATCCGGTCTTCATTTTCCTGAACATCGGCAGCAAATACAAGGAGGTGATGGACTTTTTGTCCACCGAGACGTTTCTGACGGAGAAGGCAAAGGCGGCGACGTTCATCCCGGCGCTGAGCAGCGCTAACATTCCGAAAGTATTCGGTCAGGACGCCCCTCTGTACAAAGGGCGCAATGTCGCCGCAATCCCGCTGAAAAATATGGCGAAGCCGTCTCCCCAGAGCAAATATAACTCGGAGGCTACGGCGCAGCTAACGAACGCCTTGCGCGGCATTTTGTACGAGGGCAAGGATATCAACACCGCGCTGCGCGATGCAGAAGAAGCGGTGAAGAAAACGATCGAGGCGGACAAAAACAAGTAGCCGCGGAGGCCGAAGGCCGGCGGAAGCGGTTTGAACGGAAAGCGAAAACAAACATGCCGGAATGGTACCCGGAAACGGGATCCGGCCGGAAAGGTCGGTGTCAACACGGGACTTCGGCACCTCGACGAGAAGTTGAAGGCTGAGCTCGCAAAGGAGAAGAGCAAGTAAATGGGAAGGACTCGCTCCGACAATCCAACGAGAGCGGGGAGGGAAACTCCGACTGGGTTAGCCGGATCGCGGTGTACACCGGTTCGGGAATCGAGAGGTTCAACATACCCGATTTCTTTATTATCGGCTTTTTGGAAACGTTTCCGTTTATTGATATCCACATTTCAAATTCGTTGAACTGCGGCATGAAAGGCCGCACATAACCAACATGCAGGAGGGTCAATGTATGAGAACAAACAAACAAACAAACAAACACTTGCGCTTGTCATCGCGGTATCGGCGGCTCTGATGATTGGCGGTTGCGCCGCCAAGAAAGAAGAAGAAGGGGGCAAGGCGGACCCTCAGACGGTGGGGGTGAAGCAGGAAGCGCCCCTCGAGCCGGTTACGCTGAAATTTCATCAGCTCGGCACCTATTTTACGCCGGAGGATTTCAAAATGCTGCTGGCCGATCCGGTTCATAAAAAATATCCGCACATCACGCTCGAAATGATCAATTCCCAGAACGATATGGCCAAAATGCTCGCTATGGGGGAACAGGTCGACTTTCTGGTGACGTATAACGGGCGGCTCGCCCCGCATAAAGATTTGAACGTTCTCGAAGATATAACCCCGCTCGCCAAAAAACATAATTTCGATCTGATCCGCTTCGACCCGGGCGCGCTGGACGCGCTGAAGTCGGCTTCGGATAAAGGCGAGCTGTATGCCCTCCCCTACGCAGTCAATCTGAACGCGCTCTACTACAATAAGGATATCTTCGACAAGTTCGGCGTCGGGTATCCGTCCGACGGTTTAACCTGGGAAAACGCGATCGAGCTCGGCAAAAAAGTCAGCCGCCTGGAAGGGGGCACGCAGTACAGAGGGCTGGAAGTGGACAATTTGGCCCGCCTGCTTTTCCCGCTGTCGCTGAACGTGATCGATCCGAAGACGGATAAGGCGATGGTGAACAGCGACCCGTACAAAACCGCGTTCGGGATCGGCAAATCAATCTATTCGATACCGGGTAACGACTACAAAACGGGGACGGGGGCGATCGACCGCTTCTCCAAAGACCGGAACGTTGCGATGCTAGGATCGGTCAATTTGTTCCTCACCCTGCGGCAAATGCCGGATCTGAACTGGGACCTCGCGCAGTTCCCAAGCTACAAGGAGAAGCCGAATACGTACGGCATGTACGATCTGCACCTGCTTATTCCGATGAAGATGAGCAAATATAAGGACGATCAGATGCGCGTTATGGAAGTGATGTTCTCCGACGAGGTGCAAACCGCGATGGTGCGCAAAACGGCCCGTATCTCTACTGATCCGAAATACAGCCAGCAGTTCGCCCAGGAAATCCCCGAGCTGAAAGGAAAACGGATCGAAGCCGTATTCAAGAGCAAGCCGGCGCCGGCTATGGCTTTCTCGGTGTACTATTCGAACGCGTATGCACTGCTGAACGCCGAATACGAAGCGATGCTGCAAGAGACGCAGGATACGAACACCGCGCTGCGGACGGCTGAGGAAAAGATCAACCAGCTTATCAAGACGGAAAAAGGCAAATAAGCCGAATACTAACCGAAAGCGATTTCATTTCGAGCGAGGAGGCTGGCCGTGAGTTTAGGTCAAGGGATGAACGTGTTATGGTTTGGAACGAAGGGTGACGGGGTGTCGGACGATTCCGACGTGTCAACGGCGTCTTGCTACAGTTCGCGAATGTATACTTGCCTCCCGAGCGGACTACCGCATTACGAAGCCGCTGGTCGACCCCGACGGTAAATCGCTTGTTTCTTCAGGAAACGGCGCGACGATCAAAATGACAACGGTAAATGTGGCCGGGATCGAGGTCGGTCACCAATCCGCCGTAGAGACGCTGACCATACTGATCTGCGGCGGGTAATACCGCCGAGTCAGCTTGCGCGATCAAAATCCGAACGAGCCCGCTATCGTCGCGGGCCCGAGTCCGGGACATCGGCATCAGGGGGACCGATTTTACGAGCAATGGAATCTGCATCAAGGATACGCAAAACTACGTCGCTTTTACAGTTATTGAGAACATCTATAAGGCTCGGAAGCGAATGTAGTGAACAATGTGCATTGGAATTCCGGCAGCGAGTCGATCGAGTCATTTATGCCGAATCCAACTACAATCAGTGGAACGGCTGGTATTACGACTTGGGCGTTTTCTTGACAGAGGTCCACAGCGAAATATCCCATACTTGCTGGGGTTCTTCGATTTTCAAAAATCGGCTTAGATGGAGGAGAATAAATTATGACTGGTTCAATTTTAACTGCAATCGGCAAAGCAAAATTAGCCCGTGCAACCTCTGAAAATCAGCTTGAGATTACCCATGTCGCCGTTGGTGATGGCAATGGCTCATATCCTGTTTTGACTGAAAATATGGTGGCGTTGGCAAACGAAGTTTGGCGTGGTACTGCTTCTACTCCAGTTCGTGATTCGTTGGCACCAAATACATTGATGTTTGAATCTGGAATACCAGTTGATGTTGGCGGCTTTACCATTCGAGAGATTGCTGTTTTTGACAGATCAGGTGTTATGATTGCAATCGGGCATGTTGACCCTGCACAGCAAATACCACTACCGAAGCAATCGAGTGGCATCCCTATGACCGTACGTATCCTTATTCTACTAGCAAATGCGACTGAAACAAATCTTATTCTTCAAACAGAAAAGATGGAGTGGCAAGCAGGGAAAGGTATGGAACAGGAGCAACTGGAGGAGCCCGTCACCCATGTAAGCCGCAGAAAGCTGCTGACGGCCTTCGGCATGGCCGGTGCGGCCTTAGCCGCGGGCAGCATACTCCCGGGATCGGTAGCGGCTTACGGGAATGAGGGTTTATCGGTTGCCGATACCGTATACGGTGGGGCTAACGGGAAGGGCAAAATTCCCCCGGGAATAGCGGCGAAGCTAACCCATAACGAGCTGGCAGGTCTTGATACGGCTGGAGCACATCCGGCGAGCGCGATTTTGGATTCAAGCGGGTTATCCCAGCAGCAGGTTAACGATTGCAATCGCTGTGTTGATTCCATTTCCGACATGCTGGCCATAATTTCACCGGAAAATGGTATGCGTGTTGCTGTAAAAGGTTATCATTCACCCGACATTTTTATTGAACTTAATCCGTATAAGGGTGGCGGCGATTTTATTTGGGATGCTACAAGTACATCTACAGCAAATGGCGGTACCGTTTTTCAAGTTGCTGGAGTTGCTACCGGTCGATGGATTCGATTAGATTGCTCTGAAGTTACAGTGGAGATGTTCGGCTCAAAAGGGGATGGCGTCTACGATGACCGGCCTTCATTCCAAGCTGCTATTAACTACCTGCACGGGCGCGGCGGCGGTGAGTTGGTTGTTCCAAAGCCTATAATAGAGTACCGCTGGAAATCCTATGATGCCACAAACTCCGCATGTTTAGTTATTCCTGCGCCAACACGAAGCATTTACCTAGATCCGATCTCTATTCGCGGTACGGCTAACTTAACGTCTATTAAAGTGGATTTAGGTCCAGGTGTTACCATTGAAGCCGCAATTCTATTGAAGGGCGGCGGTCTATATAAGAAATTTGAAAACTTATCGGTATGGGGCGGGGCAACCGCAACAGCTCCAAATTGTAATTATGTTCTCAAAGGTTCGGACACCTATTACCCGAATATGGCTATCCGCCAATGCCAATTCTATGTTGCGAAGAAAGACTGCGTTCGTCTAGCAACGTATGTGACATTGCTTGAGCAGCTTCAAACGGCTTATTCTCCACGTGGAATTGTTGTCGCAGGACCCGGGGTTAATGATTCAGGTGTATGTACTTCGGTGACATTAAATAGTTGCTATGCTTTAAACCATACGGAGTTCGGTTACTGGTTCGGTGAGTCCACCTATATGACTTTCAATTCATGTGCAGCAGATCACATCATTAATGACACGGGTAATGGTGTAGCAGCTTATCCGTACTATGTGGATATTGCCCGAGGTGTAGCCTTTAATGGTTGCGGTGCCGAAGGTTCTACTCGCATTATGAAAGTCCGTGTTGCACAAGGGTTGAATATTAATGGTTTTATGACATTATCAATCGGCAACGCCACAACTCCGCCAGACCACTTAATCCGGATTGACGGCGGTTCTTCTACCACAATCTCAGGGTTATGGAATCATAATAAGTTGGGTGCGACTTATGTATTATCGCTGGGGAATACATTCTCTGCTGAAAGCGTTACCATATTGGATCAGAGTATTTTTTCTACAGAAGTGACTTATTCCTCTAATTGGCGATTTGAAAATCCGATCAGATTCCTATTGAATGACTTTTCTAAAAAGACTCAGGATAACACGTTAACAAACACAGGTAATGCCACAACAAACACGACTAATCTAGTAAATTTAACAAAATTAGCTTACGATACGGAGTTAGTTCATGATGTAATTATTCGATTACCGTCAGGAGATTACGAAATAAACGGAACCGTTTATTTGTGTAATTCAAAAACCCGTGGTGTCGGCAGAGTTCGCTTAATTGGCCATGCAGATGGAACAAGCAGAATTGTGTTTTCTGGTAATGGGGGGATTGCATTTGGAATTCCAAGCCAACTATCTAGTGTCAACTTCACTGTGGAAAATGTAGAGTTTCACTTGGGGCCTGCGATTCATGCCAGTAATAAAGGCGTAATGTTCTATAAAGCAAATGTAGCATTTACAAATGCAAAAATTACATCAAACGATGGGGCTAAACAATACTATTCTGCCGGTCAGGCGACGTTAACTTTGGATAACAACTCAAGAATAATGACGCCGCTGTATGGCGCAATTGAGGTTGCTTACAGTTATAAAGCTGCTGCCGCCCCAACGAACAGCACAAAATTGCCGGCGGGAACTGTATTTAAAGCGTCCGATCCTAATTCAACTCGCATCGGTTGGATTAATACAGCAGACAATGGTGCAAGCTGGCTTCCTATGGTAGTCACTTAAGATGAAGCCCTTCGGGGCTTTTTTAACAGAATAGGGAGTTATAATGGATACAAGAATAGTGGTCGTATAAAGGATGTCTGAGGATGAATTCCAACTTATAGCAAGATGATGAACTTGAGTTACTCTTATTTTTCCAAATACTTCAAAAGGGTTATGGGACTTTCCTTTATCGAATATGTCAGTATCCGAAGAATCAAACAGGCGGAGCGCCTCCTTCTGACCATGGACGGCAGTATTGCCACCATAGCCGAACAACCGCCTACCCGAGCTACAGCGATCGGCAAGGAGTCGGGCTGGTAGTCGACTTCCATATGACAGTCGTCAACAAATCGGGCAAAAACAAGGAAGCGGCTTATCAAGTATTGCTCGGCCTGGTGAGCGAGAACGTACAGACGATGCTCAGTAAAGCCGGACGATTGTCTGTCCAGAACGACCCGGGCATCCGAAATGTATACGGGGCGGACAACGATTTGTTTAAGGGGAAAAACTTGCAGGCGATTTTAAAGTAACCCCGTCGCCGCTGCCGGAAGCATCCAAGTATGATCCAAAAATCAACGGCCTGCTGAACGAGGAAGTAACGAAGAGCGTCGTTATTGACGGAACCGATATCAATACGGCATTGCGAAACGGCGAAGAGAAAGCAAACAAAGAAGTAGTGGATGTTCTCAAGTAGATCTACCTATCGAACCGCCGAAGAGCAAGCTATCAAGAAGATCGCCGAAGCGATTCAGATGAAAAAGTAACGAATAGTCCCCAAAACAAATGATTTTGATTTGGGGACTTGACCCAGGTGTCGTTTTATATTTACTAATATGGTAATGCAGGAGGATAAATAATTCAGGCGCAATTTTAGCTGCAATCGGCAAAGCAGCTTCCACCAATCGGAATTGTCCTCGGATTCGAACAGGATGCGGATGTCGAACATGCAGCAGTATTTTCGAATCGCTTGTCCGGGGTCGCTATGAAGGATATGGGAATAATTTCCATGGAAGTCATCTCCGTTTTCATGAGCATTTGAAAATGGCCGATTTCTTTTGGATTATGACACGTATTTTTCCTTCCCCTATTTTAGCATAGGAATCGGATGCAGTTCATCCAAAAAATGAAGGGGGAGTACACTATGTTGAACGGCAGATGGATCAAGCTGCCCGCTGTTGTTTTAATCGCCGCGAGCCTTGCCGCTTGCGGGGGAGGCGCCGGAGGTTCTGATCCAGGCAGCAAGGCAAGCGTCGCGGAGCAAGGAGGGGAGGGAAGCGGTCCGGGAAAGAAGCCGTCCGGCGAACCGGTGGAAATTGTATTTTATTCAGATAACGGCGATCCGCAAGAAAGTTTCGAATACCGATATGGGGATCTTCTCCGTAAAAAGTTCCCTCAGTATAAGATTTCGTACATTCAAGCTCAAAAAGGAGCGTATTTGAACGATTTGCTGATGAATGGAACGAAGTTCGACATCTTCTACGCTACCATCGGCAATTTCGAATGGGCAATGCTCGAGAACGAACTTCAATTCGATATGACGGAGTTGATCAAGAAGCACAATGTTGATCTGAATCGCATCGAACCGAGTCTGTTGGAGGCTCTGCAGCAGATGCAAGGCGGCAAAATGTATGCCCTTCCGATCGCAACGGCCAATATGGTGTTGTACTACAACAAAGACCTCTTTGACAAATTCGGCGTATCGTACCCTACAGACGATATGACCTGGGAGCAAACGTTGGAGATGTCTAAGAAGCTGACCCGCAAAGAAGACTCCACGCAGTATTTCGGTTTTGCGACTTCTTTTCCGCATATAATCCGCATGAATCCGCTATCGATACCAAATGTGGACCTGAAGACCTGGAAGCCGACCATCCATACAGACGAACGTTGGAAAACATTTTTCAAGACGTTTTTCATTGATCCCGCACAGGATGCCGGGTATCAAGGCTACATGCAGTCGACGAATTCAATCCCCGGTTTGAACCAATTTGTTAAAGATCAAACCGTCGCGATGTATGCCTATTTGTCCAGTCTGATCTACGCGTGGCCGACGGAAATGCAATCGTTTAACTGGGATTGGGCGGCGTTGCCCCACTTCAAGGAAAGCCCTGGTTTCGGATCGCAATCCTATCCGTTCTACTTCGGCATTACGAAACGAAGCACGCATCCCGACGAAGCGATGGAGGTCCTGAAGTATATGCTGTCTGATGAAGTTCAGGCCTCGCTTTCCGGAAAGGGGATTATGCCTGCCGTCAAAACGAACGATGTGATCGGGAAATTCGGGAAAGAATCGCCGTTCCACAATCGGAGGATGCAGGCGGCGTTCCATAACAAGTTTGCGCCGATTCCGCCCAAAGCTGTCTATGACGCGAATATTGTCAACATCTACGTCAAATATGCCAATGCCGTACATAAAAATGAGATGGACTTGAATACGGCGTTAAGCAGAGCGGATGAGGAGGCCGCGAAATTTATTGCCGACTATAAACAAAAGTAGATGCTTGTTTGAAAGGGTGATGGGACAATGGGAATGGCGAAAGTGTTGTATGACCCGCAAAACAGGACGCGGAGCGTACGGAGAACGTAACGCTCTGAAGGAAAGAAGAACTCGAGAGGGCGGGCAGAGGGAGTGGGGAAGCGAAGCGTCCGCCTTTGAAATCTTGTGCTGCCCTTAGCCTACTCCGATCAAGAGCACAAGATTTCAACAGCGGTCGGAGCCCCTCTGCCTGCTCTCCCTATGCGCCAACTGAATGCCTAGGCCAAGAAGGACCGTCCGGGACCCGGACGGTTTTTTATTCCAAAACGACTCTCTCTTCCCCGACATGAAGCAAGTTGTGAAATTCCGCTTCGTCTTCCGGTTCGAAATCAATGCGCCAGGTGAGTGTCTCCGTTCGAAACGCCAAAGGTTTGAGGACGATTAAGCTTTTATCCATGGGAACTTTTGCGGTTTGAAGCCCTTCATATTGAACGGGCTTCCACCCTCTCGGAAGCTTCAAGAACAAATTCCCTGCTTCCCCCTTTGGCCGGATGCATACGCCGCTCAAATAGCGCCCGTTCGGATTCCACTCGAGCCGTTCGATTTCGACCCCTCCCTGGGTTACATGCATATCGGTCCCGATCAGCCAAGGATGCGGCCTCGACCTTGCTATTCGAAATACCCGGATATGATGGGGCGGCACCTCGACCTCGAGACGGTCTTTGATTTCGCCCAAATACATCTCGTTCCAAAAATCAAACACGGTGAAGGCAGGGCCGTGTTCCAATCCAAGTTTGTCCGGCGAGAGCTCCATTTTTTCGGTCGTAGGTTCGGTATTCAAGACGCCGATAACGTTCCATTCGTCCCAGCCCTTCCCGACCTTCAAATTGAATATTTTGGGCCAATCCGGATATACGGCGTCAAACAAGTCTGCCGGTTTTGCCATCTTGTTATATGGCGGAAGCGCCTTCTTGATCAGCGCAAGCCGTTCTTCGCCAATGGTCGAAATATCGTCCCCGAGCATCACGGGACCGCCTGATAAAGCAAACATGCTGACTGTGATCATCGCTTCGTTCAAAGGAATAGGCTTATCGATGGTCATCACATTAAAAGCGTCGTTATAATACAACTTCCGATCTGTAAAATAAGTGTTGGCCATCGTGGTCGATACGGTTCGAATCAAATTCCACGCATTGATCGTATACATGGCAGGGTATTCATTCATTCCTTTTATAAGCGGACGTCCTTCCCCGCAATCGGGAGCAACCCTTACAGCATCGACACAACCGATGTTTTGGAAGGTTGTTCCGGTCGAAGACAAAATATACGCATCCTCGCCTGCAGCTTCCCGGATCGTTTTCAAAGCCTCTCTGTACACTTCGGGGCCTTTCACCTTGGAGCGGTCGAAATAATCATCATAGAGGTAGTTCCCCGGGGTCGAGCCCGATCCCGCATAAAGAAAATCGATCATATAGTACCGGATTCCCAGCTTCTGAAAAAATTCAAAGGTTTGCTTCAAGAAGTCAGCCGTATCGGGATGACTTCCATCCAGGCAATAAAAGTCAACCCGTTCATCAGGCGGCAAATCCCCGGACATCCCGAACCTCCATCTGGAATAGCATTTGACGAACTCTCCTTGCCTTTTTAACAGATGATGCTGGTGTTCTTCGAACAGCGGACTCAACTTGTCCGGTATCCAGAAGGGAGCGACCCAAAAGCCGAGTCGTTGTCCGTTTTTCGCCAATTTGGATACAAGCCATTCGATATCGTGGGGGAACGTCGTTTTGTTAAATGTCGTCCAGTTTCCCGGCAGCATATGCTCTAAATTGCCGATGCTTACCCAGAAATTCGTCACATCAAACCCTTCGAGTCTCGTCTGGATGGCGGCGGAATTCTCCAGCACAAGTTCTTCGTACGTTTGTTGGGAGAAGCCGTCCCTCCAAGTCCATCCTCCGAGCCAGCCGACGGACGGTTTCGGGGCTATCCGGGGCTTGTAATAACGGCTCACCTTCGTTGCCCAATTTTCCAAAGACGCGTAAGGATCGTATGACCAATGGCACCCGATCGTTTCGGACTCGATTTCCAGATCCGGCTGAAGCTCATAATCATCGAAGTCGCAGTAACCATCGACATGAATCTTATTGTGGGACGTGCTGTATGCAATCTCCGTATTGATTCGGTCAAAGGTCATAAAGCTGCAGTTGAATGCAAGTTTTTGGGACCGGTTATACAGCAAACCGACAGTTTTGCTCCGGTGACAGTTGTTTTCCGAATAAAGCTTTTTCACAACATTATCGGTCACCCATGCCGTCTGACAAAGCGCCACCGTTTCCTCGGCTCCCTCGCCAAGATCAATATTGCCGCTCTCGTGCAATAGATGGCATTTCCCGAGCTTAATGGCTGTTTTCCCAACGTTTTTGATCCGGGCTTTTATGGTCAAGAAGCGTTCCTCTTCATAGAACCGGTACGAAATCGCAAACTTCTTCCCCGAACTTGAGGCGCCGCAATCGGCAACAAGTTCCGAGTATCGTCCATGCAGGTCTTGGCCTTGATTCATTTCGACCGAATCGGTTTTCTCCAGACAGCGGATCGGGGAGCCGTCCACTTCCCATACGAGCGAAAACGATTCCATCACCAAGCGTTGATCTGCGGTCATTGACCATGTTCCTGCAACGGAATCGAATGAAACGGCTCCGAATTTGTTACTTAACGGGTATAACATGCCTGCACCTCTTTTTTTATGGTTTTTGCGATGGAAGGGCTTCGGCCGATCTCCTTCCTGTTGCTGCAAGCCGTTCCGTGCCGCCAAAGATACGATTGAAACTAAGATGACCCATTTTGTATGGCATGGCGGGGGTGCCCTTCCTGTTTTTCTTATTATCTCTTGCTGTACGGTGCGGAAACAGCACAGATCGTCTGCTTTTATTGTTATATTGTCTTTGCTTCTCCGTGTGGGACTTCGTGCCCCGGTGAATGAACCGAGATCTTGCACAAAGGCAATGCAGCGGCAAATAAACGCAACCAAAACACAACTGGATATAAGCTTATATATTGCACTATCGGGTATCCGGATGAACGAAGAGACGCATCATCTCTATATCAACGCGGGAGACGTGGAATGGAAGGAAAAGTTGCAGTCGGCGCTGGAGAAGTCGCGGCCGTCGGCGCTTTTGTTCTGCAAACGATTACAAAATATCATGAAAAGCATAGAATTTATACATTGGACGATAAGGTTTCCGTGATTAAATGAGTTCAGTTCACACAAGAGGCCGGGGCGGGTCGCCTCTGGACGTCCGCCGAAAACATCGCTGGAGCAGGCGCTCGTCGTGCGGGAGCTGCTGGACGCAGTCTATGAATCGTCGGCAACAGGACGTTCGGTGGCTGTTCGCTCTGCCCTGTGATACCATCAATCCGGACGTTTCACGAAGGACGGGACGGGGCTTATACGAGACGATTGCCCGCTGGAGACGGGACGTACCGCAATTTGGCGGAATGGCTCGGCGAGCGGACATCGGACATCCCTAAGGGGCTGCCGCAAGCAGCCCTTATTAGAACCGAATAAGAGCGGTTCGCAACCTTTATTTTGTCTGAAACTCTAGAAGCTTTTCTTAAAAGCCGGAAAGAATGAGCTTTTCGTGAAACGAAAACTACCCACGCATTCCTACCCGCTGGTAGCACCATTCTTCAAATAAATCGGCGGAACTCCCCAATATTTGCTGAAAGCTTTCGAGAAGTTGCCGGGGTCCTTGAATCCGGTATCGGAGGCAACTTCGTATACTTTACATCCGGCTTCCAGACAGGCGCGTGCATGCAGCATCCGCCGCGACATGACATAGTCCGAGAAGGTTTGGCCGGTTTCCTTGGGGAACAGCCGGCTTAAGTGAAAAGGATGGAGGGCTACGCGACCGGCGAGCGTCTTGAGTCCCAGATCTCCATCGATTTCCTGCTCGACAATCGCGATGATCCCGCGGACCGCCGGATGGGTGGGCCGGCATGGAAGATTACGCGACGCATGTGCGGCATACCGCTCCGACAGACGCTGAAGCAAGCGCTCCCCCTGATCCGGATCAGCGATACCCTGGAGCTGCAGGATGTCGTCCGGGTCCGCTCCGAACACTTCACTAGGTTCCCAGCCGCAGCTTTCGGCCCGGCGTACGATTTGATGGCAGGCATACGACAGGTGAGAGCGCCAAGCATCGGAGGACGTTCCCGACATTTTGCCGCGCCACCAGGAAAGCGCCGTCTCCACAGAATCGGGACCCGGAGCGTCCCCTGCCGATATTCCCTTCATTCGCTCCTTGTTGGCGCCGGCTTGCGGGCCGCTGAGGGAAAGCTGTCGGCGCGGTTGATTGTCGCCGTCGTCGCTGCCGCTGTCGAAGCCGCCGTTCCTGCTGCTGCCGCGAACGGCAGGAGCTGCCCTTTTGGCCGAATGATGCGGTACATTCGGAACGTTCAGCAACAACTCGATCCGGGCGAATCCCTCCTCTTCCGGCGCTTCTTCCAGAAAAAGCCGTACAGCTCCGTTCGGACGGTCGTAACGCCATCCGCGAACAAGATTGGACTTCAGCCGCCGAGTCTGTTCGGTGCAGGGATTGCCGTCCACCGTCACCGCCACAGGTTTCGCGTTCAAGTGTACGATCAACTCGTAATTACGGTCGGCCGGCATGCCGTCGTACGATCCGTCACGTCTGGCTATTTGCAGAACGACCCGTTCCGGCGTTGCTTCGCATTCGATGCGGGTAACGGCGACCTGACCGTTCTCATAACCGAAGGACAATCCGTCGTCTTCATACATACAAAAAGAGCTGTTCCGGTGCGGGTACACCTCCAACGCGACGGTCGTCACAGGAGCTTGCCCGACGTAGTCCAGCACCGGCCACATCGGAATAATCGCTCCCGCCCGGACGAACAATAAACCGCCCGCCCGTTCGGGCGGATCGCATTCGAGCCATTGCGGTCCGCTGTATCGTTTCCCGGTCCAATAATCGATCCATTCGTCATCGGGCAAGTAGACTCGATTGCCGAACGCGACGACGAGCAAATATTCCCCAAGCATATACTGCTGCCGCAGGTTTCTGCACATCGGATCTTCGCCATAAGCGAGCGGCATCGCCCGCATGATCGGCATACCGGTGCGGTTGGCGACATGCGCGGCGGAATACAGATAAGGGATGAGCCTGTACCGCAGCCGCGCATAGATCTGCAACATGTCGAGCAGGTCGGGTTCCAGATAACTCGGATGCAGGAAATATTGGGAGCTGTGAATTCTTGCCCATGGCAGCAAAAATCCGGAGTGGATGCCTTCCTTCGAGATAAGTCTCATATTGGTCGTCGTGTTGGCATGTCCGGATAGGCCGTAATTCATCATATCGGTCATCGCGTGCGGGAGATTGTAGTACGTTCCCGACGATGTCGCGATATATTGCTGCATGCCGATGTAACCCCGCTCGACATGAATCATCGGCCGCTGCCCGGTATGCTCGCGAAATCCGCGGTACATCTGCTTGCCTGCCAACACGGCGTACAAATTGTGCAGTTGCGCGGAGTTCATTCCGTTCGCCCACTGACGGTCCGGATAGGCAGCGGCCGGACTGCAGACCGACAAGACGAATGCGGCGACGCCGTCGTCCACGAACGGTTTCAGGTGGTCGTACCACACCGGAAAATCTGCGGCCGGAATCGGAGCCGGCTCTGCTGCATTCCCGGCCGTGCGCCGTTCCTCCTCGGCCGTCACATCGTAAGTACACCTGAGGAACAGCGAGAATTTGAACCCCTTTCTGCGGAGTACGCCGAGAAACGTAACCCCGCGCACAAGATCGTGGGAGCTCATCGGAAACCGTTCCGCATGCCAGCGCTTGTGGAGGATGTGGTTGCCTTTGGATTCTACGGAATCCTCGCTTAAGCCGATCAAGTCGCAAGGGATGTTCAACTGGCGGAACTTCATCGCTTCATTTACCACTTCTTGCGCGTTCGACAGCTTCCGGCCGCTGTAGTTCAAGCCGTAAGCCCACATAGGCAGCAGCAAGGGCTTGCCGGCAACGCCGGTATACCGGTGAAGCAGCTCGGCCAGGCAACTGCCCGCAAACAGAAACAGATCCAATCCGGTTCCTTCACCCGAAATACGGAAGCGGTCTTCATCCGTGCAGCCGATATCGAACGAATGTCTCCGCGTCGTATTCATGAGCAGCGCCCATCCCCGCGTACTCATCAGGAACGGAATCGGAGCGCTCGATACAAGATGATCGTCTGCCCAGATGTCGCCCTTCCAGCCTCGGCGGTCGATCGTCCCGGAATCGATGTTGCCTAACCCGTAGCAAGATTCGCCTTCAACCAAAGCGAAGATAAGGTCGAACCTTTGTGTATTGCTGTCCAACGGCTGCTGCTGCGTGCGGAGCAGCTCCCGTCCGTTTGCCGCAACGAGGCGGAACTGTCCGTCTTCACCGTCGATGTGCAGCTCGGCCGAATCAGACGTTACGACGACCCGGCGGGAAGCGGCGGCGGGCACGGACCCCTGTTGGGGGCAGCGGATAATGTCGTAACGCACAAGGTCCGGTTCCGCAAACGTGCCATCTAGGTCGAACCGGACACGGAACGTATCCGGAGCGATCGTGTCAATCCGCATAGATCCGCCCGTCCCAAGCGTCATCTGTACCCCCGCATGTTCGTTCATCCCGTTTCCCCCTCTATTAGGACTGTTTGTATCGTGTCTAGGTAATTCCATAATGTTATCGTATCACATGAAAACTTCGTACATGGAACAAATGTTAGGAAAGAACATGAATTTGTTAGGAGGCGCCATGTTTTATTCCATGCATGTCATCTATACTGAGCTTGCAGTCCTATCCGCACACACGCTAAATGATCTGAAGGAGGAACGCCAAATGTCAACAAACAGGAAGCTCGCATCAAGCGCGCTATCCGTCGGCCTGGTATTTGCTATGTTGTTAACCGCATGTACAGGAGGAGGGGACCGGACAGACATGCCGGCAGGCGACACCGCCGGTCAAGGCGGTGAAGGGACCGGGCAGACGGCTTCCGATAAGCCGGCAGAAATCGTTTTCTATTCCTCGAACAACAATTCGAAGGAAAGTTTCGATGCGACTTACGGCGACGCTTTGCGCAAAAAGTTTCCCCACTACACGATTTCCTACATCTGGAGCGGAGCGCCCGGTAACAAGCTTCCGGAGCTGCTGGCGTCCAACACCCGCTTCGACGTGTTCATGCAGGCACCCGGCCATTATGAAGCGCAAGCATTTCCCGTCGATATCCAGTATGACATGACCGAGCTCGTGAAGAGGCATCAGGTTGACCTGAACCGGCTCGATGATACTTCGGTGGATTACGTGAAGACTAGCTCCAAAGGACAATTGTACTTTTTGCCGATCCAGCTTGACGCGATGGTGCTTTACTACAACAAATCGTTGTTCGATAAGTTCGGCGTCGAATATCCGACGGACGGGATGACCTGGGAGCAGATGATGGACAAAGCGCGTAAGCTGACGCGTACGGAAGGAGGCATACAATATTACGGATTCTCGACCGATGCGAGCACGATTCAGGGAATGAACCCGCTATCGCTTCCGCTCGCGGATCTGGCAACCGATACGCCGACGATTAACAAAGATGATCGGTGGAAACGCTTTTTTGAGCGATTTTACGATGAGCCTAGGAAGATGCCCGGTTATCTGGAAGCGATCAAGCAGGCGAAGGGAATACCGACGCTGCAACATTTCGTCAATAATCAGAATGTCGCGATGTTCGCTTATCAGTCGGGTCTGATGAACGTATGGACGGAACAATTGAAAGCGTTGAATTGGGACATCGTCTCCTTGCCGACGTTCCCTGAGCAGAGCAATACGGGCAGCATGGCCACGCCGCAATTGTTCGGGATCACGAAAATGGCCAAAGACAAAGATGCCGCGATGAACGCTCTCCATTATTTGCTCTCGGACGAGTTTCAGGCGGAGCTGGCGCGCAAGGGAATCGTGCCGGTGCTCAAAAACGGGGCGATCAAGGATCAGCTTGGCAAGCAGTCCGTATACGCGGACCGCAACTGGAAGGCGTTGTTCGTCAACAAGTTCGCTCCGCTTGCCGGCCGACCTGCCTATTACTCGCAGCTCAATTCCATCTATATCAAATACTTCAAACAAGCGGCCCTGGACGAAACCGATCTCAACAGCGCGCTGCGCCTGGCGGAGGAAGAAGCGGTCAAGGCGATTGCCGCCTTCAAAGCAGGAACCCAATAGTAAAGATGCCAACCGATCAGGAGTGACCGGATGGAAAAGAAAAGGTGTCACCGCGTTCACTTTCTTGTCGCGTTATCACCCGTCATTTGCAGCTAGTCTGGAATGAAACGAAAAGGAGCTTACCATGACGATTTCCCAGCTGGAAAACTTGCATTTCCCGTTCTACGACGTCAAAGACCAACTGAAGCGGGTTGTCTACGAGCAGTCCCGGCAAGCGTTCGCTGCCGGCGATAGGGCGCGGGACGGCATTCTTACGAAGGATCAGCTGGTTCGGCGTCAGCAGGATGTCCGCGAGACGTTTGCCGCCTCGATTGGCGGCATTCCTCATACAGACGCACCGCTGCATGCAACGAGCACAGGAATCGAGACCGAGGACTGCTATTCGATCGATAAAATCGTGTTTCAATCGCGTCCTCACGTGTATGTCACGGGGAACTTGTACGTTCCGCACAGCGTCGCCGATTCGCATGCGGCAACCGGCTCGACACATGCAGCGGTCTTATTTCTCAGCGGTCATAATCCCGAAGCGAAGCACTCGAAACGTTATCATACCGTCTGCCAATATCTTGTGCGCGCAGGGCTAATCGTGTTCGCGATGGACCCGCTTGGTCAAGGGGAACGTTTCCAGTACCGCACGGGCGAGCGCAGGCTCCTTACCGAAAGCTACGAGCACGAACATCCTGGAACCCAGTGCTGGCCGCTGGGCGAAAGCTTGGCCCGGTATTTCGTGCATGACGCGATGCGGGCAGTGGATTACATGTGCATGCGCCCCGAGATCGACCCGGAGCGCATCGGAGTGACAGGCAGCTCGGGCGGCGGAACGCAGACCGCGATGCTGATGATGGCCGATCCGCGTATCGCCGCGGCAGCGCCGGGGACGTATATAACGAGCCGCGAATCGTATCTGTATGCGGGTCAGCCGCAGGATGCGGAGCAAATATGGCCGGGCTTCTCAGCCGCCGGACTGGATCACGAAGATATGCTGCTCGCGATGGCTCCGCGCCCGGTAGCGATTTTGGCGGTCAATTACGATATTTTCCCGATCGAAGGCACACGACGCACGGTAGCTCGGACGAAACGGTTCTGGGACATGTACGGGTGTGCGGATCGGCTGGAGCTGATCGAAGACCCGCATGTGCATATGTATACCGACAAGCTGGCGCAAAGCGCCGCGCGATTTTTCACCAGTCACCTGATGCAGCGGTCTGGCGATCCCGAAGTTTCCTGTATTCGCGCGGTCCCGGCCTCGCGGCTGCTCTGCACGCCGGCCGGGCAGGTCATGCACTCGTATCCCGATGCGCGCTTCATCCACGACGAACTCGTCGCTCGATCTCAGGAGCTGGCTCGGCAGCGTGGGCGGCAGAACGACGAGGAACGCAAGGCGTCAACCCGCGAATGGCTGCTGGAGCAAATCGTGCGCGGCAGGCGGTTCTGCGACCCAAACACGCGCCACTTGTCTCATTTCCAGTTGGATGAGATGCGAGTGTTCCAACTGCTCTGGTGGTCGCAGGAGGGTATCATGAACCATGGATATTTGTTTCGCCGGCACGACCGGATGAGAGATACGCTCCCCGCAACGGTTGCGGTGTGGAGCGGCGGCACGACGGCGCTGCGTCCGCATCTCGATTGGATACGCAGCGCATGCGCGGCAGGAAGAGCCGTTTTCCTTGTCGACATGTCCGGCGTCGGACTGCTGGAACCGTACCCGTTTTATGCGGATGACGCCCGGCTGCCCTACGGAACATTATCCAAGCTGACGACTGATCTGCTCTTTTTGGGCGACAGCCTGGCCGCGATGCGGCTGCATGATTTGCGCCGGGCGATCGATGTGCTGTGCGAACTGCCGTCGATTGACGCAACCGATTTGCATCTGTACAGCTATGGCCGCTACAACGTTTATACCGAGCTAATCGGCTGGCTCGACGACCGTGTCCGGCAGATCCGGATGGACAACCCGCTTCATTCGTTGTCGCAGTTCGTGGAATCGGAATATTACGACCAGTACGATGCGATGGGGCTGCTGCTGCCCGGTTTGCTCCGTCACGCGGATTTGCCCGATATCCGCCGATGGGCGAATGTTTCATATAATTTTTCGGGACAAGAATAGGTTCGTTGTAATGGATCAAGCAAAATGAAGCCCATCACGAAAAGTGAAGGGCTCGTTTTGCCTTATCTGATTTCCACAATCCGATTGATATCCGTTCCTTCCGTATCTTTGCCCAGCAGTCTGCGGAACAAAAATTTCACCATCTTGAACTTGTTGCCGGAATCCCAATACTCGGCGGTTTCGGCTTTGACCTTGATCAGCACCAGATTCGGATCGTCATAGGTGGTTTCCAGTAATTCCTCATAGGCCGGGCTCCAAAATTGTTTGACCTTCTCGGAGCTTTCCACGAGTTCGGCTTCGCCGCGAATGGAGACGAACGATTGTCCCGCATACGCCACATTGACTTGCCGGTTCCGAAGCAATTCATGGAATTTGCCCGTATCTTTTTTGGTCAGAAACCAGAGGTCTCCGTCGAATTCGACTTCCTGGGTTTTCATAGGACGGGAAACGAGCCCCTCATCCGATACGGTCGTCAGCATCGCCGTGTCGATGCCTTTGATCAATTCCTTAACGGTTTCGATTGCTTCCTGGTTATCTGTGGCCGAATTCATCGTTTTGTTCCCCTTTCAATCCTTTTTCAGTTTTAGTATGCACACGTTACGCTTTGACAATCCTTGGGATTTTCGTAATATCGCTGCTGTACAAGTCGAGGCTGCCCAGTTAGATTTCCCTTATAATGAAGAACACGCCCCCAAAGGCCGGGAGCGCATAGCAAGCTTGCTCGTATTAAGTGACTTCGAAATTCAACTCCACCATATGCTCTCGTTCGTTATGCGGCTGGAAGCCGCTGTTCGGATACGGCGCTGTGACCGACTTCCAGAACGACTGTGCAGATATGTTATTGTCGCACGTTTGGATCGTCCAGCTGCCTTTGAACATCGTGAAAATATGGGCAGCCAATTTCTGGCCGATGCCTTGCCGTCTGTATTTCTTCAATATGCAATATTCGCCGATCGAATAGATGTTGCTGTTGTCGGACCGCCTGTCGTATACGCGTACCAAAGCGAATCCGGCCAGCTTGCCGGAAACCCGGACGAGAAACGGATAACGGTCCGAATCCGTCCAGTAGTGATCCATATATTTATATCCGTATAAGCCGTGCTCATCGACATCATACCCGTCATATTCACTGTAATCGTATTGAGCCAGCTCCATTAAATTACGCAGGATGGACTTTTCCTCATAAGTAGCCGGCTTGATTTCAATCTCCATTCACGATCCGCCCCCTCGCTTGTACTGATATCCGTATTGTAGCACGATAACAACCGCTTCTCTTATGAATCTATCGTTAAAACGGTTCTTTCCACATGAGATCCTCGCAAAGATCATCCGGTTCTCGTCACTTATGGATTGCTCTAATTTGGTGTTTATGGATGTTATCTTTCACTCCAATGACTGCTAGACTTACATCATAGTCGAATCCACTAGGAGGGATACCCATGAATGGCGTACGTTACAAGATCAGAGAAGTGTTGGACAAGGACAAGATTGAGACGTTTTTGCAGCAGGCTCGAATCGGGAATCTAGGTTTGGTTGATGGTCACCGGCCGTATGTGGTTCCACTCAATTTTGTATGGACGAACGGGAAGCTTTATTTCCATGGAGCAACCGGAGGTAGACGAAATCAGGTTATGGCAGCGAATCCGGAGGTCTGTTTCACGGTTTGCGAAGAATACGGAACGATTACCGATCCGGTGCCGGCCAAGACTGATACCGCCTACATGAGTGTGATGATTTTTGGTCAAGCCGAGCCTGTCGCCGATCTGGACGAAGCTACTCACATGCTGCAAGAAATGATTCACAAGTATGTACCCGGTTACTACAAGCGGCCGTTGCCCCAGCAGCACGTAGACAAATACCGGTCGGCCGTTTTCGGCGGTCCGGTCCAAGTATACCGGATTGATCCGTATCACATCACCGCCAAAGAAAATCCGATTGAAGCGGACAAGATGTTCGAACCGGGAAAAACCGTTTAGCGGTTCTGAAGTGCGGTTCCGACCGGCTTGTTGAAGGAGCCGGTACGGGACCCTATACAAGCGGAACAGAAGGGGGCGGGAGACATGAGCCATCTGGTGGAAGCGAATCTCCGAACCGTCAGGCGGCAGATGGAATTGGCATGCCAAGCTTCAGGGCGCCAGATCGAAGACGTGCAATTGCTGCTCGCGACCAAAACCGTACCGCTGGAAAAGTTGCAAATGGCGATCCAAGCGGGTGAGACTTTGTTTGGGGAAAACAAAGCGCAAGAACTCCGGGACAAATTTCCGCTGATGCAGCAGTATGATCAGGTGGAATGGCATTTTATCGGACATCTGCAGACAAATAAAGTGAAGGACGTTGTCAAATATGTAACGCTCATTCACTCGGTGGACCGTTTGAAACTAGGGCAGGCGCTGCACCACCAACTGGTGAAAGCGAATAAAACGATGGATATTTTGGTGCAAATCAATACGTCCTATGAAGAAAGCAAATTTGGTGCTCCTCCGGAAGCGGTACTGGAGCTGGTGGAGCAGCTGTCGCAATTCGAAACGTTAAACGTGAAAGGTTTAATGACCATCGGCAAACTGAACGCCACCAACGACGAGACCAGGCACTGCTTCCGGTTGTTGAAATCGATTCAAACTCAGATTCGCGAGAAACAGTTTCCGCGTGTAGAAATGAGCGTCCTCTCGATGGGCATGTCCGGCGATTTCCAGGTGGCCATCGAAGAAGGAGCTACGCTCATCCGCGTAGGGACAAGCGTATTCGGCCCGCGTTACTTGCCGGACAGCTATTACTGGAACGAAAACATGCGTCAGGACGAGTAGAACAAACAAGCACGGCAGGCGACTTTGCACAATCGGGAGTTCTCCGGCTGCAAGAAAGAGCAAGCCCGGGCGGGACGCTTGGCTTATCCGAGCATCCCGGCCAGCCGATAAATCCCTTCCTCGATCGCTGTCTCATCGACTTTTGCAAACCCCAATACCCAACCTTTCCGGTCGCTTTCCAAACAATACTTGCTAAGCGGATATACCCGGATTCCTTGTTCGAGCGCCAAGTTCGTCACAGCTTCTTCGTTTATCGCCTCATTTGCCTCCAGAAGCATATGCAAGCCCGTTTCTACGCCGCTTAGGGTAAAGCGTTCACTCAAACCTGTCGCGACGATGGCCTTCGTCATGGCTTCGTGTCTGCGCCGGTATACGTTTCGAACCCGTCTCATATGGCGCATGAAATGACCGTGCTCGATAAAGTGGGCCAGCGTGACTTGCTCCATAATCGGAAGATGCCGGTAGGTCAATTCCTGGACACGGGCCAGCTGACGAACGGCGTCCTGGGGACCTACTATAGTCGATATCCGGATACCGGGAGCAATCATTTTGGAAAAACTCATCATATACAACGTATTTTGCGGCCGCTGGCTGAACAAAGTGGGAAGCGGGTCGCCGCGATAGCGGAATTCGCTGTCGTAATCGTCCTCAATGATCCAGAACCGCTGCCCGGCAGCCCGGTGCAGCAATTGCTGCTTGCGAGGTTCCGCCATCACGACTCCAACCGCACACTGATGCGAGGGTGTCACATATACAAGTTTGGACTGAGGGGGGATACGGTCTACGCACAGCCCGTATCCGTCGACCGGTACGGCGGCCACATGCATACGCCGGTACTTCATCGCCATCCAGGCGGCGGGGAATCCGGGATCTTCCACCGAAACCGTGTCTCCTTCCTGCAAAAGGGCTTGAGCGATCAAATCAAGACTATGCTGCGCGCCTGAAGTTAACAGGATTTGATCGACACTCACATGAACGCCCCGTTCCAGCGACAAATAACGCTGGATCTGTTCCCGAAGCGGCAGAAATCCATAAGGGTTGCCGTAAGACCAACTGTCCAGGTCTGTTGCTGCGGAGGCTTGGATGAAGGAATGTCTCCAATTTTTTTGAAAAGGCTCGTCCAAATAAGGCTCATGCGGGCTGAAATCGATATCTATGCATTGCTTCCCTTTATCTCCGAACCAGCTGTGCAAATGGCCTACTGCAGCGTCTAATAATGGCAAATCGGGCGGATGGGGGCCTGGGGGAGCAGCCTCCTCCGCAGGACGAGCCGAATAAGTCCATTCGCTGACTCGGGTCCCGCCTCGACGAGAGGTTACGGTATATCCGCGGCTGAATAATTCCTCGTACACAATCTGTATAGTTGAACGGGAAACGCCGATTAATAGAGCAAGCTCGCGGGAGGGGAGCAGCAATTCGCCCGGCGGCCATTTTCCGGTTGTAATGTTATGGATCGCCTGGTCGAGAAGCTGCTGCCAGATGGGGCGTTCGTCGTCCCGGTTTACTTGTAACATCGTTCCGCCTCCAATGTTTATGCTGGACCTATGGATTGCACTTAACAGTGATTATAGAAGTTTAATAACAATCCATTGATCCATATCCTATCACGGCAATCGTTGCTTGGCAAAGGCGCGAGCGGCGTCCCTCGTTAATTCCCCTTAATTCTGTTCAGAAGACGAAATCGTCACGGCTTCCTAAAATGTAAAAAGTCCCAAATCTCTATTGTTAGCCCCTCACTTGTTGAGTCAGCTAGTGTTACACGCTGCTTATCGCGGCTGTTCGGCTCTTCGCACTGATGCTGGCTGGAGAAATGATGCAGGAGAACGAGGTATAGATGGCTAAAGGTACAAGAGACAACGGGCGGAGGAACCACCGAAGGATGAAAAATCCAGCAGGGTGGTTCTATGTTTCTTCCGTTTTCT
The DNA here is from genome assembly GCF_036577605.1 of Paenibacillus sp. GYB004. Taxonomy (NCBI): domain Bacteria; kingdom Bacillati; phylum Bacillota; class Bacilli; order Caryophanales; family Paenibacillaceae; genus Paenibacillus; species Paenibacillus sp. GYB004. Next base: position 530,142 of record NZ_JARBDB010000047.1, read on the forward strand.
GTGCCATCATTATAGCGGGGGGCGATACAGGATGTTCCAGGATTTCAAGCTCGCCGGCGGCCGTCCCGCGGCGATCCAAGTGAAAGAATACGTCAAACGTTTAATTATAAAAGGATCGCTCCAGTCCTCTCAGAAGCTGCCCTCCACGCGGGAAATGGGCGTGTTGCTCAAAGTAAGCCGCAATACGGTCATTGCGGCCTATGAAGGTCTGGAGGATGACGGATTTACGTATGCGATTGCCGGCAAAGGCAGTTACGTGGCTGAAATGGGGGGCTCACTCGCTCCGGATCAAGGAGGAGCTGACGAGTCCGCCGCCTGGCAGATCGACTGGAAAGCTAAAATGAACGAGTATGCGGTATCGGCGGTCGAGCTGGATCTGATGAAGATGGGCATTCGCGCAGGAAAGGGAACGATCTCGTTCACAAGCATCGCTCCGGATGAGCAGCTGTTCGATCTGGGAGATGTCAAGCGGGCTTTTATGGACCGGATGGCCATCGAAGGGCAGGTGCTGCTCAATTACGGGTATGCCAAGGGTTACAAGCCCTTGATCGAATATCTGATCCGTTATATGGAGAATAAGGGCGTCGATAGTAGCGGCAAGGATATGCTGATCACAAGCGGGTTTACCGAAGGTTTTGACTTGGCGCTGTCGGCGCTTCGTCCTACGGGACGCAGAGGGGCGGCCATTTGTGAAAATCCGACTCATCATACGGCGATCAAAAATTTGAAGCTGCACGGGTTCGAGATTACCGGCATTCCGATGGAGCGCGACGGTATCGATGTTGAACAGCTGGAGGCGGTCTTGCAAAAGTCAACCCGCTTCGACCTGGCTTATTTGACCCCTTCTTATCATAATCCGACAGGAATTGTCATGTCGCCCGAGAAGCGCATCGCCGTTATGAAAGTATTGACGCGTTATCGGATTCCGGTCATCGAGGACGGATTCAACGAGGAGCTGCGTTATTCGGGAGCGCATGTTGCGCCGTTACTGGCGACAGCAGGGCGAGGGAACGGAGTCGTCTATATCGGCAGCTTCTCCAAGGTGCTGTTCCCGGGCTTGCGGGTCGGCTGGGTGCTTGGAGACCGGGCGTTGATCGACCATTTGGAGAGTATGAAGCGCGCGCGCACCATTCATACCTCTACCATCGATCAATCGATCCTATATCAATATTTGCTCAATGGCAATTTCGATAAATATGTAAAAAAAGCGCGTATGGAGTATAAGCGCAAATACGAGCTGACGAAGACATGCTGCGCGGCATATCTCCCTGAAGCGCAATGCTCCGGGGACGGGGGGTTGCATTTGTTTCTCACCTTCCCACCGCACGTGGATACACGCCAGCTGCTGGAGGCTTGCACGGAACAGGGTGTCATTTTTACGCCGGGAGACAAGTTTTTTATCCGGGAAGGCGAAGGGACGAATACGTTGCGGTTAGGTTTCTCGCGGGTAACGGACGAACAGATCGAACGGGGGATTCAAATTATCGGCGAACAGGCGCAGAGATTTCTCCGGACATAGCGGTAAGAAACGAGCTGCAGTGTCGGGCAAGGTTTATGGAGAAGCCATTAGGAACAGGAACAGGAACAGGAACAGGAATGGGGAGGGTGCATCATGTTTAGCGAGACAGGTACAGGACCTTTTTTATCTTCGCGCGTACGGGAGATTCGGCCGTCGGGAATTCGCGCTTTTTTTGATCTGAATGCAGCAGGAGGGGATACGATCTCCCTTGGAGTCGGCGAGCCGGATTTCGTTACACCGGAGCAGGTTCGCGAAGCGTGCATCCGGGCATTGCGCGAAGGGCAGACGAAATATACTTCGAATGCCGGCTTGATGGAGCTGCGGGAGGAGATTTCGGCCTATTTGGCCGGCAGCTTCGCCATTTCTTACGACCCGGTACAGGAAATCATCGTGACGATGGGGAGCAGCGAAGCCGTCGACCTGGCATTGCGGGCCGTGATCGACCCGGGTGATGAGGTGCTGATCCCGGCGCCAAGTTATATTGCCTATGAACCGATCGCTCATCTGCATGGCGGCACCATCGTGGAGTTGGCGGCTTCGGCAGAGCAGCAGTTCAAGCTGACTCTGCAAGCGCTGCAAGCGGCGATCACGCCTCGATCCAAAGTGCTGATGATCAATTATCCGTGTAATCCGACCGGAACCGTGATGACCGAGCAGGACTGGCTCCCGATCGTAAAGCTCATCATTCAACATAATCTGGTTGTCATTTCGGATGAAGTGTATGCCGAACTGACTTACGGGAGAAAACACGTCAGCATCGCCGCCTTGCCGGGCATGAAGGAGCGTACGATTGTCATCAGCGGTTTCTCCAAAGCGTTCGCGATGACAGGCTGGCGGATCGGTTACGCTTGCGGGCCGCGCGAGCTGATCGCCGGCATGCTGAAAATTCACCAGTACACGGCCATGTGCGCGCCTACTCTGGCCCAGATTGCCGCACTGGAATCGCTCCGTCACGGATTGGCCGCCAAAGATGAGATGATGGCGAGCTATAATACGCGCCGCAAGCTGTTTGTAGCCGGATTGAATGCAATCGGGCTGACTTGTCACGAGCCTGAGGGAGCTTTTTATGCGTTCCCCTCCATCAGGTCTACGGGGATGTCATCCGAGCAGTTCGCTCTTCGGCTGCTGAAGGAAGCGAAGGTGGCGGTCGTGCCGGGACATGTGTTCGGAACGGGCGGAGAAGGCTTTGTCCGCTGCTCTTACGCCACCTCGCTCGATGATTTGGAGAAGGCGCTGGAGCGGATGGGGACCTTTTTGGAGGTGATGCAGCCGGTCGGATGAGCGGATAAAGATAACAGACTTCCAGACTGGGAAGATCCGGAGAACATACCGGAGACAACCTCACAAGCGGCGCACCTAAACCGATCGTGTATAAAGCAAAAAGCACCTGAAAAGGTGCTTTTTGCTTGACCATATCAGAGTGTTTGAGTCTTCGCTGCTATAGCGGAGAAGTCGTCATCTCCTTGTCGAGTAGGTAATTGGTAAGTACCGCGGGTCGTTCATCGCAGGTGGCGGTCGGATCTACATGCCAAGATTGAAGCAGGGCGGGTAGAGGAGTAGCGAATAAGAGCCGATTTGTACCTGTTATATTGACCAAAACCCGCTCGGATGGGGCCGGACGGTTTTACTCGATCATCTGCTTTTACGGGACCGCTGCTTTCGCAGCTTGGGCCATCGATGCGGCGGGACGTGCTGCAGCATCGCGAGAAACAGCTCCCCCCACTGCTGCACGCTCAAGTAACAGACGGGCCGGCTCCGGTCGACCTTTAACGTTCTCGTCAATCGCGTCAATTGCGGAGCAGTGAATACGCCGGACAGCGACTCCTCCAACAGTAAACCCGGATAACGAAGACTATAAGCGGCCAAGGCGAGAAACCGTTCCTGGTGGTGCGGAGGTACGACCGGCTCCGCAATTCTGCTGATGGTTACAACGGCTGAATCCACACGAGGCGGCGGGGAAAAGTGGTTGGGCGATACGGTTCGTACAAGCCGGATCTCGTACCACATTCTCCAGGCGAGTATACGCGGGTCGGCAATCGGAGTGGCCGTGAACCGTTTGGCCGCTCCTTTCTCCATGAGCAGCACAGCCCGCTTCAGCTTGACCGTCCTCGGCTCGCCGAGCAGCTTGGCTACGATCGGAGTAGTGATGGAATATGGAATATTAGCGACAACGCAGAACGTTTCTTTCGGGAGCGCCATTTCCAAAAAATCCATTTGATTGATTCGGACATTCGGATAATCGTTCAGTTTGCTCTTCAGCTGATCTGCGTACAGCGGATCATTCTCAACGGCCAGTACATAGGCCGCTTTCGCCGCCAGCGGGAAAGTAATCGCTCCGCGTCCCGCGCCAATCTCCAGAACGGTATCGCTGCGGGTAAGGTTAGCCAGATCGATCATCTGGCGGATAAGCGGTTGATGAATCAGCAAGTGCTGAGCGGAAAAATTGGACACCAAAAACACCCCATTCATTCGGATTGGTGAATGAAAAAGGCACAGTTCAAATAAGCCCGATCCTTTCGTTCAAAAAGTAAAGGAAAGGCTATATTTGGTCTGTACCTGTCATCTCCATATGCGAATGAATGCGATGCAAAACACGGTCAAAACCTCCTTGGTTGATCTGATCGAGAATGTATCTGTCAGAGTCACCCTGCCATTATATCAGCCTCGTCGCCTCAAGACTAAGCCAACCTTGACTAAAATCATTCTTTCCAATAATGAGCTTCTCCCGGATCGTGGAGGCAATGTGGTACACTAATCTTACGAGTCGGGCGTTACGATACATGGTATCCATTCGGCCAAAAGGGAGGAAGGTTAACCAATGAACCTGGAAATGGTGATGCAAGAGCTGGAGGCACTCGGCAAGGAACGAACGAAAAAAATCTATATGTCCAACGGCGCGCACGAACCGCTTTTCGGCGTAGCTACGGGCGAGATGAAACCGATCGCCAAAAAAATCAAAATCAATCAGCCTTTGGCTGAACAGTTATACAGCACGGGCAACTATGACGCCATGTACTTTGCCGGTGTTACTGCCGACCCCAAAGCGATGACCGAAGCGGATTATGATCGCTGGATGGACACGGCTTATTTTTATATGCTGTCCGATTATGTAGTGGCCGTCACCTTGGCGGAATCAGACATCGCCCAAGACGTTTCCGACAAATGGATCGCAAGCGGCGAGGAGCTGAGGATGTCGGGAGGCTGGAGCTGCTACTGCTGGCTGCTGGGGAATCGGCCGGACCGCGAGTTTGACGAAAGCAAGCTTGCGAACATGCTGGAACTGGTCCAAAAAACGATCCACGATGCGCCGGAACGAACGAAATACGCCATGAACAATTTCCTCTACACCGTAGCGGTATCGTACCAGCCGCTTCATGACAAGGCGGTCGAATCCGCAATGGCGGTAGGGCCGGTCGAAGTGAACAAGGATAAGAAACAAAGCAAGCTGCTGAACGCTTCTGTTAACATCCAAAAAGCTGTAGATAAAGGGCAGATTGGGTTCAAGCGCAAATACGTAAGATGTTAGGGAATTCCGATCATTGCTGCCCGTAGACGATCGCCAACTGAAACGTCTGCTAGTGGACAAGCACAAACACAAGCCCTGCAAGCGCGGAATGCCGCCTGGCAGGGCTTGTTCGTTGTACCGGGTATCCGGCTTTCAATGTGATCGGCTTCGGGCCGGCAGAACGGATTATCCGGATCGTCTCCGTGCGGCTCTCTCCTCATACATATGCATCGATTGCTTAACCAGCCAAGCTTAAAGGAAGACACCCCCCGCTGAACATGCAGCCACATAGCCGATTTTCACTTTCTTGCGCAAGGACCAGCCGTATGAAGAAAAATATATAAAACTTGATGGATTCCTGTATGTATCTATTCAAACGGGGATGATACCATGAAAATTAAGACAAGAGAATACGAAAGCGGCAAAGCCGGGAGCAGATCAAATCCGGTGCGCCCGGCGGTATTCGGAAGGGGTGATACCCATCTTTTGCGAGAACACTCTGCTGAAATAAAAGCCGTTGCTGTAACCGCACGCGGCTGCGATTTTATCGATTGTCCACACGGTTTCCTGCAGCAGCGTCCGGGCCCGGTCAAGCCGAAGCTCACTTAAATACTCGCTCGGATTGACGCCGAACATGCTGCGGAAACGGCGGCTGAACTGCACGGTGCTAAGTCCCATCTCGGACGAGAGCTGACTGAGGCTGACCGATTTGAAAGCGTTTTCTTTAATGTAGGCTTCCGCCTCTTCCATCAGCGGGTCGTCTGGAATCACTCTCGTTTCATGGAGATGCGTCTCCCATTCCCAGTCGAATTGTTCCCAGAGATCCGCAAGCAGGAAGTTTCTGCGACCGACTCCGAGCGGGTCCAGGCGTCGGGAAAGCATGGCGAGATAGCCGTAAGTGGAAGCGAAACGCTGCTTGTCCCGGATCGGATGCTTGCCGGCCGGATTTGGAAACAGCCGATTTTCGGTGCGTATTTCCTCGGCGGCGGCGAACCAGGAAAAGTTCAGCACGAGAAAAGTGGCAGGGCGCAGCATTTCCCGTTTAAGAGCGATATCCGGCGGACAGAGCAGAAGGTCTCCTTTCTCCGCGACTCCTGCAAGCTCGCCGATCTCGAAACGGAAGCTGCCGCCGTCCACGACGAACAGCACCCATTGCGGGCTGGTGTCTTCGTCTTTTTCAAACCGCTTTTTATGGTTCCATACTGTAATAAAATCGACGCGAGCCGCAAGTTCTCGGGGACGATACGTTTGCATGCACGATCACCGCCTGATTGTGAGTATGTACTTACGATAACGGAATATGCAACGAAACGAAAGTGAAGATTTTTTTCAAAACGGCTCCGTTCACCGGAACGAGATGGTCGGATTTCAGGATAGGGGAGAGATTGAAGTGAAGAACAACAAGCAGACAGACAGGCAAAAAATAACTACACAGCTGTTCGTGGCGGGAGGTGGGATGGCCGGTGTAGCGGCGGCTGTCGCTGCCGCCCGAAACGGAATGCGCACAGTTCTTTGTCAAGATCGCCCGGTGCTGGGTGGCAACGCCTCGTCGGAAGTGCGAATGAACGTGAGCGGCGCTTCCGTTCGGGGCGCCGCGCTTGAGACCGAGTCGCGGGAAAGCGGCATCGTTGAGGAAATAATGCTGGAATGCGCCGTGCGCAACCCGCAGCGCTGCGCCAATATGCTCGATTTGATTTTATACGAAACGTGTCGCGCGGAACCGAATTTGACGCTGATGCTTAATTCATGCGTGGTCGGAGTCCGCATGGACGGCGACCGGATCGCGGCGGCTTACGTCAATCGGGAAAGCACGGAACATTACTTCGAGATCGAAGCGGAGCTGTTCGCCGATTGTACCGGGGACGGCCGGCTCGGAAGCGAAGCGGAAGCGCGGTACACGACCGGGCGGGAGTCGTCTGCCGAATACGGAGAATCGTTTGCAAGGGACGATCGGGACGCGTACCGGCTTGGCTCATCTTTACTGTTCACTTCCCGGGACATGGGGCGCCCGATGCCGTTCGTCCCGCCCAAGTGGGCCCGGACTTTTTCCGAGGAGGATTTGCGGTTCCGCTCGCATCCAACATGGGAATACGGATATTGGTGGGTCGAATACGGCGGAATGCGCGATACGATCAAGGACAACGAGGAAATCCGCGACGAGCTTTTGGCCATCATGCTCGGCGTATGGGACCATATCAAGAACAGCGGACATCATCCGGAATCGGCGAACTGGGCGTTGGACTGGTTCGGTTTCCTTCCCGGGAAGCGGGAATCGCGGCGGTTCGTCGGACAGCATGTACTGACCCAGCACGATTTGGAGCAGTCGGTGGATTTCGACGACACGATCGCTTACGGGGGATGGTCGATGGACATCCATCATCCCGGCGGCATCGAGGCGGCGGACGAGAAGCCGAATATTCATCCGTACACGCCCTATATGTACGGCATTCCGCTTCGCTCGCTCGTCAGTGCCAATATCGTCAACCTATTGTTCGCAGGGCGCAATATATCGGCGACGCACGTCGCTTTCTCCAGCACGCGGGTCATGGCGACATGCGCCTTGATGGGAGAAGGGCTGGGCACGTATGCCGCCTTCGCGGTTCGAAGCGGCAAACCGCACGAAGCCTGGCGCGACCCGGAGCTTGTCCGGGAATCTCAGCAGCAACTGTTGCGGCAAGGGGCTTTCTTGCCCGGCAAGCTGCTGGAGGACCGGAATCTTGCGGCAGAAGCAGCCATCGTGGCCTCGTCGGAGCAAGCAGGCGGCGCCGCGTCCCAAGTTGCAGACAGACATACCCGCTCCGTGCATGGCAAGCGGGGCGTCAGACCGGACTTAGCCGTGCCCGGGACGCACCGCTGGATGTCCGACCCGGCGGATACAGCGCCGTGGCTGGAGCTTCGCTGGGAACGCCCGGTTCAAGTATCGCGCATCACGGTTGTGCTGGACACCGGGCTTCATCGCCATCTCGCCTTGACGCACTCGGACGGGCATCATAGCCGAATGGAGTGGGGGCCGCAGCCGGAAACGTTAAAAGACTTCCATGTTCTGGCCGGAATCGGGGGCCGTTTCGAAGAGGTTGCCCGTGTGAGGGGCAACTACCAGCGGCAGCTGCAATTCGATGTGCAGCTTGGCGAAGTCGACTGCTTGAGATGGGAGGTGATCGCGACAAACGGGCTCGACCATGCGCGGATTGTAGAAATTCGCTGCGAGTAGCGGATAGGATTGGCGGCAGGCGCGGCACGGACGGTAGTACGTAATCGATTGCTTGAACCATTCCATCGGGGGGATCGACATGAAACGAAATTATCGGTTAGTTGGCGGAGCCGCATTGATGCTGCTTGCCGCTGTCTTGGCCGCAGGATGCGGCAAGACGAAGGAACCGGACAGCCCGGCAGCGGACGGAGGAGAGGCCGGGGGGCCGCCGAAAGTGAGCGATGCGCCGGTAACGCTCAACGCCGCCGTAGACGCGGTTATTGTGGACAGCGCTCTGGAAGCTGCCATTCAGGACGGATTGAAGAAGAAGCATCCGAACATCAAGCTGAACATCATTCAATCGGGCACAGGAACAACGCTGACCGATCAGATCGCTTCCGGCAGTGCGCCCGACATCGTCTTTACGTTTAACGGCCGATTGGCGACGTATCAGGACAAAGGCATTTTATACGATATGACATCGCTGCTGCGAACGCATCAATTCGACCTGAATCGCTTCGACCCGCAGATGATTACGGACGCCAAGGTCAGTTCGACGAACGGCGAGCTGTACGGCATTCCGTACAGTCGAAATTTCCATGCCTTCTACTATAACAAGGATATTTTCGATAAGTTTGGCGTGCCGTATCCACAGGACGGGCTAACCTGGGAGCAGACGCTCGAACTTGCCAAAAAACTGACCCGTATGGAGGGCGGCACCCAGTACAGGGGCATTGACCCGGGAGCCGGTATCTCTTGGATTTACCAGCCTCTCGGCATTCAGGCAGACGATGTCACGACCGGCAAAGCGTCCGTCAACAACGAACAGTGGAAGAAGATATTCGAGCTTGTCAAAGCGATGTTCACGATCCCGGGCAACGAGCCGAACGGAACGCCGATCGATAACTTCCTGAAACAAAAAAACTTGGCGATGATCGCGTACACCAACATGTTCTCCCAGCTGGAGGAGCCGACTAAGCAAGGCTTTAACTGGGATCTCGCCCAATATCCGAGCTACCCGGAGCGGCCGAACACCTACGGCAACGCCAGCGTCAACATGATGGCGATTACGCAATCGAGCAAATACAAGGAGCAGGCGCTGCAGGTTATCGAGGTAGCCACCTCCGACGAAGTGCAGCTGGAGATCGCACGTCAGGGAATCATCTCGCCGCTAAAGAATACGGCGATCCAAGCCGAATTCGGTAAAAATCTGAACGTCCTGAAAGGTAAACGGATCGAGAGTATTTTCAAGAGCAAGCCGGTTCCGTACCCGAAAGCTTCTCCGTACCGGTCGAAGTCCGAAGGGATCGCCGTGAAATATTTCAACGAATACAAAAATGGCACGATAGACGTCAACACCGCATTAAGCAAAGCGGAGGAAGAGATCAACAAAATGCTGGAGGCGGAAAAAGCGAAGTAATAACACGACATCGAGCAGACGGCAACCCGGTTCCCGCACCCGCAGACAACACTACTGCTTGCTTCGCGAATAGCCGTATCGTCCCTATTCCGGCGATACGGCTCATGCGAATAATAATAATCAAGGAGGGACTTTACATGCAAAACTTGACGAGAAGGAAGCTGTTGGCTGCAATCGGCACGACAGGAGCGGCAGCCGTTCTTTTCAAAGCTACTGCCGGCGCGACAAACGGAATGGAACCATCTGTTTTGGGGGCGGTTTATCCTGATGGCAAACTCAAATCGAAGTTGACGAGAACGGATTTGTGCATTTCAACGTCAGTAAGCGAACTGAGAGCGGAGACAGATCCGGTGGAAGGTTTTGCGTATTATGTAACGGATGCCGGTATGGAGGGATTTTTTCAGTATGAACCGGGAGATACCTCTTCGCCCGACAATACGGGAACGATTCTCGTCTCTACATCGGGCGCACGATTTAAACGGATTATCGATCAATCGTTTGTGAATGTAAGATGGTTTGGCGCTGCGGGAGATGGGGCGACCGACGACACGGCGGCGATCAATGCGGCCATCGGCGACGGCAACAGAACGGTTTACATTCCGGAAGGAACGTACATGATCCGGGCTGACGCCACAAGCATTGGCCAATTGAGTGCGGGTATTCAGGCGAAAAACAATACGAAAATTGTCATATGCCCGCAAGCGACTTTGAAAGCGCTACCGTCTGCAACGCCCAGATATACGATCATCAACATTTTTGGCAAATCGAACGTCACGATCGAAGGCGGCGGCAAAATTATCGGGGAACGGAACGAACATCAAGGGACGACGGGGGAATGGGGTTACGGCATTTGCATCGGTGGATCGGATCGGGTACTGGTGCAGGACTTGTATATTGCGGATTGTTGGGGAGATGCATCCGTTGTCGGATACTATCTGGATAAAAGCAACGCTGCTCGCAACATCACATTCCGGAATGTGTACTGCGACAACAATCGGAGACAAGGGATCAGCGTAACCTGCGCCGAAGATGTGCGGATCGAGAGCTGCACATTTGCCAATACAAACGGAACAGCTCCTGAATATGGAGTCGATCTTGAACCGGATAGCGGTACTTCTGTCCGCCGCGTGACCATTACCAATTGTATGTTCCGTAACAATGCCGGCGGCGGTTTTACAATGAACGGTACGAATGGAACAGTCGAATATGTCCATTTTATCGGCAACACACTTGTTGGTCCCAGATCCCATATCAATGGCTTGTTGACACAAAACGTAGTGATTAAAGGCAACATCATTACCGACTCTGCCATCAGAAGCTTGTGGCTCCGGTTGTCGAGTAATTTTCTCGTAGAAGGGAACCTCATTCAAAATTGTAACAGTATCGGGATTTGGCTGGAAGAAGCAAGCTCGATCAACATTACGAATAACCATCTCTATAACGTAAAGGCAAACAGCATTCGGCTCACTGAAAATTCCAAATACTGTATAGTGGCCAACAATTTGATAGAAGAATGCGGAGAATCGTCGGCAAGCACGAATATTATGATTACAACCGGCGCAAGCTTCAACACCATTCAGAACAACGTGATTCAAAATCGGTTCAAGCACGCCGGACAGGCGAAAGGCGGAACAAGCGGTACGATCGTACTTGATGACGACGCTTCCGCGGCAAGCGGCGAGTACAACAGTATGACGATCTACATGGTCGGCGGGACTGGTGCGGGACAAAAAAGAAAAATTACGTCGTATGACGGCGCGACCAAAACTGCTGTGTGTGCGCCGGCTTGGACAGTTGCCCCGGACGCTACGTCCGAATTCGAGATTCGATATGGCTCCATAAACGGTATACGCGTACAGTATCCGCAGGAGAAATACAACATCATTCACAACAACCAGCTTCTGTTTGCTGCAACACTCTACAATTCCAACGGCATAGACGATCAGGGAACGGGCACATCAGTGGCCAATAATGTTTCATTTGAAGAAGCGATATAAAACGAATAGAATTGCAGGCCAAAGCCGTCATCGTGCGGAACTGCGGCTCTAGCCCGTTATATGCCTATAGCAGCAGGCATCCGTCTCGCTGCTGCCCTGCAGAAACCCAAAAAAGTTGGACGGAAAACGCGCCGGTTTTCCGCCCAACTTTTTTTGTGACTTACGTGACTATCTTTTCGATACGTTCAGGAATTGACCAAGATGTCCGTCTCATGCGGACGATATACGGCCAGCAGCTTGCCGCTGCGATCGGATGCAAACATGACGGTGCGCTCGCTTTCCAGCGCAAACGAATACGTAACTCCGGTAGCGGGATTCGTTACGCGGACCGCAGCGTCCTCGGCGAATTCCGATACGAAAATAAATAATTCGCCGTCGTTAAAGCTCAGCTTGCGGCCGTAAATGCCTGGCAGTTCGCCGCCTTGTTTCCAGATCAGCTCGGGAGCGACGCCTGCTTCCCGGATCGCATGCCGGTACAAGTCGGCGACCGCTTCGGGCCGGTCGTTCATCTCAACCGGCAAGCCGCACCAGAGAAGCCGACCTTTTCCGAGTTTCACGGTACGCAGCGCAGAACCCGTTTCCGCCGCCGGCTTCAGGACCGCTTCTTTCGCCAGCATGGCGATTTTGCGGCTTCCATAGGAGAGCGGTACGGATTTGCCATCGAGCATGAATCGTTCCTCGCGCCGCACGTTGCCGAGCTTGCGGGCTCCGAGCAAGTCGTCCAGACGGCTGCTTGGGTGCCAGTATTCGTCCAGCCCAGCCGGCCCGGTAAACAGAAGCGTAGTATCATGGTCAGCGACATGGTCGAGCAGCTGCTGCAGCGCCGTATCGCTGAAATTATGCGGACTCGGCACGATAATCAATCGGGCCGGCTGATCGTTCAGCGCCTCCAGCTGATACTCGCCCATCGCGCGGAACGGAGCATTGAGGTCGTAGGCAAGCACCCGCGTTGCGCGGCTTGTCGCTTCGACGGCAAAGGAACGGTTCGATAAATCGTTCGAATAAGGGAAGATCATCACGATGTCTTCCAATTGGCGCCCTGTGAATAAATCGCGGATCTGCTCCATAAACCGGCCGAAATCGTAGGAGACGTCCGCTTCCGGTTTTTCCGTGCCGTCCGCACGCAGCGCCCCGATATTCGATTCGTTGACATTGTTCATGAAGTAATTCGTATTCCACAACCATTGAACGGCGCCCGCGCTTCCGGTAGAAAACGAGTAGGCGTATTTGCGCTCCAAAATGTTGCGCAGCTCTTCCTCGCTTCGTTTAGCCCTTCCGTCCGGGGTTTCCACATACATAATGCCCGTTTCCTGGATCATATTCGGCTTGTATGGCGTTTTCGCGAAGATGCCGTCCCACACGAGCTGGTCCAGCAGCCACCAGGAATGATTCGTCGTATAATCCGCCGCTTGTTCGTAGAAAAACGGGGAGGGGCGCTGTGCGTTCAAGCCTTCGTCTTGTCCGATCGTAATGAGCTGACCCGGAGCAACAGAGCGAATCGCTTCATTTAACTCACACGCCCAGCGGTTCAGCATGTCCATGGAAAACAGCGAGTAATCCAGCCAGCGCGTTCCTTTTTTGCCGGAGTGCATATCCTGAATGTCTGCGTTAATATCGCTTGGTTCCGGCGGCGTAACGGATTCGAAATCCGGAAGAGCGTTCGGCGACATCCCCCAGCGTTCCTGAAGCACCCGGATCGAGCCGTGGCGCTGCTTCAGCCATTCCCGGTATGCCGCTTGTTCGTAAGGGTCGCGCGAGCTGCGCGGGCCTCTGGAGAAAATCTGCTTCGGATCAAACATCGACGGCTCGTTGATCAAATCCCAATGGACGTTCGACGTATGCCGGTGGCGCGAGACGATCGATACGATATACCGCTTCTGCGCTTCGACGCTCCGCGAATCGAGATAAGGATTCAGCCCTTCCCACAGCTCAGGCGTGAACGCAAAGAAGTTAAACGTGAGCTCCAGGTCGTGTTTCTTCGCCGTCATCACGAAAGCGTCGATCGCCCGCAGCACTTCCTCCGAAGGATGGCCGTCCAGCAGCATAATATTCCGGTAACCGGTCCAAATGCCGGTGCGGATATAGTTGATGCCCGCTTTTTTCATAGCAGCCATATCCCGGTCCCATACGGAGACGTTCGGCAAAAAGACGAAGTTGCGCGCCACGTCGCTGGTCATGTACGTCATACCGACGATCGGCAGCGGACGGCCGTTTTTGCGGAAATAATCGCGGTCGCACGTCAGCGGCTCGCCTTCTTGCAGCATCCGTTCATCCCTGCACCAGAAGCCTTGGCGTAATGTTCTGCGTTCCCCGGTATTGGCAACGAGGTCGGCACGCATCGTATATTGTCCTTCGCTCAGCTCGAGCGGCACGTTGATCGTGATCGATTGCAGGTTCGGGGAGGCGGTCAAGCTGTACGTTTGCGTCCACTCGGAAAGCGGCTCCCCGCCCGAATCTTTGCCGAAGGCGAGCTGCAGTGTCCATTCTTGGTTGGCGGATTCGCCGCGTTGAGCCGCATGACGTCCGAGCGTCTGCCATTGAAATATCAATTTCGCCCGGTCGCCCGGATCATAGCTGGCATAGCCGGTCTTCAGCCACATCTCGGTAACGCCGCGGGAGCAGTAGTCCGCCCAAGCCCATATCGCTTCTTCGCCTCCGGCTTCCCAGAACGACGTCCGCAGCGGCTGATTGACGAACATCCACCGGCTTCCGGCATAAACGCCGCGCACATTTTCAAGAAGCACGACCGGAGCTCCGATTTCGCGGCCGTCTTTGGAGACGGCTTTGACCAGCGGCTGAATATGAGCGTTCATCGGACCCAAAGAACCCATTTCATGCGGCAATGACGTCTCTTTGGTCACGTGCAGCACGAGGCTGTAAGTCGGTTCGAGCGTTAACCCGCTAAGATAAGGCGCGCATACGGGAAGATTAGCCGCCGCCTCCAGTCGATCGAACTTGTCGGCCTGGACCGGCATCGCTTCATGGATATGGAACAGCTGGTGGTAGGCGGCTTGCTCCACTTCGCACTTCCATTGTCCGTCCTCGCGGTATACCGGAATACGGAACGGTGCGCCGCCGATACTAAGCAGCGAGCCTCCGCGCTCCGCATAACCGGTGATGTGCCGCCAGCTGTCTTTTGGAAAGTACGGAGCGTGTAGATTGATGAAGCATCCGCCCTCCAGCCGATCGAGCGCTTGAGCGAGCGCTTCTGCCCCGACAAGCTCGGCCCGTTCTGCTAATTTCCGAACGGTTGCTTCACTTAGGCGGTCGCCGTGATAAGGAAAGGCGGGATCGTAAAAAATAACAAGGGATGTCATAACAGGTTGGCTCCTTTCGGCCGATCTTCATCTAGTCCAACACTATCATGCTCCGAAAACGAAAAATATAAAAAATACTATGGAAATGTCCAATAATCTATAGAGAAGGAATGCCGGTTCCTCTGATTGGCAACGCTGTTTTGCTTTGCAGCCATGTATGCTATATTCTGTTTCGTAAACCATGAAGAAGTTGCTGGAGGAAGACGCCATTCGTTTTCGGAAAGGAAGGAGTGCGACGATGCGGCGCGAAGGCAAGAAGCGTTTTATAAGCCTGCAATACAAAATTTTGTTTTTTACGGTCATTCTGGTGCTGATTCCGCTGCTGGCGGTCGGCATTTTGTCTTATGTCAAGTCTTCGGAAATCATTCGTCAAAAGGTCAGCGTCTCCGATTTGAACACCGTGACGCAAATCGGGCAAAATATCGAGTTCATGTTCGAATATTTCCACGATACGTCGCTGTTCGTCATGCAATCGGGCGAGGTCAGGCAATTTCTGCGAATGAACACCCAGGCCGATCCGAGCGCATATAACGGGCAAAAGGTAATAACCGAGCAGTTGCTGACGAATTTGCCGAATATGAAGGCGTTCGTGCAGTCGATTCAGCTTCAAGGCATTAACGGCAGCCGGCTGAACGTGCGCGGAGCGGTTCGTCCGCTGCAGCCGGAGCAGATCGCCGGCATCTTGGGGCGCAAGGGGGAGCCGGTGTGGTATTTGAACGAAATCGTGCTTGGCAATGGAGCGAAAAAAAACGTCATTTCCTACGAACGGGCGATCAAGGATATTAACAATATTTCCGTCACGCTCGGCGTGCTGCAGATGAACATGGATCTGGACGCGGTCCGCTCGCTCTTCGAAAGCCGGCAAACGGGAGGGACGGACCACTTTTATTTATTGGACGAGCATGACGACGTAGTCGCTTCGACGGACGGGAACCGGATCTCCGGCTCGTTATCGGAGATGATCGGCGATCGGACGGGGATCGTGCAGCAACAAGGCTACACGGAGCTGACGATCGACCGTACGCCCTACCTGCTTACCTACGACACGATCGAACCGCTCGGCTGGCGCATCCTTCACGTTGTCCCCGCCCAAGCGCTGCTTAAGGAAAATCAAGTTATTCCGCAAATCATCGTCGTAACGGCGATTATCAGTTTTTTTGTGTGCGCCGGGATGGCGTATTTGTTCTCGCGCCGGATGATTTTGCCGATCCGCAAGCTTCGCCGGCTGATGAGTCAGGTAGACGGAGAAGATTTCAACGTTCGCATTACGGTGTCGGGCAATGATGAAATCGCGCAATTGGGGCAAAGCTTCAATAATATGCTGGAACGGCTCCGGGAAATGATCCGGGAAGTGTATACGGCCCAGCTCCATAAGAAAGAGGCTGAACTGAAAGCGTTCCAGGCGCAAATCAACCCGCACTTTTTGTATAACACGCTGGATACGATCTATTGGATGAGCCGGATGGAAAAAGCGTTCGAGACGTCGGAGCTCGTGCAGGCGTTGTCGAAATTGTTCCGCCTCAGCTTGAACAGCGGGAAAGAGCTGACGACCGTACGCGCGGAGGTCGAGCATCTGCGTCATTACGTTACTATCCAGCAGAAGCGGTATGAGGACAGCATCGATTTTCAGATCGAGGTGGAGGAAGAGGCGCTCGACTGTCAGACAGTCAAGCTGGTCATTCAGCCGTTCGTGGAAAACGCCATCGTTCACGGAATCGAGAAGAAGGGCGAGTCCGGCGTGATCCGCGTCGATATTAAACGCGAGGACGAGGGACTGGTTTATTACATCAGCGATACCGGCTATGGCGCCGATTTGGAGGAGGTTTACCGTTTGATGAGGGAATCCGGGGACGATAATAAAGGATTTGCCGTGAAAAATATAAACGACCGGATTCAGCTGCATTTCGGCAAAACGTACGGTGTCGAGTTCAGCAACGGCCGCGAAGGAACGATCGTGAAAGTGATTCAGCCTTGGACGAAGGAGGAGACGGACGATGGTCAAGCTGATGATCGTAGATGACGAGTCGATAATCCGCAAAGGAATTCGCACATCGATCGATTGGTGGAAATTGGACGTGGACATTGTCGGCGAGGCCCGCAACGGGAAGGAAGCGCTGGAATTGTGCGAGCAGTTGAAGCCGGATATCGTGGTTACGGACATTCGGATGCCGCATATGGACGGGCTTGAATTGGCCCGGCAGTTGAAGGATCGGGTCCCGCAGACGAAGATCGTCATCATAAGCGGCTACGATGATTTCGACTATGCCAGACAAGCGCTGAAAATCGGGGTTCATGAATATTTGATGAAACCGGTAGGAGCGGCTGAGCTGGAAGCTCTAATTACGAAAATTTCGGATGAAATTGCCCGGGAACGCAAAAAAATCGAAGAAGAGCAAAGCAATCTCGAGTTGATCCGCGAAAATTTTCCGTTTATTCAGCGCAAATGGGTAAACCGACTGTTAAAAGGCGCGAATACGGACGCCGCAGTTCTCTTCGAGCAAGCGGGTCAACTGAATATTTCGCTGGAGGGACCGGAGTATGCGGCTCTCGTCGTCGATGTCGACGACTTTCGTTTAATTACGGAGCATGATTCCGACCGGGATAAGGAATTGACTTTGTACGCGATTGCCAACATCACGGAGGAAGTGCTGTCATCGGTGTTCGCTTGCACAGTATGCCAAAGCGATTTCGACTACATCAACCTGTTCGTTAATGCCAATATGAAAAATAAACACCGCCTGATCGAATGCTGCGAGGAAATTCAGCGCTGCGTCGCCCGGTATATGAAGCTGTCCGTCACGATCGGAGCCGGCACTTATGTGCGCGAGCTGAAGGATCTTCACAAAAGCAGCGCTCAGGCGGTATTCGCCATGCAGAGCAAAGTGTACCGCGGGAAAGGGCAAATTATCGTTTACGGAGAGACGGAGACCGGGAATGAAAACGTGCGGAAGCTTCTGCCGCCCTCCGAGAACGATAAGGAATTGCTGCAAAACCTCAGCGTTATGGATAAAACGAAAATCGACGCGCTGCTCGACGAGCGTTTCCTTCAGTTTGCCCGCTCGCATGTTCCTTATGAACACATTAAAGCGTTATGCCTCAAATGGGTCATTTTGGCGATGGCGCACCTGGAGCAGATGGGCGTTAATCTGGGCGAGAGCAAGCTCGCGGCCTTGAACCCGTACGAGGAAATTGAGAAATACGAGACGACGGAAGATATCCGGCGATGGCTCGGCGATTTATTCGCCGCGTTTATCGAATCGATCGCCGCGTATAAAAATGTACGGTTCAAACATATCGTAACCGCCGCGATCAAATATATTCAGGAGCATTATGCGGAGGATATCCGGCTGGAGGATGTTTCGTCCCAAGTTTATGTGACGCCGAATTATTTCAGCCGCGTCTTCAAGGAGGAGACGGGGCAGCATTTTACGGAGTGGCTGAATACATATCGCGTAGACAAAGCAAAGGTGCTGCTGAAAGATGTCGGCGCGAAAATATATGAAGTGGCCGAGCGGGTTGGCTATAACGACTACAAATATTTCACCCATGTTTTCAAAAAATATACAGGTTTTACTCCAAAAGAGTATCGAAACCGGTTGTAAATCGCAACAGGACACATTTATGGATAATTTCATAGATATGTCTACTTTTTTGTCCGCTCAACTTTTATATACTCACCTTATCAGGCAAAAGTACCTACTACATGAACAAAGGGGAGTTGTACGGTGAAAAAAGCAAACAAAGGGTTAACTGCGACGCTGCTAGTTACAAGCTTGGCGTTGGTTGCTGCGGGCTGCAGCTCGAATAGCGGTTCGGAATCGGCGGACGGCGCGAAGGATAAGGCAAAAGCCAAAATCAAATTTATGCATATGTATGATAAAAATTCGGCGCAGCCGAGTCATCAGGCTGACTTGATCGAGCAGTTCAAGAAGGATCATCCCGATGTAACGTTCGATGAAGAAGTGCAATCCCATGACAGCTACGAAACGAAAATTAAAACATTGGCAGCGGCGAACGAGCTGCCGGATGTGTTCCTCGTCAAGCCGTCCATGGTCTCGACTTTCGTAGAGAACGGACTGCTTCGTCCGCTTAACGATCAATTGGATAAAAATTCGGCATGGAAGGACGGCTTCACCGAAGGCGTGCTCGACCCGTACTCGATCGACGGTA
Organism: Paenibacillus sp. GYB004; assembly: GCF_036577605.1. Lineage (NCBI taxonomy): Bacteria > Bacillati > Bacillota > Bacilli > Caryophanales > Paenibacillaceae > Paenibacillus > Paenibacillus sp. GYB004. Next base: position 549,260 of record NZ_JARBDB010000047.1, read on the forward strand.
AAACGTACGGCGTCCAAATGACCGGCGGACCTACGCACGTCATCTATTACAACAAGGACTTGGTGGCCAAAGCCGGGTTCCCGGAATTCCCGAAAACGTGGAGCGAGTTCGAAACGCTGATCAAGGAATTGAAAAATCAGAACATCACCCCGATCGCCCTCGGCAATAAAGCGAAATGGGTCGTGAACTCCTCCTACATGAGCACGCTTGGAACCCGTTATACCGGAACCGAGTGGTTTAACAACCTGATTGAAGGCAAAAACGCGAAATTTACGGACCCCGAGTTCGTCCAAGCCTTGACCGCTCTGAAAGGTCTGGTGGATATGGGGGCGTTCAATAAGGATATGAACAGCATCGATAACAATCAGCAAAGAACGTTGTATTACAACGGCAACGCGGCCATGTTCATCGAAGGCTCCTGGGCGGCCAACGCGATCGAAACGGGCGGACCGAAAGAGATCGTAGAAAAGACGGAGCTTGCGGTATTCCCGGCGATCGAAGGAGCCAAGGGCGAGCAAAACACCGTATCCGGCGGAGGCGGCTGGGCTTATGCGGTCAATGCGAAGATCGATCCGGCGAAACTTGACGATATCCAAAAGCTGATCCAAAGCCTGACCGATTCCGAAGCTGCGAAACTCGTTCTGAAATACGGCGATATTCCTTCCAGCAAGGTGGACAATATCGAAAGCATCGAAATGCCTGCGCTTAGCAAAAAGCTGGTGAAACTCGTCGAAACGACCAAATATTCGCCTATTTACGACACTCGCTTGTCCCCGGGCTTGACGGAGTCGATGAATACGACGATGCAGGAGCTGATGATCGGCAAATATACGCCGCAGCAAGCGGCCGAAGCGATGCAGAAAGAGTACGAAAGCGAAATGAAGCAATGATTCCAAGTTGGAATACGCAATTCTGCCGGGCGTCAAGCCCGGCAGAATATGATGTTTCTAGCTTGAAGGAGGGAGCCTGATGAATGGTTCGACAGCCATCCGCCCGAAACGGATTACGTTCCTCATCTATTTGCTGCCGAGCGTAATCCTTTTTTCCTTCATGGTCCTTATTCCTGTCGTTTTAGCTGTGCGATACAGCTTCTTCAAATGGTCGGGCGGCCCCAAGATGGATTTTATCGGGCTGGATAATTACCGGAACCTGCTGGTGGACAGTAATTTCTGGCATGCGTTTCTGAACAATCTGCTGATCGTCGCATTCAGTGTGGTCGGTCAGATTGGCATCGCGTTTATCATCAGTATTTTCCTGATGTCGAAGCTGGCGAAGTGGAAAGGATTCCATCGTACGGTTATTTTCATTCCCGTAGTGCTGTCGTCCGTCGTCATCGGCTTTTTATGGGGAATGATCTATAACCAGGATGCCGGGATGCTGAACTGGCTGCTGCGAAGCGTCGGATTGGAGTCGTGGATCAAGCCGTGGCTGGACGACCCGGATATCGTCATGTACTCCGTTACAGTACCGATCGTGTGGCAGTATATCGGTTTTTACTTGATCATCTTTTTGGCGGCGATGCAAAGCATCAATAGCGAAGTGTACGAGATGGCCGAGTTGGACGGGGCGACGGGGTTCAAAAAAATGCTGCACATAACGCTTCCCCTGTTGAATCCGACGATCAAAATCGCGGTTATGCTCTGTATTGCCGGGAATATGAAAGCGTTCGACAGCATATTCGTCATGACGGGCGGCGGACCGGGCAGCAGCTCGACCGTTATGGCCCAGTATGCATACGATACGTCGTTTAAAGCGTACAAGCTTGGTTACGGAAGCGCGATTTCTGTAGGTATTATGATTTTGAGCGTCGCTTTGATCATGATCAGCCGTCTGATTGGAGGGAAAAACCGTGACTAAAACCATCGGCAAGATCGCGATTAACATCTTTTTGATCGCCATTTCGCTGTCGTGTATTTTCCCTTTGATATGGATGATCTACTCCTCGTTGAAGACGTCGCAAGAATTCAACATGAACATCATGTCTTTGCCTACCAGCCCGCAATTTCAAAACTATATCGATGCCTTTCGGATCGGCAGGATGGGCACTTATTTTTGGAACAGCGCGTTTGTTAGTGTGTTTACTGTAATTTTTACGATATTATTCGGTTTTTTTACCGCTTATATATTGGCACGATTCAAGTTCCCGTTTCGCAATACGATTTATTTCATGTTTTTGACGGGCATGCTGATTCCGATCCATGGCTTGCTGATTCCGATTTTCGTCGAATTTAAGGTCCTCGGCTTGCTGGATAAGCGGATCACGCTTATTTTTCCGTACGTAGCCTTTAATTTGTCGATGGCCGTGTTCCTGTTCGAAAACTTCATCAAGTCAGTGCCGCTCGATATCGAAGAGGCCGCTTGCATCGACGGAAGCAGCTCCACCAGCACCGTATTGCGCATCGTGATGCCGTTATGCATGCCGGTTATTTCGACCTCGGTCATCTTGTTTTTCCTCGGCGCCTGGAACGAGTTTCCGTTCGCTCTCGTCTTGCTTAAGAGTCCGGCTCTGCATACGCTGCCGATCGGGCTGACCAATTTCAACGGGCAGTATACGGCCAACTATACGCAGATGATGGCCGCTATGGTGATCGTGATTATGCCGGTGCTGCTCGTATATCTGGCATTCTCCAAAAAAGTGATGCAAGGGATGACGGCCGGAGCCGTCAAAGGATAAGGAGGAGGACTCGGGATGGAACAATTCAGGCTGCCGAAAATCGATTTGGGTTCGTTTGCCGTTCCGCCAAGCGTGAAGCGGGTGCTGCAGACAGCGGAGAGCAAGCTGGCGCATCGGCCGAAGCTGCTGGCGCTGTTCAATAATTGTTTTCCCAATACGCTCGAAACGACCACGAAGCGGATGGAGGACGGCACGACCTTTGTGATTACCGGCGATATTCCGGCCATGTGGCTGCGCGATTCGGTGGAGCAGGTGCGCCATTATGTGCCGCTGGCCAGGGAAGATGCGGAATTGCGGAGCATCATCGGCGGCTTGATCCGGCGCCAGATGTTTTATATTTTGAAGGACCCGTACGCCAATGCGTTTAATGAAGGGCCGAACGACTGGCATTGGGATGCGAATGACGAAACGGACATGTCGCCTTGGGTATGGGAGCGGAAATTCGAGCTCGATTCGATCTGTTTTTCGATGCAGCTTTCTTATCTGTACTGGCAGGAGACCGGGCATACCGACATCTTCGACGAGAATTTCAGCAAAGCGATGCGTACGGCGGTCGATCTCTGGAAGGTAGAGCAGCGTCATGGCGAGCTTTCATCATATACGTTCATGCGCCGGAATTGTCCGGCGATCGATACGCTTCGCAACGAAGGCAAGGGCATGCCGGTCAATTATACCGGGATGATCTGGTCCGGATTCCGCGCCAGCGACGATGCCTGCGACTTTCATTACAACATTCCTTCGAATATGTTCGTCGTCGCCGTATTGCGGCAAATGCAGGAGATTGCCCGCTATGTGTTCCGCGACGTTCGTTTTGCCGAGGAAATGGAGAAGCTGGAGGAAGAAATCGAGCACGGCATCCGGCTGTACGGGATTTACCATCACGCGAAGTATGGGCCGATTTATGCTTTCGAAACGGACGGCTTCGGCAATTATTGCCTGATGGACGATGCGGGCACGCCGTCGCTGATGTCGATTCCGTATATCGGCTATGCTTCCGCAGATGATCCGATTTACCGCAACACGCGGTCGTTCATTCTTAGCAAGGACAATCCGTATTATTTCGAAGGCCAAGCGGCCAAAGGCATCGGCAGCCCGCATACGCCTCCGGACTATGTGTGGCATTTGGCGCTATCCATGCAGGGGCTGACCGCTTCCGGCAATGCAGAAATGATGGAGATGATCGATCTGCTGGAAGCGACCGATGCGGATACCGGCTTTATGCACGAAGGGTTTCATGCCGACGATCCGGCGACCTTTACGCGACCTTGGTTTGCCTGGTCGAACAGCATGTTTGCGATGCTGGTGTATCGAGCGATGGAACGCGGATTGTTCGAGCGGGACTTGAAGTAGCGGTTAACGAAGGGTGACCGTGCTGCTTAGAGAGTCACGAATAGGTGGCCTTTCGAAGGCGCTGTCCCAAAAACGTTGACATGACATAGGAACGTCTCCATTTTCGAACGAAGGGACCTCAATTTCCACAGTAAAGTGGGGGTTGAGGTCTTTTTCTCCATGAGTACCGGTTGGAAGCGGGGCTCCAAAAATCGCCACATGATTATAGGGACACCCCCTTGTCGTTACATATACGTAAGTGGTAAAGTTTCAGCGCGTTGCTTCTCGTGACTGTGACCGCACTGCACGGGGTTTGCCTGCTTGCTATAAGCGGGAAGCGTAGCCGAATAGGAGCTTTTTGTATCCTTTATTTTGTCCAAAACTCGCTCCGAGAGGGTGAAATAAGAGCGGTTTGAGGTGGCTATAATCGGCGAAAAGGGCACAGACGCGATCTGTTGGTAGAAATAAGGGGTGCATACCGCCTCTATTTGGTTCGTTTTTGGGAAAAGGCCGAAAATAGAGGATGTCAAAGCCTCTTATTGGTTCAGAGCCCGTGCGCACACGTTCTGGAGAGGGCCCAAAGGAGTCGCTCCTTCGCAGGAGCGGCGAAGCTTGAATGTGACTCCGGCTGCCGTAACCTGATTCATTTACGCAAATGGGCTAGTTCGTCTTTGAGCAGTTGAATCATTTCTTGCTGACTGCGTACTAGATCCTCCATTTTCGTTAAAGTACGTTTATGAAAGCGCATAGCAGAAAATAAAAAGAAGACTAGCAGCGGGTATAAAAATAAAATAAAATAATCTAGCATAGTTGCCTCCATTTCCAAATAAAGGATTGTTTTATGTTTGATACTAGTGGAAGGCTTCTGTGAAGTCAATACGATGCGAGCTCAATAATAGGGAGAGGAGCTGTTCCCTAATCGATAAGATCCAGACACAAAACGAACCCTTATTCATACAAAGAGCGTTAATTGTACGCGAACCCTATGCAAGTATGATCGTAACCGGAACTAAAATCTGGGAAATTCGAGGATCGAATACGAAGATTCGAGGAACCGTTGGAATCATTGCAGCAGGTACTGGAACGGTCATCGGAAGGTGTGACTTGTTGATGTAAGGGGCCCTTTATCGCTGGAAGAATATAAGAATTCTTATAAACAACGAGGGTTATCCGCTCTTCACGACAGTTCCAGTCTCTCATATAACCAAACCTATGCCTGGGTAATCGAAAATGCCAGGACATTCGATGAACCGGTTCCTTATCCGCATCCGATTGGTGCTGTTATCTGGGTGAAGGTGTTTTTTCCGATTCGATCCGACAGAGGTAGTCCGGAAGAATCAATTTCCTAGGACGATATCTAATTGCAATGTCATAATATGGTACAATGAATACGATAAATTTCATTGAATGCTGGGGATTTCTTCCGCCCGATAATAAGAAAGGAATGGAGGAGAGTGAAGATGCCCTATATCAATCTGCAAATTACTAAGGGTGCCACCCGTGAGCAAAAAGCTCAAATCGTAATGGAATTTACGGAGACGCTTGTCAAGGTTCTTGGCAAAAAGCCGGAGCATACCCATATCGTGATCCAGGAAATGGATGAGGAGAACTGGGGGTTTGCTGGTGTTCTGACCGACGACTATCGGAAGAGTCACGGATAGCCGAATATAGGGTATCGGTACGGGTAGCAGGAAGGCAGACGGATCTAGGAGGAATCGCGTTGCAGCAGATCTTTAACGACTTGATCAAGCAGGACGTAAAGCCGTTCCTTTCCAAGCACGGCTTCGCCAAAAAAAGCTTGAATTTCTACAAGGCATCCGAAAGTCTTGTCTATATGTTCAACTTTCAAAAATCGGGCGGCAACTCAGCAGATAAAGTAATGTTTTATGTGAATTGCGGCATTTACTCGGCAGAGCTAGCGCGGATTCAATCGAAACAGTTTACAACGGCGCCCCATGAAGCGGAGTGTCATTTCAGAGCAAGACTTGGGGAACTAACGGAATCCGTTCCGGACCGATTTGCCGTCACTTCGGATACGAATATGAAGGAATTAACGAAAACGCTGCTGGATGGATTGGAAGAAGCTATTCATTTCTATGATACGATGACCGGCGCCAGATCCGTTGTCGATTATTATACTTCCGGCCCCTATTTGCATCTGGGCGAAGAGAGCTTTCATTTGTTGTTGCAATCCAAGGATAGTGCCGCGGCCAATCAGTATTTGAGAGCTTTGCAGCAGAAGCACGGAGCGGAAAATCGATGGAGAATCTTCGAAACGAAATACGAGGCGATCTTTAATCAATACGGAGTGGAATTTCATAGGTTGTAAGCTATGAAGCCGCTGGGGGAGCCGGTCGCAGCTAGGGAACGGGGAACGAAGCTGCCAAGTAAAACGACTTGAGAAATTCGACCCTCGCTTCGAGTGTCCACGTCAAGAAAAAAGCATCCTTGGGCGGCTGGCCGAAGGATGCTCTTTTTGTTTTCGTCATGTCACGGACCGATCCGTGGAAGGGAGTCCGGTTTGCCTGTTCGGCGTTACTCCGAGCAAACGGGAAAGGATCATTTTCAGCAAAGGCGACACGACTAAGAATATAAATAAAATGCGGAACAGCTGGTAGCCCGACACGACGAAAAGGTTGGCATTCACCTCATGCGCCATAATGCTCATCTGGTCCATTCCGCCGGGAGCCATGCTGAGCAGCGAGGTCGCCGCCGAGTGGGAAAGCAGCAGCATCAAAATATAGCTTAGTCCGACCGATCCGGAAACGAGCAGCAGATTGCTAAGCAAGGCAAGCGCGATCGTCTGGTTTTTGCGCTGGAGCTGCTGCGGCTTCAACATCAGCCCCACGTAACTGCCGATCCTTCGTTAATCGGCCATCCGGGAGAAAGCAGGAATACGGGCAATTGTCTTGAATACAATAGACAAAATTCATGAATATACGATAGCGGCATCCTTGCTCTTCCCGAATTTGCAACTATATACAAACCGGCCGGTGTCCAAGGAATGGAGGGTGCATGATTGAGACAACTACTCCTTACCCATTTCCCTTTTTTGTACAAAGTGCGCGTTGCCCAGCTGACGCTAAAGCGGCATCTGCTCAATACACTTTCTTTCACTAAATTTGCAAAACAAAGATCGGAAGAAGCGCTGCCGTATACGTGCAAAAAACATCAATCCCTGCTTCGCCGAAAATTGGGTTCCACCGATCCCGTGCTTCAGGAAAACAAAATTACAAATTTACGCCTTAGCCTTCGTTATATAGACGGGATTGTGATCCGTCCGGGGGAGACTTTCTCTTTCTGGAGAACTGTCGGAAAAACGACTGCCGCCAAAGGGTATATCGAAGGGCTCCTGCTGTCTAACGGAGATGTCAAAACCGGTATCGGAGGCGGCATATGCCAGCTTGCCAATCTTTTGTTCTGGCTGGCTCTTCATACCCCGCTTACGATCAGGGAGAGGCACCACCATAGCTTTGACCCGTTCCCGGACGATCAGCGCGCATTGCCGTTCGGCAGCGGGGCGAGCGTGTTTTACAATTATATCGATCTGCGGTTTCACAACCGGACCGATCAAGCGATCCAGTTCAAGGTTTGGCTGACAAACGACCATCTCAAAGGGTCTGTCCATATCGCGGAAGAATGGCCCTATTCTTATCATGTATTTGAAAAAAACCATGCTTTTTTGCGTGCGGGAGGCAAAAACTATCGGCAAAATGAGATTTGGCGAGACGTCATCGACAAAAAAACCGGGAATACGATTCAACAGGAACGACTGATCAGTAACTATTCCGAGGTCCGGTATGAGCTCCCGATGACAGATCTTCATTCCTGCGACTTGAGTACATAATCTTCAAAACATGGTGAGAACATTCGGAACATATCGAGATTTCTATAGGTAGCGATACGAATCATATAAAGAAAGGCGTGGAAAAAGTGAATCATAACGAGGAAGATCAGCAAAATCAGCAAAAAGGGTGCATCCCCCACCGGTTGCTTGGAATAAGAGGTACAAACCGTATGTGCGTACCATTATTGTTCGATGATTAGTTCAATCTTTCATCGTACATCAACTGGATTTGAATACCGAACGGGTCTTCGACAATACCGTATGCTTTGCTGAACACATTGCTGGATAAGGGAGCGATGATTCTCACTCTCTCATCTGTCGTCAAGCTTTTGTAAAAATGCTCAATTTCCTCTAAGTTCGCACTTTGAATGCATAAGGAGGTGTTGTTGCCAACCGTATATTTTTCTTTGGCATCCATGGTATCTTCCGCCATCATCACCTTTGTTTTTCCGATGGATAAGACGGAGTGGGTAATGTAATGTTTGTTTTCATCCGTAAGCTTCAGGGAGCTGTCGCGTTTTGCCATGTCTTCATAGGTAACCACTAATAGCTCCTCTGCTTGAAAATGCTTTTTGTAAAATTCGATAGCCTCTCTCGCCTTTCCGTTCATGGATAAGAATATTGCGACTTCCAGTGTTTCAATCATTGGACGGGTCTCCTTTTAGATCGAATGTGAGGTAACTTGCACTATACCTTGAGCTTATTATAGTATTTAAAGGTATCAAACAATGACACCTTTACTCAGGAGTAACGATGAAGAAACCAGAGCGATTAAATGACATGATCCGATACTTGAACGGTCGAGAATTTTTTAATTTGCAAGACCTGATGGATACATACAAGATTTCGAAAAGCACGGCATTACGCGATATCGGATCATTGGAACAATTGGGCATGCCCATTTTTGCGGAGCATGGCAGACACGGACGATACGGGATTTTGAAAAACCGGTTGTTATCGCCGATTACTTTTACGATGGATGAAGTGTACGCGCTGTACTTTGCCATGTTAACGCTGGAAGCGTATCAGTCTACCCCGTTTCATTTAAGCGTTACGCAGCTGAATGAAAAGTTTGAAAACTGCCTTTCCAAAAAGCAAATCGAGCAAATTCACAAAATGAAAAAAGTGCTGCAGTTTGAGATGTCCCCGCATCCGAATGTCAGTCGCTTTTTAGATAAAATCTTGAAAAGCATCCTTAACGGGAACGGCTGCAAGATTCAATATGCATCAAAAAATCAAGAAAAAAGCTATTCGGTTCAATTTTTCAAAATATCCGCCAAGTTTGGTCAATGGTATGCGGCTGGAATAGAGATCCCTACGAACCGGTACAAAGTGTTCCGATGTGATCGAATCGCCTACGTAGAGGAAGAAGGCGTGAAATCCCCATTCTCTGTGGATGAACTCGTCAGTCGTTCACTGGACATGTACCGTTCCATGAACAGTATTGACTTTGAGATAGAGATTGTAGAACAGGCCCAAGATATTTTTTATAAAGAGCATTATCCTTCTATGACCATCAATCCCGGTGCTCGAACGCTAATCAGGGGGTTCTATAATGAGGGTGAAGAGGCGTTTATAGCGGATTACTTTATGAAATACGGTAATTCCGTTATTGCAGTGAGGCCTGAATCTTTGAAACGATTGATTCAGGATCGGATAGAGAGTCTATTAAAATATTATCAAACGTTATAAAGCCGAATCCGCACTGATTTTAGATAACGGATTTTTATGGACGATAACACGAGCTCGCCGCGATCCTCCTCTATGAACGGGGAGGCTTTTTCTGGTGCATATTTTTCGTCGTGATTCATAAGAATTACATGATTTGTGGTTGATTAATAAATGTTTGACACAATATAACCGTTGATATATAAATAATTTGTAAAAGATATGAAATAATTTGAATATGTGATTCATAAAATTTATGAACCAGTAAAACGGAATAGAATTGCAGATAAATCAGGACGGTTCACTCGTCCGGGACGATCGGCAAGGAGGTGTAAGCGCGATGAGAAACAGACCGACAAACGAACAGTTTCTTCAGCAGCTTCGCGACATGGTCGATGGGCTGCGTGAAAGCATCAGGGGAGGAGCCTTTCCGGACGGCGAGTATCTGCCATCGGAGAAGGAGCTGGCTGCAAAGTTCGGCCTGAGCAACAACTCGGTACGCAAAGGGCTGGAGCAGCTCGTCGAGGAAGGGTGGATCGAGAAGGTTCCGCGTGTCGGCAACCGGGTCCGCGCAAATTCGGTCGAACGCCGGCCGGTCACGTTAACGCTGAACTGCAACCAGGCTTCATTTCGCAACCTGGAGCTCGCCGCGCTGCTGGACGATTTTCACCGGCGGCATCCGTGGATTACCGTAAAGACGAAAGCTTACGGCGGGACGCTTGAGGACGAACACGGGGACGGGGAAGCGGCCGACCTGATTATGCTCGACAACTATCAGTTCCAGCGCATCGCCGAGGAAGGGCGTGCCTTGTATTTTAAAGCGCTCCCTTCCAAAGAAGGCATATACCCGGCGCTATCGAAGCTGTTCGTGTTCGAGGAGGCTTGCCGAATGCAGCCGATTATCTTCTCGCCTATCGTACTTTGCTACAACAAGGCGCATTTCCGCGAATGCGGATTGGAGGAACCGGACGGCTCCTGGACTTGGGACGATCTGATGGGCTGCGCCGAACGGCTTTCCAACGGCAAAGGCAGATACGGATTCGGCGCCCATGTCCAGGATATGAACAGATGGCCGATTTTTTTGCTGCAAAGCGGCGAGCGGTTCGAGCGGGAAAACGGTCGGCTGAAAGACTTGCGCGGATCAAGGCTGCTGCAAAGCATGCGGATAGCCAAAAGCCTCATTCATAACCGGAAGGCGTCCCCGTTGTTTTTGTCGGAAAGCAACAACGATACGATAAAGCTGTTCATGGAAGGCAAGCTGTCGATGATCCTTAACAGTTATATGGGCTTAAACGTATGGAAGCAGTCCGATCTGGACTATGATCTATCGCCGGTCCCGTTTATCCATGAGCCTCGGACGTTGATGATATGTCTCGGGCTGGGCGTGAATGCGCGCAGCGGCCATATGAAGGAGGCGATGCTGCTCGCCGACTATCTGGGTTCATCCCGGGCCAGCCGCCTGATCGCGAGCCGCACGCTTAGCATACCCGCTCTGCGCCCTTTGCCCGCCTTGGCCGCGGATTCCAGCATCCGCCGGCCGGAACGGTACGGGTTATACCGGGACATTCTGTTCTCGTGCCGGACACATGGCGATTTGAACATCCCGCTCTCAGCTTTCCCGGCGATCTTCCAGCCGCTGAAAGAGTACTGGGCGGATATGATCGGCGAAGACGAGTTGTGCGAACGGATCGGCAGCGTGCTGGCCGATAACGAGGCGGAAACTGTTGTCGCGGACGGCGTAGATTAACCTGTTCGACATCCGGAGGCAACGGACGTCGCGTTGAAGGCCCGGCGGAAGCTGGCTCAGGAAAGGGAGGGGAAGAGGATGCGGTGCGGAGCGTGCGAGATTGTCATTACGCCACCTCTCGGCAGCGAAATACCGGGCCAGTTTGCGGACCGGAGAATATCGGAGGTGAAAGACGAGCTCTATGTGAAGGCGGTTGCAATTGAGTCCGGCGGCGAAACGCTGCTGCTCGTAGTTGTCGATGCTTTATTCGTTCTTGCGACGGAGACGGAGCGGATTCGCCAACGGATCCATACGTTTACGGAGGTTGCCCCGGAGCGGGTCATGGTATCCGCCACCCATACGCATACGGGGCCGCCGATCTGGCCCGGGCAGGACGAGGCGTATTTGGCGGAGCTGGTGCGCAAGTCGGCCGATGCGGCAATCCTTGCTTACCGGCGTCTCCGTCCGGCGCGGATCGGCTTCGGAGCCGGACGTGAAGCGGACATCGCGTTTAACCGCCGGTTCCGGATGAAGGACGGCACGGTGCAGACGAATCCGGGATACGGAAATCCGTTACTGCTAAAGCCGGAGGGGCCGGCCGACCCCGAAGTGCTGGTCGCGCGAATTGACGATGAGGAGGGACGGCCGCTTGCGGTCATCACCAACTTCGCCTGTCATCCGGATACGGTCGGCGGTACGGAGGCGTGCGGCGATTATCCGGGCAGTCTGAGCCGTTGTCTGAAGCTCGCGCTCGGCGCGCAGACGGTCAGTTTGTTTGTGCAGGGCGCATCAGGCAATGTGAACCACCGCGACTTTTTGCGGCCTTGCCCGGTCGCCGCCGATCACTATGACAAGATGGGGAAGATTTTGGCCGGTGAAGTGCTCCGCGTTCGCGAGAAAATAACGATGCCGGGAGACGGGCAGCCGCTGCCGCTTGGCGCCGCCCGAAGCCGGTTCCCGCTCGTATATCGTCAGGCGACGGAGGATGAAGCGGCAGAAGCGCGGCAGACGCTGCAATCGCCGGACGCCCGGCCGATCGAGCGGATTTTGGCAGAACGGCTGCTGCAAACGATGGAGAACCCGGTACGTGAAGCGGAGATGGAGATCCAGGCGTTTCGCATCGGCGAGCTGGCCGTGGCGGGCTTGCCGGGAGAGCTGTTCGCCGAGCTGGGTTTACGGCTTAAGGCGGGGGCACCCTATGCCGGGCTGATCGTCAACACGATTTGCAACGGCACGAATACGGGTTATGTAGGGACGCGCGAGGCCTATGCAAACGGGGGCTACGAGATGCGTCTGCGCAATTTCAGCCGCAACGCGCCCGGAACCGGCGAGCTGTTCGTGGACAAGGCGCTGGAGCTGCTTCGTCAGCTACGCCAGACAAGGGATTCTAACAATGAAACAAAGGGGTGTGACAAACATGACAACAGCCGGACATGAACCGGATTACGAGGTAATCGTCGTCGGCGGCGGAAGCGCCGGCATAGCGGCTGCGGCCGGGGCGGCGCGCAACGGGGCGCGAACGCTGTTAATCGACGCGGGACCGGCACTCGGCGGCGAACTGCTGAGCGGCATGACGATCGACGGCGCGATCAACGCGCGCGGCGAATGGATTGTCGGCGGCGTACTGGGCGAGCTGATCGATGAGCTGAAAAAACTGGATGGTTACGTCGGAGCGTTTAACGACTGGCGGTTGATCCGCTACCTATGTGTCGATCCGGTCGCGATGCAGATTGCGGTGATGAACGTGCTGCGCAAATATGGCGTCGATGTGCTGCTGCATACGACGGTAGAGGATGTCGTGATGGACGGGGAACGGATGACCGGCGTCGTAATCCGCAACAAGAGCGGCCGTTCCGTCCTGGGCGCCGGCGCGTTCGTCGATTGTTCGGGAGACGGGGATGTGTGCGCGATGGCGGGGGCGCCGTACGAGATCGGATCGCCGAGCGGCGAGCTGCAGCCGGTTTCGATGATCTTCCGGCTGGCCGGCGTGGAAACGGAGCCGCTGCTTGACTTCGTGCGCGAGCATCCCGAGCATGTGGCGGTCGGCGAAAGCGAGGAGATACGCGGCGGACGCACCGACCGGGAGCTGGTCGAGGAGTTGTACCGCCAAGGGCAGCCGACGGTGTTTTTCAAAGGCAACGGACCGCTGCTGGCGGAGGCGATCGAAAGCGGAGAGTTGTTCCCGACCGCGCTTATTATGATCCAGCCGACCTCGGTTCCGCGCAAGGAGGTATGCGTGAATGCGACGCGGGTCGCCCATCTCAATGCGCTGAATACGAAGCAGCTTAGCGGCACGATGGGCGAGCTGTTCGATCAGATCGGTATTTGTATCCGCTTTCTCAAAAACCGCGTGCCGGGGTTTGAGCAGGCGCACTTGTCGGGGATCGCGCCGCGCATCGGGATCCGGGAGACGAGACGGATCATCGGCGACTATGTGCTCACCGGGGAGGATGTCGGGCAGGGGCGAAAGTTTGCCGACGGCGTCGCCAAAGGCTGCCATCATATCGATATTCATCAGGAAGGCAGCAAGCAGGTGCGCATCCCGATCGCGAACGGCGGCTCCTACGACATCCCGTTCCGTTCGCTGCTGCCGCAGAAGCTGAGCAATGTGCTCGTCGCCGGTCGCTGCCTGTCGGCGGACCGGCAGGCGCAAGGCACGGCCCGCGTGATGGGCGGCTGTCTGGCGATGGGGCAAGCGGCGGGGACGGCGGCGGCTCTGTTTGGTTCCGAGCGCATAAGCAATATGCGTCATCTCGATGTGGGCGGTTTACGGGAACGATTGAAACAGCAAGGAGCGGTGCTGGAAGGCACCTGGTAAATGCCGGGACGGATGCAGTTATGTGTGTAGTTATGTACCAGCTTTACAGGTATCCGGCATATCGGCTTGTAGCCTCCGGGGAATGGGGGATTTTGTATAGGCGGCAAGCTCGAAGCGTGGCAACCTATATTTGGTGCCGGCCTTTACTTGGCGGGAGACGGCGGCGTTCGATACGTACAATCCGTCGGTCCAGTACAAGCAAGTTTTGTTCGAGACCGGGCCTTTGCCGGAAGGGGCGCACATCCTGCGCGTCGAAGCCGCATGGACACGCGCTCCCGCTTCGACCAGCTATTTGTCAGCTTGATGCATTGGAAAAGGAGGATTGACCGATGCGTTTTTTGATCGGGCAACTGATGCATGAGACGAATACGTTTTCAAATGTAACTACGACCGAGGACGCTTTTCGGCAGCGGGAATGGGCATACGGAGAAGCGTTCAGGGAGAACCACCGGGAGGTAAGCAGCTTTGTCGGCGGCATGCTGGACGAAGCCGCGCGGCTCGCAATCGAGGCGGTTCCCGTATTTGGCGCGGCGGCCGTGCCGTCCGGCATTATCGCCCGGGCCGCTTATGAGCGGATGAAGCGGGAACTGCTCCTGGGGATTGAAGCGGCGGGCGCCTGCGACGCCGTCTGTCTCGCGCTGCACGGCGCGGGTGTGGCCGAAGGCGTGGACGATATCGAAGGGGATCTGCTCCGGGCCGTTCGCGAACGGATCGGCAGCGAGGTTCCGCTTGTCGTGACGCTCGATCTTCATGCGAATCTGACCCCGCTTATGGTGGAGCACGCCGACCTGCTGATCGGCAACCGCGAATATCCGCATATCGATTCGTACGAAAGGGGTCAGGAAGCTGTCGGGCTGGCAAGACAGGTGGCGGCGGGGGAGCTGCGTCCCGTCATGCATCTGGCGAAGCCGCCGCTGCTTATTCCGACAATCGGGACGGATTTCGAGCCGATCCGTTCGATTAATGCGGATTGCCGGGAAGCGGAACTGTCGTCTGTGAACGTGCTAAACTGTACATTTTACCACGGCTTTCCTTATGCAGATGTGGACGAGGCGGGCGTCGCGGTTCTGGTGATCGCGAACGGCGACCGGTCGCTGGCCGAAAGGACGGCCGAGACGTTGGCTTCACGAGTGATCGGGTATAAGCCACAATTTTACCCCAAGCCTCCTTCACCGGAAGAAGGCATCGAACTGGCGCTTCGCTCGGAGGCAAGGCCGATTGTGCTGAACGAAACTTCGGACAATCCGGGTGCGGGAACGCCGGGTGACGGCACGTATCTGCTGCGCGCGATGCTGGGGCGGAAGCTTCCGGAAGCGTGCTTTGCCTTCATCTATGATCCGCAGACGGCGGAGCAGGCCCATGCAGCGGGGGTAGGCGCGACCATCGACATCCGGCTAGGCGGGAAAACCGATGAGCTGCACGGCGCGCCGCTCGAACTGCGGGCCTATGTCAAAGCATTGACGGACGGACGATTCGTCACGACTTCGCCGATGGGGAGAGGGGCGAGGTCCGATCTTGGAAAATCCGTCCGGTTTCAGGCGGAAGGACTCGATTTCATCGTATGCTCGGTGCGGAACCAGGTGTTCGACGAGCAAATCTTTTTGCTGCACGGGATAGACATACGGACGAAGAAAATCGTCGGGCTAAAATCAAGCCACCATTTCCGCGCTGCGTTCGAGCCGCTTTGCGAGCGGATCATCACCGTCGATAGCCCGGGGTTGTCGATGTTCGATTTCACCGGATTTCGTTACGAGCGCGTAAAACGTCCGATTTTTCCGCTGGACCGGGATGTGGAATGATATAAGGAACAAGGCTGCCGATGCGGATCGGCAGCCTTGTCTTTTTTTTTGACTTATTGACATTTATCCAATAAATCGTTGCGCTTTTTTTATTGTTTCCCCTTTTTGCGCCAGCAATATTGATGAAGATAATGATAATCATTTACATTTAAAAAGGAGCCATTCCTGTAATGAAGTAATTTGAGCTTTGAACGAAGAAAGCGCCTCTAGTATACTGGGAAACGTTCCGGCAAGAACAATCCCACTATGAAAAGAGGCACTCACTCATGAAGCATAAGT